>NZ_JAEPPI010000002.1:0-600000 GCF_017641085.1 Gracilimonas sp. | reverse complement strand
GGATAAATTATACTCTTCTCCTATAGACTCATAAATTTCTTTTGCTTTTTTCTGATAAGAAAAGGCCTTTTCATAATCTCCGGAGTACAGGTAAGGGTAGGAAATATTATTATTTAGTTGCGCAATAAGGGATGAATCCTTAGTGACAGCCGCAAAGTCAATACTTTTTTGGTAAAACCCGGTTGATTTCTCGTATTGCTCCATCTGCCGGTACACCCTCCCCAAATTTTTAAATATTTGGGCTTTTAAAGAGGGCTCCGCGTTTCTTGGGTGATGTTCACTTACATATATAAAAAGTTCCTCCCCTTTCCTTACTTCACCCTGATTCAAGAAAGCATCACCTTGTCTCAAAATGGAAAGTGCCCAGTCTGCAGAATCACCAACCGATAGGTAACTTTCAGATGCTTCCTTAAACAGATCAGCCGCCTGCTCATACTTGGCCTGCCGGTACAAATCATGGGCCTGATTGTACAGCGAATCTGAAGCGGTATCTTGCGCCTTAAGTCCCGGAATAAATCCCGATACCATCAGAATAGCGGTTAAGTAAACGGTCTTCATGTACACTCTCATTATTGCAATTAATGCCAATATATTGTTTTTTTTCGATGAACAAGAAATAATCAAACAAAATGAAAGATACGTTGAGCAGCAATAGGGCAAACAATGCCGTGGACGATGACAAGCCCGGAGACGGCACCGATAACCCAGACGATGGAGGTAAAACAGGGGGAGGCTAAAAACTCTTTATATATAAAGATATAGCCACGTGATAAACGTGGCTTTTTTTATTCCCCAAACAGCGCATTCACAAAACCGGCCCGGTCAAATACCTGAAGGTCTTCGATTTTCTCACCCAGCCCGATATATTTAACAGGAACGCTAAGCTCGTGCGATACTCCGATTACGATCCCTCCTTTAGCCGTTCCATCTAATTTAGTGAGAGCCAGCCCGGTGATATCTACCGTTTCAGTGAACGCTTTTGCCTGCTGCATGGCATTCTGTCCGGTGGAAGCATCCAGTACTAAAATCACTTCATGGGGAGCTCCTTCCACCACCTTCCCCATCACCCGCTTTATTTTAGCGAGTTCTTCCATCAGTGCTTTTTTGTTGTGAAGCCGGCCGGCTGTATCAATCAAAGCAACATCACTTCCCCGGGCTTTAGCTGCTGCAACCGTGTCGTAGGCAACGGAAGCCGGGTCTGCATTTTGGCCCTGCTGGATGATGGGAACATCCGCTCGTTCGCTCCAGATTTTAAGCTGATTGACCGCCGCCGCACGGAAGGTATCTGCAGCTCCTAAAATCACTTTTTTGCCTGCTTTTTTATATAGGTGAGCCAGCTTTCCGATGGTGGTCGTTTTCCCGACTCCATTCACCCCAACCACTAAAATAACGTGTGGGTTGATGGGGAATTCAGCTTCAAATTCTGCGGGTTTATCAGGGGCATTGTCTTCCAGCAGGTGTACAATTTCTTCCCGGAGCATTGCCTGCAGCTCATCCTGCGTTACATACTTATCTTTGGCAACCCGGGCTTCAATTTTCTTAATAATTTCGATGGTGGTGTTAACCCCTACGTCCGAAGTAATCAGGATTTCTTCGAGGTCATCCAGAATGGCATCATCAACTTTATCTTTCCCGACAAAGGCCTTCCCGATTTTATTGAGCAGGCCATCGCGGCTTTTCTCAACACCTTCGTCAAGCTTTTCTTTTTTCTTCAGTCCTAATTTTTCAAGAAATCCCATATAAATAATAGCTAATTGAATTCTGCTCCGCTCATAATCAGGCGGTAGCGATTAAAGTAATCGATCCAGGAGATAATCATTAATGTGAGTGAACATGCCATCAAAAACATATGAACGCTTCCGGCATCCGGAAAGAAAAACACAGCGATCCAGTACAAGGCTAACACGTTCACAGAAATTTTTCCGGACATAATGGCCATGGCCACCTTATTATATTTCTTTTTGATATAGTACGAGCCCAGCATGATCATACTGTCCCGGATTACTGCAAATATCAAAAACCAAAGGGGAATCCACCCTATCCACACAGTGTACACGAACAGAACGAGAGCACACAGTTTATCGGCAATCGGGTCAATCATCTTGCCCAGTTCTGAGATGGTGTCGGTCTTTCGGGCAATAAAACCATCCAGGTAATCGGATATCACTCCATATACAATTAATACCATAATAGCGGTATTCACCTGCAAATCATTCAGGTAATGTAAATATACCACCGGAAAGGCCACTAAAATACGGCTGAACGAAATGGTATTGGACCAGGTAAATACCCGTCCTGTTACCTCCACTTTCTTGCCATCTATATTTTTGGTTGTATTAGCCAAACCTTGTTTTTAATTGCGATATTGCCTGTCCAAATTTACAGTCCTTAAGTCTCTAAAACCACCATGAACGAGCACAAATTACTGGTAGAGAAAACCCTGACATCGAAAGAAGTTTTTAACGGAAAGCTGTTGCACGTTTTCTATGATGAAGTCCGGCTGCCGGATGGTTCGACTTCTACCCGGGAATGGATTAAACATCCCGGTGCCTGTGCTGTGGTTCCAGTTTTTGATAACGGAGACCTGATGATGATCCGCCAGTTTAGATATCCCATGAAACAGATTTTCTGGGAAGTCCCTGCCGGTAAAATTGATACCGGAGAGCAGCAAGATACTACCGCTATGCGGGAACTTGAGGAGGAAGCCGGCGTTTCTACAACTGATTTCACCTACGTCGGGCACTTTTACCCCGGCATCGGATATTCCGATGAAGTCATCCATATCTATGTGGCCTGGAACCTGAAGCCGGTTCCGCAGAAAGTAGATGAGGATGAGTTTGTTACCCGCCAGCGTATTCCTTTCAAAGAAGCAGTCAATATGGTTCACTCCGGAGAAATCAACGATGGGAAAACCGTGATCTGTTTACTCAGGGCATGGCAGTGGTGGCAGAATAATGAGCCTTTCAAGTTATCTTAAAAACTAAAACAGGAAGCTTTATTTAATAATCCCTTCATCTTTAGCAAGCTCATACATGCTTTCATGCAGGTTTTCATTGTCCAGCTCGCCACGCATGCATAACTCGGTGACTTCCACTCCATTCAGCATCAGCACACACCCCATATCAGAGAGTACCTGATCAAATTTCCGGGGGTCGGTCTTGCTTAGTTTGTCCACATCTATTCCATCGGGACTGATCTTCTTGTTCACTAAAATATAGAATTGATCATCGGGTCCGTCTCCAAACGAAAATTCCTCTAATCCGGTATCTTTCAGTTTAAGCATGGCGTTCTAAAAATTCTCTGGCTTTAATAATTTCTGTGATTTCATCTGATTCTTTATCCACAATCCGAACCTGGAATAAGCTTATGATCGCCTGTTCCTTCAGCGTGGATATTACTTCATCAATAGTTTCGCATTCTTCGGTTTCACTCACAAGGTCGTTAATGCCTTGCACAATATACCGGTACTGCTTATCACTTTTCTTTTTTGAAGTTTGGAGTGATGGCTCCTGAGGCTCATTAAAATACTCGCGGATGGCTTCTTCCGTAACATACCAGCTAACCCCCAGCTTTCGCCCCCGGATTCGTCCTTCCCGAAGGTAAGTTCGCAAAGTCATCTTTGAAATTCCGAGTTGCTCATGCAGGTCATCGACCGAATACAGCGTTAAATCTCCTACTGTCTTGGGCATTTCGCTTTTTAATTATCAAATTTTGATTACTGTTTATCACCTTTAAACTACAAATAATTTATTATTAGTTGCTATTAGTTATCGAAAAGAAATTAGATTTGGTCGAGGCACCGGTTCCGCCGTATATTGGAAGCAGTTATTCAAAAAAACAAGCCCGGCAGCTAAAACCTGTGCGGGATTTTTTATGCCTGCCTCTCACTAATCCTTGCTTCTAATCCGGTTACATTCCTTTTCATTCCCGGTTTTTTGTTAGGATGCGGTTCCCTAATTTATCCCGATGATTAATAAGTGTTACGCCCTCTTACTCCTTTTCCTTCTTTCTTCTTGTTCGGCCAGCCAAACATATATTAACCGGGAAGACGGCGACCCCTTTTCTCTTTCTCCCCCCGACAGTAATGACTTAGTCTATCGGGTATTCCTGATCGGTGACGCCGGCGCCCCTTCCTTGGATGTTCAGGAACCAAACCTGAAGTTCCTTCAGCAACAACTTGAAAAGTCCGGCGAGCGAAGTGCTGCTGTATTTTTGGGTGATAATATTTACATGAATGGACTCCCTGACTCTGCTCATCCGCGAAGAGCTTTTTATGAGCAGCGATTAATGGAGCAGCTCAAAACCGTTGACAACTTTAAAGGACGTGTGGTTTTTATACCCGGCAACCACGACTGGGATGATGGTGGACCTGATGGTGTAGAGGCCGTAAAGCGACAAGAACGTTTTGTGGAATCGTACCTGAATCGTGGCAATACGTTTTTGCCCGACAATGGCTTCCCTGGACCGGTATCCGTTAAACTTCTGGACGACAATGACGACCCCCGGCTTCGCGAAGACATCCGGCTTATTGTTTTAGATACGCAGTGGTGGCTTCACAAATACGACAAACCATATGGCGATACCGGAGAGTATGAACTCTTTGATGCCGGCGATATCCTTATCGAACTGGATGACATTCTGAAAAAGCAACGAAATGATTATTTGTTGATTGCTGCCCACCATCCTTTAAAAACAAATGGGAATCATGGCGGATATCTGCCTCCTTCCACCCACCTGAAACCGCCCGTTTTTGGGAGTTTATATGCGTTGTACCGCAGAGTGTTTGGCAACCCACAGGATGTTCACCATCATCAATATGCAAAAATGGTGGACGCACTGGAGAACTTATTTCACACCTATGAACTGGAGGATTTGATATATGCTTCCGGTCATGCACACAGCCTTCAATATCACCGCGAGGAAGGCACCCGCATCAATCATCATTACCTGATCAGCGGTTCCGGCACAAAAGAGAATTATGTAGCCTCCGGGCGGGGCGCTGAGTTTATCCACTCCGGAAACGGATTTTTGACTATTCAATATTATGGGGATGGGTCTGTCTGGCTGGAAGCGTGGACTCCCCAAGGAGATGGGTCTACCGGAAAATTACTGTATCGAAACCAACTTAAGCCCCCTTTCGAGGAGGCCTTTCCTGATCAGGATTCCATAGAGGATGTGGCTGACATTGATTACACCGACAGCACAAAAGTGGCTGCTGCCAACCATGATTATGATGGTAAGAACGGCCTGTTCGAGTTTTTTATTGGGGCACATAACCGAAAATACTGGTCGGTTGAACATGAGTTCCCTGTGTTTGACATCACCGAAGTGGAAGACGGGTTAACGCCCGTACGAACCGGGGGGAAAGGACAATCTACCACCATTCACCTTGAACGCGAAGACGGCCGGGATTTTGTGCTCCGCTCAGTTGACAAAGAAGCCGGCCGGATCTGGGATGAAGAACTCAAGAAAACCATTGCCCGGGATTTAGCCCAGGATCAGTTCTCTATCATCAATCCCTATTCCGCATTGTTGATCCCAACACTTGCAGATGCCATCGGCACTTATCATACCAACCCCGAGATCTATTATGTGCCGGACGACCCCAAGCTTGGCGTCTATGCCGATGAAATAAGCGGGCAACTTGCTCTGTTTGAAGAACGCCCCAACGGCGACATGAGTGATGTTGCCAGCGTTGGATTTACTGAAGAAGTGCTCAGCAGCACGGAACTACTTCGCGAGCTGGATAATGATATAGATCATCGTGTGGACCAACAAGCTTTTGCCAAAAACCGGCTCTTAGATATGCTACTGGCCGACTGGGATCGGCATGAAGACCAATGGCGATGGGCTTCTTTTGAACCGGAAGACGAGAAAGGCAAAATCTACAAACCCATTCCACGCGACCGGGATATTGCACTAATGAACATGACCGGTGTAATACCTTCACTGGCTAAAGTGCTGGGGCCTTTTTCCCAGTATCAAAATTTTTCTGACGACTATGGATATCTCAAAGGGTTAAATAATAACTCGCTGGCTATGACGCGCCGGTTCACAAATCAGCTTACCAAAAAAGACTGGCTGGATATTGCGGAAGACATCAAAAACTCCCTTACGGATGAAGTGATAGAGGAAGCCGTTCGAAACTACCCGGCACCGGTTTTTGAGAAGTTTGGAGATGAAACCATCCGAACGTTTAAAATCCGCAGAGACAAAATAATTGATGTTGCTGCCGACTACTATGAACTGATTTCCGGTGTGGCTTCAATTCAGGGAAGCAACGAGCGGGAGCTATTTGAGGTGCAGGTGCTTAGCGCCGATGAAATACAGGTAAAAGTGTTTAAGCTATCGGGAAAAGGAGAGGTTCGGGAGCAATATTATGAACGTGTTTTCTCCCGAAATGAAACCCATGAATTACGCCTGTATGGAATGGGCGATGACGATATTTTCCGATTGAATGGAGAGGAAAAGAATAATACCAAAATCAGGATTGTCGGCGGTTCGGGAAATGATGTGTACTCGGATTCAACCTCCCGTAAAGGCTTGTTCCGCCAGGTTGAAATTTATGATACAAGGAATGGCAACTCCGTATCGAAAGGCTCTAACACCGATGTAAACCTCTACGACAAAGCCGAAAATATTCATTACAATTACAGCAAGGATTTCCGCTGGAATACCATCCGTGCCAGCCTATTTTTTGAATACAATAACGATGACGGTTTGTTCCTGGGCGGCGGGCCGAACATCATTCAAAATGGCTTCAGAAAGCAACCGGCGTCTGTTCATTATCCGCGGGCCAATTACGCCCCGCTTACCGGAGCTGCAAACGTACGCTATAATGGAACCTGGTATGATGTGATCCAAAAGTGGGATGTCAAATTGGAAGGGGAGTTTTTATTTCCCAAGAGTTATAAGAATTTTTTCGGTTTCGGAAATGAAACGACATTGCAAGACCGCTCTTTGAATTATTACCGAGCCCGCCTGTATCAGTACTCCATTGAACCGGGAATGACCATCCAAAAAAACATCCTGGAGCTTTATGCCGGTATTAACCTGCGTGGTACCAATGTGGAGAAAGACCCGAACAACATTGTCACCGACCCAACACAGGGAATCCCACGTGGCGATTTTGACGAACAGTGGTTTACCGGCTTGGTAACTTCCCTTCACTTTTCTGATTTAGATAATGGCCTTAACCCAAAACAAGGATATCGACTTATTCTGGATGGGGAGTTAAATGTGGGAGTTCTGAATACGGACGAAACCTTCAGCCGGCTTCAGTCTGAACTGGAGCTGTACTTCTCACCCCGGCTTGACCCGCAAATTACCATCGCCAACAGAGTCGGCTCGGCCCATAACATTGGAGACTTTCCATTTTACGAGGCCAATACCCTTGGAGGCACCACCAACTTAAGAGGATACAACGGGCGTCGTTTTTCGGGGAGAACCAGCTTTTTCAATAACACCGAGCTGCGCGTGGAGCTCTTCGATTTCTACAACTACCTGTTAGGCGGAAAGGTGGGAATCAGTGGCTTTTTTGATGTGGGCCGCGTTTGGTTTGAGGGAGAGAATTCCGAGCTTTGGCATACCGGCTATGGCGGAGGCATTTGGTTTAATGTGTTTGAATCTTTTTTAATCAATTCGAGTATTGGTGTCTCGGAAGAAGGAACCTTGTTTTCAGTGAAAGCAGGATTTTTATTCTAATGCCCATATTCTTTAAGGCTTAATTATTGAGTATATTTATACAGGTCAAACCTATCTAAATCACCAAGTCACAATGCCATAACTGATGGCCAAAACTAATAACATACGATTGCTCGCTGCCATCATGTTTGCCGATATTGTCGGTTATTCAAAAATGATGCAGGATAATGAGGCGAACGCAAAAGAGCTTAGAGACCGTCAGCGATCTGTAATCGAGAAGTCTTTACTGAAGTATCACGGGCAGGTGATGCAGTATTATGGGGATGGCACGCTCATCATGTTTGGCAGCGCCCTGGATGCCGTAAACTGCGCCAAAGAAATTCAGGAAGTACTTCGAAGCGAACCGACTGTGCCCCTTCGCATTGGCATTCATATCGGGGATGTGGTGTACGATGATGAAGGCATTTATGGAGACGCTGTAAATGTAGCTGCTCGGGTTCAGGCGCTGGGAATTACAGGCTCGGTTATGATTTCCGGGAAGGTGTTTGATGAAGTCAAAAATCACCCCGGTATTCGCGTAGAGGCTTTCGGTGAACATGAGCTTAAAAACATCTACATCCCTATAAGCATCTATGCCCTGGCCGATCGCGGCCTCGAAGTCCCCAAACAAAGCTACATCGAAGAGCTGACCGGAAGTTCTCAAAAGAGCATCGCTGTTTTACCCTTTACCAATTTCAGCTCCGAAGCAGACAACGAATATTTTAGTGACGGCATCACCGAGGAGATCATCAACACCCTCACAAAAGTAAAAGACCTGCGCGTTGCCTCCCGAACCTCTGTATTCGCCTACAAGAGCGTAACCAAAGACGTCCGCGATATTGGCAAAGAATTGAATGTAGCGACTCTTCTGGAGGGCAGTGTGCGCAAGGCCGGAAATCGAATCAGAGTTACCGCCCAGCTTATCAATGCTGATGATGGCTTCCATATCTGGTCTGAAAACTTTGACGGGGAAATGAAGGATATTTTTTCGGTGCAGGACGAAATTGCTCTTAAAATCGTAACCCGATTGGAGGACAGTTTCACTGAACAGGAAAAAGATCGCCTTTATGAATCTTCCACACAGAATATTGATGCCTATAATTATTACTTACAGGGGCTTTTTTACTGGAACAAACGGTCTCCCGAAGCTGTCAAAAAAGCCATTACCTACTTTGAGAAAGCCATCCGTGAATGCAATACCTACACCAACGCCTACTCCTATCTTGCAAATTGCTATACCTACCTCGGAACCATAGGACATATGCCGGGCGAAAAAGCGTTTACCAAGGCAGAAAAGAATGCGCTGAAGGCTATTGAGATTAACAATTCCCGGGCCGACTCTTACATTGCCCTGGGTTTCGTGAACCTGTTTTTTAAGTGGGATTTTTACACAGCCGAATCCAACTTCCGGAAGGCCATAACCATGGAGCCCAACAGCAGCGAAGCCCGGCAAGCTTTGTCATTTTATAACCGGATTGTCGGTCGGTTTGATAAGATGCTTCAACAAGCGGAAGCAGCTGCCAAAATTGACCCTCTTTCTCTACCGGCACTGCTCGAATTAGGCCGCTCCCATTGGGTGGTTGGCAATTATGAAAAAGCCCTGAACTCATTTAATGAGGCACTCGATTTAGATCCTCTTTTCCGTGCTGCGTTGGAAGGAAGGGCGTTGGTTTATATGAGCCAAAAGAAATATGACAAAGCCTTGCGGGCCGCCAAAAAGTACATCGACCTCATCGATTCTAAGTACAAAGGAGGCTCTCAGCTTGCCTGTATTTACGCTTTGATGGGAGATAAAAAACGGACGGAAGAAAGTATCGAACTCATCAAAAAAAGAGAAAAAGACCAGCCTAACCAAAACCTGACGCTGGATTATGCCATGGTATATGCCGCTCTTGGCGATAAAGACCGGGCCTTCAAGTACCTGAATAAGGCGTATAAACAAAAACTCGGCTCGCTCCTTTTAATACAAACACTGCCCGTCATAAAAAACCTGAAAGGCGATCCGCGGTTTGAAGATCTGGTTCATAAGATCGGACTTCCTAAAGAATCAAAAGTGAGCCTCAACGCTCATTAATTCATTGCCTTTTCGTATCTTAGCGATTCACAACTCGGGAAAACCATGTCAGACACACAACAAGAAAACCCTCAACCGGAAGAGGAAAAGAAAGATCTCGGCTCACGCAAGCGGGGTGTTTCAGATATGTTTCGGACTTCGTACCGCACTCACATTGAGCTGAGTGCCATTGCAGATAACAAGTCCAACATCATGATCAGCATCAACGGGATTATTATATCTATTATCCTTGCATCCATCTCCCCTAAAATTGATTCAAACCCCTGGCTACTCATCCCGACTTCTATTTTACTGGTAACCTGTATGGTTGCCCTGGTGTATTCGGTTTTGGCAGCCCGCCCGAGGGTTAGCAAAGAAGAAGTATCGCTGGAAGATGTGCGTTCAAACCGGTCGAACATTCTGTTTTTCGGAAATTTTAATAAGCTGAACCGTGAAGATTATGTAACCGGCATGGAAGAGCTGATGACGGACAGCGAACGTCTGTATGATACCATGGCCCGCGATTTATATGGATTGGGATCTGTTCTTTCTGAAAAATACCGGCTGATCAGGATTGCCTACAACGTATTTATGGTTGGGCTGGTGCTATCGGTAAGCAGCTTTATTTTGGTTTACCTGATAATTTCGGGAGGCTTCGGTTTTTAACCTTCCTCTTCTCCATCGATGTTTTTGTATGCCTGAGTGATGCGCTGGTTCATCAGGCGACGGTAGTTTTTAAACTCATATTCACTCACCGTAAACTCAGAGCGATACTCCCCGTCAAAACATTCTACTTTTAGTTTGTTGGGCTTGTCCGTCTCCGAGATAGTAACCTGAACATTTCCGAGCCTGTATGAATCTCTTTCTTCCATGAATTATTTTTTTCAGGAAGGTAAAAAAATCTGCTTTCAGCTGTTGAACTTTAACCGCTTTTAAATTGGTTTCATGCATAACAAATGCCTCAGATTTACTATTTTTCATCTTTAACCAATTTATTTCGTTAATGAAGAAGAAAGTTGCCATTACTATCGTGGTTTGTGCGTTCCTTGGGATTTTTATGTACAACTCCCTTTCCAAGGTTCAACCCAATGTAATAGAAAACGCCCCTGAATGGATTCCGATTAATGAAGCCCAGAAAGTAGCCGCATCTACCGATAAGCTTATTTTTGTGGATGTATATGAAATCGGCTGCAAATACTGCCGGGCAATGGACCGGGAAGTATTCCCGGACTCCACCGTGCGCCAGGTACTGGATGCCAACTACATCCCCGTTCGTATCGATGGGAACTCAACGGAACCTATTCAGTTCAACGGACAGGAAATCCCCTCCAAAGAATTCGCCCAAAGCAAAGGGGCCTATGTATTTCCTACTTCCCTGATCCTGGACACACAGGGAAACGTTATCAAGAAAAAAACAGGTTATATGGGCGTAGATGAATTCCGACAGTTCTTATACCAATAATCAGGATTAACCAAAGACTTATTATGATTTTCAAAAAACTGACCCAACACTTACTGCCTGTTGTTGCGCTGCTTGTATTTTCTACCGGGTGCAACAGCCAAACCAACGACACCAAGACCCCTCCGGCCTCTGACCTTAGCGTTGAGGCCCAATTAGTTGTAGAAGGAATCCGTATTGGCTGGGGAATTGGCTTTCTCCCCAATGGAGATATGCTGGTAACCGAGAAAGGCGGAACCCTGTACCATATCAGTGACGGTGAAATTGTTGCTGAAATTACCGAAGGCATTCCTTCTGATCTTGATGTGAACGGACAGGGAGGTTTCCTTGATGTAGAAACCCATCCGGATTACGAAGAAAACGGCTGGATTTACTTTTCCTATGCTTCCAGCCAAGGAGAAGGCTCAGGCAGTAACACAAAAATTATACGCGCCAAACTGGATGGAAACAGCCTGACTTCCATTGAAGAAATTTATAAAGGAACGCCCAACTCCCGCCGCGGACAGCATTACGGAAGCCGCATTGTTTTTGACGATAATGGATATCTGTTTTTCTCCATCGGAGATCGCGGAAATCGTGATGTTAATCCCCAGGACATCAATCGTGACGGCGGTAAGATTTATCGGTTGAATGCCGATGGCTCTGTTCCGGCTGACAATCCTTTTGTAGGCAAAGACGGACTTGATGCCATGTACACCTATGGCCACAGAAATCCCCAGGGAATGGCTGTTCATCCTGAAAGCGGACTGGTTTGGTCGCACGAACACGGCCCGCGTGGTGGGGATGAAGTCAACATCATTGAACCGGGTAATAACTACGGATGGCCGGTTATCAGTTATGGTATTAATTACGATGGAACCGAGTTTGCCGAAGACACCGCCCGCGAAGGCATGGAGCAGCCCATCACTTATTGGGATCCATCAATTGCACCATCCGGAATGGCATTCATCACCAGTGATAAATATCCGGGCTGGGAAGGAGATCTTCTGGTAGGTTCTTTGAAATTCGCCTATATCGCCCACTTAGATTTGAATGGCGATGAAGTTGTAGGTGAACAAAAACTGGTAGAAGGTGCCGGAAGAATCCGCGCCGTTGAGCAAGGTCCTGACGGCTACATTTATTTTTCTGCGGAAGGAGATGGAATTTACCGGTTAGTCCCCACTGAAGACTAAACACTTCTTCTTATATTTTTTTCTGAAAGCCTGATTGTTTGGTCAGGCTTTTTTTATTGGCCACCCATTTCTCATTTGCGATAAAATTTTTTGTAAGGAATGGGTGATTTATCGCTCTTACTTACATGGGAGCCCGTACAACATACCAATTCCCCTTTAGCCGCTATCCGGCCGTCAGAATTGTTCTGCTGATCATTGTCGGCATTCTGCTTCATGAGTACTATAAGCCTGCTCTGCACTTCTCCCTCATTCTATTTACCCTGCTTTGTCTGATTTTTGGCTGGGTTGAGTGGAAGGTTCAGCAGTCCTCAATCTCTGCTTTTCCAAAATTGGGGATCTCACTTTTTCTCTTGTTAATCGTCTCATTCGGGATATTCAGAAATACTCTTCATTCCGCACAAGAAACTCCGCTGATTATTAAACTGATTCAAGTTTCTGATTGGGAGCCGGTCTATGTAACCGGATCGATCACCTCTATTTCAACAACCTCCTCAGGTAAAGAACGCTGGGATGTTGCCATTTCTGAAACAAAAATAAACCACCTGAATTCTGATCTGAACTATAAAGCACGGATATTGGCAGACGAAGCGGCGCGAGCAGCTAAATTGGGAGATAAGGTGAGCTTTTCAGGAACTATAATCCCCATTTCCGAAAAGCGTAATCCACTCGGCTTTGACTACAAAGCATACCTCCATGCACAAAGCATTTCTGCTCAATTCAAGCTCGACAGCCTTCACCAGGTACAACCAAACAGCAACCCGGCTGAATGGGTGTGGTGGAGAGAATGTGCCTTAGAACTTGTCGACAAAAACTTTGACACTCAAACCTCCCCGATAGCCAAGGCCTTACTGGTTGGATACAAGCAAGAATTAGATAGCGAATCAAAAACAGCTTTCGCCCGCGCCGGACTCTCTCACATTATGGCGGTTTCGGGTTTACACGTTGGGTTTATCATTGCTCCCTTCTGGATCATCATTCCCTATTTCTGGACCAAAAAGCATGGAAGCAAAATCGGGTTACTTCTTTTGATCCTGATCCTATTCAGTTATGCGGGCATCACCGGGTTTTCTCCATCTGTGATGAGAGCATCTGTAATGGCCGGTTTTCTGACCTACGGTAAACTTTTCCATAAGATTAACGACTCCATTAACCTCACGGCAGCGGCCGCTCTTGTTCTCTTAATTATCAACCCATCGCAGCTATTTGATATCGGGTTTCAGCTTTCCTTTTCGGCAGTACTGATTATACTGCTCATTCTGCCGGTCATCCAAAACCTACTGCCGTATTGGGTTCGGGTTCGGTGGTACAGCAAACCCCTGATGGTCGTCATTGTTTCACTGGTGGTTCAATTTGGGTTATATCCCTTACAGGTATATTACTTTGGGGAAATTTCTTTAGTAAGTCCTATTGCCAATGCCCTGTTCGTCCCCTTTCTTGGAATTGTGGTTCCGCTGTCTCTTGTCGCTCTGTTTATCACCGCCATTATTCCTGCTGCCGGATTTATCCTCAATTATCCTTCTTATATTTTTCTTGGGTGGATGAGCGACTTTGTGAATATGGCCGCAGAGTGGGACTGGGCCTGGACCACCGCTTCCCTAAACAATAACCTGATTTTCATCCTATGGCTTTTTCTGATATTAGGAATCGCCGCCTGGCACACCTCTGCTTTACGGTGGAAATTAACGACTTTTTTTCTGGCTACAGCTTGCCTGATGGCATCACTTAATGCAATCGAGAGGTTAAAGCCGGCCACACTGAGCGTCACTTTCTTTGATGTTGGTCAGGGTGATGCCGCCCTCCTCCACACTCCGAACGATAAATACATTCTGATTGATGCCGGAGTTTGGTCCCTGGGGTACAATAGTGGAAAGTCCGTTATCATCCCGCATCTTAAATCAGCCGGAATCAAAAAGCTGGATGCCGTTGTTCTCAGTCATCCCCATGCCGATCATATCGGAGGCATTCTTGAGCTGATGAACTCTATCCCCATCGATGTAATTTATAATTCCGGTTATGAATATGATTCCAACCTATATCAAACCTACCTGAAATCAGCCACCGAAAAATCTATTCCTGTACAGTCATTGGTATCCGGAGATACACTCGCGCTGGATCCATCCATGCTGTTTCTCGTACTTGGCCCGGATGGTAACATCTATAACTCTGACCCGAACGAACATTCCATTGTACTGAATGTGATATATGGGGAGTCGGAGTTTCTATTTACCGGCGATGCGGGCGAAGACCAGGAAGAACGCCTGGTGCATGCTTACAATCACTTATTGGATACTGATCTTCTGAAAGTAGGTCACCACGGAAGCCGGACCAGTTCGGGTTCAGCCTTCCTGAGTTCTGTGACTCCCGAAATTGCTGTGGTGTCACTGGCTGAACGAAACCGGTTCCGGCATCCACATCGCGAAGCCCTGAATCGACTCCATCGCACAGACGCCCAAATACTCTTTACCAGTCGGGAGAGAGCCATCATTTTTGAATCAGACGGCAAATCCATTCAACGCATCCACTGGTGACTGTGATCGGTGAGATAAATAGCCCCGTCCTTTAGGGCGGGTTAAAAAAGGAGCGAACAAAAAAGCTTCGCCCCACAAGCAGAAATGAAAATTTTCTGGTATCCGAAGCTTTGACTAAGTAGCCGACTAACGTGTATGTGCCCAACCCTGCGAAAACCATATCTTCCGCGTATTCTTATGATGCTTGGGTTTTGTGTTACTCTCAATGCCCCCGCCCTAAAGGACGGGGCTATTTATTCATAATCATCACATCCAACACAGTAAACTGTGCCTTTTTCCTAAAAAACCGGTATCCTTCAGGGCTAAACTGTATTCAAAAATCACCGTACCAAAAAAATCTTAATGGCAGAAAAGGAACGACTCAGCTTTGAAGAGGCTTTAAAGAAATTGGAATCGATAGTGGAACAACTTGAAGACGAAGAGATTACACTGGAAGATTCCGTTAAGCTGTATGAAGAAGGCGTTCAACTATCTAAGTTTTGTACTGAAATCTTAGAGCAAGCTGAACTTCGTATAGAACAAGTAAACGAAGCGAATACGCAGTAAATTTTTATAAACCTATGGAACAGAAACAGCCAAAACCGGGAAAGTTACTCGCTCAGATTAATTCTCCTTCCGATTTAAAAAAGCTTGAGGCCGATCAGCTTCAGGAAGTTTGCGATGAACTTCGCCAGTACATTATTGACATGGTTTCTGTACATGGTGGTCATTTTGGTGCCAGCCTTGGGGTAGTGGAACTAACCACCGCGCTTCACTATGTGTATGACACCCCTAAAGACCTGCTGGTTTGGGATGTTGGACATCAGGCCTATGGGCACAAAATACTAACCGGCCGAAGAGAACAGTTTCATACCAATCGCATCTATGGCGGTCTTTCAGGATTTCCAAAAAGATCGGAAAGCGAATATGACACTTTTGGTGTAGGTCACTCCAGCACTTCAATTTCTGCTGCACTGGGCATGGCTGTAGCCCGCGATTTAGACCAATCTGACAAGAAAGTTGTGGCCGTGATCGGTGATGGCGCCATGACAGCCGGCCTCGCTTTTGAAGCCATGAATAACGCCGGCGCGATGAACAGCGATATTCTGGTGATCCTCAACGACAATAACATGTCGATTGACCCGAATGTTGGTGCCCTGAAAGAATATTTGGCTGACATCACCACCAGCAAGACTTTTAATAAAATGAGGGACGAAGTGTACGATATGCTCGGGCACTTTAAATCTGCCGGTGAGAAGATGCGCAAAGTAGCCTCTCGCCTGGAAAAAGCCATGACGGCTGCACTCACCCCCGGCTCTCTGTTTCGCTCTTTAGGATTTAAATATTACGGCCCGGTTGACGGACATGACGTTGACGGACTCCGCAGAATGCTGGAAGACCTAAAAGATGTGAAAGGACCGAAATTGCTTCATGCCGTTACCGTAAAAGGCAAAGGATTTGCCCCGGCCGAGCGAGAGCAAACCAAGTGGCACGCTTCCAGCAGTCCTTTTGACAAAATTACCGGCAAATCACTTTCCACACCATCCAAGCCAAATCCTATTCCAAAATATCAGGATGTGTTTGGGGATGCTTTGGTTGAGCTGGCCGAAAAAGACGAACGAATTGTAAGTATGACTCCGGCCATGCCCAGTGGTTCCAGCCTTTGGCCGATGATGAATACCTTTCCCGAGCGAGCCTTTGATGTTGGTATCGCTGAACAGCACGCCGTTACGTTTGCAGCCGGATTAGCTGCCGAAGGGAAGAAAGCCTTTTGTGCTATCTACTCATCATTCTTACAACGCGGTTACGACCAGCTTGTTCACGATGTAGCCATTCAAAACCTGCCCGTAGTTTTTTGTATTGACCGTGCCGGACTTGTTGGAGCCGATGGCCCCACTCACCACGGGGCATATGACACCGCCTATATGCGGGCAATCCCCAATATGATTATCTCGTCTCCACTTAATGAACAGGATTTACGCGATATGATGTACACGGCCTCCAAGTATGATGATGCCGCCTGGGCCATTCGCTATCCACGTGGAAGAGCGACCGGAATGGATGTTCGGGAGAACTTTGAACTGATAGAAATCGGAAAAGGGATAGAGCTCAGAGAAGGTGAAGACATTGCCATCCTGAGCTTTGGCCCGATTGGAAAATATGTATTTGAAGCCGCCGATCAGCTTTCTAAAGAAGGCCTTGAAATCGGGCATTATGATATGCGCTACGCCAAGCCCCTTGATACGGAATTAATCGATCAGGTTTGCAACAAGTACAGCCACATCATCACCCTGGAAGACGGTTCTAAGATGGGTGGATTCGGAAGTGCTGTTGCTGAATACATTGCCGACAAGGAAGATAAGCCCACACTTAAAATAATGGGCATTCCCGATCGTATAGTAGAGCACGGCACCCAGGAAGAACTTCATGATGAAATCGGAATTGGCGTTGCCGGCATTATTGAGAATGTTAAGCAAAAAGCAAAGGTAAAGGTTTAGTTTTGAGATACACATCCCTACTACTGTTAGTCATTTCATCCTTAACCCTGACGGGCTGTTTTTTTAATAATGACAGCACGCCGGTTTACCGGGAAGCAGAAGGTGTAGTGTTGGAGAATGGCGAAGCCGTTGCCAATGCTGACATTCATATCCGCAATAAATTTGATCCCGGAGGATTTTCCCAAGAACCTGCAGCACCCAGTTATACAATTAACTTCAGCGTACAGATTGAAGCTTTATATACCCTCTCACTATTCCGCATTGGTTCTGATAGTGTCTATAATACTTTTTTCGAAGATACTTTGGGCGCAGGGGAACACTCTATTCTAGTTCCCGATTCTCTTCTGACCAATGGAATTTTGGGCTATGAAGTCAGATCTAATTTTGACATGTTAACCAGCAGCCTTTTCCTGGTCAATAAGCCCGACAGCTTGCTTCCTGGTTCCTTTCCGCTTACCCAAACCAACGCTAACGGAGAGTTCACGCTGGATCCGGAACATCTTGCCTTGGGTCGTTCTTTTACCTCCATTGCCGGTAGTTTTGAAGTAAAAGACAGCCTCAAAATATATGTTGTTCAGGACAGCACCATTCAAGCTATAAAGCCTGTCAAATTCAAGCCCAACCAGGATAATTTCTTTGAGATTGTTGTTGATTAACCTGATTTTTTGGGCATGAATTTTACCCTTTCTGATTTTGACTACAACCTTCCTGAAGAACTTATCGCCCAGTCCCCGGCTCAGCCCAGAGACCATGCCCGCTTGCTGGTTTACAGCCGGGAAGACAAAACCATCACCGATGACCATTTCTACAATATCGGCGATTACCTGCCGGGCGATACCACAATGGTGGTTAATAACAGCAAAGTTGAGAAGTGCCGGCTGTTATTTGATGATGGAAAAAAGGAGCTTTTTGTAACCTCCGTAAGTAACAATAATACCATTGAAGCTATGGTCCGGCCCGGCAAGAAGTTTAAGCAGGGCAAAGAACTTCAATTGACTGAAGACATCTCTGCGAAAGTAATCAATATTGCCGAAGACGGGTTACGAACCCTGATGCTGTCCTGTGATATGGACGACCCAAAGCTGGAACCTTATAAACACACGCCCTTTCCTCCTTACATCGAGCAGGATGAATCTCTTTCCGATGAGTATCAAACCGTATATGCAAAGGATTTGGGAAGTAAGGCAGCCCCTACGGCCGGACTTCATTTCACTGATGAATTGCTTGCCAAACTGAAAGAAAGTGGGATAAAGAAAACGGAAGTCACCCTACATGTCGGCTTAGGTACCTTCGCCCCGGTAAAAACGGAAAACCTGGACCAACACAACATGCACAGCGAATGGTTTCAGCTAACCGAGTCAACCTGTGAAGAGCTGAATGCAGCCCGTCATATAACCGCGGTTGGGACCACCAGTATCCGCGTGCTGGAGACTGCCTCAAACTCCGAACAAGAATTCACTCCCGAAAGCAGGGAAACCGACATTTTCATCACTCCGGGCTATTCCTTTAAAGCAGTGGATGCTTTGATCACCAATTTTCACCTTCCAAAAAGTACCCTGCTGATGCTGGTCGCTGCTTTTATGGGATTCGATGAAATGAAACGGGTTTATGAACACGCCATCAGCGAGGAATACCGTTTCTACTCCTTCGGCGATGCCATGCTGATTCTTTAATAAATTCAGACTTGTTTTTTGCTGTTTCTGAACCCTACTCTTCTTATATTTGATGCCCTTTTGAAAATATCACTCGATGTTCACCCTTCGGTGTTCCTTGTTCGATATTCAAATGCGCCCGTAGCTCAACCGGATAGAGCGTCTGACTTCGGATCAGAAGGCTGAGGGTTCGAATCCTTCCGGGCGTACTTATTATAGGCCGTTAAGTTGCTAATTTACAATACTTAACGGCCTATTTTATTTTTAGCTTGGCCAACATATGGCAAACATTTGCTTTTTCCTGCCCTATTTTGCTCAGACCGAGCTTTTATTCCAAATCCCTCTTTTATTATTAGACCTCCAGCCAAACCGCAGCTTTTTTTGAGGGTACAAATAAGGGTACATTTATTACTAATATTTAAAACTCGATCGACTTTGTTTTGGGTTTGTGAAAGTAATAGGTCTCTCCCTCCGATGTAGTAAAATGACTTTCAGGAGAAACTTTCTGAAGCTCGAGAATCTGTTCAACAATTTGGTCCACCAAAGCCCTGCTAATTTCTATCTTTAGCTTTTTGCCCTTATGGTTGTGCTGTTCAACCCCATCAACCTCAAAAACATATCTTTCTTCGCCCTCTAATACATGATCACATAACTTGATAATATCCACCTTACCATTTAAAGCCTCAATGCTATAAGTATTTAGGTTTTTTGGATATTGAATTTCAGCTTTGATAGAACTCATAATTTAACTTATATAGGGTAATTATCTGTTTTTATGGTATTTGTAGACACTTAAATATACATGCAGTAAACGTTTACCGCAAATAATCTTGTAAAAGCTATAAATGTTGATTACATTTATGCAGAAACACTTTACTGCATAAAAACCGCGTGAAACTTAAAGAAATAGCTGAAATATCGACTGGGTACTCGTTTCGCACCAAGATTAAGCACCACCCTTCTGGTGAAACCAAGGTTATACAAATGGGTGACGTAGATAAGTATGAGGGAATATTGGTAGAAAAATTACAAACTCTTCGTGACTTTGACCCCAGGAATGACCGGTATTTCTTGAAAGCTGGTGACGTAATTATGATCAGCAAGGGATATAATATCGATGCCTTTGTTATACCTGAAAACCTTGGAAGAGCTGTTACAATTAACAGTTTTTTGGTGATGAAGCCAGACTTACATCGTATTCTACCTGAATATTTAGCCTGGTTTCTGAACTCAAAACGAGCCCAATATTTCTTTAAAGAGATGGCCGCCGGGACTAATGTCCCAAACCTTTCCATCAAAGCCCTGGAGGCTCTTGAGGTTGTATTACCATCATTGGACGAGCAGCAAAGGATTGCAAATTTAGACACGCTTAAGAGAAGGGAAATTTATTTACACAAAGAGATTGCCGCAAAAAAAGAACAACTCATTGATGAGTTACTTCAACAGCAAATTGACAAACTGAATTCTAAATAAGCCAAAGAATACTTAATAGCACCAATTTTATGACAGATTACAAACCAACTCAACAGGAAATTAACAATGCTTTATGGTCTGCCTGCGACACCTTTCGTGGGGTAGTAGATCCTTCGGAGTATAAAAATTACATCCTCGTATTTCTCTTTCTTAAGTACTTAAGTGATGTATGGAAAGATCACTACGATAAGTACAAAGAGGAATATGGAGACGATGAAGAGTTGATCCGTCGCCGAATGAAGCGAGAGCGCTTTGTACTGCCTGAGAACTGCTCCTTTGATTACCTGGTAGAAAACCAGAATGCCGATGATCTCGGGAATAAGATCAACAAAGCCTTGGAGAAAATTGAAGAGGCGAATTATGAGAAACTGGAGGGGGTATTCCGAAACGTTGATTTCAACTCAGAAAGTAACCTTGGGAAAACCAAAGATAGGAACCGCCGACTCAAGAACCTGATCAATGATTTCAATAAAAAAGAACTGAACTTCCGCCCTTCTGTGATTGGTACGGAAGACATTATTGGTAATGGGTATATGTATCTGATTGAGCGCTTTGCTTCAGATGCCGGTAAAAAAGGCGGGGAATTTTATACCCCTCATGAAGTCTCTGAATTATTGGCCAAGCTACTGAAGCCAAAGTCCGGTGATCGTATTTGTGATCCGGCCATTGGTTCAGGGTCTCTTGCTATTACTGTTGCCGAAGAGGTGGATGGAAAAGATTTTCGTATTTACGGACAGGAAAGTAACGGGAGCACCTGGGCACTAGCAAAAATGAACATGTTTCTTCATGGTATGGATGCCGCTGATATACGATGGTGTGATACCTTGAACAGTCCTGATTTAGTAGAAGATGACGAGCTCATGAAGTTTGACATTGTTGTGGCTAATCCTCCCTTTAGTTTGGATAAGTGGGGAAAGGAAGATGCCAAGGATGATCCGTACAATCGTTACTCCAGGGGCATCCCTCCTAAGAGCCGCGCTGATTACGCCTTTATCCAGCACATGATTGAAACGGCGAAAGAGAAGAAAGGCAAGGTTGGGGTGATTGTCCCGCATGGAGTATTATTTCGAAGCGGGGCTGAAGGGCGTATTCGGGAAGCGTTGATTAAAGAGAACCTGTTGGAAGCCGTGGTTGGGCTTCCTGAGAACCTCTTCTTTGGTACCGGAATACCGGCAGCAATTCTGATATTCAACAAAGCCAAGAAAAAAGAAGATGTGCTCTTTATTGATGCCAGCAAAGGCTTTGAGAAAGGTACCCGACAGAATAAGCTACGGCAAGAAGACATTGATAAAATTGTAGAGACCTATGAGGCCGTTGAGGAGAAAGACAAATACTCGTATGTGGCTTCACCGGATGAGCTCAAGGAAAACGATTACAACCTGAACATACCCCGTTATGTGGATACGTTTGAACCAGAGGCTGAAGTGGATATTGAAGAGGTCCAAAATGAATTGGACACTCTTGAAGATGAGTTGACCAAGGTACAGAGTGAGTTGAAGAATAAGTTAGCAAACCTGAATCTGTGATTATGGTTAGTAACAAAAAATATATTGGCCCTGAAATAAAGAATACCCCTGAAGGCTGGAGTGTTGCTCCTTTGGGAGAGTGTATAAAAGGAAATGGCAGGTATGGAATTAATGAATCTGCTTCAGATTATGATCCCCAAAAACCAAGATATCTTAGAATAACCGATATAGATGATTATGGTAATCTAAAACAGGATGGTGAAAAATCCGTGGATAGTGAGGATTACGCTAAATACTTATTAGAAGAAGGTGAAATAGTATTTGCCAGAACCGGAAACACTGTAGGCAAAACATATTTGCATAAAGAGGAAAATGGGAAGTTAGTTTATGCGGGCTATCTTATTAAATTCGAACCTGACCCAAATATAATAAGACCAAAATTCTTGAAACTCTATACTGATACAGCTTTTTATAGAAATTGGATACAGGCGATTTCACAAAGAAGTGGTCAACCAGGGGTTAATTCCAAGGAGTATAGGAGGATGCCAATATTGTTACCTCCTATTAAAGAACAAGATCTGATTCTTGAAGTGATAAATGCTTGGGATAAAGCTATTTCTAAAGTACAAAAGCTCATCCAAGCCAAGAAGCAGTATAAAAAAGGCCTCATGCAGCGGCTGCTTGCCGGCAAAGTTCGCTTTCCGGAATTTGAAGGAGAAGATTGGGTTGAGGTGAAGTTAGGTGAGGTATTTGATAGAGTCACTGAAAAGAACGAATCAGAATCTGTAAAAAACGTATTAACTATTTCCGCTCAGGATGGTTTAGTAAGTCAAACAGACTACTATAATAAATCAGTAGCAAGTAAGGACTTGTCCAACTACATCGTTTTAAGACAGGGTGACTTTGCTTACAACAAAAGCTATTCAGAAGGTTATCCATTAGGGGCCATAAAAAGGCTTCATGATTATGAAAAGGGTGTATTGTCTCCTTTATATATTTGTTTCAAATTAGCCTCAGATAATGTAGATAGTGATTTTATTACCCACTTCTTCGAATATGGTGGGTTGGACCACGGCATTTATAAGATTGCCCGAGAAGGAGCCCGCAATCACGGCTTACTGAATGTAAGTGTGAAAGAGTTTTTTGAGATCAATCTCACATTACCTCAATATAAGGAGCAAAAGAAGATAGCTTCAATATTAAATGAGGCTATGAGTGAAATTGAGTTGTTAGAGGAACAACTTGAAAAGTATCAGCAGCAGAAGAAAGGTTTGATGCAGCAGTTACTGACTGGGAAGGTGAGGGTTAAAGTGTAAATCAAAAACTAAGAGGTACTATGACTACATATAAAACAAGAAGTACTTCACGAAATTCAGTGGATGTTGAGGATATTATTCTTGATGAAGCCCCTGGACATACCAGAAAAATATTCCGACCTCAAATTACCCGGAAAGATGGCAAAGTATATGTACGGGGCTACATTATACATCAACGAAAAAATGTAAATGATGATTGGGAGGATACAGAGTCAATCAACCTAAATACCTTAAAAGGAGGTGAAGGTGTAAAACTTCTCTTGAGAAGCAAACAAATGAATAGACTTTTTGAAGCTCTAAATCATTTATATGAAATTGCCAAAGATGGATTGCCAAGGGGTGAAAAAGAATGGACGGTAGAAAGAGCTGATCAGATTATAAAAGTTGATGCCAGCCGAAGAGTTTTTGTTCAAAGACTACTTGAGCAGGATTTTGGTGATGAAATTTGGCAAGAGCTATTAGATCAAAAGCCTGATTTGGCAACCAAGCTGGCTAACGCGAGGATTCAGCAAAACCGTGAAAATTCGCTTAAACATTTTACACAATCTCTTGAGAGAACATCCCAATTAGATGAGCAATGGTGGCAAAAATACTTTGAAAAGAATACTTGGATTTTCGGATATGGGTTGAACTATCGGTTCTTGCATTTACTGGAAGATCAGCCAGATTATGGAGGCAGAGGGTATACCGGGAAGGGATCTCAGAAAGGTGATTTCTTAATGAATACAGAAGCAAAAGTCCGTTTTACTGTTCTTGTAGAAATCAAAAAACCTGATACTCCATTTTTTCAAAAAAACTCAAAAAAAGAGTTGAAAAGACATAGAAATGGTGCCCTTCTACTTCATGATGAATTAACCGGAGGTGTCTCCCAGCTTCAATCAAATTGCCACCGATGGTACACAGAAGGTTCAAAAAGAACTGATGACTTTGAACAACTTACATCGCAGGAGATATTCACCTATCAACCAAAAGGTATCTTAGTTATTGGAGATACAAATCAATTACAAGAATCTGTAGACGCAAGATCTACTTTTGAACTTTACAGAAGAAATCTATCAAATCCAGAAATCATCACATTTGATGAACTTTATGAGCGAGCAAAATTCATTGTGAACCAACAAGAATTAAATAGTGTAATGGACTCCAAAGAATCATTCAATAATGTCGAAAATGATGAATTTGAAGATTGGGATAACGATTTACCTTTTTAAAAAAATATAAGACTATGACCAGTGATGAGTTATATACCCTATTAATAAATTTCGAAGAAGAAAGCCTGATTGAATTTGGAATGGAAAAGGATGGTGAGTATTGGTTTCATCCACATGCAACAGATCGCTTTCGAGTAACAGACAACAGGCTACTAGTCAATCGCGGAGGTACTGATATCGGACGATTGAACGCCTCTTTTGATGATCCTGAAAGCCTATATAGAACATTTATTGATACAGAAGTTATTGAACCAGCTACTCATCTGCTTTATTTGAGGAATAAAGGGTTAAACGTTTAAACATCCATAAAGGAAACATGATGTCTGATTTAAAAACAAAAGTAGCTAATGAAGCTTCACGCATTGAAGAAGATGTTGATCATTCTGCCCGCAGTCACTTTAATGCAGGTAACCGGTGGAAGAAGTATCACTATACAATTGGACTGCCTTCGGCTTTAGCAGTTGCACTTTCAGGAGGGGCATATATTGGAGAAGAAACGGTACTTGCCCTTATTCTTGCAGCCGTTTCCACGGCACTTACTACAACATTGACTTTTCTCAAACCATCTGAAAAATCTGAGCTTCACAAAAGTGCTGGTAACCAATATTTAAAGCTCAGAAATCAAACAAGAATTTTCCGGGAGATTGACTTAGAGCATAGTTTCGATGAAGATTTCGCCAAAAAAAGGATTAAAGAATTGGGTGAAATAAGGGATGATTTAAATCAAAACTCACCTTCAATAAGTAGAAAAGACTATGACCAAGCTAAGAAGGACATAGATGAAGGTCGTAGTACACACCGAATAGATACTAAAGAATAATGACCATCAATAGTTATTTAACGAGTATTGCAAACCAAGCTATCGTCAGAGATGAGGAAAAGCAAAATATCAAGAGGTCAATTTCGACACTTTCTGATAGATTGAATCAATATTTTGGATCTGATTTAACTGATCACTTCCAGTTTGGCTCTTCAAATAGAGATACAATGATGCCTAGAAAAATGGATAGCAACTCTGATGTAGATTACATGATTGTTTTTAAAGATGACAACTACAAACCTCAAACCTACTTGGATAGACTGAGAAGGTTTTCAGATATGAAATATTCCAGATCAGAGATAAAACAATCACATCCTACTATCATTTTATCCTTAAGTCATATCCATTTTGAGCTAGTCCCAGCACTATCAAGTTTTTGGAGAGCAGCAGAATATAGAATACCAGATAAAGCATCATCCTATGATGACTGGGTTAGAACAAGTCCATTGGAACTTGAAACTGACCTTGTAATATCAAACAAAGAAAATAATTCCCTCATCAAGCCTTTGATTAGGGTGATTAAATACTGGAATGCAGTAAATAAGTATCCTTTCAGGTCATTTGACTTAGAAGAAAAAATACTTAAAGCCTTCTATGTAAATCCTTTCATGTACCAATATTTCTCAAATGAAAAGTTAGAGGATTATTTCTATGAATTTGTTAATGGCATTACCAATTCATGGAATGACCCTGACTGGAAAAGAGAAAAAATTGGGCGTCTCAAAGATCGTGTGGATGTGATTAAACGGTTTAAAAAGAAAGGACATGAAAGTGATGCTGTAGACATACTAAAAAAAATATTTCCACCCCTAAACTGATACCATATGGATTGGTTTAAATCAATCGAATTAGGAGTACAAATTAAATAAATAGATTTGTAGTAATAGGAGCAACTTATGAGTGAATTTTGGTTGGAGATAATAAAGTTTGGAATTCAAGGTATAATACTTGGTGGGGCTGGACTTTGGGTCACATATAAGTATTCAAAAAGCCAACATAAATTGGCTGAAGATGAATTTAATCATACCCTTTTAATACGGTTTAATGATTGGTATGATGAATTAAATGATAAGTTACATGATATCAAGACCCTTGAAAGCAATAATCAGAATGTTGACCTAAACTTTCTTAGAGAGAATAAGCCAGAGCTGTATAGCAAGCTCAATGATTATCTAAACTTATGTGCTGAGGAAAGACTTTGGCACTCAAAGGGCAGGATTGATCCAAAAATATGGAGTTCTTGGCAAGCGGGGATGAACTATTGGTATCAGAAGCTCGATACACTAGAAGAATTGTGGGAGAAGGAGAATACCACCACTAATAAAGACTCCTATTACCTGAGTGAAGGTGAACAACTGTTTATAAAACCAAAAAATTAACAGTATGAGTCAATCAACATACCTTGAAGACAAAGACTCTCAGCTGCCAGCTATTCGCTTGTTGCAACAGATGGGATATACCTACATCTCGCCAGAGAAAGCACTGGAAATGCGAGATGGGTTACTGACTCGGTTTGTGCTCACGGATATCATGGAAGAGCAGCTATCCAAGATTAACAAAATAGAATACAAAGGGGAAACCCTGCCCTTCCCGGAATCTGCTGTTAGCCGGGCGGCTTATGATCTACAACAACAACTGGATGAAGGACTGGTCAAAACAAATGAAAAGATTTATGACCTACTCACTTTGGGGAAAAGTTATGAACAGGTCGTTAAAGGAGATAAAAAAAGCTTTCCGTTCAACTATGTAGACTGGGAACATCCCGAGAATAATGTTTATCACGTCGCAGATGAATTCGAGATCAAAGGGAAAACACAGGTTCGACGAGTTGATATCGTCCTATTTGTGAACGGTATCCCCTTTGTGGCTATTGAAAATAAGCGTAGAGATAAAAAACATGCTTTAGACGAGGCCATCTCTCAACATCTGCGCAATCAAGGGAAGGAAGAAGTGCCTGGCTTCTTTCATTTTACCCAGTTGTTAATTGCTTCCTGCGTGAATGAGTTATCGTATGCAGCTACCGGAACAAGTAAGAAGTTCTGGTCGATCTGGAGAGAAGAAGAAGACATAGAGAAAGTCGTGAAGGAGTTGGTATCTCAACCAGATGTCAATGAAGATTGGAAGACAAGACTTCGAAGCCATTACTATGAAAAGCCACTCACAGCTTCTAAAGACCGGCAACCCACTACCCAGGATTTAAACCTATACAGCCTATGCAAACCTGACCGACTACTTGAGCTAACTCGCAACTTCACTGTGTTTGATAATAACACCCGTAAGATTGCTCGATATCAGCAGTATTTCGGGGTTAAACGAATGATGAGCCGGGTCCGTCAAACAGATTCAGACGGTAGTAGAAAAGGCGGTGTTATCTGGCATACTCAGGGTAGCGGAAAATCGATTACAATGGTGTTTATGTCTAAAAACCTGGCCGTCGCGGATGACATTCCCTCCCAGCGTATTTTGCTGGTTACAGACCGCACAGATTTGGATGATCAGCTCTATAAAACATTTAAGAGCTGTGGTAAAAGTATCACCAAAGCCAGAAGTGGTACACATTTGGCTAAGCTTATTAAAGATCCGGGCGCTGAAAACGTATCTACCATTATCAACAAGTTTAAGGCAGCTCTAAACCAAAAAAATCTAATCAATAAGTCTCGCAACATCTTTGTGCTCATAGATGAATCTCACCGTACCCAGTACGGATTGCTGCATGCACAAATGAAAAAGATTCTGCCCAATGCCTGTTACCTGGGATTTACCGGAACTCCTCTCATGAAAGATGAAAAGAATACTGCCAATAAATTTGGAGGTATTATTGATTCCTATTCTATGGATCAGGCCGTAGAAGATGGAGCTGTGGTTCCTATCATCTATGAAGGTCGTGCTGCAAAGCTGGACACCTGGAAAGAAAAACTGGATCGGGAATTTGAGCGGGACATGAAAGATATGTCTGAGGAGCAGGTTGCTGATTATAAACTTAGATATTCTACGCTGAATAAAGTGCTAACTGCTCAGTTAGTCATTGAAGAAATTGCCCGTGATGTAACCGATCATTTCTTGAAAAACCTCAAAGACACCAAGTATAAAGCACAGCTTGCCGTACCGGACCGCAAAACCGCTGTACGCTATTACCGCTATTTTAAGGAACGAGGCCAAATCAATGCAGAACTTGTCATCTCCCCCCCTGATACGAGGGAAGGTCATGATGATACCTATGACGATCCAAATGATGAAGTTCAGATATTCTGGCAACAAATGATGGATCGGTTTAGTAACAAAGAAGACTACGAAAAGAGCCTGGTTAACCTATTTAAATCAGACAGCCGGGAAGTGGAGCTGGTGATTGTTGTCTACAAACTCTTAACCGGTTTTGATGCTCCAAATAATACGGTGCTTTATATGGCTCGCTATTTGGAAGAGCACAACTTGCTTCAGGCAATTGCACGGGTAAACCGCCTTTTTGAAGGAAAAGATTATGGGTTCATTATTGACTATGTAGGGATTTTGGGAACCTTAACCGATGCTATTAACACGTACTCGGCGCTCAGCGGTTTTGAGCAGAAAGACTTACAAGGAATGGTAACTCCAATCAAAGAAGTTGCGGAAACCCTACCCAAACTCCATCAAGAACTCTGGGATTTATTTGAGGACTGTGAGGATACTTCTGACAATGAGGCAATGGAGCGACATCTTAGGCATGATGACTTGAGAGATGAATTTTATGAGAAACTCTCAAACTTTGCTCGCACCCTTCAGGCCGCTTTTTCTGCAGACAAGCTGTTTGATTATATCGATGAATCCAAGATCATCACCTATAAGAAAGACCTTAAGTTTTTTGAAAACCTTCGCAGGTCTGTGCGAATCCGATACGGTGAGGCCATTGATCACCGAGAATATGAAGATCGGGTGCAGAAGCTCATAGATTCCTATGTAGGCACTGAAGGCATTGATCAAATCGTTGATCCGGTTGATATATTCAGCGACAACTTCTTTGAGATGCAGAATAAGCAAAAAGAACGCTCCGATGCCTCTAAAGCGGATGAAATAGCCAGTAAGACTAAGAAGGTAATCCAGGAGCGTATGGATGAAGACCCGGCATTATATCGTAAATTCTCTGACTTAATTGAAGAGACTATTCAGAAGTTTTTACACGACCGAATATCGGAGAAAGAGTACCTGGAAAAAGTGAAAGATATTAATCAGGGTGTGAAGCAAGGAATTTGGGATGGCACTCCAAATGAACTTAAAGAACGTCCGGTAGCACGGTCCTTCTACAATAGCGTTAAAGAAGAGCTGGAAGAAAAGTTTGACGGTGCTTACCTACCTGTTGATGAAGAAGAACGAGAAGAATTATACACTAAAGCTGGTCTTGAATTGGATAAAATAATGGAAAAACTGACAATTGTGGATTGGGAAACTAATCCCGATGTCAAAAATCAGATGTTCATTGCTATTGAAGACTATATGATTGAATTATTCAGAGAATTAGACCTTAAACGAGATTTTGATGTCATCGAGCGCATTGCAGAAACCATCATCAAGTCAAAGCAGTCCTTTAGTACACGATAATATTCAGACGATTGAATATGGCACCACGTCTATTCAATTTAATCTGAGCTACTCAAGTCGTGAAACATTGGAAATTGCTGTATATCCCGATCAAACGGTTTGGGTTACGGCACCAGAGGAAAGCTCACTTGATAAAATTTATGAGAAAGTGAGACACCGGAGACGGTGGATCACAAAACAGATCAAACATTTTGACCGGTTCGAGAATGAACAGATAGAGTTTGAATATGTAAGTGGTGAAACTCATCGATATTTAGGCAAACAATACAGGCTCAAGGTATTACAACCTGAAAATGAAGAAGAATCGGTCAAGCTAAAGAGAGGCTACTTCTTTATTCATTCTAAACAGAAGGGGAACCCAAAGCATGTAAAAGCTCAATTGGATGCCTGGTACCGGGAAAAAGCCGAGGAAAAGTTTAGAGACCGACTCCAGGATTGTTTAGATATGGTTCAGAAGTATGGTATTGGAAAACCTAACGAGCTCAAAGTGTATCACATGGATAAACGCTGGGGAAGCTTCACGGCCTCTGGTAATATCTTACTAAATCCCGATTTAATTAAACATCCGGTTTACTGTATCGATTATGTGATAATTCATGAGCTTTGTCACATCAAGCACCCTCAGCATGACAGCAAGTTTTATGATTTACTGAAAAAGGTGCTCCCGGACTGGCAGAAGCGAAAGCATAAGCTGGAGGGATATAAGTAAACTTACGATTTTCTGTTTTTTTGAAAGACTTAACCAGTAATCACGTGGTCTTACTAATTGTCTGAAATTCAAAATGATTATTTGACAATATTGAAGAACTGCTCATTGACGGCGATGCAATTTTCATATTTTTAATTTCTGATTGATGCGATACTCATTCAAAAATCTGTTTTTCAAAATCTCAACTCTAAAGCCTGGTTTAAAAAAACAGAAAATCGCCCTTTTCTTTCCGTATATAGCCTCATATAAGGCCAATTTTCTGTAAATCACTTGTTTTCTACCGGGATATAAGATCCCCTATTCCTTTCACCAGGCCTCCTATGTTTAAAATTTTCTGTTTTTCTTTCACACACTGTTCAATTTTATGAAAACTGTAATTCTGTATATCTGAAATACTGATAAATTTATGATTCTCTTTAAAGCACTTACATGATTTTATGAAAATTTCACCCTTTGGTCCCTTAACGGTATGATTGGGCAGTAAGGAGCAAATATTTTTCAGTTTTTCAACCAATTCAATTTTCTGTTTTTCTCTCTTTTTTTGCATGCGACATCGCGAACTACAGTATTTTGCATCACATCTCTTAAATGATATGTCTTTTCCACATGTGACACATACCTTGGGTGCATTGTTCATACTTGTTCGGAATAGAAGTGAAAATTATGATTTGTAGACCAAGTAGAGCATGTAGACTTCTTCCAGTATTAAATTTTTAGCTGATAATCTGATTTTTCCTCTACATCCTCTACTTCCTCTACTTCGTTTCCTAAGACTGGGGTTATGCCTTTCCAATGTACTCGGCCATTGGAATAATACTTTTTGAACCCTTTCTGCTCTAGTTTCGGGTTGATGGTTTTGTTACTCATCACCTGTAATCCATTCTCCGAGCACCACAGCTCATAAGCAGATCGCAATTCTTTATTGCTACACGAATAAGTCACACCCTCCTTACACGTTTCCTGAATAAACGAAGTGAGCACATCCATTTCTCCTCGATAATTCAGGGTTTCCCTTTTTACTTTTTCAGGAATGGCTAACCTTCTACCATTACCCTTCCATTTTTCAAGTCCCTCGAGGGCCCAGTTAAAAATTCCTGGTAATTCCTTATACAACTTCTCCCGCAGATGCCGATCTCTTTCTTTTTCTGAAAATTGCCGGGCAAACTTGATCAGCCGAAGTCTTCTCCAAATGCCATCATCTGTTCCGGAAATTAATGGTTTGTGATTGCCAAATAGCCAAATGGTATGAGAGGGTTCGAAATCAAAAAATTCCTGACGAAGAAAACGAGCCGTTATGGTATCTCCACCGGTCAAATTCTTAACCTTTGCCTCATCAAGCCTTCGACCTTCTTGAATTTCAGAAAAAAGCACAAATCTGTGTCCATTCAACCTGGCTACATCGTTAGGGATAGCTGATGAATTACCAACATCCATAATCATTCGATTTTCTGCTTTGCAAGCATATTCATCAAACAATTTCATTAAAACTTCCACAAATGTGGTTTTACCGTTTTTCCCCTGGCCATATAAAAAGAAAAGGCATTGCTCTGACGTAAGTCCGGTTAGTGAATAACCAACCGCCTCTTGTAGGAAGGAAGCCATTTCCTCATCCCCATTCATTATCTGTAGAACAAACTCTCTCCACCTTTGCCCCCTTGCTTTTGAATCAAAAGAAAACGGAAGTTTTTTTGTGATAAAATGATTGGGATTATGCTTTAATTTTTTTCCAGAGTCCAGATCATAAGTAAGGTTTTCCAGGGTAATCATCATCAGCCGTTGATCGAGCTGATTTTCTGTAATTCTAATCCGTAGGTCTGTTCTTGCAATCGTAAGAATGGCATTTATTCCTGTTCCTTTAGCTGATTTTTTAATGTGTTGAATTTTTTTGTCTCTTAATTCTGTATCCTTGATTTTGGAGGCCTCCTCGTACATTTTCTCTATCAATTTCTTAGCATATCCTGAGACAATGAGTTCATTTGGGTCTTTTTTCCATCTTGCTCCATCCCAGACCAGCCAATGCTTTCCGTCTATGTTATATCTAACCTCCTCAGTAAACCTTTCTACAAACTCATTAGCATTACCAAATTCGGTATCCCAGAGACCATACTCTTCGTTTTCTGCATTTTTCATAAAATTACCATTAACTGAACCAGGCCCCTTACTTGCACTGTTTGCAATAGACTTAATTTCTGAATTTTCTAGAGGGGGATTACAGCGTAGTCTATTTATATCTATGAGTTCGGACTCAATTTGTATTCGGTTTGCCCCTCTTTTTCGTAATTCTACGCCAATACTAAATAATGTATCGTTGCGCTTACCCTCCCATATTGGGTCTGATGAACTCAGGTCCGGTTTATTTTCAGTTTTACGATGGTTCCTTAATCTCTTTACCAACTTGTCTGGAAAAGGCTTGATTTCTTCCAACCCAAACAAAAAGTCATATTTACTGCCAGATTTATGTAAACTACCTGGTGCGACCACATAACCACCGTCTGTCTTCACATCTAAGCCTTCTCCCAGTTTTCCACTGCTGTTCCTTATTTTATTTTCTCCGGGATAGAGATAATAAAAATGCTTCCCTCCTCCACCAGTCATTATGGTAGTTGTTTGCGTGAAGACACCTAATTCTTGTTCTAGTGCTTCTAATGACTCCTCACCTTTATGCCGTGGGTCCATATCAAGAACAACAATGTTGGATAACCGGCCACAAACAATTCCAATATTTGCCTCCGGCCATTTCTGCCACCATTCTCTAATTTGGCCGGGGTCATTACTTGCCTTTTCCGTCCAATTGCGTATTCTGGGATGCTTACCTTGGCTGTCACACCGTTGCCCACAAGAGCATTGGCCATTTGGAGTAGGTGTATGCAAAGGAATAAGCTTAAAGTTGTTATCTATCAGCTCTAATGCTTTTGAAAGATTACCCATCTGCTGTTACCGGTAGGCTTTTATCATATTATCTTGCAGGAACTCCTCGATTCCTTGCCTGGGATATAAGATTTTTCGCCCCTCTTTGGTATACGGTATTTTACCTTCGTCTCTATAGTTCTGAACGGTTCTTCTGGAAACATTCATCATTTCCATGACTTCCTCAGTCGTCAGCCAATCTTTTTTGAAGTCGGCCAAGATTGGGAGTTGCTCTTTAACGGCTTCTTTTACAGCTGAAGTAATCTCTTTTAGGGTATCTTCATCCAACTGTATGGTTATTGAATTCTTCATAACGAACGTGGTTTATATGATGAGAATTAAAGTTCATTACGAAGTTATAAAATGAAGCAAATAACACTTTCTTGGTTAACGAGATGGTTTTCTCGCTATTTGTTTTAATTCTTCCATTCTTTTCTTTTGGAAACGATTAGACCGGTCTACCATATTTTTTGGAGAATCAGGTAAGTAACAACTTTCATCAGGATCAATTCCAAGTTCTTTTAGTTCGTCATAGATGACATAGTAAGCCTCTTTAGCACCTTTATCCTTCTCCCCGATTAAATTGATGAATTTAATCTTACAGGCTGTCTTAAGTGTATGACCATAATTTACTAAATCTCTCAGCGTTTTATCTTGCTGGACAGACCATTTCAAACCACTACTAAGATTACTTGCTTTAGCTCTGTACTCTTCAAAAGTAATAAGGTGTCCCTTGATAAGAGCATAACTATGAGCATTACTTAATCCCTGGAATACTTTGTATTTCTCTGCAGCTTCAACCAGCTTCTCCTCGATTATTTTTAGGCCATCGAAAACTAGTGTATTAATATCTTCAAAATCTTCTATTACTAGATCATTTGGTAAGCACATACAGATAAAAGAATAATGTATTCTTATTAGTTCAATTCCCTCTCGGAGGCTGTTACTTCTTAAAGCCTCATCCAATGTTATGTGTACAAATTTCAGAAAATCACCTGCATCGGTGTTAGTCTTCATTGCTTCATTTTTAATAATATTTAGAAAATTATTTGAGAAGTTCATGACTTGAAAGCAATTCGCAACTGCCCTTTGGTGAAGTATTATTAAGTTATTCCCCGCTTTTTCTAGAATAACATGAAAACTAGATGGACTTTTCTCCGCGTTTGTTTTCTGTAAATCTTTATAGAGCATCTCATACCCTCTTTTATAAGCTTCATACATAGGGTCATCATTCTCATTCTTTATCACTCCATACCCATGGGTTATTTCTCTTATTAAGTATGGGTCAAATCTATCTGTTTGACTTCTGCTTGTAGATGTTTGCATAGATTTTCTGTTTGGTTTTATTTTAGTTGAATAAGCCCTCTACCGTTTTGTCTAAATGATCATTGCCAAGAGACTCTAGGTATTTGGTGGTTGTTTCTACACTTGAGTGTCCCAGCATTTCTTTTATCTCCAACAACCTTACCTTTTTCTTATTTGCTAACTGGGCAAAGGAGTGACGAGCTATGTGGGTAGTGATATTCTCATTTATATCCGTCTGACCTTTAATTTCTTTCAGGTACTTATTTACTATGGCTGTTTTAGAGGAAATCTGTGCGGAAAGAAAATTTTCATCACTGTAATCTTTACGATTATCTAATAATGGGAATACAAAGTGCTTGGGATTAGGTTTGGTCGTTCCTCTGTATTGCTTTATTATCCTTAGCGCCTTGCCGGTAAGTTTTAAATACATTCGCTTACCTGTTTTCCTCATTTCATAATCCAGATAACCCTCTTTTATTGAACTCCACTTGAGTGTTACTGCATCTCCAAAGCGCATACCCCGGCAGTAATAGGCAAATAGAAAAATGTTTTTGGAATCGAATATTCTAGTACCTGGCTTAAGATCAAGGCATTCAATGGCACTTATTTCATTTTGAGAAAGCTTTGATTTTGTGACAGGTTCACTTGGGATTTTATATATCCGAAATGGATATAGGTCAGCTGGTATCTTTCCTTCATTTATAGCAACATTAAACACCCTTTTAATCTTCTTCATATTGTTACCCACCGTATTCACTGCATTTCCATGTTTCGAGATGAGGTGGGTTTCAAAGCGTCTGAGAAACTGGACATCCATATCAGTGAAGTAGAGTTTATTCTTTGGCCAAAAACCCTTGAGCTTATTAAGTACGGTTCCATAGTTCTTATATCTTTGCAGTGAACCTTGAGCTTTGAAACCAGCTCTTAACTCTTCGGCAAAGCTTAAAAACTCTACTCTACTGGATTTTTTAACTCCATCTAACGAACCGGTTTCAAGAACTTTTTGCATTAAGTCTATATCAGCTTCTGGCTTGAATTGTTTAAGCTCTAAAACTAGAGTGTCCGAGTCTAGCTTCTTGACTTTGAGATATCGATTGATCTTTTCGTAGTGGGGGTGCGATTTACGAACTATTTCTTTTTCCTCATTCCAATGCTCTTTCTCCAGACCAATATCCAGTCGTATATACCTTGATTCCCTGTCATGGGTAACTCTGAGATATAAAGGGTGTTCATTCTTGTTCTTCCGCTTTTTTAAGTAGTATGATAATGTGGTCATAACAGTAAGCTTATATCAACTATCGATATTATGCAGTAAAGCTTACTGTAAAAAATAAGAAAAGCAAGGTTATTTCTGAATAAGTATGGGTAATTATTACAGTCTATTTAGAATAGTCTGGAGACTATAATCTAATAGCTTAAAGAGTTTCGGTAGGTTTTGCCGGTTGAATCATCATCATCCCAAGTAACTTCAATGTATTGTGGAACTGGTATTTGGAAGTTTAAACTTACTCTAAATGATATGTGACTATGAGGCCCTATTAAATAATCTCTTCCAACGGGAACTTGTATGCCTGGGGCATCCAGTATAGGATTATTATCTACTCGAATAGAGATGTTACGCGCTTCTGAGTTCCCAATATTTTCTACCACTAATTTTCCGGGATCTCGTTCAAGATGTGCCCTTAAAACCACACTATTCTGATCACTTTGCTCATCATCTCTTCGGGCACGGTCAATCTTATGAGACCTATACCACGTGAAAATAGATAGGATTATCGCAAGAATGGATATGATTAGTGCCCAGAATTCTAGTGATTTTGGCATGGGAACTAAATTTTCAATTGATAATAGTTTCAGAGGAGTCAATAACTTCAAATCCCCATTTAACCCATTTTTTAGAATGGGTATTAAAATGGTTTTCAGGTAACGAAACAAAAAGAAAATGTCGAGCTCTTGTCATAGCCACATATGCTAACCGTCGATCTTCTGTATTTTCACCATTTTCAATTGCATCCACAACTGAGTTCCAAAATCTAGTACTCCCAACGGTCATAACTGCATCAATACTTTCACCTTTAACTTTATGTATTGTCTCTGTTCTTATTTTTGGAAATTCATTTAGTACCACAAATAATGGTAAGCTCAGTTGATCATTCGATAAACCTCTTTTATTTATTTTATACCCAAGTCCGGATATAGGATTTAGACCAATTTCAACAATTAAGTCTTCAATATTTTTTTTAACAGTGGATATCCAATTACTCCCAACCAAATTAACTGATGGAAGTTTATTCCCATCCTTAACAAATCTCCATATACATAGTGCCATGTGTCGTGCTTCAATTGAATCCGGTTTTTCATTAATAATTTCCCAATAAGGGTCATCCCCAGTAATCTCCCTAAGAACTTTCTCAACAGTCTTTGATGCTTCATGGAAATCATTCATAGAATCTCTAAGAAATGCAGCCTTAGCCAGTCGTTTAGCACTTCCTTGCAAATCCTTATAATTTACCTTTCCCCTCATTAGCTCAAGTTCTTTATGACCTCTGCAAACAATTGCTGATTTATCCCTATCTAATTTTAAACTTTTCAATTTCCCCTGAAAGGTGTCTACACTTCCTTGATAATCATCAGAAGATTCACAGTAAACATATGCTTTATATTCTGCCCGGTTGCTTGGACCATAACCAGTAAAACCTTTATTACCACCAATCACCTTGACTACTGAAGCTATTTGATCATTACATCTAAAAGACTTGCTTAACGGTTTCTCTGGAATTTCCCACTTGTCCTTTAAGTTTAGGAGTGATGTAGCATCTGCCATACTAAACTCATAAATACATTGGTCCGGATCGCCCACTAATGTAATTTTCGAACCTTTCTCTCGTATTAGATTTAATAATACAATTAACCATGCATTTGTATCTTGAGCTTCATCAACAATAATTACTGGAAACCTTCTTGCCAGTAATGATGCAATATGTGGTCTTTTGGATAGTAAAATTACACCCCAGAACGCTCTTTGGGCATGAGTGTAATATCCCGATCCCAACAAGCTTAAAACAGCGTTTTTTGCTTGCTCAAAGGGTAAAACCTGATCATTATAAAAGTTAGATGTTTTGAATTTAATTTTATCATCTTCAGGGAAAGGAATTACCTGCCAAGCATGCTTTGGAATATTTCTCCCATTCGTCTTAACCCATACTTTTAAATTCGGGTCATCCCAATCACTTGGTCGAGGTGAACTAAATAGCTTCGGGCGTTTAGTTGTATCTGAAATTAAGTGTCCAAATGGAGTAATAATGAACCGCTCAACAAAGGAATCAAAGGTGCCAACATAATTTGGATCAGATAGTAAATCACCACGCCCAACCCTTGCGGTTGCATTTTTAAATTCACGAATAGCAACATTGGTAAAAGACATTAATGCTATTCCACCCGATTCATAATCCCATTGTGCTCCACGCCAGATAAATCTTCTGCAAGAAGTCCATGTTTTTCCACTACCCGGGGCCGCTCGTAGAAGGAATTCCTCGTCTTCTGAAAAAATTGCTTCCGTCTGCTCTTCTGTTGGGGATTGAGCAATTATTTTTTCTTTTAGGTTATGAAGGTTGCGCATCATTCACCTCGTTTTTTATTACTCCCAAATGTCGAAGAGCTTTTTTTATATACTCAGGTACAAACTCAGGTCCTAATTCAGTTTTACCAAGAATATAAGCAAGCTCCTGTGCAAACTTACCCTTTGAAACTTTTTTCTCTTTGAATACCTCAAGAAACCGATTAGCTTTTTGGTCAATACCATTTATACTATTTAATTCTTGTTCCAGGGTCACTCCAAGTTGCGGGTGAACTTCCTTGAAAGCGTTAATCAAATGAGATAGCATTACTTCAGATCTGGCTAATTCATGTTCAAATGTAATTATTGGCAATTCTACACTTAGATTGTGTACTACTTCTTCCTTTTCTTTTAACCCTTTTGCTGTTGCTGAAATATCTCCACCAATTTCATCTGCATCACCATCTGTTAATATTGCTATTGGCATATTTTTTTCATTCTGAACGAACAAGGATAAAAAAGCATCAAAATTAATACCCTGAGTATTAATTACTGTTATTGCTGATTCTTTCAGATCGCCACCAGCAAATTGAGTTAAAATAGGGAGCAATAATGCCTCAGAAATTCCTTCAACCATCAATATGCGTCTGGCAAAAAATAATTCTCCTCTTGTAGCATCCAAATATCGTTGTAATTTCTTTTTTGTCTTATCTTCAATTTTAATTTTATTTACACAAATTGTTGATACTATTCCATCTATATCGGAAACTGATATGACCGAATCTATCGGTGCCTGACTTGCAAGTATTGGAGAATGCGTGCTTGCAATAACTTGAACGTCGATTTCATCCTTCTCAGTTACCTTAGCTAAATGCCTGAGCAATAGTACCTGAAGTTGAGGATGGAGATGAGCTTCTGGTTCCTCAATCAGAATTGATTTATGTGAAAATTGATCTCCACTACTTAATGTAGCTAAAGTTGTTGCTGTAAAAATTAGATTGTTATATCCCAGCCCATTCAAAGAGAACGGTAGGTTATCTATCTCAGGTTGAAGGCCAGCAATTATGCGTCGGAAATTAGGATCATTAAATATTAGATCCGTTTTTTGTGATAGCTCATCACCGGTTATTTCCTTCAATTTATTGTTTATACTTCCAACAGCACTTTCGACTTGATCTAGACTGCGAATAGCCTGATTAGCAGTCTTAACTATCTCTTCATAGTCGGCTTCTTTGTCTTCAGATGTTATAGTTGAAAGCAATCGAGCAATTTGTGAATATTGACTTGGTCTAAGTCCTTTTTCAGGGTCTCGAAGCGGCTGCAAATACACCGTTTCAAGCCTATCATAATGATTACTTGGCAATGAGCCTCCCTCAGTCTCCCCTCCCCACATTTTAAAATTAGGCCTATTAGAAATAGTACTAAATTCAATTCTTAGATTAATCTGTATTTCAAACTTTCCATCACCAATATCTACAAGACATTCACTGAAATGAACTTCATCAATCTCACTAAGATCTGTGAATCGGCAAGAAATTTCGATTGGTTTGAAATCTGTACCGTATCTAAAGTCATCTTCTGAAATTTTTAAAGAATCGTAATCCCTACTTGGAAATAAAATAAGTCTTAAGGCATCAATAATTGCTGTCTTACCGGAATTATTCTCACCAACTAATATTGAAAGACCTTTCTGAAAAGTGACATTTAAAGATTCTATTTTTCTAAAATTCTTGATACTAAGATCACGTAGCCACATAAACCCCCTTGGTATTTTGGATTAATTAATATTTTAAAGCCGTTGTATAATTAATTTCTGAAGTTGTTGATATGCTTTAACCTGATCATATTCAATTTCAGGTCTGAGTAAAGCCATAATATCCCCAGTAAACTCATCATCTTGCATCTTCTCTTCCAGATTAAGCTCGAATTCACGGGCTGTAGGGGCTTTGTTGTCTTCCTGTTCCATGTAGGCATGAAAACACTCAATTATTTTGTCTATATCTACATCAAGGTTTTCCAAAGCATAGTGGAGGTCGAATAAATCCCGGCCTTTTTTTCGCTGGTATAATGCTCTGAGTTTGGTACCTAAAAGCTCTTCTGGCTGATAAGTCGTTACTTCCGCACTTCCCTGATACCAGGGATTATCTACGGAAAAAGTTTCTTTCTGTAACCCCAACACATTGAAATGTTCTCGTGTATTGATTTCAATTTTTACCCGCATGCTTGGCGGGGGACTCATTTCCGTTTCAAATTGATAGTAGACCGTGCAGTTATGCTCATTCAGTTTTACTTGCCGGTCATCTTTCCCACCCAGGAAAATTAACTGATCCCGAATAGCTTCAAGCATAGGTTTGGCTGGCCCAGAATGTAGCTGTACTAAATCAATATCTTCCGAATACCTCGCCTGAGGATGCAGGTAGAGTTTGTGCAACGCTGTACCACCTCGGAATGCGAGGTTTTCCTTCAAAAAATCATTGGAAAAGATCTCCACAACGGCCCTGGAAATAACCAAATCCTGTTCAACCTGTGAAGATTCAGTCCATGGAGCTACAGACCGCCATGCATCTATGTATGCTTTAGGGATCATAGTTAGTCAACCTCTACATTCATATTTGGGATAATTTTCCAACGGTTAGGTGCTTTTTGGTTTTCGGTGTCTGTTTTGGGATTTAGCTGAGTTGGATAGTAATTCCGGTTGTCTAATACACTATATATGGCATCAGCCAGTGTGGTTTCCTGAAGAACCTCATCAAACAAATAACCTAAACGTTGAAGGGTTGTGGTTTGAGAGAAATCCTCTGCTGCTTTTGCCATTGTGTCTGGTTTCAGCTCAATGACTAATTCAGCCAGAACCGTGGCGGCTCGGTTTATACCACCAATACGGTCTGAGTAAGAGACCAAGTCAAGAGCCGTTAATGCCGGATTTGAAATATTAATATATCCCGCATCTGTTTTCTGTTGAGTTACAAAATCAGCATTCCAGCCTTTTTTCAGGCAAAAGACAATAGATTGCTGTCTGTTTTTGATTGGTCTTAAATAAGGAGGCTCTGAGACCACGAATTGTGTTTGTGGTTGTTGATGAGCAGCTCCATGATACATGGCTGCGGTTAGTAGCCCCACATAATAATCCCTTTCCAGGAATTTCATCAGATCATCAATGAAATAACCCAAGGGTAGGGTTTGGCGGGATGCGTATTCCGGAGGAATGATTAGGTAAAAATTTTGTCGGAGCCTTGATATTCGATCTTTATCGGAAAGGCGCTGAATAACTTTTTGATAAGCCTCATCAGATAAATTAAACTCCGAAATGACATCATCCCCAGTAAATGTATATCGCCCTCTGCTTCGGAGTTGGTCTAAGTAGCGGCTAAGGTATTCGTATGTATTCCCGTTGTTCATTTTAGTTTTCAACTGCATTACTGGACGGAATTCATCCAGTTATGCAGTTAAGAACTAAAAAAGCATAATTAAATACAAGTATTAAGTGATTGGATAAGATGGCGTTATTTACTAACTGCATAGCTTATCCCCTTTAGTCTCTGTATTCTTACATTATGCAAAGCAGATAAACCCAAAAAATTAATTCATGCCCAATCAAATCTTATTAGATAACTGGACCTTGCAGGAAATCTCCCATTTAGGGCAATCAGGACTTTCAAGTGAACAAACAGACAAGTTAGTTGTGGATCAGAAACATGATTCACACTCTTTTGAGAAAATCTCTTCAGGCCTGATACAGCTACAGGCACTATTTAGTTTTCTGCAAAATTTAATTCTTCGTGAAACAATTATCACAGATAGTAAATTTATTAATGTTTGGGATGAAAGCAGCTCATTAAAAAGAATCCAATCGGATGGGTTAATTAAGGTTCACGACTTTCAAGAAGAAAAGCTTAAAGAGGTAAGAAAAGCAATTGTTTACCAACTATGTGTCACTTCCAGTATTCGAGAAATACAGCTGCAAAATGAACAGGAATGGGTAAAAAACAAAAGAAATGTTGATCAGTTCATGTCGCAACTTATTTGGGGCGGTGCCGGTATGCTGGCCAGAGGTCATGTATATGAAACCTTCTATTTACCCCATCCACTTCGAGGTCATGCGTTCAAACAATCTCCGATCGCTAAAAGAGATGCCTATACTGAAACATTAAGTTTCATTTCAACAAATCAAACCAAATTACTCTACTTCGATAATGAGGGCTTAGAGTCGATTCAAGCTAAATTCTCACTCCCTCCACTAATCTCAATAATCATTGAGGAATCAAATAGCTTTGAAGATTTATTTACAGTCGCATTACAACTAAGAAAAGAATATGAAGACCTGAGGTCATGGCTAAAAAAGTTTCAGGAAGCTATAGATCATGATGACACAAAAGAAATATCAAAACACACAAAAACTCTGAAGTCAATTCAAAAATATATTGAAGCCAAGTACAGCCCAGATAAGTTTGGCAGCCTTGATTTAAGTTTTGACATACTAAGTCTAAGTCCAAGTCTTTCAATACCTCTCTCGGTTAATAAAATTAGAAATAAGATTGGTGTTCGTTCTACTATCAATGATCTTATTCTAACAAGTGCAGGTTACTCCTCAATTAAAAAGCTTTTGAAGTTACTTGGAGAAGAAAATTCCACCCTTGGCAAGACGGTTTACGATGATTTAGTTAGGAGTTTTCAAAATGATGATAATAGATAAGACCTTATAATCCCGCAAACAAATCTTTCATTTTCCTATTTTTGACCCATTAAAACTAAAAGCATATTCTACTTTAATTCACATTAAAGTGCATTTTAATACCCTTGAGTGCAGATTTTCGCTTTCAAGAAAGAATAATATTTTTAAGCATTAAAACTCCTCAAAATCCGCATCAACTAGCCCATCTTCATTACCTGTAAACCCAACAACCCCATCTTCTTTATAATATGAAAACTTTAAAAATGGTATAAAAATCGAGTCATACTCGTGTACAAATGTTAACTGAGTATTTGATGTAAACTCAAAATTAAACCCTGCCTCGATGAATGCTGCTTGATTAGATTCAACAATAGCTTTTATACGATTAATATTATCTTCATCGAACTTTAAGCTTGCCTCTATACCTTTTATTGACACTGAAGTAGTAGCAATAAATCTTCTAACAGAACTAGCTCTAAAAAATCTATTTTTTTTAGAAATAATATCTTTTACATATTTATTATTCGGAGAATCTTCAAGCGCATTTTCAATTTCTCCCAGAGAAACCCTTCCAAACCACCACTCATTTAGCTTAACAACAGTAGATGTATTATTCTTAAGCAATGTAAAAATATCAGCATTAATACTTCCCATTTTTTGAGAATCAACTAGTGTTGCAAATATTTCAAGCTCATATGAAATTGAGTTATCAATAGTAAAATCACAGCCAGGACTTGTAGAAGTGCTATCTACTTTTAATGGAAATTCGGGGATTTCCTCCTTCAATGTTTCATAGCTATATCTAAGATTTGGATTACTTATTTTACCTGAAAACCACTTTTTTTCTATATCCCAAACATCAAGAGTCCCATTTTTATTAGCCATCGACATAAATTGGCTATTATTTTTATTAATGTTTAAGCCGGCAAAACATTTATCTGTAACTCCCCACCAAAACTCTTCAATATCCTGTGCAAACGCTATTTGGCAAGATAGAACTAGTAATAGAATAGATAGAATTGATTTCAACATTGCTTACCCCGGTAATTTTTAATGTTTAAGCATATATGCTTATCACCTTAATTTAATTATTTCTAATACTCAATGGGTATAATCACGTATTTCTACCGATCTTAACAATTCCTCTCCAAAAAATGCGTATTCCCCTTTACCCGGTGTAGGGTACTAGCCTTCGTAATATACTTTTGCCCAAACCGGTTTTTGATTTCATCCATGGCTTTGACCCGAGCCGCTTTGTCTTCATCATCCTGGAAAAATACATTTAGCTGATTCGTCTTATCAATCTTATGTGTGCCCAGCATAATGTTTCTGATTTCGATACCGTGCTCACAGGCTTTTTTAATTGCCGGACCAACCTTATTCATTAATGCCTGGTACACGTAATCATCAATATTGGTATGGGCCGGGGTGACAAACCGAAAGCCCACTCCCGGCTTATCTGGTTCGTTAAAGCCAAACATACCGGAAAAGGAATTAGCCCGGATGCCGTAGGCTCTTAATCGATAGCAGATGTGCTGCACGGCTATCGCATACTCGCCTTTTATCCGGTCTACATCAGTTGAGCCTTCCGAGAAAGTATGCCCGTAGCTTACGCCTTCTTTGGGCTGGTAGTCCTCGGAGATCTCTTCCATTACACGGCCTTGGTCTTTCCCAGTGATGGTCTGAAAAAGCATCTTGCCAAAGTTGGCTCCGAAGAGCCGGATAAAGGTTTTCTCGTTGCCACGCTCGGCTACATCGCCAATGGTCTTGTACCCTTCAGCCAATATATGTTCATGCCGCCGCCGCCCCACACCCCATACCTCTTCCACATCCAGGGGCCAGATCTCCGAGCGTTCTTCTTCGTCCGTTAATATCAGTGTCCGACCTTTCGGCTTATTCAGGCTGCTGGAAAGCTTGGCATAGGTTTTAGATCGGGCTATCCCAACCGAACCCACCAAATGAGTAGCCTGATAAATGCGCTTCTGTAAACGCTGGGCAAACCCGTCAATCTCTTTCCGAGAACGACCCCGAAGGAAGTCGATCTCCATGAAGTATTCATCCATCGAGTAGCGCTCGACTACCGGGGCAAATTCTTTAAAGATAAAATGCACCTGCTGGGAGATTCCGGTATAGGTGTCATAGTCGACCTGTAGCATACATACGTGCGGGCACAACTGATACGCCTCAAAAGCACTCATGCCTGTTTTGATGCCAAACTTGCGGGCTTCATAAGAAGCCGTTGCTACAATACCTTTTACCTGACCGCTCTCTTTTCTCCATCCTCCAACGATCAGGGGCAACCCATACATATTCCTCCGAAGCTGCTCGACCTGTGCATAAAAACAGGCGAAGTCAAAATGCAGATACAGGCGCTCTTTTTTGGAGCGGTGCTGATGCTCAGGGTAGATCGTATTGTACAGGGTAATCCGATGGACATCTTTCTCTGGCTGGTAAGGATGGGGCTTTTTATGGGGCATATTTTTCGGTATACATATTGATATGTGTAATATATGTGTGTAGTTTAAAATGACCAAATAGATTTGATGGTCATGAACAAATTTCCACTTGTAGATATGCTGGCGGTTTTCACACGGTACGGAGGGATTGAACCTCCGTATTGGCGCAAGCTATATCAGCGGGATGTCGCCCACGTACGGTCATGCCACAGCAAGGTGCAGGGAGGGATTAGAAAATCGTTCTATACCGTAGAAACAAAGTCCGGGGATATTCTGGACCTGGTGTTTGATGAGGAAGAATTACTCTGGAGCCTGATTCCCCAGCCGGGCTATGAAGGGAAAACCATTGACCGGATGCTCGTCTACGTGCAACGGCACAAACACCTGCCATCCCGGGCCCACCGGATTGTGCCTTACCGGTTTGAGTTGCTTCCGGAAGAGCTGGCTAAGAAGCATTATGATGGAACCGAACGACCGCTTATTCAACGCATGCAGCCTTATAGGTTTCAGTCGGGGAAGATTAACTCCGCCCAGGTTATAGGTATCCCCACCCGGCATACCGAAAACGTCATGATCACCAAAGAGCTAAACTACGTGGTGGAAACCGATGAACACCGGTTCTTTCACCTGGTGTATATCCTGGATCAGTTAGACTGGCGGATGATGCAGGAAGTGGATGAGGAGTTCTTTTTTGTTAAATAACGACCCGGCGTTTAAGCGGTTTTAACCAATTAATTTTTAACAACGGCAATAATTCTCAAAAACTTTTTAGTGGCAACCCGTGCTACGTTAAAATCCACTTGAAACGCCTTGATCTTTCCAAAAAGGACGTCCTCACGTAGATTGGATATTCCACAATAACACAACCCACGGAGGACATCATGACCTATTTAGGAATAGACCTTCATACACGTAATATGACAATTTGTGCGGTTTCATCCAACGGGAAGAAAATCGGTGAGTGGAAACTCACCAACCAGACCGATCAACTCGATGCGTTGATCCGGGAAATCAGTGGACCCACCAAGGCGGTGGTGGAAGCCACCAGCAGCTGGTACTGGCTCGCCGACTGGGCCGAAAGCCGGGACATAGAGCTCGTGCTGGCTCATGCCAAAATGCTCAAGGCCATTGCTTATGCCAAAGTAAAAACGGATTCGGTGGATGCCCACAGGTTGGCTCAGCTGTTAGCCGCCGATTTGATCCCGGCCGCTCATATGGTGATGGGCACCCGGAGGGAACTTCGGGAATTGCTTCGGGCGCGGCTTCGTATGGTCTGGCGCAGATGTAAGGTACAGGATAGCCTGTACAATCTGTTCTTCAAGTACAATGTGCCGATACCGAAATATCCGTTTCGTGATTTGAACCGATTGGAAGAGCATTTGAGCCGTCATCTTCCTCCCGCATCCAGCCTGGAAGCAAGCCTTCAGATCGATCAATTCAGACTGCTGGAAGCCCAGGTGTACCGCATTGAAAAACAGATTGATGGGTTTCGGTCGGAATTTCCTAACTACGATCGCATTTCTCAGGTGCCGGGCATCGGCAAAGTGAGTAGCTGGAGCATCCTGGCAGAGATCGGAGATATTTCACGCTTCAAAAGCGATAAGAATTTTGTCAGTTACTGCCGGCTGGTTCCGGGAGCCGCCGATAGTGGCGGCAAGCGACGCCATAAATCCCGCAACAAAGATGGCAATAAGTACCTGAAGGTGGCCTTTAGTCAGGCGGCAATCGGAGCAGTGAGTTTTTACCCACCGGTACGGCAGTTTTACAACAAGATCCGCCGACGGAGCGGTAAACATGTCGCTTGGACGGTTGTCGCCAAAGAACTGGCTCGTATTGTGTATTTCATGCTTTCCAGAAATGAGCCGTACAAAGGCTTTAAAGGGAAGGAAACACCCAAAGACACCTATTTAAACTGGCCTCATTCGGTAAGCCCGCGCAGCCTAAGAGGGCGTGATCGAGCAGATCCCTCACAGCCCGACGCAATTTGATTGGGACTCCGAATGGGTAATCGATGTAAGATCCGGGATGGTAACCCCACAGGTTACAGTCCCGACAAACGTGTCGGGAATAAGCCCGAAATGGTGTTGGATGGCCGGTTTATTACAAGGACCATCCCTTAGATTGAAAGAAGCAGGTTTAATTACCCAGTTAAAGTATCAATGAGGAAAAGAAAATTTAGTTTTTAAAGAAGTGCATAATCGCAGATGGGAAAAGACTATCTACTTGACAAAGTCCTTTTTAATGGTGTTAGGTGGCTTCTTTATTTTAACAAAATCATCTTCTTTGTTTTATTGAAGAACTCTGTCTTAATCTGATAAAAATATATACCACTAGATAATTCTTGAGCATTCCAAACGACTTTGTGTTCTCCTGATATCTTTCGTTCAGATATCAATGTTCTAACTTCTCTTCCAGTTATATCAAAAACTTTCAAAGTTACAAATGCGCTATAAGGTATATCGAATGAAATAGTTGTTGATGGATTGAATGGATTCGGATAATTTTGATTTAGAGTTAGCTCATTCGGAATATCGTTTTTATCAACTTTAATTGATGTAATTATATCTGATAAAGGCCGTTTAAATAAACCGATTTCTGTTCCAGCATAGATAAAATCATTATCTGTTTCTAAACTCCATACGGTTGTATCTGGAAGGCCGATATTTGAACTTTGCCAATCTTCACCTTTATTAGTTGTATAGAATACACCTTGGTCTGTTCCAGCAAATAAATTACCTTCGTTTACTGTTAGATCGTGAATCTTATTATTAGAGAGTCCTTCATTAACTTCTTGCCAATTAGTACCTGTTAATTCTCTTCTGTAAACCCCACCAAGTGTTCCTACAAAAATAGTTGAGTCCATCGTGGCGAACGACCAAACAAATAAGGTATTCAAGCCATCATTTATTTGTTGCCAATAATCTCCATTATTTGCAGAAAAGAAAACTCCGTCTCCCCATGTTCCTACAAAAATACTATCTCCTAAATAGGTAAAAGATTGAACATTTGTGTTCGGGGGACGAGACAATCCGCTATCCGCTTGAGTCCAAGAATTTCCATTGTCAGAAGAACGGTAAACTCCATGATTACTACCGGTAAAAACATCATCATCCTTCAATAATAATTTATAACCAATATTGTGAACTTTTGTCCAAGTATTAGCAGAATCTGACATTCTATAAACCCCACTTCCTTCGGTTGAAATAAAGATATCAGGATCTTTCAATAATATATCTAACACGGGAACTGGTGTTATGCCTTCATTGAATAAAGTCCATGTTTCTCCACCATCCTCTGACATAAAAATATTCTCATTTGAATACACTCCAACGAAAATATTTTCGTCTTGAATGGCAATTGCCCGAACCTCATTATCATTTAATCCCTCGAATTTGCTCCATTGCGATTTCGCATCAAAGCTAAAAAACACGAAATATATAACAGTAAAAAAGCAGATTTTTCTAAAAACCATTTTTTCCTCACTTTAATATTTACGGTTACTGTACTAAAGCCACCTAACATATAATTATATGGAATGAAGGAATGTGTGAAAATTCAGCATAAAAGTACAAGCCATTAATTAATACGTGTCTAACGGATAATACAGTATTTAATCAGAAATTCTTGACCAGGATAATTGTAGATAATATTTACTGATAAAAACCTTTAGGTCAGGAGTTAGTTTATCCAAACAGATCAGCCTTCTCTATCAACCCTGGCCCATTGTTTCTCACATTCCCTACTGCTTTTGATACAATATACTCTTGAATGCCATCTTCCGGATACGGCGCCAAAAACTCTTTCAGGAAGTTGGGATCATCATTTTCCGGGTTCAGCCAGTCATCAAACTCTTCAGGATGTAGGATCACCGGCATACGGTCGTGGATATCTTCCATCACTTTATTAGGATCGGTGGTTATGATGGAATAGGAGTATTCAGCATCTTTGTCCTCTGGGGCAAGGTCATTGTAGATCCCAGCAAATCCCATCAGTTTTCCCTGAGTTGGGTAAATAAAGTGTGGGGTTTTATTTCCTTTGCTGCCCGTCCACTCATAAAACCCATTAGCCGGAACAATACATCGCTTATGCTGAAAGGGGCCTTTCCACATGCGGCTTTTAATGACTTTATCGTCCCTGGTGTTGATAGGTAAAAACGGACGATCCCCTTCTTTGGGCTTCCAGCCCATGAAACCCCAGTGCATCGGCATCAGTATTCTTTTCCCATCTTCTCCGGTCATAGCTACCGGCATAATATTGGTAGGGGCTACATTGTAGTTTGGGTGGAAAATAAATTCTCCCTGTTTACCTGGTGCTCGATATTTGCCACTATCAATTGAGTTTAAGAAATCATCGATCTCTTGAATCTTACTAAACAATACATATCGACCACACATATGCCTGAGTTGAATTAGTGATTACCAAAATGTACTATTTGATTTCCAGAATATGAATTATTGCCAATACTCATGGAAATTCAAGACTTAATAAATCACAGATTCGCCCATATTGAACGGTCCATGCAACTTGGACTTATTCACTTATCTGAGCCCAGAGTTATATTTTGGTACGGCACCGTTTTAATAACCATCATGTAGAGTGGATTGATCGCCCGACAATTAAAGAGGGAGCTGAAATTCTGTTAGACATGGAGCTCAAGACAATTCAACTCGGTTGTGAGGGGACAACAGGCTTCCCGTATCTGGACTATTTTGAGTACATGGAGCTTATAGAAAAAGGGATTCTTTAGCTCTTTTAACAGAACTAGGATATATAATATTTCTAACAACAGAGCCTAAATTATAGTGAGAGGCTTTATTTCTCACGATAGTTCAAGTCTTTATCTTTCTTTTAAATTTAATAAGGTGATTATAAAGCCTGGCAAAACAGAACTTTCTTTTTCCTTCCCTTGACCCGCTTTAGTATAAACAAGAATCTGCCGTTAATGATCATTAAAGTGTATTTTAACCTATTAAAGTGAAGAATATTCTTTTCTTCTGGGCGTACATATGTAAACCATTGCCTTGTAATTTCTTAAAGGGGCAATGGTTTTTTTATGATTATCAATTCTTCATCAAATTGAGTATTTGGGGTAACGATGGGTAACATAATTTTTTACTTCAAATTTTAAGTTTTGTTCATTTAGACAGAATCAATTATTATCTGAGTGCAATACCTATCTATAATGTAAATAGAGGTTTTAGTGGGACAATATTCAAGTGATACAGACTCGATAAAGTTTTATCAGAAACTTGATGCTTTTACAACGGTACTTGATATAATTGCTTTATTAATTGTGTCAATTTATGGAATTTTTACTCTGCAGGATATTCCGAAGACACATATTGATTTTATTGACGGAAATATAGCTTGGTTTTTCGATAATAAACTATGGATAACCCTTATAAGTATTTCAGTAATAGTTTTAAAAAAAGCTTTTTACAGATACTTCTTAATAAAAAAACAACCGTCAGATTTCCGAAAAGCAATAATGGAAGAGCTTCTGGAAGATAAATTTGACAACAATAGGGATATGCGTGTCACGTTATTTGCAGACATTGGCAGGATAAAACCTTACTGGTACTATTGTAAGGGATTTATATATTATGTATATAGCAAAATAGGGACAGCGTTTTTCAATTGGTTTGGAGATCCAAATGTAAAGTTTCCTCAAAAAGGGCGATACATTAAGGTTATTCAAAGAGCTGGTTGGGAAATTAAGGACTCAGATACTAAATTTTTTTATACTCCTAATACCATAGACAACTGTGAAGGGATAGCGGCAAGGGTTATACAAAATTACGAAAGTATTCAAATAACCTCGCTTCCAAAAATTAACGACATTGATTTAAATAAAATAAATCTAAATGATCAAAATGATCCTGAAGCCGTAAAGGTTAGAGAATACATGGATAAGTCATACATATCTGATATAAACACATTAAAACGTCTTAATTCTCGTTCTATACATTTTAAAGCAGATGCTATATACGGCAAAACTGGACCAGTCGGAGTATTAATAATTGATTGCATTAAAGGGATCAATCCTTTTACGGATTTAGAGTCAGATGAATTAAATCCATACCTAAATCTAATCGGGTCAACTTATGGAGGAAATATTTATGAATGAGACAATTGATATTACAAAAAATGAGATGCCTTCTATCAAGAATACGGCTGATCAAAAAACGAATGTCTCTTATGCGCTAATTCCTAAGGAAGCAATTATAAAATCGCATAACGGCGGAAGGTTTATAAAATTTAAATACCCAATAAGTGAAGACGATATTGTAACAGAGAAGTTTGAAAATGAAGGAATTGATTATTTTTTAGAAAAGAGTACAAAAAAAATTATTGGTATAGATTTTAAGAAGTTTACCGTTGATAAAAGACATTTCGATGACTTTGATAAAACAATCAGATATTTAAGAGCGAAACAATTCAGAAACTCAGTTAAGGGTAATTATAATTTTATAAGAGAGATTATACACACTCTATTTGAGGAAAATGAGCCTTGGATAGGGAAAAAAATGTAATGAAACTGAGTATCAATCAGCAGGATTTAATTCTTCGTAGTCGGCAAACAAATCTTTCATTTCCCTCCCCTTCACCCACTTAAACAAAAAATAGGATCTGCCTTTAATCATCAATAAAGTGCGTTTTAAGGCAATAGTGTGAAGACTTGTGCTTTCTTCCGGGCGTACTTTTATTTATATGCTTTTCCTTCTATTCTACAATTTTCCCACACCTATTATTAAAGGTTTCTAATATTATTATATTACTTAAAGTGTAATAACCCTCTTTAGGTTTTATAAAAGCTTTAACAACCTAATCCACATCAACTTTGTGTGGTTAATTAACCCTGTAAATAATGGGAAGTAACTTTACGGAACTTGAGCGTTCAGAGAATTCAACGTTGAATCTCGCGATGAAATTAATTCACGAGATCACCCAACTCAATGATTATGAGCTTTCGGTTTCTGACCTCATTCGCAACGCTTCTCATCTTATATCTAAATTCTGGCCTGAACAGGCAGGCGTTTTAGTAAGCGTAAGTTTTGATGACATTTCTCATCATTCAGGGCACGAATCCTCAAACACTGAATTTTATAAAACCGGTTATGAAGCAGGCGGGCTTCCTGTGGTGGTTTCAGTTTCTGCGGAGAGCGACCATCACTTCAATGAAGATGATACCTATTTCATTGAGACTGCATGCATGCTTGTAGCATCAAAAATAGACCGTATTCTATCGAAACAGAGAATACAGGAAGAGCAGGAGCTCATTGATAAGGCTTACCAACTCGCTCACATTGGTACCTGGGAATATGATATGATTAACCATGAGCTACACTGGTCCGATATCACCAAACAAGTTCATGGTTTTGAAGCGGATTACCACCCCGATGTAGAAAGTACGATTCAATTGTTTAAGGAAGGTTACCATCGCGAAACCTTTGCCAAAGCCGCCTATGACGCTATTGAACATGAGATCCCATTTGATGTTGAATTAAAAATTATAAGCGGCAAAGGTGATGAACGATGGATAAGAGCTACCGGTGAGCCTGAATACGCTGACGGACAGTGTATCAGGTTTTATGGTATCAGCCAGAATGTAACGGGGCGCAGAAAAGCCGAGGAAGATCTTGAACTTAATGAGAGAAGGTTTAAAGCTTTAGTACAAAACGGGATGGATATGATTGCCATCCTTGATGAAGAAGGCAACTATACGTACGCCAGTCCGGCATCAAAGAACGTACTAAATCTTCCTCCGGAATACTTCATGGATAAAAATGCATTCGACCTTATCCATCAAGATGATAAAGACAGACTCTACACATTATTTACTTCTCTATCTAACAACGAAACAGTTCAGATTAACCCTTTTCGTTTTTTGAATAATGAGAAACAATGGAGGTGGCTGGAAGGCACGATCACAAACCTTAGCAATGACCCTGCTGTTAAGGGATACGTTGTGAATACCAGGGATATAACGGAACGGCAGATTAAACACGAGCAAATTCTGGATTCGCTCAGGGAAAAGGAAACCCTGCTTTCAGAAATCCACCATCGTATTAAGAACAACCTTTCCGTCTTAGTCACCATGCTTCATTTACAAGCTTCTGATGAACAGAATGAAGCTGTTTTAGACCGGTTACTTGACAGCATAGCCAGAATCCATACCATGGCCAGCATTCATGAACAACTTTACCAAACCAAAAACTATGCGGCCTTAGATTTTAGTGAACGCCTTAAGCTTCTGGCTCAAACAATTAAAAAAACATTACAGACAGATGTTGAGGTTGAATTAGTGTTTAATTGTCAACCACTCTCCATCCCCGTTGAGTATGCTTTAACTTGTTCGTTAGTTGTTAATGAAGTACTTACTAATGTTTTCAAACATGCTTTCAGTGGCATGGAGAAGGGCCGTGTGAATTTGGATTTAAACCCTGAAGCAGCCGAGGATAAACCTCACCTTAAAATTTCAGATAATGGTGTCGGGTTACCCAGTAATTTCAATCCCACTGAAAGTGACTCATTAGGACTGTCACTAATAGATATGTTATCTGAACAAATAGCCGAAGACTATTCTTTTAGCTCTTCAGATAAAGGCACCGTTTTTACTCTTACCTTTAGCAAAGAGGTGCTGGAGTCGGATTAATTATTTTCGCCTTAAAGCATTCACTTACAATCTCGGGTTCACCACATTGTTGTAAATAGAACCAAAGCTTAGCTCCAGGCCAAAGCTGAGTTCATAAGAATAGGAGGTTGCCCGTTCTCGCAGGTTCAGCAGCTGCTCCTGTTCGGTAATACCTCCGGCCGGGATAGAAAGTTGATTGTTAATCCAGTCATATTCTCCCCTGAAATAGACCGACAAGCCACGAAAAATTCTGAAGTCCAGTTGCAGATCGGTTCCTATCCTGTTTTTGGTAAAATCATGCAGAAATGCGGAGCCAACAATCCGGGCCTCAAATTCACCCCAGGGTTGCGTAAACCTGATTTGGGAACTTAGTTGTTGCTGTAATAATTTCTCAGAGGTTTTACCGTACACCGTTACTTCATTGTAATCATAATACCCACCTGTAAAGCGATACATAAAAGTAATTTCCCGTTTGGTAAATTCGCTGTACGGGAATACGCTGTACTCTATCGCCGGACTTCCTTCCAGTAATAAATCATAGTTACTTCTTGTAGAATGGCGAGCTTGTGATGAAATACCGGCCGACCAATGGTCTCCCAGGCTTTTAACTACTAGTGCTTCGGCGTCTCTGCTTTCGCGGGTAAAGGTGTCGGTTTCTCCGTCATCTTCAAACGTTTGCTTTTCGTAGTACTGCTGTACCTCAAGCTCAAACTTCCATTCCGGAGTTACCCTTTCTGCACTTAGCCGACCGTTTAGCGAAAATTCATTTTCAGACTTCTCTCCTTCCAGATCCGTATCGGCGTTTATATCAAACACCCAAAAGTTCCAGTCATCTCTTTGCTCTTGTTGTTTTCCTTCATTTGCAGCGTCGAAATCAATAATTAACCGTTGGGCTACCGGCCGATCTTTTAAGTAAGGAAATAAACCCAATTTAATGTACTGGTTTAATCCATTTCTCCTTTCATCCTCGGTATCCGATTCCGGAGAATAGAATATCATTACATCGTTTACCCCTGAAAAGTCATTTTCTCCAATAAACTCAAGCGTATATTCCTGCCCCTCGCTTCCGGTTTGTTGACGGGTGATCAACAAATGCACATCTGCATCTTCATTTGTACGAACGTAATTAACGAACTGAATTTCATCACGGACAAAACTCTCATCACATGTTCTTCGGCAATCCAAAAATACATTGATGGTTGATGTTGAATCCTGAGCCGTTACAGATCCGGGATATATAAAACCGGCCAGCAGCAACAAATACGTTAGTTTCTTTTTCATTTGATGGAATAAATTAACGTTGGTTTTAATCTTGGAAGCATGATTAAGGTAAACAGAGGGTACTGCCTTTTCTGTAATTCTTTATTAAAAAGAGCCTTTTTGCTTACATGACAGTGGACTAACCCACTTGCCGGCCGGTTCATTCAGTCTATGAAAGTCAAATATCAGGGCAATAGGAACTTTCTATTTCCGTGGTGAGTTATATGTGCATACATTTAGTTCAACATTAAACTATTTAATACTAATCTAACTTATATTATTATGGCAACCTGGAATATTGACCCTACTCATTCAGAGATACAGTTTAAAGTGAAGCACCTGGTTATTTCGACCGTAACCGGAAATTTCAAAAGCTTTAACGGAGCGTTAGAGACGGAAGGCGACTCTTTCGAGAATGCATCTGTTACCTTTGAAGCTGACATCGACAGCATTACCACCAACAATGAAGACAGAGATGCTCACCTCAAGTCTGACGACTTCTTCAACGCCAAAGAATTTCCAAAGCTCAAGTTTGAGTCCACTTCATTCAAAAACACCGGTGAGGATACGTACGAATTGACCGGAAACTTAACCATCCGAGACATCACCAAAGAAGTGACCCTGAACGCTGAGCACGGCGGAACTGTGGACGATCCCTACGGACAAACCAAAGCCGGGTTTGAAATTAATGGCTCCATCAACCGAAAGGAATTCGGGCTTAAATGGAGTGCAGTAACCGAAGCCGGCAGCGTGGTTGTGGCTGATGAAGTTAAGTTGCACCTGAATGTACAGGTCGTAGAAAGTGAACCCGTGGAAGCATAGGCTCGCTTAGTTATTATTTATTTAGGTATAGAGGGCGGTCTTTGCTGAGGCCGCCTTTTTTTATGCAATCACGCGATGTACTTCTCCAGAAAGGCTTCTTTGTATGCCTTCCCAACCGGCAGGGAATGATTTCCCAATTTGATGAGGCTCCCTTCCAAATATTCAATTTTTGAAAGGGAAACCACATAGGATTTATGAACACGACTGAACAGCGATTCAGGCAGCTGGCTGTAAAAGTCCTTGAGTGTTTGATTGAAGGTGAGTTTCTTTTCGTTGGTGTGAACCGTGATGTAATCGCCCTGGCTTTCTGCAAACATAATATCATTCACCCCAACCCTGTATAACTTCCCATCCGCTTTGATGGTGATGACCTGACCGGCTGCTTGACTTATCTCCGTTTTATCCCACGCTTTATCCACTGCTTTCAAAAACCGCTCAAATGAAAACGGTTTAAGCAGGTAATCCACCACATCCAGTTCATACCCTTCCAGCGCATATTCTGAGTAAGCAGTGGTCAGAATTACCCGCGGTGCGTTATTCAGCGTTTTAAGAAACTCAATGCCGGACAAACGCGGCATATTGACGTCCAGAAACAGTAAGTCTACTTCCTTTTCCTTTACCACTTTCCGGGCCTCTAAGGCATTTTTACACGATTCTGTCAGCTGCAGTTCAGGAGTGTCGGCAATGTATTGTTCCAGAACGGATCGAGCGGCCGGTTCATCATCGATTATTACACAACGCATCATCCTGTCCCCAGTTTTAATGTAAGTTCATACAGGTTTTCCTGTTGGTTAATGTCGAGGCTGTAACTTCCACCGTAGGCGAGATCTAATCTTCTTTTGGCATTCTGAAGGCCGGTTCCTGAAGTCTTTTCCTCCTTATTTCCCTTTTCATAAACGGTGTTATTACAGTGCAGAATTAGTTCCTGTGCATCCTGTTTTATCTGAATAGATATCAGAGCTTCCTTATCCGTGAGGTCTGCATGTTTGAAACAGTTTTCAACAAAAATGATTAACAGCAGCGGGGCAATTTTCTTCCCAGAAAAATCACCCTCTGTGATAAAATGTACTTTTTCAGGCTCATTCAACCGCTCTTTATGTAAATCTACAAAGTGAGTAAGATATTCTATCTCTTCTTCCAGCAAAACCTGCTCCTGGTCCATCTTATCAACCACATGGCGTAGCATATCCGATAATTTCAGAATCAGCGCCGGCGCTTTATCGCTTTTTTTGAGGGCTTCACTGTAAATCGTATTCAACGAGTTAAATAAAAAGTGCGGATTTACCTGTGCCCTCAGGGCTTTCAATTCTGATACCCGTTTCTCGGATTCCAGCTCAGCAATTTTATTTCTGCTCCTCAATACCTCAAACCAACTTCTTCCGAACTCAAGCGTTGAACTTAAAATCAAATAAAGGACAGCGAAACCTGTTACCTCGATAAAGCCATAAACCCCGACCAAATAGTATCCGGGAAACAGCCAATCAGAAAGCAGCAAAAAAGAGAAATTATAAGCGGGGTATGCCATCCCTAATAATACTATAAGGGTTAGCCCGTACAACCAAAAGCGAGACTTAGCCAGGTAGTTCGGAATTAGAAGAAAGGCATGCAATGAAACGATGATAACCAAGGGAACATGGAACAGAAAGGTGTAAATAACATCGATGGTTCGGATGTCGCCTGTACGGCTGAACACTTCCAATCCGGCATAAAAAGAAACTGCCCAGAACACCAGGTACATAAGCAGTTTCTTATTAAACAGTTTACTGAACCGCATTTGGCACCCTTTTCAGTGTTAACGGCTCCTGGTAAGCATCTTCTTCTTCCCCATATTTCTCTACAAACTGTTGCAGTTCAGGGGTTGAAGCTGTGATTAATATCTCCGTAGAATCATCATAATCGGCTTGTACCACTTCGTGCTTTATACGAACACGGTTATTCAGAATTTGATCTTTGATCCAGCTGCTTTCAAGGTGCTCCATCACCAACTTCGAGTCCTGCACATCAATCCTCGAGAAAGTATTAATGTTAAACCTGTGAGTAATAACCGGGGAAGCAGACATCCCCAAATCAACATCAAAAAGCTTAAGATTAAGATAATAGTGGCCATTCAGCTTGCCCACCTTTCCTAAAAATAACACCGGTGTAATGTTAGGTTCATCAGTCTCCTCAAATAAAATCAGGTATGCGTTCATTTTTAGCGAGTCTTCATCTCCGGGATCAAAACTTATATCTTCATCAGGATATTTCCGAATCAACTCCGCGAGCATTTTCGGGTTATTATCTGAAGCGAATGTCCACCGCTGATCTCCATTTTCAAAAGTACCATCCAATCCTTCTAACAGGATGGCTTCTTCAGCTGTAAATAAGGGGTGAACCGATTTCAGAAAACATCCGGACAGGCTGAGCACCACCAACGGAAGGATCAAAACTTTAGTTATCGTCTTTTTCATAATTTCAGTGATTAATTAAGATTGCACACCAAAGAAATAAAGCTTTTAACCGGCATTTAAATTTATTCGATGAACGCACATGATATCTCGATGAACGTTTTGTTTGCTGTGGTTTTTTATCTGCTAAAATAGGTAAATGAAACAAACGGCACTTTAAAATGGAATTTATGTGAGTTATAATCCCTCTTAAATCTAACTAACTACCTGTTATGAAAAACATTTTCTTTGCTCTTCTTTCACTATTAGTACTTAGCAGCTGTACACAACCTCAGAACACTAATGCTCCTCAACCTGAACAAAAAGAGTGGGCTATCGCTTTACATGGCGGGGCGGGATATGTTTCTAAAGATATGCCCGAAGACCGCAAGCAAGCTTACATGGAATCCCTGGAGGAGGCGCTGAACATCGGTGCCGAAATTTTGGAGAATGGTGGCTCAGCCCTCGATGCTATTGAGAAAACGGTTAACTACCTGGAAGACAACGAATTGTATAATGCCGGAAAAGGTGCCGTTTTCACCTCGGAAGGAAAGAATGAGCTGGACGCCGCAATCATGGACGGCGCAACACTGAATGCCGGAGCCATCACGGGAGTTACAACGGTTAAAAACCCGGTTTCACTGGCTCGCAAAGTAATGACTGACTCCAAGCACGTATTCTTTTCTGCGGATGGAGCCGAAACCTTCGCCGATGAAACAGATGTGGAACGTGTAAACCCCGAGTATTTCTACACTGAGCGCCGCCTACAGTCTCTGAAAAGAGCCCAAGCCGCCGAGCAGGAATCGAACCTGATTGAAACCAACCAACAAAAAGCATGGAAATACGGTACCGTTGGCGCTGTTGCCCTTGACAAAAACGGTAAACTTGCGGCCGCAACCTCTACCGGCGGCATGACTAATAAAAAGTATGGGCGTGTAGGTGATGTTCCTATCATCGGGTCCGGAACCTATGCAAACGACCTTGTTGCCGTTTCTGCTACCGGATGGGGAGAAAAGATTATGCTGAATGTATCGGCACACACATTGGCGGCCTACATGGAATTTAAAAATGCCACATTACAGCAATCTATGGATTACCTGGTGGATGATGTACTTGAACCGGGTGATGCGGGCTTCATTGCCGTTGATAAGTATGGGAATTTCTCCATGAAAACGAATACCGGGTCTATGTTCCGTGCGGCAACCGATTCGGACGGAAATAAAGAGGTAGGAATCTGGGAATAATTTCAAATAAACATCGTAGAGACATAAGATTTTTTGTCTCTACTTTTTTTGGAAATTATTCTAACCCGAGGCGAAATTGGTCGCGCAGCTCTTGGATATAGATTCCGATATCATTTCTCAGTTCAAACAATACGGAATGAAATTCCAGGTACTCTTTTTTTGCGAAGAGTGATTTCTTTTTAAGAGACTGTAATAATTCAAGGGCATGATTCGCACTGGCCAGCGCCTTTTTGGAGTATGCGATATTGGCCCCAATGTATTCCGGTTCAAAGCCAAAGGAATGTCCGCCGGCAAGCTTGGCGCCAATTTTTAGGCTTTCATCCACAAAATCCTGGAAATCTTTTGACTGCTGTTTTACAGGAACTGTTTCTGCCCACTTAAGGATGTCAACGGCAAACTCTTTAGCTTCATAGAAAGCATCCAGATCTTCGAGTGAGCCGTAATCGGTGTACATGTACTGGTCGCTCAGACTTTTCCATTCTTCACCTTCGTCAAATTCATCGAAATCTTCATCGGCTTGATCCATAAAGCCGTCTTCATTCAGGCCAAACAGGAAGTCTTCGTCATCCCAGTCATCATCCTCGTCGTCCCAATCATCTTCGTCTTCCGGAAAATAGGCCTCGTCCATAAGCAACTCTTCCTCGACATACGCTTCGAATGCGTCGTCTTCATTCTGGCTTTCCTGAAGCAAGGTCAGCCACCTTGGTATATTCCCTTTGGGGTCAGAGGCGATAAACTTGCGTAGCTGTTCGCTCTTTTTCTCTACTTCATTTAAGTGAGCTTCCCACTTGAATTCGTCCCACTGTTCGTCATCGAATCCATCAAAATGCTGGTGCATATAGGCAGGCTATTGGTTGCTGTTTATTATAAAAAAGGAATTGTCGGTAGTAATGCAATACTTTGTGGAAAAGTAACGCTTTTTGTGGATAAAAAGTTGTTATAACCGCTCCAAAACATTAATAATTACCTGTGTCATTTTAGGCTCGGCCATTGCTGCTGCCGCCAGTACATCTTCAATATCCACCGGCTCTAAGGCATCCGGGAAGCACTCGTCTGTAATTACTGAAATACCAAGTACATCCATTCCCATGTGAACAGCAGAAATCACTTCAGGAACCGTACTCATTCCCACTACATCTGCACCCAGCTGGCGCATATAGCGGTACTCAGCTTTGGTTTCCAGCATAGGCCCGGTCACGGCAAGGTACACTCCCTGATGCATCTTGATGGAGTTTTCGAGGGCTACATTCTCCGCCAGTTCCAGCAGACGTTCGGTATAAGGCTCGCTCATATCCGGAAAGCGTGGACCGAGTTCATCATCATTGGGGCCGATAAGAGGATTATCCCCCAAGAAGTTGATGTGATCCTTAATCAGCATAATATCACCCCGACTGAAATTTGGATTCAGTCCGCCACAAGCATTACTTACAAACAGCGACTGAGCTCCGATGGCTTTGGCTACCCGCACAGGGAAAGCAATCTGCTGCATGGTGTAACCTTCGTAATAGTGAAAGCGCCCCTGCATGGCTACCACATCTTTTCCGCCAAGGCGTCCAAAAATCAGCTTACCGGCGTGGCTTTCTACAGTTGAAACCGGGAAGTGAGGGATGTCGGCATAACTGATTACATGCTCGGTATCTATTTCATCGGCAAGTTGACCGAGGCCGGTTCCCAGAATAAGTAAATACTCCGGCTGGAATTCTGTTTCTCCCTTAATAAACTGAACTGCTTCGTCTCTTTTGTTGCGAAATTCCTCAACCGTATCGTATTTCATAGAATATAATTAGGTGGTGCTGTTGATTAAATACAGATGTGCAAAAATACGATAACCGCTAATCTATTTCATCAAGAATGTCATCAAGACGGTCGCTGCCGGGAGGGAATGCGTGATCTTCTTCTTCCTCATCTTCATTGCCTTTGCCGGCTGAATTCAAACCACCCGATTCATTTTCTTCATCAAGCATAAACTTCGTAGGCCGGGTTGGGTTTTCCAGCGATTCTTCTAAGCGCTCTTCTTTGGGAAGCTGAAACACTTCCATTTCATCTTTACTGAATTGCTCCACGGACTTCTTGGCGTTCTCGAGATAAGATGAAATGCCATTGATAATTTCTTCCCGGCGATCCAGCAACCTTAAAATGCTTTGGCGAATTTGCTGCCGGTTGTGGTTGGCTTCTTTGATGATGGCATCGGCTTCCATCTCGGCTTTTTCCAGGGTGTTCTTTGCCTCCTGCTTAGCACCGGATACCTTTTGCTCCATCGACTCTTTGGCGGTCTGCAGCGTTTCGTGAAGCGCATCTTCCACCCGTTCGTAGTGTTTCACCCTTTCCGTCAGCTTGTCAATTTGCTGCTCAAGCTCTTTGTTCTTGTTAATCAGGTGTTCAAATTCATTAGATACCAGCGTTAGAAAAGCCTGCACATCTGCCGTATCGTACCCTCGAAGTCCCTTTTCAAAAGTTTGTTGTTTTATTTCAAGCGGAGTGAGTTTCATAACCAAATGTTTTTCGTGGACCTTAAAGCTTAATAAAAATACTATTTATTCATTTAACATGTTCCGCAGATTTCCGTCATCATCTTTTTCTTTTTTTGATGATGAACGCACTTCCTCTTCTTCTATTTCAATTTCCGGCATCGACTTTTCACTGTCGTCCACCAGGTATCGCTCCTCTTCAATATCCGAAACTATTTCTTCGAGATTAGAAAGCCGGCGCTCCGTATTCTTTTTAAACTCTCCCAATGCCTTAAAAAACTGTGGATTAATCTCACTGCTTCCACCACTGTCTTTATCAATTTTAGCCTTTATGAGCTTATAAATCCCCGTCAAAACAAGCCCCACCAGCCCGGTTCCAAATACGATAGCAACGATGGATATAACCATTATTTCAAAAGGCATACTTGCTCCTGTTGTTAAGCTCTTGTTTTACGTTTTGAGCCGGTATTATCGGAATTTTGCCCTTCAACTTCATCATCAATTTCAATGTCGCTTAACGAGTTTGCCGGCTCTCCGGATGACTTCCTTTCTTCTTCAGTCACAATCGCTTCCAGGTTTTCAATTCTGGATTTAAGGCTATGAACGATCTTTCTCATCTCATTCAGCTCGCGGGAACTGCCCATCCGCTTTTCTTCCATTTCCAGTTCTTTTTCTTTGTATGCATACACCAGCCCGCCAATTATGGCGATCATAGGAATCAATGCAAACCATGGTAATCCAAATAACATAATGCCCTCAATGTTTTGTTTAGTAGTTCAAATATAGCTGAAAATTACTACGCGTCAAGCTAATCATAGTTGCGCTCGCCGAAGATTGCACTACCGATTCGCACCATAGTTGCCCCTTCCTGAATAGCCACTTCCATGTCGTTGGTCATACCCATAGATAGGTGCTCCAGGTTCACACTTCCTTCGTTGTATTTCTGGTGGGAATCGAACAGCTCTTTCAGCAGCTTAAACTCTGAGCGAACGTCTTCCGGGTCATCCACAAAAGTTGCCATTCCCATCAGCCCCCGAACTATAACGTGATCGTAATTCTGAGCTGATTCTAATATTTTTGCCAAGTCCTCCGGTTCACACCCGCCCTTTTGTTTCTCCCCGCTGATGTTCACCTGAATCAAAGCGTTTACTACCCGGTTGGCTTTGCCGGCTCTCTTCTCAATTTCTTTCAAATACTTTGCCTTCTCTACAGAATGAATCCAGTTTACCCGGTCTGCAATATATTTGATTTTATTGGTCTGAATGTTTCCGATGAAATGCCAAACCACATCCGGGAGCTCAATTTCAGCCATCTTATCCTCAAGCTCTTTCATCCGGTTTTCCCCGAACTGCAGTTGCCCGGCGGTAACGGCTTCTAAAATATCCTCATTTGGCTTGGTTTTACTTACCGCAACAAGGGTAATCTCTTTGGGATCTCTGCCGGCGTCTGTTGCAGCCTTTTCAATTTTTTGTTGAATTGATTTAAGATTTTGGGCGATATCTTGGTCACTCATTGCAAAAAATGTTCTTTTTTAGCTCTTCAATGTAATTAACCATAAGATAAGCTTTTATCATTCATCAATAAGCCTTATTTTTGGAAGCTCTAAGGTTATCGTAATTAATGGTTACTGATTTATTGAACGTATTCAAACTCATACTTTTCATACATCATCCGTCCAGAAGGTCGTCGGGTTTCAAAGTGCAAGGAGATAGATAGCATGTCAACCCGAATCCGGCAAATATCTACTTTCCTCAATCAGTGGGCTCCTCCCAAAGTAAAAATGGATTATGATAATGTCGGATTACTCGTAGGAGATCCGAATGCGCAGGTAACCTCTATTCTCACCTGCCTTGACGTAACCGACAGCGTGGTAGCTGAAGCCATCGAAACCGGATGCGAACTTATTGTAGCTCATCACCCGCTTATTTTTAGCAAGATTGGAAGTATCAATCCCACCGATGAGCAGGGACGCATAATTTACAAGCTTATCAAGAACGATATTGGATTGCTTGTCGCTCACACCAACTTAGATGCCGCGCTCGATGGCGTATCTTTTGTGCTCGCTAATATGCTGGGGCTCGACAACCTTAAGTTTCTTGACAAGAATTATTCCATCAGCCGAAAGATTCGCCTCATCACCTCTCATAAAGACAGTGACGCTGTACTGAAGTTGCTGAATTATCACTCTGCGGAAGAGGCTCACCACTTTGATGTAAACAGCCGAGAAGACGGGCTGAAGTGTTTTGAAGCCATCATTGACCAACATAACGTGTCTGTCCTGAAAAAAGCCCTGAACAAAGAAGGGATGCTTAAAGAGGGAAGTTTCCAGGTGATAGACCTTGCTTCAACCTCTCAGAATTTTGGGATGGGAGTTTTAGGAGAATATCCCGAAGAAGGAATTGGTAAAAATGAATTTTTGCACCTGGTATCGAAAGCATTGAATGTAAAAGCAATTCGATATTCCGGTGATGTTGACCGAATTAAAAGCGTGGCCGTATGTGGCGGGTCCGGCGTATTTTTGAAGAACAAAGCCATTGCAGCCGGAGCCCAGGCTCTGGTAACCGCCGACATTAAGTACCATGATTATTTCACTGAAGCCGATGACTTCCTGCTATTGGATGTCGGCCATTATGAAAGTGAATTTCCTGTTGCTGAAGCCCTGAAAAACGAGCTGTCCGAAGCCTTTGAAGAACTTACTGTTTCTGTAACCCGAACCGTAACGAACCCGATGCAGGTATATGTGTCGGAGCCTGAACCGAAAACTATTCAACCAAGCTGAAACTCACTCCATGAACGAAGTATTACAAAAATTAGCCAACCTCCAATACATTGACAGTCGCATTGACGAGCTGAAACAGCTTCGGGGAGATCTTCCGGAAGAAGTGCTGGATCTGGAGACAGACATCGCCCGAAAGCAAGCGAAGCTCAATAACCTCGAAGAAGAAGATCAAAACCTCACGGTCGAGTACGATAACCTTAAGCTTGATCTGCAAAGCTCTGAAGAGAAAATTCAGAAATACGAAGATCAGCAATTGAGCGTACGTAATAACCGTGAGTATGATGCTCTGACCAAAGAGATTGAAGCTCAGAAGCAGGTTATTGAGAATGCAGAATCACGACTCAAAGAGATCGAGAAGCGTAAGGAGGAAATTGGCCCGGAAATTGAAAAGGCCAAGGAAGAACTCGACGCTGCTCAAAAACTGTATGATGAAAAAAGCGAAAGCCTTGACGACGTTGTAAAATCAACCGAAGAGGAAGAGAAAAAGCTTTTGAATAAACGCGAAGAGGTAGAAGAAGAAATTGATGACCGCTATCTGCGAAGCTACAATCGCCTGCGAGATGGATTGAACAACGGTATGGCTGTTGTTGCGATGGATCGTGGTGCTGCTCTTGGAATGGCACTCCCTCCACAAACCCAGGTTGAAGTCCGCAGAAAAAATAAAATCATCATTGATGAAAACAGTGGACGTATTGTGGTAGATCAGTCATTCTTTGACAACGCTAAAGAAGAACTCTCTATCTGATAAGAACAGTTTTCGGATCAGCACATTGTTTAAAAAAGGGAAGTCGAGCACTTCCCTTTTTTGTTTCTGCTTCTCTGGGTAGTTCTGAATTTAGAAAATGCCTTGTTCAAGCAAATCTATCACCGTAGGGGCAATTCATGAATTACCCCTACGGTGATAGGAAACGGTTTACAGGAGCTGTTCTCAGTTCAATACTATTCAAAAAAAGCCTATCTTTAGTTTACAGGAAAGCCGGGTAATCGCTTGGTACAATTATGTGCCGGGAGGAAAGTCCGGACACCAACAAGTACCGCGCTCCCCGATTCGGTTCAGCCGGCGAAGGGGAGGCTTCCCGTCAGGAATGGCGGGATGACAGACAGTGCAACAGAAAACAAACCGCTTCAGCGCGGAGCGCTGAGAAATTCCAAGCCACAAATTCCAATGACCAAATAGTAAATTAAACATTGGAATTTGATTTTTGGTGCTTGGAGTTTTCAACGCTCCGCGTTGGAGTCAGGGTGAAAAGGTGAGGTAAGAGCTCACCGCCCCAAAGGCAACAATGGGGGCACGGCAAACCTCGCGGGGTGCAAGTTCATGCAGATGGTATACGCCACTTGTCGTGACGCCATCGGGTGGAATGCGCCAGATAAATGATTACCCCCGACAGAATCCGGCTTACAGGCTTTCCTGTTGAATTTACATGAAAACCCTGCTCTTAGCTGAGAGTGGGGTTTTGTTTTATTGAGAAGTTTTCGATACTCTAAATTTAAAGTTGGGGAATAATGAATGAAATAAGATATACTAAAGACGGGCGGCTGGAGGATATTTTAGCTTTGATACAAGTACTTGCTTTGCATGAATTCTCCCATAGAAGTGATACCGGATTACAAAACGAGTTACCAGAAAAACCAAAATCAGCAAAAAATTGGTTAGAACTTGCAAACGAACATCGAGAATTTTTCAGGGTAGTTGAAGGAAAGTCTAACTCTATTTCATTAGTAGCGAGGCATCTATCAAAAGATGAAAAAAACAATAGACCCCCACTTTCACCAGAACAGACTCAAACGCTACTCAATACTGCCATAGAACTTCATGATCGGCAAATTAAAAGGGAGAGCAGATGGGCTATTCTAATTCCCATTTGGGTAGCGGTAATCGGAGGCATCATTAGCGTTATTAATTACTTTTCAAACTGATTTATTAAGATATGGACTGGTTACTTATAGCTATTACTATTCTTAGCCTTGCTTCAAGTATAGTAGCATGGATTGCTAAGATTAAGTGGAGCAATGAGTTTAAAGAAGCAAAGGAAGCTCAAATAACTTTTTTAAAAGAAAAAGTTCAACACTATAAAGAACTTTCTTCAAACCAACTGATCGAGTATTTCAAACAAACAAAAAGTGAATATGAGGAAAGCTTTAAAGAGCTTAAACTTAGATTAGAGAAAGAAAAATCGAAAAAATTACCCCCTCCCGCTGAAAGATCAGAAGAAGTTCAAAAACTCATTCAAGAAAGAACAATCTTATTTTCTGAAATGAATCGTCGAGTAAAGAATAATCTAGCTATTGTTTCAGGCCTATTACAACTTCAATCTTTTGACACAGAAAATAAAGAAGTTCAAAAACAATTAGAAGTAGCTGAAAAAAGAATATCAACGATCGCATTAGTCCACGAAGTATTGTATGAAACTGACTCTATAAATGAAGTTGATATAAATGTTTGCATTGAAGCCATTGCACACATGCGGTCATTAGAATTAAATCTAAATTTAAAAGAAAACAGCAATATTACTTTGACCGTCAATCAAGCAACACCTTTGCTGATTTTACTTAACGAACTCTTTTCTGAACTTTTTTACCTTGAAGTCAAGTTTTTAAATATTTCCTTAAAAAGAAGAAATGATCAATTTAGTGTCATTCTAAAAAATAAAGATATACCTACTCTAGAAGATATGAATTACTTATCTCAGGAACTAATTCAAGCAGTTACTGAACGGCTAAAAGGGGAAATTAGAAATGATGCAAATTGTCTACAAATAACCTTTCCAATTACTACATATTAATCTTGTAGTTCCCCTTCACATTGCGCTCTATCTGTCGCTTCACGTCTTTTTCTTTGATGGAGTCTCTCTTATCGTATTGCTTCTTACCTTTGGCTACGCCGATCAGCACTTTGGCGTTTCCTTTTTTGAAGTAGAGCTTTAGCGGCACAATGGTATAGCCCTTTTGTTCGGTTGCTTTTTCAAGCTCGCGGATTTCCCGCTTGTTGAGCAGTAATTTTCGGGGGCGGGTTTCATTGTGATTGTAATAGGAACCGTGCTCGTAGGGCTTAATGTACATATCCCGCAAATACACTTCACCATTCTGGATAAACGCAAAGGTATCAGCGAAACTGGCTTTGCCCTGGCGCAGCGATTTCACCTCGGTTCCCTTCAGAACCAACCCTGCTTCGTAAGTCTCCTCGATATGGTAATCGTGGCTGGCCTTTCGATTTTTTATGGTAGGTGTTGTTTTCTTATCGCTCATTGGACCACAGGTTAGTGTGATTACGCTGATTTAGCTGCTTTCTGACACGCCGGGCGTGCCTAAAAATTAAATTTCGAAGCCTAATTCTTTAAGCTTTTCCATGATTTCCGGCTCCGGACTGCGGTCAGGAAATGTTCGGTAGATGCCCAAAATTTGTTCGGTTTCAGCAATGGCTTTCTCATTATCCGGGTTGATTTCCAGTACGGCAATAAATTCACGCAGTGCATTATTCGCATTTTCCCGCATTTGCGAAGGGTCCGAATTATAGATCAGGTAAATACCGTGTTGCAGGTGCACATTTTCTTTCAGAGCCACTACTTCCGGGGAAGTCGGACGGCCATCCAGAATAGCCATAGCATCTTCGAACCTTGCTTCTTCCACCAAACTGTTTACCTGCTGCTCAAGCGTTTGTTGTTGTTCAGCTTTTTGTTCGGATTGATTACAGGCCGTTAAAAGCCCTGCTGTAAGGATTACAAAAAGTAAAGTTCTCATTGATTTCATCAGTTCATATAAATTGGATTCGGACTAATACAGAGCAGAAAGATAAGCATACTCAGCCAGCCTATCACGCGCCGGGCCGGGGATAATTTTTCTTCAATATCGACCGGCGGATGTTCCACCCCAACCACAAAGGCCATGAAAAAGCTCCATACAACCCATATATACGACGCCTGACCGGCCCCCACACCACCCACAGCATAATCATAGACAACCGATCCTATAATTGAGGCTGCCATCATCGCAAAAATCCAATAACGATCTGAGCGGAAGGCGCGATTCATGAGCACGAATAAGATGAATCCCCACACTACATATTCCGCTAAAGGCATGGTGGTATAGCCGGCAATAAATTCCCGGAGCAAGGGAATGGCTTCCGCCCCACCAATAGCAGTAATCATGGTAAAAAACAGCCTCGCCACTACCCTGTGCTTTTTGTATCCAATAAGGGAATACAAAATATGTCCGCCATCCAGCTGGCCCACTGGCATCAGGTTCAATGCGGTAAAAAACAGGCCGAGCCATCCCGCAAATAAAAAGGGATAATGATACATCTCCCACATGGGCGGAACGTTATCAAACATAGATGCCAACGCAGAATATAACAACGTGTTCCCGACCGTTAATACCCCCTGACCTTCCACTTCATCTGTAATAAACTCCGGATAGGTTCCATTTTGAGCAACATATTCTTTCAGCTCCTCATGTCCGGAAAAGTTCTGTACATAATCGGCCGGTTCGGGTAAAGTGGCAAAGCCAATCATTAGTACAACCAATGCCACGATGAAACCGGCTATAGGGCCTGATGCCCCCACATCAAACAGCTTATGCATTTTTCGGATTCGTTCTTTAATCCTGATCACCGCCCCTACTGTGCCTATCCCGATGGGAAGCGGAATGTAATAGGGCAACGTCACTTTTATGTTGTGGCGAACCGCGGCAAAGTAGTGTCCGAATTCATGAACCGTAAGGAAGGACAGAAACAACCCGGCAAATAAGAGGCCTCTGAGTATGTCGGTTGTGTTGGGGATGGAAAATGGGAAAAGAACCGGTTCAAAGCCTACAAAATTGGTGCCGGTCATAGTCACAAAGAAAAATGTGAGTAAGAACAGCCCCAGATGTTTTAGAATCGTCTTGGTGTCGGGTTTGTTTTTGGGCTCCTCTTTTCTGGAAAGGACTTCAAAATCGCTCGTAACTTCCTCTTGATATGGATTTGAACTCAATCGTCTCTTGTTATTGGGTTAATGGCTTTCTTGAAATCGGAAGGGTCATACACCGCGCCCCGCCTCTTCCACGGCATAGCTCGTGGCCCTGAAAGCTGATGGCTATCTTCTGCCCGGCCTTTGGGGTAAATCCTTCTTTGCCATACTCTTCGATAAACTCAAACTGGTTCATCAGGTCATAGCCGTGATCAACCAGGGTATTGAAGGTATTGGTATTGCGCTCGTAACCTACAATTACACCGGGCGCCAGAGCAAAAACGTTGGCGCCGTCGGTCCATTGTTCACGGAATTGATTCGTTCGGTCTTCGCCACCACACTTGATGAAATTAAAATCTCTTCCGGTTTCTTCTTCCAGCGCAGATTGTAACGAGCTTTTCATTTCTGTTTTGATGGAGTCTCCATCCTTAAACAGGGCAACAACATTGTTTTTCTGCTCTAAAATAGCCGGGGGAAATACAATACACTCACTTACATCAGCAAACGTAAAAATAGTATCAAGGTGCATGGACGAACGCTGTTTGGGGATATCTACCGCCAACACTGTTTCCACTCCACTGTTCAGCAGACCTTCTGTGCCCTTCATCAATCCGCTGAAGGACGTTCGCTCGCTCATCCCGATTAGCACAAGCTTGTTTGAAACCACCAATACATCTCCGCCTTCTATCGACTGATGCCCGGATATTTTAATAGCATCTTCCCTTACGCTTTCAAACAAAGGATGAAACTCCACCAACGTTTCCATAAGCAGCGACTCTCGCAAGCGGGCTTTTTTGGCAGCTCTTGAAATAAGAATATTGTCTCCTACAACTGCTGCCAGGTCCCGCGTAAAAAGCAGGTTGGGGGAAGGATTCAGGGAAAACCCTTTTGAGCGTTCCAGATATCCCTGAGTAACAAACACCAGCAGCTCTTTGGGATCAAGTTTCCGAAGTTCCTTTTCCACCACATGCAGGTTTTCTTCTGGAAACTCCTTAATCAACTGTTCAATAAAAAATAGCCGGGCGTCTTCATTCTTAAATACCTCTGTCAAAAGGTCCAGAATCTCGATCACATTTCCACCTGCCGGCATGGCCGTTTTAAAAACCTCCAGCATATCCAGATGCTCTATCCGTGCATCTTCCTCAAAGATTATGTCGTCGAACAACAGTTCGTCTTTAAGCTCGGGATTTACCAGGGAAACTTCGTGTCCGGGCGTGTGAACGATTACTCCCTGCAGGTGACCTATTTCTGAAGAAACATTTATATCCATAAAATGGTTGAGTGGTTGATTGTCAGAGCCGTGAAATATAACGGTTACAATCGGCATTTATAAGAAGTAATTGGCTGAGTGAATCAATATCTTGACCGCCAAGCAAATGAAATGAGAGTATGACTTCAAAGACAGAAATAGAATCGTTGCTTTTTTTAATGGATGATCCTGATCCGTTTGTTCAACAAAGTGTGGAGAGCCGGCTGCAGGAACTTGGAGAGAAAGCGGTGCCTCTGCTAGATGAGTATCGTTCAGAAATTAGCGGGGAAGACGCCAAAAGCCGGGTGAATGATGTAATTCACAAGCTTACTTTTGACACGCTTGAGTCAGATTTTATAGAAATTCTCGAAAATGGCATTAAGACCCGAAAATCCCTCGAGACCGCCATTTTTACCCTTGCCCGTTTTGGGAACCCCACGCTTCGCATTTCAGAATACCAAAAGAAGCTGGATCATTTTGCCCAGATGATTGAGCCGCAGATTAAGTATAAGCTTGATGAAAAGCGCAAGATGAAGCGCATGCTTAAATTCATCTTTGAAGACCTGAACTTTCGGGGAGATACAGAATTCTATCACGCCCCCGGGAACTGTTTTTTAAACCAGGTGATTGATCGCCGTAAAGGGCTGCCTATTTCACTAAGCCTGATTGTCATGTTTATCGCCCGCCGGCTGGAAATGCCTTTTTTCGGGATCAACATGCCTATTCATTTTATGCTGAATTACGTGGGAGATAAAGAAGAGCTTTTGATTGACCCCTATGATGACGGCGCCATCGTTACGTACGATCAGTGCTATTTCTTTTTGAAGAAGAATAATATCGATCCCCGCCCCGAACATTTTCAGATAGCCACAAACCTGGATATTGTGTTGAGATGTATTCGGAACCTCATCCACAGTTATGAACGGCAGGAAGAGCCCGAAAGAGTTGAAGACCTTCGCAAGCTGCTGAACGTAACAGAAATGTATCAGGACTGACCAATGGCCGGCTATTCAGGAACTCCTCTCCTGAAAAAACTGGGCATCAAGCCCGGTTATGCAATCCTGCTTGTTAACCCTCCTGACTACTTTCAGAAATTATTAGGCCCACTACCCGAGGCTTCACGCTTTGTTGATATTAACCACTCAAAGCCACTGCCTTTCATTCACCTTTTTTGCCGTAATGAAAAAGAGCTCCACAACTTGCTTCCTCCATTAAAAGATAAGTTGGCTAAAGACGGAAGCCTTTGGGTTTCCTGGATCAAAAAATCGTCAAAGCTTACCACGGATATTACCGGAAATGAAGTTCGTGCACTGGGCCTACAAATCGGACTGGTTGATGTAAAGGTGTGCGCGGTTGATGAAGACTGGTCGGGCCTGAAGTTTATGTATCGAAAAGAGGATCGTTAATCAGTCGTTTTACCGGAAGGAAACTTAAAGATGTACTCAGCTCCACCCACTTCTCTGTTATTCACCTGCATCTTTGCCTTTAAGTGAGATGCAAATGAGTCGATAAGCATTTCTCCAAGACTCTCGTCATCGGATTGATCAAATCCGGGTGGCAAGCCGGGGCCATTATCGGAAACGATAAGCACGATGTCATCGCCAATCTGCTTCAATCGTATGCGAAGTTCTCCGCGCCGGTTTTTACTGAACGCGTGTTTGTAAGCGTTAACCACCAATTCGTTAATCAGAAGCCCACAGGGAATTACCCGTTCGGTTTCAAGCAGCACTTCTTCCATTTCAAATTTGAGCTCAACGGCTTCTTTATAATCCGTAAAGGTTCTGTGTATGGCCTCTACTAAATCTCTGATGTAGGTATTGAGCTTAATATCAGATAGAGACTCCGTTTTATACAGTTTCTCATGCACCAATGCCACCGATTGAATACGTGCCTGGGTGTCTTGCAACACTATTTTTGCTTCCCGGCTTTCCGTATTTCCCTCCTGAAGGTGAATAAGGCCCGATACTATAGCCAGGCTGTTTTTTACCCGGTGATGGATTTCCCTCAGCAAAACTTCTTTCTGCTCTAAGTTGGCTTGAATCGTCTTTGTTTTGGCGTTCACGCTGCGCTTTAGGCTAATCACCCAGCCCACTACCATAATGATTAATAACGCGGAGGCACCTGCAATCAAATACAGATAAAACTGCGGAATGCCCCGAAAGGTCAGGTCCTCCGGGGTTCTGAGAAATAATTTAAAGGTTCGTTCTTTGGGAAACTCCGGGTTGTACTCTGTTATAATCCCTTTCACGGAAATTCTATCTCCAACCCCCAACACATCGAAGTCAAAACGGTCATACAAGCTGTGAAAATTGGACACATATACCATCATGCTTTTGGATGACCCTTCAGCAGAAATTCGCACATACTTGCCATTAAACGTGCTGCCTTTTTCAATAATTTTTCCTTCTCCCTCTGCCAACATCCCGAGATAATTCTGTGGCGACTCTATGACTACTGATAACGGACGTACTTTAATCGGAGATGAAGTCTTATAAACCCTGTATGAATCAATGTGAACTTCCGCCAGCCCATTGTACCGTTCAATTTTTCCTGTGGCTACGATGCTGTCGCCGACTTCGAATGGTGTTTCTATTTCCATCGCAAATACGGACATGCCCGCAGAATCATTCTGCACAAATGCCTGAAGATAGTGCTCATGAAGTAATCCGGTTTCAATATTAGCGATGCCGGTTATGCTTACTTCCTCCCCAAAATAATCCAGCGTGTTATCGATATTTGTATCGGAGCGGATTTCAGAAAACGTCCAAAAAGAATCGTAGTCAGACTGTGCCTTTACTTCGAAACTGAAAAAACCTGCCGATACAACTAAACCTAAGAGAAACCACCCAAGGCGAGTACCAAAATTTTCAATCATTATTCACACTAAAGTTAACCTAAAGCCGGTGGGTTTTAATGACCCTGTTCTAATTAGAAAATAATGTTTTCATCTTTATATCTATAATATTTTTATGACTTTTTATCCAACCATGCATGTCCGTCGTTAATTCTATTACGATCAAATCTTCCTCACCACGGCCCAAACAAAGATACAGCCACCCAGTAGAAACCCGATTCCGGTCCCTGCATTAAAGAAGAAAATTTGCCCCAGTCCATATAGGAAAAAGAAAATAGCTCCCAGCGACATTCCAATATTCACAAGCTGAGGCAGCAAGCGGTCGGTCGTGTAGTTTCCACCCCTATATCCTGACCAGCTGCCCATCGGGGTTACTTTAGCATAGAATTTTTTAAGTGTCTCTTCCGATTCCGGCTTGGTCACAAAGGTTGCTGCCAACCAGATTATTGTTGAAAAAGTGGTTGTAAATATCATGCTCCCGGAAAAGTCATAGCCCATTTGACTCGAAAATACCGCCCCGATAAAGGCTGCTACCATTGCTGAAATTTCGCTCCAGGCATTAATTCTCCACCAGAACCATCTAAGTAAAAGCACACCTCCAATTCCGGCACTAAGAGACAGGATAAACTCCCACCCGCCCGAAACGGAGTCAAAGAAGTAGGAAACACCGACCCCCAGGGCAGCCATCAGTAATGTGGCGACCCGAGAGATGAACACATAGTGCTTTTGGGCCTTCTCTTTGTTTTCAAATTCTTCTTCGTTTTTTATGAACCGCTTATAGAAGTCGTTTACCACGTAGGAGGTTCCCCAGTTCAACTGCGTGGAAATAGTGGATACAAATGCGGAGAGAAAAGCCACCATCAACAAGCCCATCCAGCCAACAGGAAGAACTTCAAGCATCATTAATGGGTAACCGGTTTCAGGATCTTCAAGACCCGGGAATACAACCAGAGCAACCAAGCCAACTAATATCCATGGCCAGGGACGAACGGCATACATCAGAATATTGAACAATAAGGTTCCGCCGACCGCATTTTTCTCATCTTTAGCGGAAAACATTCGCTGGGCAATATATCCTCCGCCACCCGGCTCAGCTCCGGGATACCAGGCCGCCCACCAGTTCATCCCCAGCCAAATGAACGCCGTAGTCAGTGCTATTTCAGGATTGGTGAAGGGGTTGAAACTCAAAATATCATAATTAGCCACCTCACCAAGCTGTGACTTAAGCTCGGATAACCCGCCAACATGATCTACAGAAAAGTAAGCCAGAGCTATTGTCCCTGCCATTGCGAGGATAAACTGAACAAAGTCTGTTACCATCACTCCCCACAAACCGGATATTGCTATGTATATGCCAATCAGCCCATACAGCACCAGGATAGCCACCCACTGATCGGCGCCTGTAACAACCGTTAGAATTTTAGCCATGCCAACCGTAACCCACCCCATAATGATGCAGTTGAATGGAAAGGCGAAATACAGTGCCCGAAATCCCCTAAGAAAACTGGCCGGCTTCCCGCCGTAGCGTAGTTCAATAAACTCCACATCGGTTATTACGTCCGCCCGTTTCCAGAGTTTGGCGTAGATGAATACGGTCACAATACCTGAAATCATCCAGTTCCACCAGAACCAATTTCCCGCAATCCCCTGTTTTGCAACAATTCCGGTAATAGCAAGGGGAGTATCTGCTGCAAAGGTAGTGGCCACCATCGAAACCCCAACCAGCCACCAGGGCAGGTTTTTTCCACCGGCGAAGAAATCGTCAAGTGACTCTTGCCCTCTTACCTTAGCTGCCCACGCAACGGCTATCATTAATAGTATATATCCGGCAACAACGAGATAATCGGCTGTCTCAAAGGGCATATTTCGATCTAATTTTGTTTTCTTGATTCCATGAATATCAATGAGAAGAGTATAGCTAAAAATATTTTGTCTATTTCAACCTGAAGAATAATAACAACACTGGTTTTGTTAATTATTATTTATTTAGTTGGACTTATTGCTCCCGTTCTGTTATTCTCCGAAAAGGTAAGGCAATGAATGGTTTACGGACTTTAGGGTTTCAGCTCAGTATATAAATGGATACTAACAGAAGTTTTGCAAAAAGCTCTTTCAGGCGGCTCCATATAGACAGAAAGATGATGGGCATCCTCGTCGTTTTTACGGTCTTGGGGATTTTTCTTACAATATCGGTTATTGTAGCCACCAACACGCTCTCTGGGCTCAGGGGTTACTCAACCTTTCAGGTAAACTGGACGGAAGCTCGCAAAGATGCCGCTTTTCACCTTCTCAACTACATCAACACGGGGGACGATGTTTACCTGGTCGGATTTAAAGACGCAATGCAGTTGATCGATAATGCTTCAAATATTCGAAGTGAGCTTAAAGCGGAGGATACAGACACTGCCTATCTGCGCAAGCTATTTATCGAGTGCCATACCGTTCCTGATGATATTGACAATATGATCCGCACTTACCAATGGTTTCATTCTTTTGGGGATTTTCAAATTGCTATTCAGGAGTGGATAGATTCTGATGGCACCATGAGAGAAATGGAGGAACTGGCTAATGAGGCACAGATGCTTGTCAACACAAATTCTTTGACTCTTGAACGGCAACAAGAACTCACAAACCAAGTATTAGCTTTAGATCAAAGGCTAAGAGGATCTAAACTCCGGCTGGCTGCCGCTCTTTCTTCGGGAACACAGCTTTTAAATTTCATTATGCTGTGGATTGCTGTCTCTCTTGGGTTAATCTTGTTGATCACCGGTGGTATGTTATCTTTTCGATTTTTGAAAAGCATTAAAAACTGGGAAAGAGAGATCGAGATTAATGAGCAGAAGTACAGATCACTGTATGAGCAAAATCCCAATGCCGTATTCTCACTATCCAGAGATGGGCTTCTAATTTCTGCCAATCAAGTATTCGAAAAAGCTGTAGGCATGCGGGCAGAAGTATTGAGAGGGTCAACTATTGACCGGTTTGTAGAGAAATCAGATATCAAAAAACTCCAGTTCCATTTTCACCGAACGCTGGAAGGAACCCCACAGCATTATGAGACAGCTGTTGTTTTAAAAAAATCAGCTCCTATGCATGTAGAGGTCACAAATTTGCCTATGGTTGTTGATGGTGAAATTATTGGCGTTTACGGTATTGCCCGCGACATTACTTATAGAAAGGAAGCAGAACTGAAAATAAAAGAGCAGCTGGAAGAGAAAACTCACCTTATAGCAGAAGTCCATGACCGGGTGAAGAATAACCTGGCTTTAGTTTCCAGCCTGATACAATTACAACAAAATCTATCAAAACAACCAAGTTCCGGAAGCTTCTTTGATAATACGATTTCCCGAATCCACTCCATGGCGATGGTGCATGAGCGATTATATCAAAACGAAACTTTTTCAAGCATCAGAATGGATGAATATGTAAATGAACTTTTAGAAACCATTCAGCGAAAATACTCTTCTCCTTCGGCCAATGTTGAATTAATAACTCAAACCAACCCTGTTACATTAAGCATCAAGCAGTCCATCCCAACCGGACTTCTACTGAATGAACTTTTGGTGAATGCATTTAAACATGGCATAACTGAGGATAAAGGAAAGATTGAAGTCTATCTTTCGCAGGAAGATGATGAGGTTGTCATCAAAGTTTCTGATACAGGCCCGGGACTATGCGAAGACTTTGACCTTAAACAGGCCAAAACCCTGGGGATGACTTTAATTTCGGTGTTACTCCGGCAACTGGATGCCGATTACCAATTATCTAATGAAGAGGGAACAACATTTACTATCCGCTTTAATGGTAAAGACGCGCTTTCCAGGACGGGCTGATAAGACTGATAAATTCTTTTTCGAAAACCGGTGTTCATAGGAGGAGTATAATAGAAAAATTTAGTTACTTCTTACTATGAAAATGAGCTTGCCATATCACTTGGGTTGTACCGTCTGGAGTTTGACAGAGTGGAAGGGAAGTTTTTTTAGTGATGATGCCAGGCCCGATCGGTTTCTGTCTCAGTATTCGTCCGTATTTAATTCTGTGGAAGGAAACACCACCTTCTATTACACCCCTGACCCTGAAACTATATCGAAATGGGGGGAACAAACCCCGAAAGGATTTAAGTTTTGTTTCAAATTTCCCAAAAGTCTCACCCATGAGCGCCAGCTACAGAACGTGGAAAATGATGCGGTGCATTTCGTAAAGTTGTTTGAACCGATCAGAGAAAAAACCGGGCCATTTATGATTCAGCTTCCTGACAGCTTTGGTCCTCAGGATTTATATAAACTGGAAAATGTGTTCTCCGTTCTTCCAAAATCATTTAGCTATGCCGTTGAGGTTCGTCACCGTGACTTTTTTGACCATGGCAAGCATGAACGAAACCTGACTTCTCTCCTGAAAAGCTACGATGTGGATCGGGTTATTTTTGACACCCGTAAACTCCATTCGGTTAAAGCTACCGAATCTTCCATTGCAGAGGCACAAAAGAAGAAGCCCAAAGTACCGGTTCGATTCGATACCACCGGTGCCCGGCCTTTATTAAGATACGTGGGTACCAACGACATCCTTAACAACGAGCCCTACCTGAAGGAGTGGGCTATCATCGTGGCTGAATGGATTGATGAAGGGCTTCACCCCTACGTTTTCATCCACGCTCCCAACAAAGTGGATCAGCCTAAACTATGCCGGCATTTTCACAAGCTGCTGTCGCAGTTGATTGAGGTTCCTGCCTTGCCTGATTGGCCTGCCAATAAGCAGGATAAACAACTTGGGTTGTTCTGATTTAATTACACCGGTTCGTTCACATTGATTTCGGTATCGGCTTCTACATTATTAGCCGACTTTACCGCTTCCACACTGTACCGGGCGTGGGGTTTAATCTCAAGTCGCTCTTTCTTGATGGGGTCTCCGGTTACATTGCAGATTCCATAATTACCAGCTTCTATCCGATCTTGCGCCATCTTAATCTCTTCGATCTTCTCTTTTTGCTTTTCGATCATTGAGTAGTACTTCTCTCTTTCTTCCTCCGAGGAAGCAATATTGCCCTGATGGTGGGCAGAGGAGGAAGTAGTATCATCAAGCTTACTCTCAATTTCACTTAATCGATCTTCGAAAGAATTTATTTTTTCTTCGGCATCTTGCAGCTCTTCGTTTAGCCGTTCTTCAAAATGCTCAAGTTCTTCTGATGAAAAGGGAGTGTTGTTTACCGGTGCTTCTTGCTGTGTCATAATACTCTCGTTTTATCCAACTTCATTCAGTTATTAAACGAGATATCTGTTTTCAGCATTTCGATGGTTCAATTGAGTCTATTCAAGGTTGCCAACCATGGCCGTGTTTTTCACGAAGTCCAGTTTCTTCAGTTCATCCATAGCCTCAAGCTCTTTATCTTCTTCCGTTTTGAGTATTGCTGAACGCTGACTCTGTTGCAGCACCTCAAATTTTAGATCCGGGTAAGCGGCTTTAATATCTTCAACCGTTATTTCCGTAGCATTATAGGTTAACGCTACTACTACATATTCGTACTCTTTACTATAGGTCAGCTTTGCCAGCAGTTGATTTACCTTGTCACTTCCAAGTGTATCGCTATCATTAATCTCTTCCATCTCTTTGTCGGAATTCCCTGCGGCTTCACTCATCACAAACTCTACCCATTCACTTTCTTCCAGTTCTTTCAGCTGTTGGGGGCTTGGGTTGTTTTCTATGGAAAGCACAATGTTTTTAATCTCGCTACTCAGAATTTCATATCCCAGATCGTCCAGTTTCTGTTCAATAAAGGTTGGGGAAACTGTATCAGAAAAGGTTACCTGGATTTTACCGGCTTCAATGTTGTATTCGCCCTTCTCAAGTTTTTTGATGTCGGTATCGTCCATCACTTGTGCGAAACCGATAAAAGGAACCAACACGCTAACTATTATGACTACTAACTGTTTCATGAAAACCCGTTTTATTTATTATTACCTGTAGCTGTAACGGGAATTTTTGATATTTGTTCCCCGATGAACTTTCTCTGTGTGTCCGTTAGCTCCGGCTACTTTTTTAAAAGCCTGGCCTTTTGACTTCCGGCACCTACCGCCAACATACAAATACAAATAAATATAAACCCACCGGTGAGTGTAAAATTATCCACCAGGTAACCCATTATGGGCTGAGAAAGCATCCCACCCAGCGCTCCCATTGTTGCCACAGTTGCAAGTGCCACAGCTCCTTCTTTTCCGGCAGCACTGAAGATCATGGGGAACGTGAGCGCAACACCGGCACCTGCCATAACAAAGCCAATTGAAGCAACCATCAGGTTTGGAGATAGGATGGAAATGATTATGCCCGAAGCTGCTATCACAGAACCGCCTGTGATTAATGCTTTTGCCCCAAACCTTGGTTTCAGGCGGTCCCCTACCAAACGCATAATTAACATGGAAACTGCATAAGCGGTGTATCCAATGGGGGCCAGTCCCTCTGATGCTCCCACATAATCTGTGAAGAATAAGGTTACCCAGTTCATAATCGAGTCTTCGATGGAAGCTGCAACAAAGCAGATTACCCCCAACCAAAGTAAACTCCCGTGTGGAAGTTTGAAGCGTGCTTTCACAGCCTGTGGGTCCGGACCGTCTTCCGGCAGGTAGCTATAGACCCCCATCAGAACAACCAACAACAACATGGCTACTCCCCAAAAATGAAGGACCACTGAAAACTGCTGTGATGCCATGGCTGTTCCTGCCAAAGCCCCGGCAACATTCCCCACTCCAAACCAGGAGTGGATCATGGACATGTGAGACCGGCCGGTACTTTCTTCGATCCTGGAACCGAGAGCATTGATGGAAATATTGTATCCGCTGGCTCCCGCGCCGGTAATAAACAGCACAAGTGTAAGTACAATCCAGTCCGGTGCCACCGCCATGGGAATGAGTGACAGAATCAACAGCACACCAAAGAGCATAGATGCCTTTTTCGCTCCAACACGATGTATGAGACCGGTAACTGCGGGCATAATAACTATGGTGCCCAGTCCCCGCCCAAGCAGAGCATATCCCAGTGTAACCGGGGTGAGCATAGATACATCACGAATGGCCGGTATCCGTGAAGCCCAGGTTGCAAATACGGCTCCCAGAATAAAAAAAGCTGCACAAGTAGCTATTAGCTGTCGCCTTGCTGTAATGTCTGGAGTATTTGAGCCGGATGAAGAGATCGTTTTTTATCTTGAATTTAGAAGCAGCTTAAAAATACGGGCAATGGTCAAAACATCATAAACTTAGTTCTTGGTTTTGGTTATTGGTTTTTACTGAATATTTGTATTCCTTAGGATTTATTTTTGCAATGAAAGCCCGCTTCCTATGCCCCAACCTGATTTTGATGTTGTCATACTTACTGACTCTCGATATGTAAATCCTTCTGCTCCCGGCGGGTATGTTCAAAATATTCTTACGGAAGACCGTATCGTGAAAGAGGCTTTGCAGAACATCGGCTTGAAAGTGGACAGAAAAGATTGGGCTGACCCTGACTTTGACTGGTCTTCAACCAAGGCCGTTCTTTTCAGAACAACCTGGGATTATTTTAATCGGTTTGATGAGTTCAAGGGCTGGATGGAAAACACCTCTTCAAGAACCCATTTCATCAATACTGAACAGCTGATCCGCTGGAATATGGACAAGCATTACCTGGATGATCTCAGCGGGAGTGGCGTTAACGTAGTTCCTACCCGATATCTCGACAGCGGAAATGGACTATCGATACACCAGATTCACACCATTACAGGATGGCAGGATACCGTGATCAAACCAACGGTTGGTGGAGCCGGCCGCCACACTTATCGCATTCACCCTAAAAACATGGACACCGTTGCCCAAAAGCTTGAAGAGGTAATGCTGGAAGAAGATTTCATGCTGCAGCCTTTTCAGGAATCCGTTATTACCAGTGGAGAATGGTCGTTTGTCTTTTTTGGGGAAACCTTTAGTCACGCAGTGCTGAAAAAAGCTAAACCGGGCGACTTCAGAGTACAGGATGATTTTGGCGGAACCGTACATGCATATTCGCCTAAGGAGAATGAGATTGAATTTGCCCGACGAGCATTACTAGCCTGCCCCGAGCTTCCGGCATATGCGCGGGTTGATATGGTATTCAATAATTCAGGAGAGCTGGCTGTTTCTGAGCTGGAGCTTATTGAGCCGGAACTTTGGTTCCGTATGAAGCCGGAGGCTGCTAATTTATTAGCAGAAGAAGTCGCAAAACGTATCCCCTGAAATCAACCGTCTTATTTCTGATAAGCTTCAAAGTAGGATTTAATGCGTTTTGCATTCACCCCTAAATCGCCTCTTCCAATTCTTGACTTCGATCGCACATCTATCTTGCTTCCCGTTGCGGTGGTATCAACCCTAATCACAACATCATCAATAAACCCAAACCAGGGCAATTTGTGGTAAGCTTCTATTCGTCCTTCCTGCTTATTTTCACCTACAACTTGCCAGGGCATTTCACGCGCTGTTTCAAGAGCACGGTTATAAGCCACATCATAATCCATTGAAACGTTCAGCGTTTCCAGCCCTTCATAAAATTCTCTTTGGGCTTCGGCCGGGCCGTCCACATGAATATATTGCGGGGGATTTGGAGCATCTTGCCGGAGAGGAACAATGGCATCAAACTCTGGCGGGTTTACTGTATCCGTTGTGATATCGTGGATAGGTGGGTATCCTTTCTGAACTTCCAAGTACCAGTAACCAAAATTTGATAATGCAGCCAACCCGATAATCATTGCAGTGAAACCGGCGATGGTATAATTCTGACCTCGTTCTTTCATCCTGAAAAAACCGACAGTTCCTATAATTCCACCTAAAATGGCTGATCCAGTTCCCCAGGGTATGATTGAAAAACCGGTACTGAAGTGCCACCAACCCCACTGATATCCATAGCCGGAAAGGATCACTGCCAGTCCGCCCAAAACGGCTAAAGAAGTCCCCCATTTTAATAAGCCGGATCCTTTTTTGTTTGTTGCTGCCATTCACTTACTCCTACATTTTGTTATGCCTTTAGTATTATACACAAGAAATCCCGGTAATCGTTCCGAATGACGATTCCGTTAAATATCTGTGGCCCAGCGTTTACAGAATAGCAGAAACAAAAAATCCCGCTCGGTGGCGGGATTTAAATACGATTAGGAAAGAGCGTTTTTAATTCGCCCGAAGATTTCATCGATGGTTCCGATGCCATCTATCTCCTGAACTTTACCCTGTTTTTCATAATGCTTCATTACCGGCTGGGTTTCTTCCCGATATACCTGAAGGCGGGTTTTTACTTTTTCTTCGGTGTCATCCGATCGACCTTCACCCCGGGATAGAATTCGTTTAATGAGTTCCTCCTCAGGAACCGACAACAGGATGAAAGCATCGAGCTCGTCGTTGTTTTTTTCAAGAAAAGCATCAAAAGCTTCAGCCTGAACTACCGTTCTTGGAAAACCATCCAGAATGTACCCTTCCTGGTATTTGTCTTTACTCAATTCATCTGCAACCAGGTCAACAACGGTTTGGTCAGGCACTAATTCACCGGAATCCAAAATAGATTTCACCTTAACCCCAAGTGGCGTTTTATTTTTGATCGCTGCCCGAAAAATATCTCCGGTTGAAAGATGTGGAATGTTGAACTCGTCTTGTAATAATTTAGCCTGAGTCCCTTTTCCCGCCCCCGGAGGGCCAAACAGAATAATATTCATTCTTCGTTAGTTAGATTGATCTGATAAATAGCCATAACAAGCTGACCTGCAATCTTAGAACGTTAACTAAAAGTCTAAGATCGCAGTAAAATTCAGCCGGCGAATTTATTGTTTCTTCGCGCCTTTTTCCTGAATACGAGCAGCTTTACCTCGCAGGTCGCGCAGATAGAATAGTTTTGAACGTCTTACTTTTCCTTTTTTCTTCACTTCAATTTTAGCGATGAAAGGAGAGTTCAGCGGAAATACACGCTCAACACCAACGTTGCTGCTGATTTTACGAACAGTAAACGTCTTGTTCGGGCCGCTTCCTCTTTCAGAAAGCACAACGCCTTCGTACTGCTGAATACGCTCTTTCTCACCCTCGCGCACGCGGTAGTGAACATTTACAGTATCTCCGGCTGTAAAGTGAGGAACGTCCTCATTTATCAGGCTTTGCTCTACAAGTTTTAACTTATCCATGATTTCTAAATTTAATCCCGATAGCTATCAGGATTGTTATTAATGTTCTTTCTTAAATTTTTCGTACAAATCTTTTCTTCGTTCTTTGGTCCGTTTTTCGGATTGCTCCTGTTTCCATTCGGCCACTTTTTTGTGATCGCCGGAAAGCAGCACATCCGGGACTTTCATCCCCTTAAACTCTGCCGGACGTGTATAAACCGGACCTTCCAGCAGTCCATCCTGAAATGAATCATTGAGTGCGCTTCCTGCATCTCCCAACACACCGGGGAGCAGGCGAACAACAGCATCAGTAATAACCATTGCCGGGAGTTCACCTCCTGAAAGCACATAATCACCAATGGAAAACTCTTTGGTGATGAGTTCATCTCTTACCCGCTGATCAACGCCTTTATAGTGCCCACATAAGATGATGATGTTTTTCTTGAGCGATAATGCGTTTGCATCGGGCTGTTCAAAAACATCGCCATCGGGCGCAGTGAAAATGAGTTCGTCATAATCACGTTCGGACTGGAGCTTTTCGATGCAGCTGAATATCGGCTGCGGTGTAAGCACCATTCCGGGTTCGCCACCATAGGGGTAATCATCTATTTTCTTGTGCTTGTCTTCGGTGTAATCCCGAAGGTCGTGCACATGAATTTCAACCAGCTCTTTATCGACAGCCCGCTTCACAATACTGTGGTTTAGCGGCCCATCCAGCAAAGCCGGAATGGCGGAAATAATATCAATTCTCATCATATTCCCTCCAGTTCATCCAGGTTCTGGCAATAGATGTTACCGTCGCGCCGGTCTTCTACAAAATGATCGATGTATGGAATCAGGCGGCTTCCCGATGTAGTAGCTACTACTAAAATAGGGTGAGCCGGATTGTTCATCACATCAACCACCAACCCGATTGATTCATCTCCGTCATATACTTCATGATCAACTAATGAATCGTCGGTTTCAGCTTCTGCATATACAAAAGGCTCGGCTTCCTCTGTTTCCAGAAATATACCTTTGCTTTTCAATGCTTCTGCGCCGGTGCGATCAGCGACATGGTCAAATTGTACAAAGAACGAAATTTTATTTCTTTTTCCCTCTACCCGAAAATCCATGATTCGGGCCGGGTAAAAATCGCCTCGTTCATTCCGCAAATACACCACCTTCAGTTCTTCAACCTTCTGCGGGTCATCGACATCAAAGAAAACTTTGACCTCGCCCTCAAGTCCATGGGAGCGTTCAACGTGCCCCACCTGAACAAAGCCCGGTGTATTGGCGTCCTGATTCATCGGCGCCGGATATTAATTTTATCCTTCTTGTTTGCTTTCCCAGGCACGCTGAACCGTCACGCGGTCTTCGTCTTCCGGGACAAATCCTTTAAGGTCGTCAAGATCGGTGTTGTTGATGTGATCTATCGCCTCTTTGGCATTCATGTCAGTGGAAACCTTATCAGAAGTTGCCTCTTCAGCTTCTTCTTTCTCTTCTTCAGCCGGCTCTTCGTCTTTGGTTTCTTCCTCGGCGGCTTCTTCCGTTTCCTCTTCAGCAGCTTCAGCAGAATCTTCTTCTGTTTCTGCTTCGTCTTCTGCAGGTGCTTCTTCTTTTGCTTCGGTTTTTTCTTCAGCTTCATCAGCTGCTTCTTCCTTAGCTTCTGCTTCCGCTTCTGTAGTTTCTTCTTCGGCAGCTTCTGTTGTTTCTTCCGCAGAGTCATCAGACTCAGCTTCTTCTAATGCCGCTTCAATTTCTTCGGCTTCATTTTTAGGAGCTTCATCTTCTTCTGCATCGGCAGCTGCTTTTTCAGCTTCTACTTCAGCAGCAGCTTGCTTCGCTTTTTTCTGAAGCTGCTCTTTGTATTCTCTTTCTTCAGCAGCAAGCACTTCCTGGTAGTCTGCTTTGCGGCTGGTGGCATCTTCTTTCTTAGAGTCTCTGTACTCTTTCCATTCTGCCAGTGCTTTTTCAATTTCTTCTTCGCTCTTGCCCCAGTTCATGAGGTGACGCTTGTACAGTACCCCTTCTTGGCGAAGGATTTTACGTACGGTGTCGGTAGGCTGAGCGCCGGTGTCTAACCAATAAAGAATGCGGTCTTCGTTGAGTACCACTTCTTTTTTCTCGGTTACGTTGTCGTAACGACCCACACGCTCTACGATACGTCCATCACGAGCTTCGTGTCTTTCGGCTACTACGATATGCCAAATCGGGCGTTTTTTACGTCCTTTTCGTTGTAATCTGATTCTTAACAATGCTGTTCTCCAATGTGTGTTTAAATTATAAGTTCTTATCGGCCGATAGGCAGATTCTTCAATCCTTGAAGAGCACGTCCGGCTTTACCCATTTTTGACATGGTCTTCATCATTTTTTTCATTTGATCGAACTGCTTCATGAGTTGATTGATCTCACGAACAGTGGTGCCAGATCCTTTGGCTATTCGGCGTCTTCGACTTCCGTTTAGCAGCTCGGGCTCCTGGCGTTCCTCCGGCGTCATTGATAAGATTATAGCTTCAATTGGTTTGAAGGCATCATCGTCGATTTCAGTATCGTTCAATGCTTTGCTGGCGCCGGGTATCATAGAAACAAGATCACCGAAGTCTCCCATCTTCTTGATCTTCTGAATTTGCTCGAGAAAGTCGTTCAGGTCGAATTTATCCGACCGAATTTTTTGCTGAAGTTTTTCTGCTTCCTTCTCGTCAAATTCTTTTTGAGCTTTTTCAACAAACGAAACCACATCTCCCATGCCCAGAATACGCTGAGCCATACGGTCGGGATAAAAAGGAGAAAGAGCATCCAGCTTTTCGCCGGTACTCACAAATTTGATGGGCTTGTTTACAACGGTCTTAATGGAAAGGGCAGCACCACCGCGGGTGTCACCATCCAGCTTGGTTAAAACCACGCCGTCGTAATTAATGCGTTCGTTAAACTCTTTGGCTGTGTTAACAGCATCCTGCCCGGTCATGGAATCGACCACAAACAGGATTTCGTGAGGATTTACGGCCTTCTTAATTTCCGCAACCTCATTCATCATCTCCTCATCTACGTGTAAACGACCCGCGATATCAATGATAACCGTATCGAGCGCCAAACTTTTAGCCATGGAAACGGCTTCTTTGGCAACACGAACCGCATCTTTCTGCTCGATGGAATACACCGGAACATCAATTTGCGAAGCGAGTGTCTTAAGCTGGTCAACAGCGGCAGGGCGATAAACATCGGCGGCAGCAAGAAGAGGATTCCTTTTATGCTCCTGCTTTAAGTGTCGGGCTAACTTACCGGTAAAGGTCGTTTTACCCGAACCCTGAAGTCCAGCTATAAGAATTACTGTAGGAGGAGTGTCAGCTTTAGCAATGTCGGCCTTTTCGCCACCAAAGGTCTCAACCAGCTTGTCGTGCACAATTTTTGTGAACTGCTGGCCGGGATTAACACTGGTGAGTACATCAGAACCGAGCACCTGCTCTTTGACATCTTCCGTAAACTGGCGGGCAACCTCATAATTAACGTCAGCATCCAGCAATGCACGGCGAATTTCGCGGACAGTCTCCGCTACATTCACATCCGTGATGCGTGCTTCTCCCTTCAGTGACTGAAAGGCTTTGTCTAATTTTGAGGATAAATCTTCAAACATAATGTTAACAGGATTTTTCTCCGCCAATTACAGAGCCTGTAAAAATACGGGTTCTTTTCCGTGTTATCAACAACAATGTGGATAAATGTTTTTGAGTGATAATTGTAGCCGGAAGTAACGGTTCGATCTTTCCCTCTTTTAAACCGGAGGTTCAGGCAAGTATTACGAACGGGACGTTCGTAACGAGAAAAAGCCGGGGCCCTGCTGAGCGAGTTGATAATATTATTTTATGGGTTGTTTAAGCCTCCATTTGGACGAACTTACTGGTCAATCACATTAACCCTCCTTTGATCAACACCACACAAGCGTTCGCTTGCGCTATTGCCGGCATGGAACAACAACTGAGATAAAAGGTAAAAACTATTGAAGTTGTTTCGCAACGTACGGAATAGCTTCATACGCGAAGAGAGATAAGGGGGAAGGTTGATCACTTCCCCCTTTTTTATTGTTGAGATTTATTGGGATGACATGACTCTCCCAACGCTGAGTAACCGAGAATACAATCCATCATTCCGCTTCCGCTTAGCAGGGCCATGTGCATTAATCGGCAGAAGCGGGGTGATGGGTGTGACTGTATTCGGCTGGCAAAGCTCCATCACCCCTCTACTTTCAACTCTCACCTATCAACTTTCATTTCTTTTAAAACTATATTCCCCTTCTCCTCGTCTTACTTTCAGAATGAACTCGGGACAACACGAACACATGGAAGACGCACAACTGGTACAGGATTTTCGTGGTGGAAATCACCAGGCTTTTAATACGCTGGTAACGCGATGGCAGGATCGCATTCACCACTTTGCCTACCGGTTTTTTGCCAGTTCCGATGACGCCGCCGAGATCACTCAAAAAACATTCATCAAAGCATACCACAAACTGGATACACTGGATGATGTAAACAAGTTTGGGTCGTGGTTGTACACCATCGCCAACAACCTTTGCCTCGATGAATTGAAGCGTGCGGGCCGAAAACGAGCCACTTCTTATGAAGCGCTCAAAATTGCCCCACAAACCGAAACGGCCACTCCTGCTGATGGCACGGTTCTCCGAAACGAAGGACTGGTGCTGCTTCACAAAGCGCTCCTTCAACTACCGGTAGAGCAGCGGGTAGTGGTAATTATGAAAGAGTATGAAGGGTTAACCTTCAGAGAAATAGCAGAAATTTTAGATGAACCCGAAAACACAGTAAAGTCAAGATTGTATTACGGGTTGAGCGCACTCAAAAAGACGTTCGACTCCTGGAACATCAACAAAGAGGTGTTTGATTATGAATAAAGAAACCGCACGATCGCTCTTCATGGATTATCTGTATGATGAACTGGAGCCGGATCAACGAAACGAATTAGAACAATTTTTATCTCAAAACCCGGGGCTGAAGAAAGAGCTGGAAGAACTGTCGAATGTACGCTCGATGCTTTCTCACCTACCGGTTCAGGACCCGGCCGAGCAGCTGGTAATGGTTGAACCCCACAAATCCGGATTACAGGAGTGGTGGAATGAGTTAATCGGAGGGTTGCTTCCTCAAAACGGATTTGCCCGCACCGGCTTTGCTATGGCCTCGCTTCTGGCGGTCTTCGTTGTCATAGGGGCCTTCACAAAATTAAACATCACTGTTGACGATGGCAGTTTTAACCTGGCCTTTGGAGAGAAACAGGAAATTATCCAACAAGGATTCACCCCGCAGCAGGTTGAAATGCTTTTGCAACAAGTCAGGGAAGATAATGCCATCATGATTTCGGATGCCATTCAGCAGGCACAACAGCAACAGGAAAACCGGATTGAAAAAACACTGGTTAACTTTGCGGATTACATTGAGCAGCAGCGGCAATCAGACCTGCAAATGATCACCTCCGGGCTCTATAACATGGAAGAAACATATTACGACCGATTCAGACAAACCGATCAGGTATTAGGCGAACTCATACAAACGGTAAGTACCGGAAATTAAATTTACAGGACAAAATTATGAATATGAAAACGAACACTTTTAAAAACCCCGTCATTGCGAGGGATTCCGCGACCATCGGGAGCAAATCCCGCGGCAATCTCCATAAATCGACTTTCGAGCTTAATCAAGGAGATTGCTTCGTCGATCAAGTTGACAGATCAAATTCAAATTACGCGGCTCCTCGCAATGACAGCCCTAATTTTCTTTCCAGAATAATTCTGTTTGGGTTGATGACACTTTTGCTGTCTTCCCTTTCCTTTGCTCAGGATTTTGATACCAACCGCATGAACCGCGACATCAAGATCATGGAGAATATTCTGGGCGAAATGTTTAAAACCCAGTTTACCTCTAATGAAGGCACCGTGCAGGTGCGCTCACAGGGATATACGATTTTTGGAAGCGGCTCATCCGGAAATGTAAAGGGAACCTACATTCCGGGCTATGGAGTCATTTTCATGATTCCGGCAACCAGTAACAGATACATTATATCCAGCGGAAGCTCGGGCTCGAACCGACAGGTTGTTTTCCAGTACAGTTCCGATGATTCCGATCGCACGATTGATAAGGAGTCTGTAACCACCCGAATTGGTGAGTTTTTACAGGATTATGCTTCAACAATCGGCCAGCTTAAAAATAATGAAAGCATCCTTGTTATCTATGGCTCGGCTAACGCTACCGGAAACCGCACTGCTGTTTATAGTATAAGAGGAGATGAAGAAGACCGACCTTCCTCGCTTCCTGTTATTTCAGTTTCTGCAAAAAAATCGGATTTGGATGCTTTCAGAAGTGGCAGAATAAATTCAGAGGCTTTGCAAAGCCGCCTGTCTGTTTCAACCTCTGAAGACAAAGAACGACTCGACCTTAAAGTACTTGGCAACATTTTTGGAACGGCTTTGGGTGAGGGTGATGGAAATGAGTATCACCTTATTAGCAGCAATTCTCTGTCCTACATGTATCTGGACAACTTTGGAGCGCTTTACTCCTTAGATCTACATCGTGGACATGGGTTATCCGGAACACTTAGGTTGGGTTATCTGAATAATTCCCTTTCAGAGGAAAAAGAAAAAGAGGTTCAGGATTTAAGAGTTGAGCTGGAAAAGCGGGAGCAGAAACTTAATGAGACCTTAGAGCAAGAGTATGATGAGCTCGTTGCAAAAACCAAGGAGTTCATTATTGATTATGGTCGTACGCTCAGCTCTCTTGAAGACGACCAATACTTGTTGGTTTCATTGAACATCAATGAATCAAGCGACATCATTCCCGAGCGGGTCGATTTCCAGGTTAAGAAATCAACATTCAATCAACTCGATAAGGGACAAATTTCCAGGGAAGCGGCATTAAATGCTGTAACCCTCACCGAATACTAAAGTGTAACTAACATCCTATCCAGAAAGCTGCCTTGGATACCGGTCATGAATTTCATCGATCCGTATTCGGGGTGGCTTTTTTACTTTAACGTGCGATTGTGTTTAGGTGTGAATGTGTTAAAGTATCTTCAGAAGTGGCACTCTCATTCAAGCCCCTCTCGTTCAAGCGGACGCTTGCGCTATTGCCTGAACTTTAACACGGTAACACCTTCGCTCATTTACCCTTACAAAAGGAAATTACACTCTTTATTCAGAGCTCTATCCAGTATTTCTTCATATTCAGCAGCATCAATTTCGATACAGCCAAACTGAGCCAGGTGATCGGTGTAGAACTGGGTATCCCAAAGCAGGAAGCCGTTCTTATTTAAGATCTCGTGGCAATGATAAAGTGCGGCTTTGTCTGCCCACTTTTCTTTTTTAAACATACTCTCGCCAAAGAAAGCAGCTTTTAACTTTACCCCGTACAATCCTCCCACCAGTTCGCCATCCCGATAAGCCTCCACACTGCAGGCGTTGCCATATTGGTTCAGCACATCATAGGAATTGATGATCAGATCATTAATCCATGAGGTTTCCCGGTTGGCACATTGTTTCACTACGTCACGAAAGTTTTCATTTACCCGAACCTCAAACCTTCCCTGCCGAATAATCCGGGCGAGGTTATCTGATGTGTGGAACTTGCCAATGGGAATAACGCCACGCTTTCGGGCCGTGTACCAGTTTACATCTTCGGCCTTTTTATGCTCAGCCATGGGGAATATTCCCTGACTGTAGGCTTCCACCAAACTTTCCGGCGGGATGATTTTCATGAATGGATTAAGTGAATATTCTGAAGGTCTTTTTCAAAAAACCGTGCTTGTACCATCTTCGCTGATTTTTCTGATGCGCACGGAATTGGAATTTGAGAATTCAAGTAAAACAACGGATCCATCTTTCGCAAACGCTCCGCCCGTAACCGACCAGTCTCCTTCAGAGCGATATACCACTTCTTTGGCCCCGCCCTCATAAACCTTAATCACCCTCTGCCCTGAAAAAAGGGCCACATACAATTCTTTTTCACGGTCAAACCACATCCCCATCAATGCGTGATGATCACCAACCCAGTCAAATTCAGGGGTTCGCTCAATAAGAGATTCCGTTAACTTCGAGCTGCTTTTTTCAGAAACCTTCACAATAAATCCTTCAAAAGAAACAAATAGATTTCCGGACGGACTGAGCGTGTGCCAGCGCGGGCTACCCTCAAACTTTGAAAGAGAATATGAGTGAACCACTTCCTGATTCCTGTAAATTTTTATCCGCTTATTGGGTCTGTCTAGCACATAAGAATGGCCTTCATTGTCACGGACAAACGAATAGTCGCTATACTCATCCGGATAGCCATTTCTCCAACCCATTACGTCTTCAACCGTGCCATCCGGGAGCCGCATCCATACTTTGTGGCGATAATTATCTCCCTGATTTCGCACATCTTCTCCGAAGAGTTCATCGTCAGGGGAAAGCCAAAGCTTATGGGTGTGAACGTTCTCTACAACAACTTTTTTGTCTCCATCGGGAGATATCATCCAAACCCGGGAAAGATCGCTGTAGAAAATATTACCCTTCGAGTCTATAACTACTGTTACCGAAGGATGTGCCACTATAGATCCCAACACCCCAAAAAGGAAGAAGAAAAGTAAAGTGGCAGATATTCTCTTTCTGTTATTCATACTTCTTTAGAAATCACAATAGATCATGCTGCCGGAGCCGATCGGTGATCCGGGAGGCGGAGCCGGGGCATCCTCGACCTCAAATTCTTCGGGATTGGTTAAAAACCGGCCAATGGTATAAACAGCATATTGGCTGTCGGCATCTTTTTTACCGGATAATTTGGACTGAAGATCGGTTAGTTTTTTATGCGTGATGGCTTTTGTAACCGGATTGGCATCATTATCTGCTGCCAGTTCAATCATGTTCTTCAGCACCACGTGGTTAACCACACGTTGAATAGATCCCAGGTATCCGTTTTGAGATTTTCTGTTCCAGCTGGCATCGATGAGTTCATCCAGAACCGTTTCCAGGCTCAGGTTGTTATCACGAGCTCCGTATTCAACTAAGCGATTGGCTCGTTCTGCATTCAGAATCAGGCTGACGGGTAAGTCGGCAGCTGTTTCAGCAATGCCTAATGCATCCATGGCCGGACCTGCATTACCATTAAACAGTTCACGCGAATAGCCCAATGAAGAAGGCCGCGGGGGTATAAGCTCCAGCAGATTTTCAGGAATAGCCAGTGTGGCCGGCTCAATAGCTTTCAGCATCTCATCCAACGCTTTTTGCTGAGTTGATTTAGCCACTATTTTCGGGGCAGATAAATTATCTCCCTTCATATTATAACTGTAATCCAGCCCGCCAATTAACTTCACGGTGCCTTCCAGCTGATAGCGGTGAAAAAAGTACATTGGCACTAAAGCATCTTCCAGCTCTGCCATTGGCTCTCCGGATTTCAGATTCGCTTCCCCGAAATTCTCAAGTGCTTCCTTCCTGATTTCCAGGATGGTTGATAACTGGGTAGCCGGATCTGAACCAAAATCCCAGAGATGGGCATCGGGGTGTGCTCCGCTTTGCGGGCGGGCATCGGTATCCGAGATATACTTCAGGCCGGAGTCATAGGCTTCTTCCAAAATTTCATCGAGCGCCTCTTTCTCATCGGTTCCTTCCGGAAAATCCTGATAGCCGTAAGCCACGGCCACTTTATCCCACTCACCAATTCCCACATCGTATGGTTCAGAAAGGTCTATTTCTCCATTCACGAGCTTAGGTTGCGGGTGTGGATAATCCATCACGGAAGCATCGTTGGTAACGCTGGCTGCAAAATTGTGAGCTATTCCAATGGTATGACCTACTTCGTGTGCAGAAAGCTGCCGGATTCGGGCAAGGGCCATTTCCTGCATGGTCGTGTTGAGCTCGTCATTACCATAAGGGGCGAGCAATCCGACCGCGATCAGGAAATCCTGCCGTACACGCAGCGAACCCAGTGATACATGACCTTTTATGATTTCACCGGTGCGCGGGTCGGTTACTGAGGAGCCGTACGACCATCCGCGAGTTGAACGGTGAATCCATTGAATGACATTATAGCGGACATCGAGCGGGTGCGCATCTTCGGGGAGAATTTTTACGATAAATGCATCTTTATAGCCGGCCGCCTCAAAAGCCTCATTCCACCAGCGGGCACCGTCAAGCAGTGCACTTCTGACCGGCTCGGGGGTTCCATTGTCCAGGTAGTACACAATCGGTTCAACCGGTTCACTCATTTCGGCTTCCGGGTTTTTCTTTTCAAGTCGATGGCGAGCTATAAATCGTTTGGTCAAATCCTGATCAATGGGTGTTCCATAATCCTGATATGAAATGCCGAAATATCCAGACCGGGGATCCATCGCTCTTTTCTCATAACCATCATCCGGCAATTCAATAAACGAGTGGTGCTGACGTACGGTGATGGCTTCCGGTGTTGGCACTACCGAGCGAACGTATCCGCCGGGATTACTCCCATCAAAGGTAAGAGTGGCTTCAAACTCAGTGTTTTGGGGGAAGTTCATGGTGCCTTCTTTGTATAAAGCAGACCGGCTTTTATCCAAACTATAGGACCCCTGATTTGATCTACGAAGCGTGTTAGTTACTCCATGAGCATCTCTGAGTAAAAAGCTTGTTAAGTCAATTAACACCTTCCCGTCTTCTTCGGCTGCCACTTCAAACCCGGCAATAATGGATGAGGCAAAAGCCTCCCGAACCGATTTCTTTTCCAGCTCATTATCTGTTTCTGCCCGATATTCGTAGTTAGGCTGAACCATGAGAACTTTCGGTCCCCGGCGCTCAAAATAAACTACCCGGGTATCCCCAAGTTGTCCCCGGTCTAACCCAATATCATTAGAACCGATACCTGCCGTTAATGAATTCACGTATAAGAATTCGGTATTCAGTTTATCGACCTCTAACCAAATCTGGTCTTTTGATTCATCGAAGTAGTAATCAAAATATCCTTCGGTTTTAGTAAGGCCTTCTGTTTTTTCGGATATAGACGGGATTTGTGCTGATACCTGGCTGGCCACAAGCATCATCACAACAAAAGTAAACGCTCTTTTCATTAATGCAGAGTTTTGTTTGGGTTGAAGGGTCGCTAAATAACGGTTTCAGCCAATATCTGAAAGAAGAGCGGATAAGAAAAATGTTAAAGTTTTAGAGGATTGCCGAATCTTTAAGGGCTCCTATTAAAATAAATTCAAAGCCCTACTCACTTTTAGCAACCTTTCAGCGTCCGTAGGTCCTGGAAGCGTTGCGGATTCGTAGTTGAAATTCAGTTAGCTTTAAAAAAACCAGCGAACGCTCCAAGGCCTTGGGGGCGCTTGGAGGTTCTTAAAGGGCTAAAGCCCTGTCCCAAGCCGGGTCAGTGCCTTTCACCGCCCTGAAGGGCGGAGTAATTTTTACTTAGAATGAAAACGATAGTTTTTGATAAACTCCTCATATTCTTCTGAAAAAGGCTTTACCTGATGATGCTTTTCTTGTTTATCAATGTAGCCGTTTACTCTTTTCAGTTGTGATTCCCCTACTGACACAGCGAAATACTCTTCTTGCCAACCAAACTTCTCAGGAAGCGAGAGGTTTCTGTTTGCCCAATATGAAGACTCCCCTTTTATCAGGTTCATGATCGTCTGAATGTTCTGATCAGACGATATTGAAATTAAAGCATGAAGATGATCATGCCAGCCATTAATATTCAAGAGGTGAATCTGCTTGGCTTTTGAATACTCCCGAATGTGTTGGCACAGAATATTTTTATTATCCAGACTTAAAAGCTTTTTTCTACTTTTTGTAGCCCAAACAAAATGCCCATACATTTTTATAAATGGCATGTCTCTTGGTTTAATTTTTAGCTTCCCCTTCAGAAAAATAGAAAGGATTAGATAAAATCAAAGCGGGTGAACCATTTAATTGCACCGACCTTCAGGCCGGTGAATGAGTGGCATAAACCGGAAAAAGGGCTTTAGCCCTTTGTATAGACGTGAATGGCAGAGTTTGTTTATTTCTTCTCCAAATACTCTTTAAACTCGCCGTTTTTCAGGCGGGTGAAGTAATCTTTCGAGGCCAGCCTTACTTTCTTGGAAAGTAATAAAGCGGAAGTCACCGTAGGTATGGCCATAAGGGCAAACATACCATCAATCAGGTTGATGACCGCATCCAGCGAAGCCACTGCTCCAAAGATTATGGAGAACACATAGAAGTAATTGTAGAGATGCTGCCTTTCCGCACCTAACAGGAAGCCCAAACATTTTGAGCCATAATAGGAGTAGGAAAGCATGGAGCTTACGCTGAAAGTCAGTACGGATATAATCAATAAGTACGTACCGAATGCAGGAAGAGCTTCGTTAAAAGCGTTGAGAGTAAGCGTTACCCCATTGGCTTCCGTGGATTGCCATACACCGGTTACCAAAATCGCAAGGGCCGTCATGGTACATACCAGCAATGTATCGATGGCAGGTTCCATCATAGCTACCAATCCTTCCCGAACAGGTTCTTTGGTTTTTGACGCACCGTGTGCCAGCGACTCTGTCCCGATTCCAGCTTCATTTGAAAAAGCAGCCCGCTGAACCCCGATAATAATCAACTGTCCTACAGCTCCGCCCATCACGGCTTTTCCGGTGAAGGCGTCTGTTACAATCAGCCCTAAATAGTAGGGAATGTCTGCAATGTGAACGGCTAAAATAAATAGTACCGAAACCACATAGATCACAACCATGGAGGGAACCAGCTTTGAAGCTACCTTCCCGATTTTGGTAATCCCACCAAAAATGACCAGCGAAACCAGACCAACAAGCACAATTCCGGTGATCAGGTTTCCGGTAAAGGCGGCATCTGCTTCAACCCATCCGTTCGGTATGTAAATAAAGTCTCTTAAAATCTGTACCAGCTGGTTGGTTTGAAAAATCGGCAGAGGACCAAATAACCCCGCCATCGCGAACAGGTAAGCCAGAGGCATCCATTTGCTGCTGAGTCCTTCCCGGATTACATACATCGGTCCACCCTGAATTTTGCCCTGGGTGTCTTCTCCGCGATACATAATGGAAAGTGTACAGGTGAAAAATTTGGTTGCCATTCCAACAATGGCGCTCATCCACATCCAGAACAGCGCGCCGGGACCACCCATAAAAATCGCAACTGCAACACCACTGATGTTTCCCATCCCCACGGTCGAAGCCAATGCTGTGGAAAGAGCTTCAAAGTGGTTAATATCGCCGGGATCATCCGGGTTGTCATATTTACCCCGAACCAGGTCTATGGCATGAAAGAAAAACCGAAAGGGAGTGAATCCGGATGAGATCAGGAAAAAGAGTCCGCCCCCCACTAATAAAATGACAAGGGGATATCCCCACATGAAAGAGGAAAACGCTGCGAGAAATTCTTCGATGAGTGCCAGGGTATTGTCCGTTTAATTGATGTTAAGCGTAGAAACTAATGAATAGACGGGTTAATTGTGTACTGTCCTCAGAAAAAAGATGTAATCAGTGCCGGGGGGAATTTGTCCGGCTTGTCGAATAAGCGTGGCTATTTGTGCCCGGTGGTGTTGCCCGTGGATAATAAGGTGAGTCAAAATATCACCTACAACATTTCCGAATTCCTTGCCTTTGGAGTTTTGGTAGGTGATGGCATTATCACTCTGTGCAACCAAGTCTTTTAGCTTCTGGATGTTCTCCTGTATAATTTGGCTCATCTCAGCTATCGAAAATTGTGGCCAAATCTCCACCGCTGTTTCTTTGCCTGTGATTCTGTTCATCCAAATCTGTTGGGCTGCGAGGATGTGAGAAAGCAAGCCCGTGACTTCTTCTTTTGTTTCGCTCTCATCAAGTTCCCGAATAGCCTGAAGTATTTTTTCGTTGGCCCATCGGTCGTATTCGAAAAGCTTTTCAAGGTCCATGAGACTATCCAATTCCAAAAAATTTGGATATACCATTGATCACAAATTGCACACCAATAGCCAGCGCGATGAAGCCCATCATGCGGGTGATGACCGTCATTCCGGTTTTACCGATATATTTTACGATGGCGGGTGCTACTCTCAATATTCCGTATGCAACCAGCGCCGTCATAAATACAGCCGCTCCGTTCACCAGGTAATCGGTAATACCCTGCGCATCAGAACCGAATCCGATTACAACCGCAATACTTCCCGGCCCCGAAAGCATAGGGAGTGCAAGTGGACTGAATGATACATCTTCTTTTTCTTTGGCTGCCTCCTGATCTTTCTTGGTCAACTTTCTACCACCGTTATCCGGGCTTAGCATCGAAAAACCTGCTCTTACAATCACCAACCCTCCGGCTATCTGAATGCCCGGGAGGCTGATTCCAAAGAAGCTGAGAATGTAGGTTCCAACCAACAAAAAGGTGATCAGAACAAAAAACATGTAAGTAGTAGCCTTGCGAGCGGTCCTGATTTTCTCTTCATCGGCATGCCCTTCCATTAAAGAAATGTAGATAGGCATTGCTGCAAAGGGGTTAACGACAGAAAATAAAGATGAAAAGCTTGCAAAAAACAGTGCTGCTATGCTCATAAATACAGTAGAAAAGGGGATTATATCTTTGAAAAATTCTTCCATGATGGCCCTAAAGATACACAGCTTTTTACCAATTTTTAGTTTGTGTTTTTACTTAAAACAAAGCTTAACTTTTATATCGGATATATTGTTTTATTTTCTGTTCCAACAAATTTTATTAATGCTATGAGCGCTGTACAACTTATTTCTTATGATCAATTAATTTCGGATACGGAAAGCATTTTAAAGCGAAATGTTACCCGCGATGAAAAGCTTTTTGCGATTTGTGAATTGTTAGCTGATGAAATCCCCTCTTTCAGCTGGGTGGGTTTTTATCTGCCTGATCCTGAGGGGAAACAGGAACTTGTTCTCGGTCCATTTGTGGGCCCTTCTACCGACCACACCCGGATTCCTTACGGCAGAGGTATTTGCGGACAGGTTGCCCTTAGCCACGAAACCTTTGTGGCACAGGATGTGCACAGCGAAGAAAATTACCTGGCCTGCAGCACCGATGTACAATCCGAAATTGTTGTCCCCATCATGAAAGACGATGAGTTTGTAGGCCAACTCGATATCGACTCAAACACAAAGAACTCCATCACCAAAGAACAGCGTGAGCTTTTGGAAGAAATTTGTGAGTTTCTGTCGGACGAATTTTAATCAATTAGTACCACGAGAAACTTTTCTTTTCAGACGAAATGGACATCGATCAACTCCGGCGGCTCGAGTTTTAAGGCGTTTTCTTATCCTGATTTATGTTCACGCTCACCGGTAGCATGTCTATAGCGGTAGTCACATTAGAGCTGTAGGTAAATCCTTTTTCAGCTAATGTTTTGTGGCAGCCGTCCATCACCTGCGACCGTATTTCACCTAATCCGCGATCGTTGCTGAACGTATCAATCCAAAAGAAAACCTCCAGCTCAACATAAGCTGCCGTAAAACCGGCTATCTGAATATTGGGGGCAGGATTTGCAAGCGTGAGTTTATGACCCTGTACGGTTTTGAGAAGAGTCTCTCTTACTTTCTGAAGATCGTCCCCATAGTCAACCCCAATGGTGAAGCTGCCTCGTCGCAACCCATCTCTCGTAAAATTGTGAAGCGGGTTTTTGTAGATGGTGGCGCTTGGAATAAAAATATCACACCCATCGGCAGTCCGTATGTGAACGTCCCGTATCTCTATTCTCTGCACAATTCCTCTTATTCCATTGCTTTCAATCAGGTCTCCGACATCAAAAGAGCGGCTGAAAGAAAGGAATAACCCTGCAAGTAAATTTTCACCTATCTCCCGGAAAGCGAACCCAAGTACCACGGCAACAACACCACCCGCAGCTAAAAAACTGGTGGCAACTTGTGTTAATCCAACAAGGTGTAAGGCAATAATCAGGCCCAGAACATTAAACGCCCAACGTACCAGGCGCTTAATCAGCCGGACTTGCTTTACGCCTTTGGTTTTATCTTCGCCAAGTAAACGACCAACACCGCTGCTGGCAAGCCTGCCGATAAAAATAAGCACAACCAACGATGCTATAGCAGCCAAAATTTGAGGCGTTGTGCTTATTATTCTGTCCGACAAAAGCTCAAAACTTTCTTGCATGTTTTGTGTCTTAGTTCATGTTTTGCGTATAAAGTACATGAAATAAAACGATTTTAGCGAAGCTTAATTCCGTACTTCTTTTAAAGCAGCACCAACGGCTTGGTTTCTGATGGAATTTTATCGAGAGCATACACGGCTATTGCTTTAACCTCTTTGGTTACCGAGACTGACCCCTCATCTGTTTTATTCTCAATAAGAATTACTCCATTCCCTCCTAAGTTTTTTGCTTCTATTTTCAGCATTTCAATCATGTTTTCAGTGGAACTTTCTCCGGCTGTTTCCTGAATTTGAACCGTGGCAAGCTCCAGATATTCTCCTTCAACTTCATCCGGTGAATTGTAAACGATGATTTCCTGACTATACGCCGGTAGTACGCCAAATACATCTGACTGTACCAGGTCTTTAACATGAGTGGTTGTGGACTTTGTTATTGACGTGCTGCAAGCTGCCGTCATCATTCCGATTATTACTAAGATCAATACCGCATTAACTTTTCTCATCTCTCTTCTCCTTTTATTTATTTGTGAGACAAGAGCTAATACGCCGGTTTCAGAAGGGTGTTACGCCTTTCAGGCAGTATTTTCTTTATGATGAGTAAAAATTTGTTACTACAATTTCGATAAGCTCAAATCCGAAACATGAAGGTTCACGCTATGGTTAACACGCAGTCCGTAAATGCCATCATTGTTCATACCTGATGCATCAATATCTGCAACCTCTTCATCATTAATTGTAAAGCGAACACGCTCACCCTCAACCCTTACCTGCAGTACATTCAAAACAGAGGATACTTCCGGGTCATCGTATATGTTGATTGCATCGCTGGCCGTCCAGCCCTGAATAACCTCGGTGTCTTCCCCCGTCCTTTTTTTGATGAGAAACTCGCCGGTATTCCGAAGTAAAAAATACATATATGTCTGAGCATCTCCATCCAGCTTGGAGCCTCCCCAGAATAGGCCATATCCCTCCCGGTTTCTTTCGCCGGGATTAAAAAAGTGCAGTTCCGTTTTTACACCAAATGAACCGGAGGCTGTATTAGCCGGATGATAAAAGATGCCGGCCGGTCCGGTGGTAATATGCCAGCCCGGGGTCATGTTCACAAAATAGATATCAGAAGAGTCCGGCTTAGATCCTATGACAACATCATCCATGCCGTGATCAAGGCGAACCTCCCATCCATCCGGGACTTCAAAATTTGTGCCTTGCGGAATATTTGGATCGGGACGATCCTGTGCTTGTGAAAAGCTGAAGAGACTACACACCATAATAACCGACGTAAAAAGCACTTTCATAAGAACCCCCACTTTATTTCTATTACTAACCTTCCTGATTATACAATAAATGATTGAATAGGAGAAATCCCTATTTACAGGCATCCTGGCGGCCTGCTTTTCCCCTTTACGCTACTTGATGGAGTTGTATGCTGATAACGTTCTGCGGTAAATTACATTTGTGGTGTCGAAGAACTGCTCTCCCATGCTCAGGGCTCTTTCAAAATATTTTATGGCCTGCTCATTTTTTCCCAGCTGCATGTAAACAGCCCCAATATTACTCAGCTCTCGCATATGATCAGGATGTGTTTCTCCTTTCACCTTTACATTACTTTGGTGGGCTTTAATAAACCACTCCAGCGCTTTCTCCTTTTGGTCATTGTAGAAATATACCAGCCCCATGTTTCCTTCACTGGTCAGGGTCAGGGGATGCGTATCCCCCAACAAATCCTTCCGCATGTAATAAGCCTTTTCAATTAACTCTCTGGCCTCTTCATACTCACCCTTTCTCTGAATGATAATCCCTAAATCATTCATTGCACGGGCTCTTTCTATACTTGGATTTTCACCAAATATGTCAGTATACATGGATAAAGCTTTTCTGGAATATTCTTCTGCTTTGTTACTCTGTCCCAGCATATGATGAGCCCAGCCCAGGCTGGCATAAGCCCCGGCAATTTTGGTAGGAGTATAATGAGCATAGCCTATCTCATAACCTTTTGTGCGGGCTTCCAACACTTTATCAAAGGTTGAAATAGCCCTGTGATATTCTCCTTTTTCCAGTAATAGCCAGCCATAGTCGTGGCGTCCCACCCAATATACATCCGAAGTAGTGTCATTTCGTGCAGCGTACCCCTCAAAAAGCTCAGTATACATGCTGTCCGCTTTCTCAAATTCCCCGAAAAAGCTATACACTTCTGCCTTATATGATTTAGCAGCCAAATAATACGCATCCCAGTCGAGAGGCACGATTTCCAGATTCCTTATTTCCTGTTCATTTTTATCTAAAAAATGCTGCAGGGAATCTGCATAAGCCAATGCTAAGCTATCCTGCCCTCTGGCTCGAGCCAGATCGGCCTTTACATTAAACACATCAGCCAGCCAGTATCTGTATTCATTTTCAGTATCTAATGCATGAAGAATGGCAGTAGCTTCCGTCAGTAATGAATCAGCTGTTTTAAGCTCCCCCAGGTTAAATTTTATGGAGCCGAAATTCATCAGCAAACGAGCTCTTTCTCCGGGCACATTAGCAAACATATTGTCCACTGCATTCAGGGTTTCATCAAGGAACCGGCTGGTTGCCAGGCGGGGATCTTCCGTCTTAGTATAATCTACCTCTTCAAATACATTCACCATTACATCACTAACCATTTTGGCTCTGCTTAACGCTTCCAGTGCCCGGTTTTTTTCTTTGGTGATGTTGATGCTGTAAATAACCCCAAATGTGACGATGGCCACAAAAAATACAGCTGCCACCGAGAGCTGATACTTATTCCTTTTCAGAAATTTCCCGGTCTTATACCGGCGGGTGTTTCTTCGCGCCGCAACCGGCTTTTTATTCTGAAGGTTTTCCAGATCATTCAAAAGCTCCCGTACCGATGAATACCGGTATTCGGGTTCTTTTCTAAGACATTTGTTTACAATGGCATCTAAATCTTTAGCATCAATTTTTTTGAGCTTTACCTTCGCCTTTGCGCTTATATTCTCAGTCTCTCTGTTGAGGATTATTTTCTCGGCTTGTTGCAGGGTCTTCCCTGAAAGATCGAATGGTTTCTCCCGGGCGAGCATCTCATACAGTACCAAACCAAGCGCATACACATCCGTGGCTACCGTTATCTTTCCCATATTAACCTGTTCCGGCGCTGCATAGCTTAAGCTCAGCAGCCGGCCCGATTCCATGGTCTGTATCACTTCTTCTTCAGAAAGCTCTTCGGAAATAATTTTGGCAATACCAAAATCCAGCACCTTGACGTGCCCCTGCTCATTAATCAACAGGTTTTGCGGTTTGATATCCCGGTGCACAATCAGATTACGATGGGCATATTCAATCGCTTCACAGATCTCTTTAAATTTGGAAAGGCATTCTTTCAGTTCCGGTTCCTCTTTTTGAATGTACTCTTTCAGCGACATTCCCCGCACGTATTCCATAACCAGGTACGGACGGTTTCTTTCGGAAATCCCGGCATCATACAGCTTGGCAATATTGGGATGTTCCAAACTGGCGAGAATCACCTTCTCCTGCTTGAACCTCTTTTCCCAGTTTTCACTGACCAGTCGCCTGTTTAAAACCTTGATGGCGACTTCTCGTTCAAACTCTCCGTCCGAGCGCTTGCCCTTATAAACAATTCCCATTCCTCCCTGGTCAATCTTGCCGGTGGTTGTATAAAACCCAAAGGTCTCCGGGGTAAAGTCACCTTCTTCCGTTTCGGGTGGGGCTTCGGTATCGGAAAAATCGTCGAGAAAAGACTTCAGGTTCTTCTTTTGATCATCCAGAAAGGTCTCACTATCATGAATAGATTCCAGCAGTTCTTCGGCTTGTTCCTGCAGCTTGCTGTCTCCCCCGCAAAGTTCTTTGATGCGGTCTTTTTGCTCTTCTTTTGGATGGAGCAACACGTCATCAATGATTTTTTCCAGCTTTTCAAACTCCGACTTTTCCATAATACTGTCTGTTCTTGATTTCCCGAATTTCTTTTAAGCTAATAAAATTAGTGGATTGATAAAGCTACCTTCTTATTCATCATTTCTTCATAAAGATTCTATATGTATCAATAGCGCTTTGCAACATATTCAGATGGTTCCACTATCAAAAAGGTTTGATCTTTAACTTTGTAATTGGGGGTTGTTATGGCTAAGAAAGCAGCTCAGATCATCGAACAACAAGTTCAGTTTTGGATGCGTAAAGAGGCCGCCCAAAAAGGCGTTCCCGTCTCTAATTCTAAGCGTCCTATAATCACGATATCGCGGGAATTCGGAGCTAAAGGCGCTGCCCTGGCAGAAGAATTAGGACGGCGGTTAGAATTCAAGGTTTGGGATAAGGACTTACTGGAGTTAATAAGTAAGAATATTGGCAGCAACAAAGAGTTTATAAAGTCCTTAGATGAGAGTCGCCGGGGATTATTGGAAGATACCATTTTCGGGTTTATACATCATCGCGAAACAAACCTCAGCTATCTTCTTTTTCTGATTAAAGCTGTTCGGGCTCTGGAGAAGTTTGGCAGTAATATTATTGTAGGAAGAGGTGCAAATTACATCTGCAAAATACCGGACTCTTTTCATATCCGTGTGGTCTGTCCTCTTAATAAGCGTATCCAGAACTATGCTCGCGCCTATCAAATCACAAAGAAAGAAGCCTCCGAATTTATTTTGAAGAAGGACGCAGATCGTCAACATTTCAGTAAGTATAACTTCAATCAGGATTCTGGAAATGCAAGCGATTATGACCTGATTCTTAACTCAGGCACTTTTTCTTTATCAGAGATGGCTGAAATAGCAGTGCAAGCCTATGAAATGAAAACCGGAACTAAGGTTGCTGAAATGGCTCAGCAGGAGTTGTAAAAACCTATCCGGAAATTACAACCAGTCCACGATTTCTTCTTTCTGCTCTACTTCCACGTACTTTTCAAATATTTCGTGGAGGCTGGAATCTTTTTGTAGTTCTTTGCGGCTCACAGAATCCAGGTAGGCTTTAATGTGGCCGTGATGCAAAATGGCGATATCGTCACAGAGGTTTTCTACCACCTCCAGAATATGGCTGGTTACGATGATGGTCACCCCTTTTTGCTTCAGGCGCCGGATGATGTTTTTCATCCGCTCGATAGAAATTACATCAACGGCTTCAAAGGGCTCGTCCAGCAGAAGCAGCTTGGGCTCAACCAAAACGGAAGTTACAAACGCCAGCTTTTTGCGACTCCCGGAAGAAAGCTTGTTCACTTTAATTTTGGCAAAATCCTTGATGTCGAAATAATCCATCAGCGAGTAGGCCTTCTCGATCAGCCCTTCTTTGTTTACTTCGTAGATTTCACACACATACTCGATAAACTCCAGGCTGCTGAACTGCTCAAACAAGAGCGGCGGCTGCAACACAGAGGCAGTCAGCTTTTTAATTTCCAGCTCGTTCCTGGCGTTTAGTTTCATCCCGTGAATAATCACATCCCCGCCTTCGAAGCTCAGCAAGCCCGTCAACACGCCAATCAACGTGCTCTTCCCGGCACCATTCGGGCCAATCAACCCAAAAACCGTTCCTTTCGGAATCTCCAGGTTCAGGTTCTTGAGCACCGGTGTATCCTCGTAGCTCTTATCCAGATTTTTTAACTCTACAGCTCGCTCCATAATCTCATCAATACTCGGTTTTTAAACAGGTTAACCAATACATCCATGTGCCGCCACAGGTAAATGGCCATAATTACAATTACTGTCCCCATGATCGTCAGCCGGTACCATTCCAATCCGTTTAAAGGCACAAAAACCATGTATCCCATCGAAAAGATCAGGAAGGATATGGCAAAGGTTACTTTTTGCGGGATGATAGGGTGCTTATAACTAAAAGAAGAATAGGTGGCCTTCTGGTACTGAAAGTAGGAACTCCACACAAACAACAACATGAACATGAGAAAGAAAAACGTGTTGGCTACAAATATTTGCAGGGGTGAACCGATTTCGGGAATCACCAGCAGCTCAAAAACCGTGATCAGATAAAACACCAGTAAAGGGAGCAAAATCACTCCCAAAAATCGTTCTTTCAGCTGCTTTTCTAAATTGATGGGAAACTGAAGGTGAAGCAGAAACTCCCGGTTTTCATAGCCATACATATTGGCCATTCCCATCGCCAGCAGAGCCACCGGAATACCGGCAAGGATGGTGGGAATCAAAATGGTTTGGGCCACTTCGTAATCTACATTCAGCAACAGCGGTACATACACAATCGGGATGATGGTAAGCGTTAAAACCTGCAGCCGGTTGTAAGGGTGCTTCATCACGTAGAAATAATATTTGCCGGCATTGCGCCCCAACACTTTCCGAAGCACCTTCCAGAGCTTGCTGCTTTCCTCTTCGGCTTTCTTCAGGCCGGGATTCAACAAACCTTCTTTGGTTTTATTGAAGTGATCTATCACCGTCAGGCCAATCAGCACAATGGAGAAGAAGAGGATGGTTAGAGCATTCATCCACCCGTAGTCTTCCGTCACTGTTTGGATCAGCATCCCGCCCGGCAACCAAGATAAAAACGCATTCACTGTTTCCACCTGTGGCAGTAGTTCCGCAAAAATTCGTGTCGAGTTAGACGCAAAAAGCGACACCAACTGAAACAGCCCAAACACCAGGAACAAAAACCCTACCACTACGGCTATAAATCGTTTTTCAACCACACGGATAAACCGGTGTTTCACTGAATAAATGAGAACGTAGTTCAACGCTACGGCTGCTATGGCAACCGGCACCTGGTAGGCTGCATGTACCTGTATCAACAAAAAAACCAGCCAGGTTAAATTGTAGATTATATTTACTGGGTGACAAAATCCGATGATAGTCAGATACTTAGCCAGCCTTTTTAGCGGGAAGCCGAAACCCAACAGCTTTCGGTTTTCCTCAATATTCATCAGCCGCATGTTAGTGAAGGAAAAGTGCATCACCCAGTAGGCATTTGCAAACACCAGCAGGATAAAGGAATATATATCCGGTGTTAGCCACGGAAGCTGCACCTGCATCCAGGGGTCGCTGTCCATCAGTACTACCACAATAGCCGTTCCGGCGAGGTTCACCAACATAATCCCCAGAAACAGAATATACCCGATGGTCAGCAGCAGCTGAAAGCGGTTCAGGTTGGAGATAAATATTCTCCAGTTCAATGTAAGCAGCCTGTAGAACAAGGGCGGTTAATTAGTTGATGAATAACAGGATGCTATTATAACAGTATCAACGTGATTTTACTATTTGAAAGTTTTAAACCTTCCTTGAAGTGATGTTCTTTTACCCCAAATATTCTTTTAAAAATTTCCCCGTATAACTTTCTTCTTGTTTCATAATGTCTTCCGGCGTTCCTTCAGCTACAATCTGTCCTCCGCCAAATCCACCTTCCGGTCCGATGTCAATAATCCAGTCAGCGCACTTTATAATATCCAGGTTATGCTCGATGATAATTACCGAATGCCCCTGCTCAACCAATTCATTAAACGAATCAAGCAGTTTGGCCACATCTTCAAAGTGCAGGCCGGTTGTCGGTTCGTCAAAGAAATAGAGGGTGTGGTCGGTGGAGGTTTTGGCAAGGAATTTTGCCAGTTTCACCCGTTGGGCTTCCCCTCCGGAAAGGGTGGTCGCACTTTGGCCTAATTTCAAGTATCCAAGCCCTACATCTTCCAGCGGCTGCAGTTTGTTAATGATGGTGGTTTCGTCAACAAAAAACTCAATGGCTTCCGAAACCGGCATCTCCAATACGTCATGAATATTCTTGCCTCGATATTTCACGCTGAGTACGTCCTTACGAAAGCGGGTTCCGTTACATACTTCACAGGTCAGCTCAATGTCGGCCATAAACTGCATTTCAATCCGCTGAACACCTTCTCCCTGGCAGTTTTCGCAGCGACCGCCGGGCACGTTAAAAGAGAAGTGACCCGGTTCGTACCCCATGATTTTGGATTGCTTGGTATTGGCAAACAGGTCTCGAATACCATCGAAGGCCTTGGTATATGTAGCCGGATTTGAACGGGAAGACCGGCCAATGGGACTTTGATCTACCATCTCCACGCCGTGAACTGCTGCCATTCCGGACAGGTCCGAGAAACGTCCTACTTTATCATTATACGACCCAATATGTTTCTGAATGCCCGCGTATAGCGTATCGTGAACCAGCGTTGACTTACCGGAACCGGAAACACCGGTCACTACCGTCATCATCCCAAGTGGAAAATCCACATCTACATTCTTTAGGTTATGCTCTGAAGCTCCCCGCAATTCAATCGTTTTCCCATTTCCTTTTCTTCGTTTTTGAGGAACCGGGATTTCCTTCCGGCCGCTTAAAAACTTCCCGGTTAGTGTGTCGGCATTAACGAGTTTATCTACAGAACCCTGAAATACCACTTCTCCTCCATGGGTGCCGGCAAAAGGACCAATATCAATTACATTATCCGCCGCTTTTATCATTTCGGGATCGTGCTCTACCACCAATACGGTATTTCCGATATCCCTAAGCGACTCCAGAATTTTTATCAACCGGTCGTTATCTCTGGGGTGAAGTCCGATCGTCGGCTCGTCCAGTACATACAAACTTCCTATCAAAGAGCTGCCAAGTGCATTAGCCAGGCTGATTCGCTGCGACTCCCCGCCACTCAGGGTATTTGCCAGCCGATCCAAAGTCAGGTAATCCAGCCCCACTTCATCCAGATACTTAAGGCGCTTTCGGATTTCGTATAGAATTTGCCCTGCTACGCCTTCCTCAAACTCTGTAAGCTCCAGATCTTCAAAATAATCGCGGGCATGGCCAATCGTCAGCTCAGATACTTCGCCCACATGTAAATCCCCAACTTTCACATACAGTGCATCCTTCCGGACACGGTAACCCTCACATTCCTGGCAGCGGCTGTATCCACGATAGCGGGAATACAACACGCGCATGTGCACTTTATAGGACTGGTTCTTGATCTCATCAAAGAACTTCCAGATTCCGATATACTCATCTTTCCCTTTCCAGATTACATCTTTGAATTCTTTGGAAAGCTCCGCGTATGGCGTGTCGATAGGATATTTTTCACGGGCTGCAACTTTTATTAAATCCCGCAGGTGCATACTGAATTTCTGGGAATCAAAAGGGGCGATAGCTCCGTTCCTAATCGTTTTTTGGTGATCTGGAATAACCAGGTCTTCGTCGATCCCGGATACTTTCCCAAAACCTTCGCAGTTATCACAGGCTCCAAATGGATTGTTGAACGAAAACATCTGGGGAGTCGGCTCGGTAAACTCGATGCCGTCTTTTTCAAAGCGTTCGCTGAACCGGAGTTCTTCCCCGCCTCTCATCTTAATTGAGCATCTTCCGCTGCCTTCCTGAAAAGCCGTTTCCAGTGAATCGGCAATTCGGGTGCGGGTGTCCTTATCATCCTTTAAAACCAGGCGGTCAATCAACACCCGATGCTTGTCTGCTTTGAATTTTTTCAGGTTGACTTCATCCGTTGTTAAATCCACCATACTCTCGTCTTCGATGTTTAAAAGACGAGTCAGCCCTTTTTCTTTAAGCACTTTAAGCTCTTCATCCAGCTTCTTTTTTTCGTGTTGTGGAATTGGATGAAGCACATAGAACCGTTCGCCTTCATCCTGACTTTCAAACAGCTTCTCAATGGCGGTGCGAGGCGTATCTTTTTTTACCACTTCTCCGGAAACCGGTGAAATCGTCTTCCCTATACGGGCAAACAACAGCCTAACGTAATCATAGATTTCGGTCGTTGTACCTACAGTTGAGCGAGGATTGGAAGTGGTTGTTTTTTGCTGAATGGCCATGGCTGGCGATATTCCCTGCATAAAATCCACATCCGGCTTATCCATTCGCTCCAAAAACTGGCGTGCATAGCTGGAGAGACTTTCCACATACCGGCGCTGACCTTCCGCATAGATGGTGTCAAAAGCGAGACTCGATTTCCCTGAACCCGAAACCCCGGTTACTACAGTCAGCTTATTGCGGGGAATTTCTACGTCAATGTCCTTGAGGTTGTGTGTCCTCGCCCCCTTGATAATTATCGGACGCTCTTCTTCTTTCTCTTTTGCTTCTTTGCTTGCCGTTTGAATTGTGGACATAGATTTGTTGAATCCTGATTTAGTCGAACCCTGAATATAAACATTTGTTGGGAGTGAACCGACAACATCAGCAAACAAAAAAAGCGAGAGATTCTATCCCTCGCTTTCTGATTTTATTAGTGTATATCGTAATCGCCCTATTATAAATATTCTAAGCGAATCGACCCGCCGCTGGTTTTGGCTTCGATAAGGGTTCCGCCTCCGTTCATGGTGCCGTTGATTTCATCTTTCTCAGCTTGTCCGCTGAAATTGTTCAGGTCAACATAAACGCGGTTTCCATCCAGGTCTAAGTTATATCCATTTTCCTGGGGCACTCTAATGGTGATACTTCCACCGGAGGTTTTCAGTTCTATATAATCAGATGGAGCAAGGATTTCGGCATTGATTGAGCCTCCGCTTGTTTTAGCGTCCACATTACCTTCAATACCGGACAGACGAATACTGCCTCCGCTGGTTTTGGCATCCAGGTTCCCAACGATGGTTTCTGCACGGATGGTACCGCCACTGGTATTCGCTTCCACATCACCCTGCACTTCCGTCATATTGATGCTGCCGCCGGAAGTTTTTAAAATCATTTTCCCCCGAATTCCTTCCGCTGTTATGCTTCCACCTGACGTTTTCAGCTCCTGGGAACCACTTAGGTTACGGACGGTCAGGCTGCCGCCGGAGGTCTTCAGCCGGCTTCGTGTTTCTTCCGGTGCATACACCACAAAAGAGATAGAGTACCCGTCGTTATTCCAGTTCCAGCTGCCTGACCTTCTTTCCACAATTGCCCTGACGTTATTGCCATCTTGCGCAATTTCTATTTCATAATCGTCAAGGTCAGCATCACCGGGCTCCACGTAGTCGCCCCTTTTTCGCACATACATTTCCACAATTACTTCGTCCTCATTAGATCCTACTACCGAAATACTTCCCCCTGATGTTCTTACCTCCAGGCTCACCTGTCCTGATACGCGGAACTCTTCAACCCGATATACATCATCACTTGATTGGGCTAACGCGGGTTGAGCCGCTGACAAAAAAAGTCCGGCCACTAACGCGCCGGATAGCATCAATTTCTTCAAATATTTTCCTGTTGAACTCATATTTTCTCCATTGGTTTTCACTCACTCTCTTTACACGAATGATTTTTGCAGTAGTTACATTTTTATGTGGGCACTGATGTGAACTATTGATTAAATTTGCCCGCCATCAAAATTTGGAGTTTCATGAAGTTACCTTTCATTTTAGCAAAACGCTTTGTAGCCGGAGAGTCTTTTACCGAATCAATTCCGAAAGCAAAAGAATTAAACAAAAAAGATCTCAAGCTTACCTTGGATCTTTTGGGTGAAAATATTGACGATCGCCAAACCGCAACGGATACCGTTGATGCTTACATTCGCCTGCTTGAAGGCATCAAAGAGCAGGATTTAATCAGCAGTATTTCCATTAAGCTCACCATGATGGGGCTGGATATCGATCATGATTTCACCCGGGAAAACCTGTTTCGCTTGCTGGATGTAGCTAAGGCTCAAGATCAGTTTGTGCGGATTGATATGGAGGGTTCTGATCATACCCAAATCACACTGGATATCTTCAAAGAAGCCTTCGAAAGGTACGGCAAGCATGTGGGTACTGTGATTCAGGCCATGCTGCATCGAAGCCATAATGATATCCACGAGCTGGCTGAAATGGGAGCCGATATTCGTCTGGTGAAAGGCGCTTACAGCGAACCTTCCAAGATTGCACTCCAAAACATGCCTGCCATTCGGGAGGCTTTCAAAGAACAGGCGAAAGTGCTATTAGAAAAAACACCTTTTCCCCGTTTTGGTACTCACGATGACGAACTAATTGACTGGCTTAAGAGCTACGCCGCCGAAAATGAAATTTCCAAAGATCGTTTTGAGTTTCAGATGCTGTACGGGCTTCGGGAAGAAACCATGGTTCAGCTTAGTGATGAAGGCTATTCTGCCCGCGTTTATGTTCCGTTTGGCACCGACTGGTTTCCCTACTTCAAGCGCCGATTGATGGAGCGTAAAGAAAACGTTTGGTTTGTGCTAAGCACCATGTTTAAGAAGTAACGTGATGAGGTGATAAAGTGATAAGTGATAAGTATTTTCTGAATCACTTTATCACCTCATCACCCTCCACTAAATGTCCTTTCTTTTCGAGCCTTCTTTCCACCGATACCTTATTGGCGTTTTGTTTATTCTTGCCGGTCTGCTTCACTTCCTGAAACCCGGTATGTATATGAGCATCATGCCTGACTATATTCCTTTTCACAAAGCGATGGTTCTCATCAGCGGGGTGGCTGAAATATTGGGAGGAATTGGAATCATGGTACCTGAATTTCGCACTTTTGCAGCCTGGGGATTAATTGTATTACTCCTCGTCGTTTTTCCGGCTAATATTGACATGGCCTGGAGCGGATATAAAAACCATGGCCTCACCCTTTATACCTGGGCGCTGATTGCCCGGCTGCCTTTACAATTCGTGCTAATATGGTGGGTATATTGGGCAGGGGTAAATTGATTAGTGATTAAGTGACAAAGTTTTTGATAACTTACTTCTTCACTATACCACTACATCACCTAACCGAACTTGCTTAAAAAGGCACTTCCATATCTGATTCCTGTTTTACTTGGGATAGCACTACTGCCTGTCCCGTTGCTCCGTGATTTCCATTTTGAATCAGCAGCCCTTGCCGCTGTAATTGGTTGTTTTTGGGCGGGTCTCAGAGCCGCTAAAGCAGCTTCTGATCGGGATTTTTTCTACTCTTTGAACGTACTGGGCTTTTTATATCTCGGCGGGCTTCCGCTTTTCATCACATCACTTGTTACGGGTTGCCTGACTTTTGACGGGTTTGGGTTCTGGATATTCATTCCTCTTCCTTCTGTTTTTCTGGGAACAGCGATTGGGCGAATTATGCGTACTTACAAGTTTCCATTTCCGGGATTATTCACCGCTGGCGTTCTACTTTTCTGCGGGGTTGGTGTCTGGGTGATTGAGTTTTTCAGCTTTCCCCAGGTGTATTTCTATAATCATATATGGGGAATTTGGCCAGGACCTATTTATGATGAGGCTGTTCAGCTCTCCGGTTCTTTCCTCTACTTTCGCTGGATTACTTTTCTATGGATTGTCCTGCTCTGGGTGCTTCCCAACTGGAGCCAGAACCTGCAAACCAAACTCATCACAGGATTTACCCTCATTAGCTTACTGTTCAGCTACCTCAATCTTGACGAGGCCGGTATCATCAGCCCAAGAGAATCCATTAAAGCGCAGCTGGGAGCTTACCACCAAACCAAACACTTTGATTTTTATTTTGATGAGGATTTCTATTCACCGGAAGAGATTCAGTATTGGGCAGCAAAGCATGAATTCTACTTCCGAGAAATTAATGACCTCTTCAACATTGAGTGGCCGAATGACCGTAAAATCGAAAGCTTTCTGTATGCCCATGCCTGGCAAAAGAAGAAAATCACCGGCGCCAAGTTTACCAGCTACGTGCCCATTTGGCTGGAGCAGGACCAGCTTCACATCGCCAAACAACAGCTGGAAGGCGTTTTGAAGCACGAGATGGTACACGTGCTTTCCAAGCAGTTTGGAAACGACCTGTTTAACGGAAGCAGAAGTATTGGATTGATTGAAGGTCTTGCTGAAGGAATTGCCAAAGATGCCTCCTCCCAATCCACTCTGCATCAAATTGTGGCCGCGGAGAAACCCTACCCATCAGCGGAAGACATGCAATCTGCGCTTTCATTTTCCGGGTTCTACAGCAGCGCCGGAGCTATCAGTTATACCACCGCCGGGTCTTTTGTCGAATATCTGCTTTCAAATTACAGTGCGGATACCTTCAAGAAAGGCTATGCTTCCGCCGACCTGTCGTCTGCCTATGATACCTCCTTTTCTGCATTGGTAAGTAGTTGGCATCAGACGTTAGGCAGCACTGCTCTCGATTCTGTTGATCAGCAAGTATCAGAGTTTATTTTTGCACAGCGGTCTTTATTTGAGAAGAATTGCCCGCATTCCATTTCAAAAGAAATGAAGATTTGGGATGAATACCGGTTTTTATTAGCTGACCAGGACACCTCCTCCGCTTATCAAAAGCTGGGTGATCTGTACCGCCTTTTCCCTCAAAACGATTTGGTAAAAGATGCCTGGGTTCGGGCTCAGCTGATGCAGGGTAACTATGAGCAGGCTTCAGACGCCATCACCCCAAAAGACTCCCTGCTTGCTTTACAGGTACTCAAAGCGGATGCGCTGTTTCTTGCCGGGCAAATCCAAAAAGCTGATTCAGTATTGGATCACATCTCCCCAAAGATTCAACAGTCGGAAGCCCGAAACTTCCGGTTTACCCTTCAGCTTCGGGCAGATTCTGTGCAGTGGAAACATCATGTTCAGCGCCGATACCAAAACATTTTTCCCGATAGTTCTGCTTTTGTTGAGCTGAACCTCCCCAACCGGATGCTAAACCTGAATAAGGCCCTCATGGAAAACAGGGAATCACTAGCCCGGCTTTACGCCACACTTTTGCTTGATCATAATCCTGACTCCCATTGGTTTAATATTTATGAAACCACGATCGATCAGCTTGCTTTCTGGGGAGCCTTTGATGCAGCCGAGCAATGGATAGATTTGGTTGGTAAAGAGAGCCTTCGCCTGCGATACAAAGAACGGCTTGAGGAACAGCGAAAGTGGCTTCGGTTTTTAAAGGCTGAATCAACAGTTGCAGATTAACCGTTTTATAATCATGTTTGATCATATTCACAGAAATACTTTGGGTTGATGGGTTACTATAGTAAATCGATACTTACTGCAGCTGTTTTTTTTACATGCCTTACCATGCTGATAACCATCCCTCAATCAGCTGTTTCTCAAGACTGGCGACTTTCCGCAACCTATAACATGCAAAGTGTAGGCTTTAACTACGTGCCTAATCGTACCTATTCAGGGGAAATCAATAAAGCCGTAAAGGGAATGCTGGAAGTTGAGCTTGAACGGTATTTATTATACCGGTTGTATGTAGCCGGAAAAGGTGAGCTTTTAGTCCAAAACCAGGAAGATTTTTTGATTGGCGGTCCGGTTAATTTTAACCAGATCAATTTTGGGGCTACAGCCGGTTTGCAATGGCCCAAGCTTGGAGTCTATGGCGGAGTAAAAGCCGGTGGCGTGTGGAATTTTAACATCAAAGCAACAGACCCCAATGGAAATCAATTCTGGGTGAAGCCCACCGAAAATGCCGACCGTTTTACTACTTCAATAACCGGAGGTGTAAAATATTATTTGTTGAATTTCGTACGACTGCAGGCCGAGATCACCAAAACCCATAATCTTCCCCAAAACATAGTGCCTGAAAGCAGCTTCACCGAAAGCCCGGCTTTTCGGTCATTCGATTTCAGTCCTGTTACCTTTTCAGTTGGGGTCTCCATCAGTATTCCCTGGAATGAGAGAGAACGCCCGGAAGGAGATAAAACCAAATTACCTCCGCTCATGCGGGTCACGGCCGTCAACTTTGACAAGCCCATGGACGATACGTTCGTCACTTCTAAATTCGGGCCCCGCTGGCGAAGCACTCATGAAGGTGTGGATCTGGATGCAAACCTGAGAGACAACATCTATGCAGCAGAGCAAGGTGTTGTTGTGAAAGCAGGAAATGGCCGGGGATATGGAAAAATGGTCCGCATAAAACATCCGGGCGGATTTGAAACCGTATATGCTCACATGAGCAAAATTAAAGTGAAGGAAGGTGACCGCGTTAAAAAAGGGCAGGTTGTTGGCAAAGCGGGAAATACGGGGACTTCCAGCGGAGTGCACCTGCATTTTGAAATCATCAAAGACGGTAAGCCTGTTAATCCTCAATCCTATATTCGTTTTTGATTTCAGAGTTCTTGCTATCCAACAATTCACAAAAAATATATGCTATGAAGAATGTTGCCCTTACCCTCCTTTTTGCACTGCTTTCTCTTCCTCTTTTAGCCCAGGAAGCTGATTCTACGGCTCAACCCGAAACCTTTGAGTATGAATGGGCGGGAGAAAAAATGACCATGCAGAAATATTTTATCGTTTTTCTGAAATCGGGCCCGGAGCGGAGCCAGTCTGAAGAAGAGGCAATGAAACTTCAGCGCGAACACCTGGCTTACCTGGGCGGACTGTATGAAGAAGGCATCATTAATCTGAACGGACCCACAGATGGAACAGGAGATATCCGCGGTTTTTCGGTTTACAATGTAGCTACCATCGAACAGGCCCGGAAGTATGCGGAAAATGACCCGATGGTAAAAGCCGGCCGGCTGGCTGTGGAAGTTCACCCCTGGTGGTTGGCAAAAGGCTCGGGAGTGAAGTAGATTATTTATTCATTTTCATTGTAGTACCATTTAAATCGAGTTCCTATAACTTGAGGGGTATATTGTTCTAGATGGACAAACTCGATATTATTTTCTTCTATGTTGTAATATCTGACTTCATTTGCTAAATCTGAATTTTTGGATGCTTTAACAGCAATCATCGAGCCTTTTCGACTCCACTGTATACCGAAAGAAGTTCTAAAACCGGGCAATAGTTGGGTAGTACTGTTATTTTCTAAATCATAGATGTAAGATTGTTCACCCCCAACAGAAGTTTGATATGCAATAAATCTTCCATCAGGACTCCAGTTTGCAGCAGAAGCGTTTCCTGTGTTAGTTATTCTGGTAAGCGTTCCGTCTTCGAGTGAAATAGTGTAGATATCTTGTTTAAAACCACGGATATTCGTGTCTGCATAAGGAAGCTCTGTTGAAAAAGCCAACTTAGTGCCATCTGGGCTCCAGGAAGGATGTCGATCGGGCCAGTGATTATTGGTGACTCTAGTGATCGAGTCGGTCTCAAAGTCATACACCATGATCTCAAAATTTCGCCCGCCGGCACCTCCGCAATTAGAACATACTTCGTAAGCTATCCTGGAACCGTCTGGACTTAAAACAGGAGAGTCTCCACCAATGGCAATTGCCGGATACTCCGGGTACACTTTCATCGGCCTTTTGTTCGAACCATCTGCATTCATTAAAAAAATAGCCGGTTCACCGTGGATACCCATTTTTGCTGATGTAAAAACAATTTGCTGGCCATCAGGACCCCAGGACGGTTGAAAAGAACTGAGCCCGTTAAAATCAACAAGTTTCTTCACTCCTGAGCCATCCGTATTCATTTTAAAAATTTTTAAATAATCACCGGATTTATCACTTTTAGAAAAAACAATTTTACCGGGAACAGTTGGTTTAGACTCTTTTCCTCCAATCAAATCACAACCTGCAAGAAGAACTATGCTTATAGCAGCAAAAATAAATGTTATAAATCTCACTATATCTCTTAACTTTTTTTCTTTATTTATTAGCAAAGTATCAGATACACAAAGACTTTAAATGTTACAAATTAATTCAACCTTCCACGGTTTCTGTCCTGAATGGCATAGATCTTTGTTTTCATAGTGCGACTCTTAATGGCTGGCAAAAGGTTCGGGAGTGAAGTAACTTCCGGTATAATCCAAAAAACAACAGACTATGATGCGTGAAGCCATCTTCGTACCCCTCGAATCTTATAAGGAACTCCCAAAGATTGAAATGAAACAAAAGGCCTCGGAGTTCTACGAACTGGTGAAACGCCGGCGCACGGTTCGTGAATTCAGTTCCAGAGCAGTGCCCAAAGAGGTTATCGAGAACTGTTTATTAGCCGCAGGCACCGCCCCGAATGGAGCGAACAAACAACCCTGGCATTTTGTGGCCGTCAGCGATCCGGACGTGAAGAAAAAGATTCGGGTTGAGGCAGAAAAAGAGGAGCATGAGTTTTATAACCGCCGGGCTCCGGAAGACTGGCTTGAAGACCTTCGCCCTCTTGGAACCGATGAGAACAAACCCTTTCTGGAAGAGGCCCCTTACCTGATCGGTATTTTTGCCCAAAGCTATAACCTGGATAAGGAGGGTGAGAAAGAAAAACATTATTACGTAAAAGAGTCCGTCGGCATTGCCACCGGAATTTTGATTACGGCTTTACATAATGCGGGTTTAGCCACACTAACTCACACCCCAAGCCCCATGGGTTTTTTAAATGAGATTATGGGTCGGCCTTCACACGAAAAACCATTTCTTTTGTTAGTGGTTGGATATCCTGCAGAAGGGGTGACGGTTCCGGACATCACCAAAAAGTCGCTGGATGAAATTTCAACCTTCATCTGACCACCTTGTTGTTACTACAAGCTCTTTTAATTCTTAAATCCTTCTGATCTTGTGACATGAATGAAAAAGAGCACAAGGCAAAAAAGACATCCTCCTTTAAAAAAGAACTCCTGCAATGGGGAGCTATATTTCTGATCGGGGCTGTTTTATACGGAACCGGGTATCACACAGAAGTAATCGGAAAGCTTCAAAGCGTGATTTTATACACCGGCCTCTTTCAGCCCGATGTTGAGGAGTCTGTTGTACATGGAAATAACGCGGATTACAACATGCACCTGCTTACCCTTGATGGTACCCCTGTTTCTTTTTCGGACTTCAAGGGCAAAACCATCTTCCTGAATTTTTGGGCGACTTGGTGTCCGCCTTGCATTGCTGAGATGCCGAACATCCAGCGGTTGCATGATGACATTCAGAGTGAGGATATCGTTTTTGTGATGGCCTCATTGGATCGGGATCCCCAGAAAGCCCGGGATTTTATAGAACGGAAGGAGTTTAGCTTTCCGGTGTATTCTGTACGTAGCAAGCCCCGCGTTTATGACGCATCCATTGTTCCAACTACCTATGTTATCTCCCCTACCGGTGAAATTGTGCTAAAGCATCAGGGCATGGCCAACTATAACACGGACCGCTTTAAGGATTTCTTGAGTGCCGTCTCTTCCCTGCAGCCTGCTGAATGGAATGCGGCAGATACTGATTCTTCCGATAGTCGCTGATCTGCTTTTTTTGTGACATCGAAATCAAAAAAACGTACCTTGGCGCCCTCTAACCTTCATCCATTTCACACTAATTTTATGGAAAAAGTAATTTCAGGTATTCAGCAAATTGGAATCGGTATTCCGGATGTCCACAAAGCCACTGATTGGTATCGCCGTCATTTTGGGATGGACATCAAAGTGTTTGAAGACTCTGCCACAGCTGAACTGATGACTCCATACACCGGCGGCGAAGCGCATGACCGAACGGCCGTGCTGGCTCTGAATATGAAAGGCGGGGGTGGATTTGAAATCTGGCAATACACCAGCCGCACTCCTCAACCCGCTGACTTTGACTTAATGATGGGTGATTTGGGAATCAACGTCGGCAAGATCAAGTCCATTAACGTGCCCGGAACCTATGATGAGATGGAAGCTGCAGGTTTGGACATCCTCACTCCTCTTAAGAAAAACCCCGCAGGTGATTATAACTTCTTTGTAAAGGATTTGTACGGCAACATCTGGCAAGTAGTTAAAGGGCTAGATTTCTTTAAAACCAAAACACCGACTTCTACCGGCGGAGTTGTTGGGGCCATCATCGGCTCCACGGATATTGAAAAAGCCCGTAAGCTTTATTCCGATGTTTTGGGTTATGATGAAGTCGTGTATGATAAAACCGCTGCATTTGATGACTTCAAAGGATTGCCCGGTGGAGAAGACCGGTACCGGCGTGTTTTACTGCGTCATTCCCAGCCACGGCAGGGTGGGTTCAGCCAAATGTTTGGTCCTACTGAAATAGAACTCATCGAAGTTCAGGAGCGCGAACCTCGTAAACTTTTTAAAGACCGATATTGGGGAGACCTGGGTTTTATCCATCTCTGTTTTGATGTACAGGGAATGGATGCCCTGAAAGAAGAGCTGGAATCCAATGGGTTTCCGTTCACCGTAGATTCTGCCAACAGCTTTGATATGGGCGAAGCCGCAGGACGTTTTACCTATGTGGAAGGTCCCGACGGAACCCTCATCGAGTTTGTGGAAACGCATAAAGTCCCGATCATCAAAAAGATTGGGTGGTACATTGATATGACCAAGCGGGACCCCAAAAAGAATCTTCCCAACTGGATGATCTCAGCCCTTCGGTTTAGCCGAATGAAGGATTAATCAACCGCTGTTTAATTCCCTTTTTCATTGGGCGTGACAGGAGCGCTGCCCGGGAGTACGTCCATATCTTCAGGATTCATCAGGCTGAGGTAGTAAGAATTCATAGTGCTATCGTAACCAAAAGTATATTTCTTCTTTTGATCAAACAGGTCAATAATGCCGGATACTTTTTGCCCCTTCACCGTGAGTGTGGCCTGTCCCTTTTCACTATTTTCTACAAATGCAGAAACGGACGTAATTCCGGGAATCGTTTCCTGAATGCGCCGGATTTTAAGGTTCATGTCATCCCCTTCACCATCAGCCATCTTAATCTGTAAAGTATCCCCTTTTTTTAATGAGGGGATAGCTTCCACATCCATTTCCACATACAACTTCTCCGGCTGGGTGGTTTCTTCATTCAATACTTGGGCTTGGCCGTTAGGTTCTGCATCCTGACCTTTCTTTTGCTCTGTTTTTCCACAGGAAATAGCCAACAAACAAGAAAACCCAATTACAAAGATCTTGATAGCGCTCTTTTTTTGAGTATTCATATTATTTAATTAAAACCATTTTTCGGGTTAACGTTTGAGCGCCGGCTTGTAACCTGTAAATATAGATGCCGCTGGACAGGTTTTGTGCATTAAAAGTAATTCGGTGTTCCCCCGCTCTTCGGTTTTCGTTTAGGAGCGAAGCTACTTTCTGTCCCTGAATATTAAATACTTCCAGCTTCACCTTGCTTGCTTCGTTCAGGTTAAACTGAATGCTGGTAGTTGGATTAAATGGGTTTGGATAGTTCTGCTGCAATGCCACCTGATTCGGCACTTCCTCTGTTTCATTGGAAACTTCCTGGTTCACATTCAAAGTAACCGGAACCTCAATGATTCTGTTAACAGGATCATTAGTGCTCACCTGAAGAACGGTTTCATACGTACCGGCAGAGATACCCCGGGTATTAAAGACCAATTCCGCATCACTGCTGCTGTCCTCAAAAGCTACCCCGCTCATGTTATTAACAGCAAGCCAGTTGTATGGACTACTCAACTGCTTCAGTTCAATATTATCCACATCAAAGTGCGTATCGGAAACTTCATTTCTGTGAAGTACCTGTAGCTCACTTGGTGTTCTTCCGAATAGGAAACCGGTTTCTAAAACCATATTTCCTTTGTAATAATATTGTATCACCTCGTCTTCCGTATTGTACACAATCCTAAGGTTGGAATACGTGTCTGTAGTCATGACTACATTCGTGCCAAAAAATACCAGCTGGTCATTTTCATTTAGTCCTGCAGCATACAGTGTACTGTCGGAGATAATCACACCACTTGAAAACTGTCCGTTTTTTCCATCAAAAATGTAGAAGTCGAAGGTTTCTGACCGAGCCGTTGCGCCTGAAATTTTGAAGTCGAGGCTAAGTTCGTAGTTCCCAAATGGCAGATATCCAAAAAACGGGGCTGACACATATTGTGTGTTGTCAGAAGTTGGATCATGGCTTAACCGAAGGTTCCGGCTTCCATCGCTGGCATTGCCCTGCTCAATAATAAAGTCCGTATTAGTTAACGACCTCCATTCTCTATATCCTCCAAATTCCCCGGATGGGAAGTTTTCGAAAGAGGTACTATAAAGCACTTCTTCATTCAGGGCTGATTTTTGCATAGACCTTTCATAAACAGAATAATTTGCCGGGACTCTTACCGGATCCTTAATAAACTCCGGTTCAAGATTACTTACCGGGTTTGAGGCTGTATTAACTTTGCTGACGGTTTGTCCTGGAAAGTCGAAATCTATATCCCAAACCAGCCCGCTGTTTCCATCGTTTATAATACTGAATGGAATCGTGATCTCGTCTTCACGGTTCAGTGTAACTTCGATTTCATTTGTGGAAACGGAAACAACAGGAGAATCAACCATGGTAGCACGGTATCCGGCAATGGACCTTTTAATCTGTTTTAGGGTCAGCGCACTGTTTGCCGGCGTGTTTCTGTCTTCAGAGCCTGCCCGGGATCCATTAAACGTTAAATTTGGACTGGCAAATATAGGAGCCTCCTGCAGCTGTTGTCCCGGCTCATTATATGCCATTACCGTTACGTAACTAGCAGGTATATTTTGGAATCCTACAGAGTAATGAAAAAGTGCTCCGCTTTCTGAGGCGGCTGCCTGGGATTGTGTTCTGGAATGAGAATTACCCATGTTATGGCCTATCTCATGAACAAGTGTATAATTTGAAGCTACCTGCTGAACCCTGTTCACTGAAAACCCTCTGATCGGAGATCCTTCTACACTATTCAGCACCCAGGCAATGCCACCGGTATTCGGCTCGCTCATAATAAGTGCTACAAGGTCTGCTCCGTACTCATCTCTAAGGTCATGAACCTCTTCCATATATCCATTGTATTCATCATTACTTTGCCCAAAGGAAGGATTGTCTTCATTCTGTGTAAATCGCCTTAAATGGGTTACGGCATCTATATCTTCATTATTGTCGCCGCGGTATATGGTTTTGTGAACATGAGCCAAGCGAAGCTCAATACCTGTTTCACTGTTATCCAAGGCCGTTTGAGATAAATTCATAGACTGAGCCAACACAAACTCGATGTTTCCAAAACCGGAGTTGTTGGCCCATGATTCTGCACTGTCCGTATATACCAGCATTAAATCAATCGTGATACTGTCCTCAACCGAAGCGTAAGCAGGCGCCCCATAACTAACCGCATTCTTTTGTTTGGCGCGACTCATTTTATCTCGATTGAAACGAGTCTTGTAATACGGGATGTCATCTAAATTCTCGCCTTCATGAACAGCACAGGCTTTTGCCTCCCCTAAAATCGATTTGTTTCGGGTTAAGAAAGGCTTTCCAATTTCGTTATCCACGGCGAACATGACGGTGCTATTATGAGCTTCGTGGTACATTCCGACAAGTCGGCCATCACCGTAAGAGAATGAAAATTTATTCTCCGGATTTTCTATATCCGCTGCCATATAAGAAGTTATTCCCGGACGGTATGATCTTTTCTTCACCAGTCTCAAAACATCAGCCTGATCGTTCCCTGTTTCCAGCTCAAAAAGAACACCTTCCTGAAACTGATCGTTTTCAAGAACATCTTCACTTAAACTGAAGTACGTTTTGTCTGCATCATCGCCCGAAGCTTTCTGTGCGGAAGCGCTTTCAATACTATTTATTTTCAGAACAGGCTGATCTTGAGCTATTGCAATCCCCGAAAATAATAACAGGCTTAATACGGTAAGTGGTAATAAATTTTTCATCTCTACTTTACTAATAGTTATCTGTTTCTTCTGTAAATATCACAAATCTATATGAATAAAACCGATTTTAGGCAAAACGGTCTGCCAGGCGATTTATTAAATATCCGCTCTCGTTAAGTGCTTGGGTCGCAAACTTTCCAAAGAAATCGGTTACCCCCTCAAACTCTTTGATGAATCCTTCCCGGTCATTTTTTTCTACCATTTGCACCAGTTTTTTGTGATGATCAAAGAACTTTAGCAATAACTCCCGGCGCTCTTTATTGGCAAATACAATATCGGCATACAGCTCGGCATCCTGGGCAAAAATCCGGCCCGTCATCATCAATTCTGCGCGATAAATGGGGGAGGAGTAATCGAGCATATCAGCCGGTTTCAAATCATACTCTTCCATAAACGAACCGTGCAGGAGCGCCACAAAGTGTCGCAGCCCCTGAACCAGGTGCATCACATGATCGTGTTTTTCGGGATCTGCATGTATAACCCGCATTCCCCAAAGCTCACATTGGTCCTGGAACCACTTTGCCTGCTCTCCATCGCGGGCATCGCAAAAAACCATCAGCTGCTTGGACAAGTTCTGAACATCCGGGCCGTGCATGGGGTGTAATCCAACTACCGGTCCCTCATGCGCCTGTAGCATAGCCTGAATAGGGTTTGATTTATTACTGGTGAAGTCGGCAAGAATGGTGTCTTTTTTCAGACGTCCACCCAATCTCTCAATAACGCTTTCCGTTACGTTGATTGGTACCGTAACGATTACCATATCCAGCTTTGGCGACATTTCTTCCAGCTCATGCCAGTTCTTTTTGTCTATAGAATAGGTTATGTGCCCTGTTTGATCAGCCATTCTCTTATACAGCTTACCCATTCCACCTTCGCCACCTATAAACAGAATATGCTTCGGCTCTTCGGTAGCAATGGGAAAGGTTTCCTGCGATTGCGTTGCCCGCGAGGCCGTCATGATCATCCGCAGAAAGTCTTCCGCCCATTCCGGGTCAATCCCTTTGTTTTGGGCAAGCTCTTTGAAAGCTTTCGACTTTTCCTCTTCCCTGGCCGGCACAAAAACAGGCAGCTGGTTCTCTACTTTTCGTTTAATGACATCCCGAACAATTTCACCCCGCTCGGAGAGTAAGTCCAGAATTTGTTCGTCAATTTCATCTATTCGCTTTCGGGGCGATTCTAAATCTTTATGTCGGTGGGACATTTGCGTCGTTTTGTTGGCCACGAAAGCTCTAAAACACAAAAATTGTTTTTGATTTGCAGATTTTGCTTTATCGGGCTCGTTTACCCAATGGAATTTTAAAACCCGATTCGTGCTTTAGTGATTTGGTGGCATTAATTTTTCACAGTTCTTGTTTCCTAAGTTACGTTACAGTTTGTACCTTTAAAAGCTAATTATGGCTCAATTTAAACTTCACTCACCTTACAAACCCGCAGGCGACCAGCCCACTGCCATTGCCGAACTTACGGAAGGCATCAATGCGGGCGACAAGTTCCAGACCTTACTTGGGATTACCGGTTCCGGAAAAACACGAACCGTTGCCAATGTGATTGAAAATGTGGAGAAGCCAACCCTGGTGATGAGCCACAACAAAACGTTGGCTGCACAGCTTTACCGGGAGCTCAGTGACTTCTTTCCCGAAAACCGTGTTGAGTTTTTTATATCCTATTACGATTACTACCAGCCGGAAGCTTATATCTCAACGCAGGATAAATACATCGAAAAAGATTTGTCCATCAATGAGGAGATTCAGCGACTGAGGCTGCGGGCAACCAGTTCCTTGCTTTCCGGGCGGCGGGACGTGATCATTGTTTCCTCTGTAAGTTGTATTTTTGGTATCGGTTCTCCTTCAGAATATGAAAAGCTGATTCTTACTCTAAAAAAAGGACAGGAAATCCCGCGTAATACCATCCTGTATGATTTAGTAGATCTGCATTACAACCGAAATGACCTGGATTTTAAAAGGGGTACTTTTCGGGTGCGGGGTGATGTCATTGATGTGTACCCGGCTTATTCGGATGAAGGATTGCGCATCACTCAATGGGGAGATGAAATTGAATCCCTCCAGCTTTTTGATGTAAATGACGGCACGGTCCATGATTCGGTTGATGAATTCCGGGTTTACCCGGCTTCCCATTATGTAACGTCCAAGTCCCGTCTTGAGCAGTCTATAGAACAGATCAGGGAAGAACTTGAATGGCGCCGGCAGGTTTTAATTGATGAAGAAAAATTTTTGGAAGCCAAGCGCATCGAACAGCGCACCTTGTTTGATATTGAAATGATTCAGGAGATTGGCTATTGCTCAGGTATCGAGAACTACTCCCGTTATTTGAGTGCCCGAAAACCCGGCGAGCGCCCATATTGCCTGCTCGATTATTTCCCAGACGATTTTCTTGTAGTTGTGGATGAAAGCCACCAGACCATCCCTCAAATTTCCGCTATGTATGGGGGTGACCGATCCCGTAAAGTAGAATTGGTTGAACATGGATTCCGACTTCCTTCTGCTCTTGATAACCGCCCCCTTACTTTTGATGAGTGGGAAGGGTTGATCAATCAAGCCATATTTGTAAGTGCTACCCCCAGCGATTATGAGCTGGAGAAATCCGGAGGGGTTTACACCGAACAAATCATTCGTCCAACCGGACTTATGGAACCTGAAATCGAAATCCGGCCACTCGGTAATCAGGTGGATGATCTGCTGGCTGAAATTCAGGAGAAGGTTGAGAAAAAAGAGCGTGTACTTGTAATCACGCTTACTAAACGATTAAGTGAAGAGCTCAGTGAATACCTTAAAAACCTGGGCATCAGTGCGGCTTATATGCACAGTGAGTTAAATGCTCTTGAAAGAATCGAAGTTTTATATAAATTCCGCCGCGGAGATTTTGATGTTCTTGTGGGCATTAACCTGCTTCGGGAGGGAATTGATATTCCTGAACTGAGTCTGGTAGCCATCATGGATGCGGATAAGGAAGGATTCCTGAGATCAGAAACTTCGTTGTTCCAGATAGTTGGCCGCGCAGCACGTAATGTAGGTGGCAAAGCTATTCTGTATGCAGATAAAATCACAAACAGCATTCAGAAAGTAGTGGATGAAACCAGACGGCGGCGCAAACTGCAGGAAGAGTACAATGAGAAGCATGGAATTACTCCCGAAACCATTAAGAAAGAACTGAAACCATTGGTTGATCCGGCGTTGATTTCAAATCAAAGTTTTGACTTTGCCGGCAAGGACGAGGAAGCGGATAAAGACGCACTCGAGGTGGTGAAAGTTGCTGAGGATGGCATTCAGTATAAAGCCAGCCCGGCAATGAAGGAAGTAACTTTCGAAAGTAAGGACAAGCTTATTGAACATCTTCGCGAAACCATGGTTCATGCAGCCAAGAACATGGAGTTCGAGGAAGCGGCTCGTATTCGGGACCAAATAGCACAATTAGAACAAGAATTATAGTTACCAATGAAGAACACGCTTACGTTTTTGAAATCATTTGCAACAGATAAAGACGTTGCTTCTATAACTCCTTCTTCCAAATACTGTGTGCGAAAACTCTGTGAGCATATCAACTTCACCACTACAAAAACCATCGTAGAATATGGTGGCGGTACCGGTGTTTTTACCAAGCATTTCCTCAAAAAAATGAGCCCCGATGCTCGCCTTTTTGTATTCGAAACCAATGATAACTTCTACAAGAAGCTGAGTGAAATTCAGGATGAACGTATCACCGTTTTTCATGAAAGCGTGGAAGAGATCATGAACCTGCTTCCGGAAGAAGTAGTCGGTGCTGTTGACCATGTGGTTTCCGGTATACCCTTTTCCTTTTTTGATTGGGAGATGAAAATCGACATCCTCGGGAAAACTCAACAAGTTTTGAGAAATGAAGGCTCTTTTCTGGCTTACCAAACCTCGGGTCATCTGAAAAAACCCCTAACCGAAGTCTTCGATAATTATACCACCGATTTCTGCTGGAAGAACATACCGCCTTATTTCATTTATGAGTCAGTTAAGGACTAACCTGCTGGATTACAGATCACAATAAACGGTTGCTAAGATAAAAACCCCTATTCCGGTTTTTGGCCCAGCTTTTTACAGATGCCGGCCAGCTGTTCTTTTTCTTTAATGCTTAGGCAGCTAAACTCTTCTTTGATTTTATCCAGATGCTGAGGAAAGAATTCTTCAATAAAAGAACGCCCTTTTTTAGTTAAGTTGATGATCACCGCCCGGCGATCATTGGGATCTGTTTTCTTTTCAACCAGGCCATTCTTTTGGAGGTTATCTATTACCAGCGTAATGTTGCCCCCGCTTTTTAACAACTTTTGGCCAAGTTCTCTCTGGTTTAACGGGCCAAGGTGTAGCAGGGCTTCGAGGGTTCCGAACTGACTGACGGTTAGATTGCCATCTGATAAGTGACGGGAAAGACGGCCATTCAAGCTTTCTGAAGCTCGCATCAATTTGATAAACGCGTTAAGCGTCGACTTTTCTTCGTCCGTACCGTCGTAATGTGTTCCCATAGTGTCTCACCTGTTTCGTGAAGTCAAAACTTTATGCAGGTTGGCATCGTTCGCTCATACATCATATACAACACTGACAGGAGCATGATCCGAAATATCCCACTTTTTTTCTATTTCAGCCACCGTTGCTTTTTCTGCTAATTCATTGGTCGCCAGATGATAATCAATTCTCCAGCCTTTATTCCTTTCTTTGGAAGCGGCGCGATAACTCCACCAGCTATACAGGTCTGTTTTTCCGGGGTGAATTTCCCTGAATACATCATTGTAACCAACCTCCAGGAAGTCGGTTACCCAAGCCCGTTCTTCGGGCAAAAACCCGGACGTTTTGTGTTGTTTATCCGGATTATGAATATCTATTTCGGTGTGGCAAATATTGAAATCCCCACAAAAAACGGAGGGCTTGTCGTCTTCCGCAAACTTCTTTCCAAAACGAATGAAGTTATCCAGAAAATCCATTTTCATATCCTGCCGGATATCACCCGTGGTTCCGCTGGGCGCATAAATGCTGAATACTCTGAAGTCATCATACTCCGCCATAATCACACGGCCTTCACTGTCAATCCAGTCAACCCCGATTCCTTCTTCAATTTTCTTCGGCTTTTCCTTGGAATAAATAGCTACACCCGAATACCCCTTTTTCTCAGCTACATGATAATATTCGTGATATCCCAGCTCTTTTATTTCTTCGGGAACCTGATTTTCCAGGGCACGAAGTTCCTGTATACAAATGATATCCGGGTCACTTTCTCCTACCCAATCAACAAAACCTTTTCGGTGAGCGGCCCTGATTCCGTTTACATTGTATGAACTGATTTTTGTCAAACCGATTTATTTCGCCTTTAAGATTCCGAAATTTCTTTTTCCAACTTTCAGGGCAAACTCATCCCCTTCTGAGAACGTGATGGAATGGTTTTTGTCGGTGACTTTTTTGTCATCGATGCTGATACCACCCTGCTTAATCATGCGTTTGGTTTCGCCATTACTTGGGGAGAACCCTGTTTCTGCTACAATATCCAGAAGGCGGATTTCCTGCCCGGTTTCAAAGAAAAATTCTGGAGCATCGTCCGGAACTTCCTTGTTAATCACCGTTTGCTCAAAATGTGTTTTTGCACCTTTTGCCGCTTCCTCTCCGTGGTACATGCGTACAATGGTGAACGCCAGGTCGTGCTTCGCATTCCGCGGATCCTTCTCAATTTTTTCTTTGATCGCCGGAAGCTGCGCTGTTTCCACATCGGTAACTAACTCATAGTAGGTGTAAATCAGATCGTCCGGAATAGACAGCGCTTTACCGTACATATCATTCGGCTTTTCATTTATGCCGATGTAGTTATCGTAGGATTTGGACATTTTTGCTGAACCGTCGGTACCCACAAGCAATGGCATCATCAGACAAACTTGTGGCTCCTGTCCATCTTCTTTTTGAAGCTGACGGCCCACAAGCAGATTAAATTTCTGATCTGTTCCGCCTAACTCAACATCAGATTTCAGATGCACCGAATCCTGCCCCTGAGCCAATGGATACAGGAATTCATGCAATGAAATCGGCTCGTTCTTTTCAAACCGTTTTGAGAAATCATCCCGCTCAATCATGCGGGCAACGGTCAGTTTTGACGATAGCTTGATGACATCCATAAAATCCATCTCACCCAGCCAGTCGTAATTGTTGGTAAGGGTGAGTTTGCTTTCGTCTAAAATGCTGTTAGCCTGCTCGATGTAGGTTTGGGCATTTTCTTTAACCTCTTTCATCGTAAGAGGCGGCCGGGTTTTATTCTGCCCGGTTGGGTCGCCGATCATGGCGGTAAAGCCACCAATAATCAGTATAACTTCATGCCCTAAATCCTGGAACTGCCTCATCTTTCTGAGGATAACAGAATGACCTAAGTGTAAGTCGGGCCGGGTTGGATCTACCCCCAGCTTTATTTTCAGGGGCCTTTTTTCCTTTTTGGATTTTTTAAGCTTTTCAATGAGTTCTTCTTCAGGAACAATTTCTACCGTTCCGCGGCGGATGATTTCAAGTTGTTCCTCAACAGGTAAAAATGACATTTAGTTATCTGTATTATCGTTTAAAAATGGAATGTTTTCTAAGGGATTGTGGTCGCTGATATTAGCCTTCAGCGTTTCGGTGTAATTTTCGGCACCCGGATAAACCAGGGCTACACCATTGTAGGTTAAGGGGGCCAGGTAAATTACATAAGGGTATAAATAGGATTCATTTCTGGCTTGTTCGCCCGGTACATTAAAACCGGCTAAAAGCAGTAGGACGGCACTTACCACAAGTCCGCTTTTCAGAGCTCCAAAGGTTGCTCCCAAAATACGATTTACCATGCTTAGTTTAACTGCTTTCAAAAGCTCTTTTGTACCATACGCGATTAAAGCAACAATACCGATGGTGCCTATAAACAGAATAGCGCCCGACACGAAAGGCACATACGAAGCCCCTTCATCAAACAGCGGCGCAATGATTCCGGTAAAGGCATCCAGGTAGTTAAAAGTCAGGAAAACAGCGAGTATAATCGCTACAATATTAAGCACTTCTTTTACCAATCCATTTACAGCCCCTTTGTAGCCAAAGTAAAGTATGGGTGTGGCGATAATCAGGTCAAGGATCAGCATTCACTATCCTCCGAGTTCTTCTTTCACGATGCGGCTAACCATTGATCCATCGGCTTTACCTTTTAGTTGACCCATAAGCGGGCCCATCACTTTGCCCATGTCTTGCATGCCGGAAGCTCCAAGGGCTTCTATCTTCTCCTTTACTATGCTGCGGACTTCATCTTCGTCCATCATTTCCGGGAGGTAAGCCTCAATAATTTTCAGCTCTTTTTTCTCATTCTCGGCCAGGTCTTCTCTGTCACCGTCTTCAAACTGCTCAATGGATTCTTTCCGTTGCTTGGCAGCTTTCATCAGTACTTCAACGGCCTGCTCATCGGTTAGGTTTGCTTCCCCGTCTTTTCGCTCGCTGATTTCTTTCTCCATCAGCTTGGCTTTTAAAGAGCGTAAAACCCGCAGCTTATCCTGCTGTTTGGCTTTCATCGCATCCTTGATGTCTGAAATAATCTGTTCTTTAATTGTCATAGTAAATTCCTCCGAGGCTGAAAATAACCAAAAAAAAAGGTTACACAATCATAATTGCGTAACCTTATATATTCATTATGAATGTAGTATCTATCAGGCTTTATTTTGCTGAATAAATTCTTTCACATTTTCCTGGTCGATCATCACTTCCTTGTAGGCAAATTTGCCTTTATCGTTCTTGGTAGAAATGATAACCTTTGCCATTTTGCGGTGAGCCGCTTTCGCTTGTAATGCTTCTTGTCCAAATGATTGCTTCTTAGCCATAACTCTGGTTATTTAATTTCTTTGTGAACGGTGTGTTTACGAAGAACCGGGTTGTATTTTTTTAGTTCAAGTCGATCCGTGGTTGTTCTTCGGTTTTTAGTCGTAACATAACGAGATGAACCGGGTTTTTCGGTACACTCTAAAATCACCTGAACTCTGTTTCCTTTTGCCATTTTTCTACACTTCTTTTATAAGAGTTCCTTTTTTCCGCGCTTCTTTCAATACCGCAGAAATTCCTTTCTTGTTAATTGTTCTGACAGTTTTCGCAGAAACTTTAAGGGTTACCCACTTATCCTCTTCCGGAACGTAAAAACGTCGCTTTTGCAAGTTCAATTGAAAGCGATGTTTTGTCTTATTATTTGACTTGGAAGAACGGTACCCGTTCAAAGCTCCTTTACCTGTAATATCGTCTTTTCGCGACATCGTTGTAATCCGTTAATTCGTAATGAAAATAGACACCAAAGATAGAAGTATAATCATCAAAGTTCAACGGTTTTAGCGATGAAAATTCTAATTATTAACATTTTCCCGAATTATCCACATTTACACCTGCTTTTCTTAGCGGGAATTTAACCCCAGAAACGACAGCTCTAATATTTTCAACAAAAACCCTTCCTTTTTTTGATTTTGCTTGTGTAAGCTCTATTTTCAGGCGTTAATAAACTCATCTTACAAAGCTATCACTCCATAATTATGGCAAAAAAACAAGGTTCCGACTACAAGGCATCAAACATACAGGTTTTGGAGGGTCTTGAAGCGGTACGAAAACGCCCTGCAATGTATATTGGGGATACAGGTCAGCGCGGCCTTCACCACTTAATTAACGAGGTGGTTGATAACTCCATTGATGAAGCGCTTGCAGGCTATTGCGATCACATCATTGTAACCATTAATGAAGACGGTTCCATGACCATTGAAGATAACGGTCGTGGTATCCCGGTAGACACTCATGAAAAGCTCGGTATTCCCGCCGTGGAAGTCGTGCTTACCAAACTGCACGCCGGTGGTAAATTTGACAAGGATACATACAAGGTATCCGGTGGACTCCACGGGGTTGGTGTAAGTTGTGTGAATGCACTGGCCACCAACTTCCGGGCTGAAATTCACCGTGATGGTGAAATTCATGTAATGGAATTTGAACAGGGTAAAACCACCATTCCTCTTTCCGTAAAAGGAAAAACGAAAGAGACCGGAACAAAGATTTCTTTCACTCCCGATCCGACTATTTTTACTCAGACGGTTGAATTTAAGTTCGACATTATTGCTGAACGCATGAGAGAGCTCGCATTCCTGAATCCCGAGGTAACCATCGAATTGGTTGATGAGCGGGAAGAAGACGAAGAGCTAAGAAAGGAAGTTTATCACTACGAAGGTGGGGTAAAAGATTTTGTTGATTTCCTTGATGAGCACCGCGAATCGATGCTTACCACCCCAATTCATATTACCGGAGAAGTTGAGAATGTTCCTGTTGAAATTGCCATTCAATACAATAGCTCTTTCAGCGAAAACGTCCATTCTTATGTAAACAATATTAACACCCGGGAAGGTGGGTCTCACGTTTCCGGTTTCCGAAGAGCACTTACCCGTTCTTTAAAGTCTTACGCTGAAAAGAACAATCTTATTAAATCTAACAGTAAGATTTCCATATCCGGGGAAGATTTCCGGGAAGGAATGACAGCTGTGTTGAGTGTAAAAGTTGCTGAACCTCAGTTTGAAGGCCAGACCAAAACCAAATTGGGTAACTCCGAAGTTCAAAGTGCCGTTGAGGTTGTAGTTTATGATCAGTTAAACGAGTACCTGGAGCAAAACCCTAAAGCAGCCAAGAAAGTAATTGAAAAAGTTGTTCTTGCTGCAGAAGCTCGAGAGGCGGCAAGAAAAGCACGTCAACTCGTTCAGCGCAAAAGCGTTATGAGTGGTGGCGGGCTGCCCGGAAAGCTGGCTGATTGCTCTATAAAAGATCCCGAGCATAGTGAAATTTACCTCGTTGAGGGTGACTCTGCCGGTGGTTCTGCCAAGATGGGCCGTAACCGAAGTTTCCAGGCTATTCTTCCATTAAGAGGTAAAATCCTGAATGTTGAAAAAGCCAAGATTAACCGGATTTTGGAGAATAAAGAAATTCAGGCCATGATTACGGCACTGGGTACCGGTGTTGGTCATGGGGATGAGGATTTCGAGCTGGACAAACTCCGATATCATAAAATCATAATTATGACGGATGCCGATGTGGACGGCTCTCACATTCGCACACTTCTGTTAACGTTTTTCTATCGCTATATGCGTCCGTTAATCGAAAACGGGTTCGTATATATTGCTACCCCACCTCTTTATAGAATTACCACCAGTAAAGATCTGGAATATGCATGGGACGATGAAACCCGTGATAAGTTGGTGAAAGAACTCAAGAAAACCCGCAAGAAGTTTGATGTTTCCCGCTATAAGGGTCTTGGTGAGATGAATCCCGAGCAGTTATGGGAAACCACAATGGATCCGGAAACGCGTACGCTTCAACAAGTAAATGTTGAAAGTGCTGCCGGCGCCGACAAACTTTTCTCAACCCTGATGGGTGGAGATGTGGAACCTCGTCGTGAGTTCATTGAGCGGAATGCCAAGTACGCCAACATCGATATTTGATCTAACTAATCTGAATACAGACTAACCTTTTTTATTACCTGATTTATGGCCAGAGAAAAAATTATACCTATTACTATAGAAGACGAAATGCAATCGTCCTACATCGATTATTCGATGTCGGTGATTGTGTCCAGGGCGCTTCCTGATGTTCGGGATGGATTGAAACCCGTTCACAGAAGAGTTCTTTACGGGATGAATGATCTCGGAATGCTTCACAACCGCAATTATAAGAAGAGCGCCCGTATTGTCGGTGAGGTTCTTGGTAAGTATCACCCTCATGGTGACTCTGCCGTTTATGATTCTATCGTTCGAATGGTGCAGGATTTTTCACTCAGGTATCCGCTCGTAGATGGGCAGGGAAACTTTGGTTCCATTGACGGAGACAGTGCAGCGGCCATGCGTTATACGGAGGTTCGCATGGATCGGCTTTCGGAAGAACTCCTTGCCGACATTAATAAGGAAACCGTTGACTACTCCCCCAACTTTGATGACACGCTTGAAGAACCCACGGTTCTTCCAAGTATGCTTCCCAACCTTTTATTGAATGGTGCTTCCGGTATTGCCGTAGGTATGGCTACCAACATGGCACCTCATAATATGACGGAAGTTATTGATGGGGTCACCGAATATATTGATAACCCTGATATTGAGATTAAGGAGTTGATGCAACACATCAAGGCTCCTGACTTTCCAACAGCCGGTATCATCTATGGATATGAGGGGGTTAAAGAAGCTTACGAAACCGGACGGGGAAAAATCACCCTCCGTGCCCGTGCTAATACTGAAGAGCTCCGTGGCAACCGTGAGCAGATTGTAATTACAGAGATCCCATATCAGGTTAACAAGAGCACGCTAATTCAAAAGATTGCATCGCTTGTTAATGATGAGAAAATTACTGAAATATCTGAAGTTAGAGATGAATCTGACCGTGAGGGTATTCGCATTGTTATCATTTTAAAACGTTCTGCTAACGCCGGCGTTGTACTCAATCAGTTATACAAGTACACGCAAATGCAGACCACCTTTGGTGTGATTAACCTGGCTCTTGTTAAGGGCCGCCCTAAAGTGATGGACCTTAAAGAGCTTATTCATCACTTTGTTGAGCATCGCGTTGATATCATTATTCGTCGTACCATGTATGATCTCGATCAGGCGGAAGCCAGAGCTCATATTCTGGAAGGGCTTAAGATTGCTCTTGATAACCTGGATGAAGTAATCAAGACCATCCGGGCTTCTAACAGTCCTCAAGAAGCGAATATTGAGTTACGCAAGAAATTTGCTCTCACCGACATTCAGGCCAAAGCCATTCTGGACATGCGTCTTCAGAAGCTTACAGGATTGGAGCGAGAAAAGATTGATGGTGAGTACAGAGAGATTATCGACAAGATTTCTGATTACCGCGAAATTCTAACTAACCGCGATAAGCAAACAGCCATCATTAAAGAAGAGCTTGCAGACCTGAAGAAACGCTATGGTGATGAGCGAAGAACACAAGTTGTTCACTCTGCCGACGACTTCAGCATCGAAGACATGATTGCTGATGAAGATGTGGTTGTAACCATTTCCAATAAAGGCTTTATCAAACGGATGCCGGTAAGCGGCTATCGCAGACAGCGCCGTGGCGGTAAAGGAATGAAAGGAACAACCACGCGAGATGAGGAATATGTAGAACATTTATTTGTAGCCACAACCCATAATTACATTCTGTTTTTCACAGAAAAAGGAATGTGTTACTGGTTGAAGGTCTATGAAATTCCGGAGGGTGGCCGACTCGCAAGGGGCCGCGCTATTGTGAATCTCATTGAGCTTGACAAAGACGACTCCATCAAAGCTTTTGTTCCGGTTAAAACCCTTGATGAAGAAGACTACATTAACAACCACTCCATCATCATGGCGACCAAGGACGGGCTTGTTAAGAAAACAACCCTCGAGGCTTATAGCCGCCCTCGACGTGATGGTATTATTGCCATCAACATAAAAGAAGGTGACAGTTTACTTGCCGCCGAACTTACCGATGGCGACAGCCAAATTATTCTTGCCAACAAAAACGGCCGAGCCATCAGGTTCCACGAAGAGGACGTCCGGGATATGGGCCGAAACACTTCCGGTGTGAAAGGAATGAGCCTCGGCAAAAATGGTGAGATCGTTGATATGGTTGTGATCCGAAACGCTCACGAAGCCACCGTGCTCGCAATGTCTGAGAATGGATATGGCAAACGTTCTCTTGTTGATGATTACAGGGAACAATCCAGAGGTGGTAAAGGCGTGATTACACTCAAGATAACTCCGAAGACAGGAGACCTGATTGCGCTTAAAGAAGTAACCGATCAGGATGATCTTATGATTATCACGGAGCGAGGTAAAGTTATCCGAATGAATTGCGGAGGCATTCGAACCATGGGTAGAAATACTCAGGGAGTTCGCATCATGCGTCTCGATTCTGATGGCGCCATTGCAGCTGTAACGCGAGTGGTTAATGAAGAGGAAGGAGACGAAGAGGATGAAGATTAATTCTTAATCCTTTCTCAAAATAATTAAAAGAAAAGGGCTTCAAAATTGAAGCCCTTTTTTATTATCTGAATTTTCTTGGCCAGTTAGTTGTCCAGCATTTCCCGGAGTAACTTCTCTCTTTTTTCGATAAGCTCTTTGGGCTGTTCAATTTTAACTTTTTTTCCAAACTGAAGAAGCCATTCGTTTATAAAGTCCAAATTATCGAAATCAAAACTCACCTTAAAAATTTTAGAATTTAAGCTGGTTTTCTTAATTATTTTAGCCGGTAAATTTGTCTCCAGACGCGTTATCTCTTCTTTTTTGACCTGTAGTATTATTGATTGAGAACTCTCCTCAGATCGGAAGATAAGGGCCTCTATGTCCAAATCGCTGTTAAGGTGGTAGTTTTCGTCTAAGATTTTCACTTCTTCTACCTTTTCAAGAATAAAATTCCTGATTTCACCCCGAAGATGAGATTTTCCAATTACGTTCCAATGATCCTGGTAAAAAACCAAAATGTAGGGATCGATTTTTCGAATTCCCGTTTCCCCTGATTTTGTGGTGTACTCAAATTGCAATCTTTTTTGCTGAGCGATGGCACTACTAATGAGATACCAACTCCCCCCTTTCTTTTTTTCTCCTCCAAATCTCAAATAAGGATCGACGATTGTTCTTCCCTCTAATGAAGTCATGAATTCTTTTAATTCATCCGGAAGAACATTTTTGATTTTTACCTCCACCCCTTTAGCATCTTCCACCAGCCCCTGGTCAACCTGAGACTTCACAAAATTCAGCCCAACCATGATGGTTGCTAGCTCTTTGGAAGTGAACATGAGCGGCGGCACCTTATAACCCTCGATTAATCCATAGCCTGAATAACGATCCCAGGTTACCGGCACGTTAATTTCCTGAAGCGCATTAAAATCTCGGAAAATCGTTCTTCGGCTTACATCAAACCGTTCCGCCAATTCATCTACCGTTAAGCGTTTACCCGGCTGCTGAAGCAAAAGCATCAGCTTCAGCCTTCTTTCTGAACTATTCATGACTGGCTTATTCTTGAGATTTCTACCATAGCCTTTCCTTTATAAAACTCTTCTTCAAATCCTTGCATCAGATCAATGATGTTAACCTTGAGGAGCTCTTTTACTCTTTCAAGTTCGGACTCAACCTCATCCCTCCCTTTTAGCAATATAATTTTTCCCCACGGCTTTGATTCAAGCATTCGCAGCAAATCTCCTATCTTAAAAGCATGCTTTGAAACCAAGAGCTCATCCCCAGCAAAGCCAACCTTTTCTATAGAACAGGAACTTGATGATATGTTTTCAAGGTTAAGAACGGAGGCAATGTTCTTACAGGCCATTATCTTTTTTGTTACCACATCATTCAGATGTATCTGCTTCTCTCTATAACATATCGCAAGTGGTATTCCCGGCAAACCACCGCCGGTGCCCGAGTCTATAACTTTCTCAGCCTTTTCAAACAGTTCAGACTGAGTTAGAACTAATGAGTGCTCTACGTGGTTTTTTATAGTTTCACGTGAAACATCTCGGCTCACAAGATTAATTTTCTTGTTCCACCAAAGCAGGCGGCTTATATATTCTTCTAATTCTTTTTCGTGACGATCAACTAAAACCCGAATATTCTCAGTCTTTTCGTGGGCTAATGGAGTATATAGAATCTGATGTTCCACGTGAAACAGTCCTAATTTTTCAGATAAACCATGAGCACAGAGAGGTCGCTGGCTGAAACCCCACTTATTCTACTTGCCTGACCAATCGTTTCCGGACGTATTTTTGAAAGTTTTTGCGCTCCCTCTGTAGAAAGGCTTTTGATGCTTGAATACTCTACCTGCTCCGGGATTGACATATTTTCCTGCTTCTCCATCTCCTTCACCATCTCGAACTCTTTCTCGATGTAGCCCGCGTATTTTATTTGAATCTCTATCTGCTCCAACACCTCCTTGTTGTCGCTGATATCTTTTACCTGATGGGCAAACTCTTCATCATAGTCCATCATGTCCTGCAAAGAAACCTCCGGGCGAAGTAGGATTCTCTCGGCTTTCATTGGCTGACTCATGGTCGAGCTTTCCTTACTCTCGAGCATTGGGTCCATCTTCTCAGGGTAAACTGTATAGTCTTTAATTAGATCGTCGAGCTTATTTATAGCTTCTTTCTTTTTCTCAACTCGTTGCATTCGTTCATCCGAAGCCAGGCCTATACGATTTCCGATCTCAGTCAGGCGAAGGTCTGCATTGTCCTGGCGGAGCAAAATTCTGTGTTCTGCTCGCGATGTAAACATTCGGTAAGGCTCTTCTGTGCCTTTATTAATAAGGTCATCGATCAAAACGCCGATGTAAGCCTCAGACCTTTGAAGAATTAATGGTTCTTTATCCTGCACGTTAAGAGCCGCATTGATGCCGGCCATCAGTCCCTGGCAAGCAGCCTCTTCGTAACCGGTAGTCCCGTTAATCTGCCCGGCAAAGAATAACCCTTTTACTGACTTAGTTTCTAACGAACGCCTTATCTGATGCGGCGGGAAATAATCGTATTCGATGGCATAACCCGGGCGAATCATAATTACATCTTCAAAACCGGGAATAGTTCGTAACGCTTTGTACTGAACATCTTCCGGAAGGGAGGTTGAAAATCCATTCAAATACATCTCATAGGTATTCCATCCTTCAGGCTCAAGGAATAATTGATGTCTGTCCTTATCTGCAAAGCGATTAATTTTATCCTCAATGCTTGGGCAGTACCGGGGGCCAATGGATTTAATACGTCCATTGAACATCGGGCTTCGATCGAAGCCTTCCTTTAAAACTTCGTGTACCTCTTCATTGGTATAACCAATCCAGCAAGACATCTGCTCTTCCAAAGAAGGCAGCTTCTCTGTCAGAAAAGAAAAGGCTGTTGGGTTCTCATCCCCAAACTGCTCCTCCAGTTGAGAATAGTCCACGGTTCTTCCATCTACCCGGGGAGGTGTTCCGGTCTTTAACCTGCCAACTTCAAAGTCAAGTTTTTCAAGAGCAGCGGAGATACCGATGGAAGCTCGTTCTCCAGACCTGCCCCCTCCATAATTACTTTCCCCGATATGAATCAGTCCGTTTCCAAAAGTACCGGTCGTTAAAATGACAGACTTAGCAAAAAACTTTTGTCCTGTTTGGGTAACTACCCCCTTAATCTCATTATCATTTTCTGATATTAAATCGACTACATTATCCTGACGGAAAAACAAGTGCTCTTTATCCTCGAGCTTCTCCCTCATTTTCTGAGCATATAACATACGATCACTTTGGCAACGCGGGCTCCACATAGCGGGGCCTTTGCTCATATTGAGCATCCTGAATTGAACGCCGGACTCATCGCTGACTATTCCGGACAGCCCGCCCAGGGCATCAATCTCTCTTACCAACTGGCCTTTTGCTACCCCACCCATGGCCGGATTACAAGACATCTTAGCGATAGCTTCCAGGTTCATGGTAATCAGCAGGGTTTTTGCTCCCATTTGAGCTGCGGCTCCGGCCGCCTCGCTACCGGCATGGCCTCCACCAACCACGATTACATCATATGTAGGATCTAAAACGGACATTACTCTCTGTTTTTTAAGTATTTATAAAAACTAATTAATCCTTAGCTATAATAAAGATAAGAAATTGTAGCCCGCTGAACTATAACCTGCATTGGGTTGATTTGCCGAAGATTCGCGAATACGGGAAATCACATTTACATAGTGGCTACAAACAAAAAAAGCTTCCAACTATGTGGAAGCTTTATTGCGATCCGGAAGGGACTCGAACCCTCGACCTCCTGCGTGACAGGCAGGCGTTCTAACCAACTGAACTACCGGACCTTTTTGAGAGCATCAAATATACAGACCATATCGATTGGAAGTCAAGCCTTTTTCCGAAAAAGATTAATTAAAAAAATGAGGATCACGAACTCAATCGTGATCCTCTTATCGGGATGGTGATGGGATAAAGTTCTTAACGATTCAATTCCTTTTCAATGGCTGCAACAAGAGTTTCGCTCTGTGGCTCTACGCTGCTTCTGAATCTCCTCTTTAGTAAACCATTTTTATCGATCAAAAATTTCTCAAAATTCCATTTAATCTCTCCGTCAAAGTCATCATTCGGTACTGAGGTCAAATATGAAAACAAGTCAGCCTGATCTTCACCTTTAACGGATACCTTCGAGAACATCGGAAATTCCACTCCGTACTCAAGCGTACAAAATTGTTTTATTTCCTGATCTGTTCCCGGCTCCTGCCCATTAAAGTTATTAGCGGGAAACCCCAATATCACAAACCCATCATCTTTATAGGTTTCGTATATCTTTTGAAGTCCTTCGTATTGAGGGGTGTATCCGCATTTTGAGGCCACGTTGACCACTAAAACAACTTGTCCTTTATATTGTTCCAGCGAAATCTCCTCTCCGTCAATATCCTGAACGGTAAAATCGTATAATGATGTTTGGTCTGATGTTCCCATAGTGGCTGTGAGTGATAGAAGCAGAGCTGTAAATAAAATTTTCATTGAAATATTTTTTTCTTCGGTCGTTAGTCTTTAAACTGATTCACTTAATAAAATCATTCCCCATGATACAATCTCTTTTTAAGCGGTTTCTGTTGTTGGTTCTTATTGCCTCCCCTGCCTTCTGTTATGCACAAATGTTTTCCGTAGGTGATGAAGTGGAACAGAGGTCTAATCCTTTTGCCCCATACATCCGGGTTGGCATACAGCCTATCGACTTTAGTTATACCGGAAACCCGGCCGCCCTCAACTCACATCAATCATTGGCATTTACCGGGACGGCTGCTCACATCTCTTTTGAATCGGGTGGATTTAATATTGGTGCAAGCCTGGGTAACGACATGACCGGCCTGGACGACAGAAACTACTTTGACCTGAACATCAACTTTACAAATCCTTTCTATTTTGTGAGAAGACCTAACTTTGGTCTAGGGGTACCCATTCAATTAGGTTCAAAGATAACCAGCGTTCGGAGTGATGATATAAGTGAAGAGTTTTCTCAAACCAACCTGCATGCCGGAGCAGGAGGAATAGCACAACTCTACTTTCCTGATAAGCTTGGTGTAACGGCTCAATTTATACCCAGCTTTGGTTTCAGTACTGCGAGTGGGGGGTTAATTGGAGGTAATGTTTTTTCAATGAGAGGGAAAGCAAGGGTGAATTTCTACAACCTGATTTTTGGAAGAAACATAAGTTTGGGCTATGATTACATATTCGACTCCTACGATATTGACGGTGACGAATTTGATTACGATTTTTCAGGACATATACTAACACTCGGAATTTCCCTTTGAAGCCAGAAAAATTTCTTCTCGAACTCGAACAAATCCTTGAACAGGCGGGCTACACCCTCCGCAAAGAGCGGGGTTCGTTTCGCGGGGATGAGTGTATAATTGAAGGACAGAAGCTGGTGATGGTTAATAAGAACAAGCCGGTAGCTTCGCAGCTTGGAACTATGGGGCGGGTGCTTGGCCAAATTGATTTGACGGGTGTGTACATTAAACCGGCCGTCCGTAAAAAACTGGAAGAACTTTGGGATCAGTTGGCGGTAACCCCTGAAGAAACTTCTGAGGATTTTGAGTTAGAATGAAAATTACTTTTCTGGGTACGGGTACGTCTATGGGAGTTCCTGTTGCGGGAGGCTTTAGGCGCGAAGAACTTTCACATGATCCAAGAAATGAACGCACTCGCTGTTCCGTATGGATTCAGGTTCACGGAAAATCGATCCTGATTGATGCCGGGCCCGAATTCAGAGTACAAAGCATTCGCTCGCGCATCAAAAAGATTGATCATTTTCTCATTACCCACGAACACATGGATCATGTTTCCGGGATCGATGATCTCAGAGTTTACTCCTATATAAATAAAGCCCCCATTCCCGCATACACTTCCGGGCAATGCATCGAGTCTATCCACAAGCGCTTTGATTATATGTTTGGGGAGAACAAGTATCCCGGATCTACTTCTCTTGACCTGAACGAAGTAACCTCTTCTTTTAAATTAGATGAAGAAATCGAGGTTACTCCTTTACCGGTACAACACGGCGATTTGGATATTCTGGGATTTCGGGTAAATGACTTCTCGTACCTGACGGATGTAAAACATATCCCTGACGAGACACTTGAGCTCATAAAAGGCTCCAAAGTGATTGCGCTGAGTGCGCTGCGATGGGAACCGGAACACCCCACTCACTTAACCATTCCTGAGGCTGTTGAGGTGTTGGAGAGTCTGAATATCCCCGAAGCTTACCTCATTCATATGAACAGTTATGTGGACCACGAGCCTACCAATAAAAAGCTGCCGGATCATATCAAGTTGGCATACGACCAGCTTTCGATTCAGGTGCCGGATTAAAGAAACTTCCGATAATCTTCGTTCTCTTTTAACTGCTGAACGATCTCCTTCACATTTTGAGCTTTATCCAGCTTGCACACCAGAATAGCATCCTCCGTTTCAACTACAGCCACACCTTCCAGTCCAACAACCGAAATCATTTTTCCGCTTTCTGTAGAAATGTAATTTTTTGATGATTCACTGAACGTTGCCTGCTTGGCATTAATAACATTTCCATTGCTGTCCTTATCCCCCAAATCATAGGCGGCTGTCCAGCTACCCACATCATTCCACCCAAACTCACCGGGTACTACAAAAACCTGCTGCGCATGTTCCATAATTCCGTAATCTATGGAAACAGATTCACATGCACGGTAAAACGTATTGATAGATTCCTCGTGATCAACTCCATAAACTTCCTTGCCGGCTTGCTTAACCTGCTCGTACATGTCAGGTAAATGCTTATCAAATTCTTCCAGAATAGTTTTGGCCGACCAAATGAACATTCCGCTGTTCCAATAATAATCTCCTGAATCTAAAAACTCCCTGGCTGTTTCTATATCCGGCTTCTCTTTGAAGGCCTTAACCGGATGAACCGTTTTATGCGCAAAAACTTCTTCTGATTCATCATCACCGTGGATGTACCCATACCCTGTTTCCGACCGGTCCGGATGAATTCCTATAGTAACCAGGTTCGATCCTTGTTTCGCCTTTTCTATGGCCGCCTTTAAGTATTTATTGAATGCTTCCGGATTTGTGATGTGATGATCGGCCGGCAGAACCACCATAACGGCTTCCGGGTCTTTTTTATAAAGCATTTCTGCAGCAATGGCCACACAAGGAGCCGTATTCTTAGCAACCGGTTCACCAACAATATTCTCAGCCGGAACTTTGGGCAGTTGCTCTTTAACGATGTCCACATAGCTGTCGTTAGTAACCACCATCACATGCTCCTGAGGAATAAGCCCCTCTATACGTTTGGCCGTATTCTGGATCATAGTTCCTTCCCCAAAAAGAGAAAGAAATTGTTTAGGAAGCTTTTTTGTGCTTTTTGGCCAGAACCGTGTACCCGACCCGCCGGCCATTATTACTGCATATACCATAAATTTTATACTTGTGTCACTGTTGGTTTAGGAAGGAAAGTACGATTTATATAATCAAACCTGAACCGGATCCAGGCGCCGAAGACTGATGGTGAAGGTTGAGCCTTTGTTAGGTTCACTTTCAATGCTGAACTTTTCTCCGTGCGCTTCCATAATATGCTTGACAATAGCCAGGCCGAGCCCTGTTCCGCCCCGCTCTCTGGATCGGGATTTATCAACCCGGAAAAATCGCTCCGTTACCCTTGGGATATCTTTTTCATCGATACCAATGCCCGTATCTTTAACCGAAACAAAAACACGCTCCGGTTGTTTGGGCTTCGTAAACACATTCACCTCTACTTTTCCATTTGGCACATTGTATTTAATGCCATTTTCCACCAGGTTAATCAAAACCTGCTTCACCTGATTTTTATCCGCCTTCACCTTAATGTTTTTGTCAAAGTCGTGCACAATCAGCTTTATATTCTCTTTCTCTGCTTTGTAATTCAGGCTTTCGATAATGTCGTGCAGTACTTCATAAAGGTAAATTTCCTCGATCTCCGATTTTAGCTCACCGGTTTCAAGCTTGGAGATTTCCATCAAATCTTTGGTGAGATAAATAAGCCGGTTTACATTCCGCATCGCTTTTTTCAGGAAATCCCGGTTTACCTCTTCATCCTCTAATGCCCCGTTCAATAACGTTTCTATAAACCCCTGGATGGCAAAAATGGGAGTTTTCAACTCGTGAGAAATGTCGCCGATAAATTCTTTGCGATAGTTCTCTATACGGTTCAGTCGTTGAATTTCGCGCTCAATGGTTCGGCTCGATTTGATCCCCTGCTTCACCAGGTAGTCAACTTCATCATTGTGGGTTGATGTTACATTTTCGTACTCCATGAACCGTTTGCGCGCCATGTTCTTAAACAAGCGCTCGATAGTATCAATTCTCTGGTGAGAAACAAAGTAAATGACGGCATAGGATGTCAGGAATATTAGACCACCCACAAGAGCAGAAACAGACCCGGCGTCTTTTGGGGTGAAATTATACCCCAACCACATCAGCAGAAAGATAAGCGCTGCTGAAATCAGTGAAATGTAGATGGCTGCACGAAGGCCAAAGCGAAAAACGCCTCGCTTCTTCTTTTTAGATTTACTCATTCTTTAAATCTGTAGCCCACTCCTTTTACTGTTTCGATGTAATGATCTCCCAATTTCTCCCTGATTTTTCTCACGTGTACATCAACGGTACGATCTACCACATAAATATTATCGCCCCATACTTTGTTGAGCAGGGTTTGGCGATCTCTGACTTTTCCCTTGCGGCTGGCCAGGTAGTATAAAAGTTCAAACTCTTTGCGGGGAAGCTGAAATTCTTCGTCGCCGCGCGTTACAATGTATCGATCTTTGTCAATGGAAAGATCATGAACATCGAGCCGGTCAACATCTTCCGTGGTTTCATCAAACCTGCGCATCACGGCTTTGATGCGGGAAATCAATTTTGTGGTACTGATGGGCTTGGTTATATAATCATCACCACCTTTATCGAGACCTTCCACTTCTGTTTTTTCATCACTGCGGGCGGTCAGGAAAATAATAGGGATTGATTTCAGGTCTTCATCGGCGCGCATGGTCTCCACGGCTTCCATCCCATCCATTTTCGGCATCATGATATCCATCAAAACCAAATCCGGCTTATGCTCTTTGGCAATTTTGATACCCTCTTCACCATTTTCAGCCTTCAAAACGGCAAAGCCTTCTTTTTTGAGATTATATTCGATCAGGTCGAGCAGATCCTTTTCATCATCTACTACAAGTATGGTTTGTTTAGCCACGGCGTCAGGTTTTTGTGAAGATTTTCAGATAAACAATGGTACTAATGTACCATGTTAATAGAAAATGAATGAGGATTAAGAAATTGTTACCCGATTCCCTTTAAAATAAGCAGTTTTTAGCGTTTTTCTCTTTCTTTGCTTATCGCAGTAAATAACCGACATTCGCCGGTTGATGCAGCAACCATCCCGTTAAACTGTACCGGGGCACATTTGTGGTTAACACCTCATGCTCAATGGTATCACTTTTAAAAAGTAACAGCCGTTTGGAATGGGGCTCAACTGTAATCTCCTCTCCATCTTTGTAAATAATAAGTTCCCCGCCATCTCCCTTTTTCCAGTCTTTGTTGAGATATATAAGAACGGTTATCTGCCGGTTGGTACGTTCATTAAACTGATCCAGGTGCCGGTGATAATGAGTGCCGGCCGGGTACTTGGCTATATGAAATTCCGACCCCGATAAACTCAGGTAGCAATATCGTCTCAGGCTTTGAACCAGCTCATCTTTTAAATCAAAGAAAAAGGAGAGCTCCTGATCTCTTTCTTCATCCAGCCAGTAAATGAAATCTCCACGGACTTCTGCTTTTAACTGGAAATCATTCTTAGCCCCGATTCCGGCTTTCTTCAGTTTGTCACTTTCCTCCGCTTCAGTGAAAAAAGCCATTATCCTATCGTAGAACTCATCAGAGATGAAATCATCCACAATAACATAATCTTGTTCTGCCAGCTGATCCATCCAGCTAACCCATGTTTCATCTGTAAAAGTCATACTATTCAATAAATTAGATAAGCTTGTTCTCTCTTCAGATAATGAAATTACCCTTAATTTCAGAATAAAAGAATAGGCAGAATCAACGAGTGTATTATTTAATTTTGAGATGCAAAAATCAAAGAAATAATTTCATACAAACGCTCTTGTTTGAACTCATTTTCACCTTCGGTATCCACCCGATGAACCATTACCAGCTTTGAACCAGGATAAACCCCCAACATGTGAGCCCCTGCTCCGGTATGATAGAACGATTTCGTTTTGCGTTGCTCATTGGGAATCAAAACACTCCACAACATACCATATCCAATATTTACATACCTGTTGGTAAGCGAGTAAGAAGTGGTGCTGGCCTCAACCCAACTTTCGGGCACAATCTGCTTTCCATTCCACCGCCCTTCATTCATATATAAGACACCATATTTTGCCAAATCATGAGCCGACATTCTGAAGTGATACGCCGGATATTTTGATTTACTTTTTTCGTACTGATACACACCATCTGTATCCGGAAGCTTAGCCTTTTCATCTTCTCCATCCAGTTCTGCAAACTTCCCCTGGTAGTGGAGCATTCCCAATGGAAGGGCAATTTCTTCATAAAAAAGATCGAATATGGATTCTCCTGTTTTCATTTCGAGAATGTAGCCAAGAGTGTTGAAATCCCAATTGTTATAGTAAAAATGCTCATTCGGTTTGAACGATCCCCGCTCCGGTTTTCCAGCCAACATACCACGGGAAACAGCAGCAGCATTATGGTACACCCCCGATCTGGATTTTAACAAGTCTGCAACTGTGGCCTGCTTTTCCATCGGGGTTAAGGAGGGTTCAATATCATCAATGCCCAAGTCTGCTAATGTAGCACTGGTATCTATCACCCCCTTCTCCACGAAAATTCCGTATAAAGAACTCAACAACGCCTTTCGTATGGAATGTATAACATGCTTTCTGTCCGTTTTGCCCCAATCAAAAAATACCTGCCCGTCATACACCAGCAAAAGTGCCGAAGAGCCTGAGCTTTCCAGATAATGTTCCAGTTTTTTAAGAGAGTCAGCATTAAAGCCCGCTTGTTCTGCCGACATCTCAGAAAGTCGGGTTTTGGGAACTTGCGTGAACGCAACCGAATTGAGAACAAAAAGAACAACTAAAAATACTGATGAAAACTTCATTAACTTTTGCTGGTTATCTGTGACCGTAATAAGACTTAATTTTCAGAAGAAAGTTACGACCGGCTCAAATAAACAACATCCTTTCTTTTAACTTCTCTTTGATTAATATTGCTGCATGAAATTTTTCACTTCCCAGATCAGCTACTTCGTTTCTAACCGAAATACCCGCACCAACATCCGGCGGCTTATCCGCTTTATGCTCATTTTATTGGGGATGATTATCTTATACGGGGTACTTTTTCATGAAATCATGGAGATGGAGGGGCAAAAGCATTCATGGATGACCGGTTTTTACTGGACCCTCACCACCATGACCACCCTCGGTTTTGGCGACATCACATTCACTTCTGATTTAGGCCGGGCCTTTTCCATTCTTGTGTTGATTTCCGGGGTGATTTCCCTGCTCATCATGCTACCTTTTACCTTTATTGAATTTTTCTACGCCCCCTGGATGGAGGCTCAACATCGTGCACGAGCCCCCCGGGAGCTTCCCAAAGGCACCAAAGATCATGTTATCATTACCAGCTTTGATGCCGTAACCAAAGCACTGATCGAAAAGCTGGACCAATACGGACATGAGTATGTGCTTCTGGTGGATGAACTGCAGCAAGCCCTTGATTTATATGATCAGGGATACCGGGTGATGCTTGGTGATGCCGATGACCCGGAAACCTACCGTAAAATGAATGTGAAAGATGCAGCCCTGGTAGTTAGTGGCGGCACCGATATGTTTAATACCAATGTGGCCCATACTATCCGGGAATTCAGCGATGATGTTAAAATCATCTCTACGGCCAACTCATATGATTCCATTGATATCCTGAAATTAGCGGGGAGCAATCATGTGCTTCATATGGGGAATATTCTGGGGCGAGCCCTCTCCCGGCGAACATTAGGGCAGGATGCCCGGGTGCACCCGGTGGGCAGATTTGGTAGGCTTGTAATTGCAGAAGCCACCACCTATAACACTCCGCTTGTCGGCAAAACTCTGCGGGAAAGCCGGTTACGTGAAGATATTGGTATTAATGTAGTAGGAATATGGGAGCGCGGTACTTTTGTGGGCTCCCACCCCGAAGTGGAGATAAAAAGTCACAGTGTATTAGTTTTGGCGGGCTCGGTCCAGCAATTACGTAAGTATGACGAGCTATTCGGTATTTACAGCATCAGTGATGACCCGGTTGTAATTATCGGTGCCGGACGTGTAGGAAGGGCGGCTGCCTATCACCTGAAGAGAAGAAACATTAAGTTTAAAATTGTTGATAAGAATCCGGAACGCATTCGTAATTCTAAAAACTTTATACTCGGCGATGCCGCCGACCTGGAAACCCTGAAGAAAGCAGGTATTGAAACCGCCCCAAGCGTTATCATCACTTCTCATCTGGATGATGTAAACATTTATCTCACCATTTACTGCCGCAGCCTTCGCCCTAATATCCATATTATTTCCCGTTCAACTTTAGAAAGAAATGTACATACCCTGCACCGCGCCGGAGCTGATTTTGTAATGAGTTATGCCTCAATGGGTGCGAATGCCATCTTTAATATTTTTGAAGAGAATGATATTGTGATGATTGCTGAAGGGCTGAACGTATTCAGCCTTAAAACTCCCTCTAAAATTCAGGGTAAATCGCTTATTGAATGCGACATCCGAAATAAAACCGGCTGTAACGTGATTGCCTACCAAAAAGACGGAAAGCAGGTTATTAATCCGGATCCAAAAGAACCGATTCCTTCTGAGAGTGAAATTATACTAATCGGGCAGGCGGATGATGAACAACGATTCATCAGCCATTACAAAAAACAAGACGATTAACCGGTCGGTTCTTCCTTACTCATTTTCCGTGCAAGGACCATGGCTTCGAGTATAATCCAAATCGTGAATCCAAGAATGACAGCTCCGAAAATAAAAAGCAGCATGTTTCCTTCCGAATCACCGTAACCCGACCAGTCAAAAATTACCTGTTTACTCATGGCCCAAAGCGTCATGATTAACAAGAAAATCATAGGTACCAGGGTGTACACAATACTTCGTCCATTTCTCTTCAGCCAGATGCTCACCAACAGTAAACTAATTCCCGCCAACAACTGATTTGATGTTCCAAACAACGGCCACAGCAAGTACCCCCCGGAACCCAGGCCTCTTGGTCCTTCGGGGAGCAGAACCAATGCTGCACTGGCTCCAACGGCAATCAGCGTAGAGGTGTGAAGTTTAGTAAGGGGCTGTACTTCATACTCTTCACCCAACTCGTTAATGATATAGCGCATCAGCCGAACGGAAGTGTCCAGCGTGGTTGCCGCGAAGCTGATCACAATAACAGCAATAATCGTCTTTGCCGCTTCGAGAGGAATGAGCAGTGCTGTTGCTAATTGGGCGGCTCCTTCCACAAAAATAGTTAACCCAACGGCTCCCGCCTCCGAAAAGGAATGATAGACATCCGTAAATTCGCCGGTGGTGTTGAAATAGGTTACAATTGCCACAATGGTGATAAGCGCCAGTGAACCTTCCCCTATAGCCCCGATGTACCCAACAAAGCGCGCATCGGTTTCATTATCCAGCTGCTTGGCAGTTGTTCCTGAAGAAACTAATCCATGAAATCCGGAAATAGCACCGCAGGCAATGGTTATGAATAGAAGTGGGAACCAGCTCACATCCGAAGTTTCGGGATTGGTTGCCGGTGCAGTAATTTCCGGACTGCTCACAAATAATCCCAAATATAAAATACCCAAACCCAGAACCAGCTGATAAGCGTTAATTAAATCGCGCGGTTGTAATAATAACCACACAGGTAAGGTTGAAGCGAAATACACATAGATCATTAAAATGACAATCCAAACGAAAAAAGCCATTTCAATACCGCTCAATCCGAATAAAACGGCATTATCAGCTCCCCCAAAGTATTGTATCAGGTCTATTTGAAGAACCGGCACATAGCTGGCGATGATTGCCGTGAAGTACATCACAAAAAGCACCAGGATGGTAGGGATGATCATACCCCCTGTTTTTTTGAACGACCGATAGCCTATCCAAATAGCCAGGGGAATTTGGATAAAAATGGATAGAACCGTTGCCGGGAAGCTTATAAAGAGATTAGAGATCACCCAGGCAAACACTGCATTCACCATCAGCACCAGAATCAGAATGATAAAGAGAAACAAGAGTTTTGCACGTGAACCGATTAGTTTGTCAGCCAGGGTACCTACCGATTGTCCTTTGTGGCGAACGGATAAAACCATGGTACCGAAATCATGGACTCCGGCCGCAAAAATGGTCCCTAAGACCACCCAAAGCATAGCCGGAAGCCAGCCCCAGTATACCGCAATAGCCGGCCCCACAATAGGCGCAGCCCCTGCTATAGAAGTAAAGTGATGACCAAGCAACACCCACTTATTGGTGGGAACGAAATCTACCTCATCGCTGAACTCATGAGCCGGCGTCATAAAATCAGGGTTGAGCCTATAGATTTTTTCTGCCAGGAATCTGGAGTAATACCGATAGCCGATAAAAAATAACACTAACGATGCCGCTGCGACCCAACTTGCCTGCATAATTGATTCCGGTTAATTATTAAGTTCCAACAATCTGCGACTTAATTACTATTTTTCATTTTGTGATGCAAGCCAACCTGAAACACCAATGTACCAGCGAGATTTTCTTATAAAACTTGTACAGGCCCGAATGCCCTTCGGCCAATACAAGGATCGGTATATCACGCAGCTTCCCGTTCACTATCTGGAGTGGTTTTCTCGCCAGGGCTGGCCCAACGGTCAGCTTGGGCAATATCTCGCCACCATGTTTGAGATTAAAACAAACGGGCTCGATGATGTACTTAAACCTATTATCCGCCAACACCGATAAAAAATTTCATTTTGTGTGTAACATATTTTTTACACTACGTAAAGAACTTTTGACATCTAACTAACTCCATTTATTATGTCAAAACAAGAAATTTTATCGTGGACCTCTTTAGGATTCTCTCTATCCGTTGTATTCTTTTATGTAATGTTCGTTTTTGGCTGGCCTGATACGATTCCTGATTATTCCGACCGGTTTGTTAAGATCTTCTTTAATGTATTCTGGGTTGCAGTAATTGTGGAATTTATAATAGACCTGACGGAAAGTAAGAACCAGGTCAACAAAGATGAACGGGATGAAAAGATTGAAGCTATCGGCCATAAAAGAGCCTATCCTTATCTTAGCTATCGCTGTTATTCTGTTCCAGGTGTTACTCTCCAATCTTATTGGCATGGGCGATAACAACTACCTGTTACTTGGACAGCCCAACATGATTTTCCATGCCTTATTCCTGGTTCTATTTACAGCCAGTATTGTGAAGCGAAGCTCCATGCTTTACTACTATCGAAAGAGCTATTGATATGGAAGACGGACAAATTGTAAATCAGATTCGAAAGCTTCGGTTTATGCATGATGAAATGACCCAGGCTGAACTGGCGGAAAAAGTCGGGGTAACGCGCCAGACCATCAATGCCATAGAAGCCGCTAAATACTCTCCTTCTTTAGAGCTGGCTTTTAAAATTGCGGCCGTATTTGATAAACCTTTGGAAGAGGTATTCAAATATAAAATGTAAGTTCTACCAACTTTTTCATTATAAGGCTTTTTTATTCGCAGCTTTTCTCGCTCAATCCAATAAGCTGTGGATAACTTTTATTTTCATAATGATGCTGATCCTTCCCCGGTCTTCCTGAGCTATGTCTTCTCATCAATACATCAATACCTCAATAAACAACACCTTAGCTAAAAGCCTTTCTCAGATAAGAAATCCCTCATCCGTTCAATAAAGAATAATCCATTCCTGTCGATAAACAATTCGAATCGGGGTAAAAAAGCCCCTTAACAAATGAACCCGGATTTTGATGTGGATAAGTCGAAAGAAGAGTTCAATACAACAAACATAAATTTATTCATCATGTTAAAAATGAAAATTTCGGCTTTAGCAACTTTTCTTGTGTTGGTGGTTGGTTTGGAAAACGCTTATACACAAGGCTTTTGGGAGCCGGTAACTAATATTACAGGATACATTTCCACAGAGTTTAATTATTTCGATGACCTTGATGGTTATGAAGTAAGCTACGGTGCCGCCGTATCTGAAGCAGGCATGTTAGTAACCTACCGGCCTACTTCAAATTTCAGTATTAAAAGTGTATTTGTTTACCGTCCGGGATATGACTTCGACCTTATGCTCAACGAAGCGTTTGGTGAACTCAATACCTCAGATGCTTTAAAAATTAAAGTAGGACGTTTCCTGACTCCATTAAGTCCGATGAACACCTACTACTATGCACCGGTAAATACCAGTGCAACTCTGCCAATCATTATTACCAATAATGAAAACTTTCCTCTGAACATAGATGGTATTTCTCTGAATGGTTCACTTGGTGAATCATTTAAATTGAAATACGATGTTTTCGGAGGCGGATATACCAACTCAACCTGGAAACCTTCCGGAGCCATTAGCTTTTTTGGGCAGGAAGTTCCTTACTACAAAGCTCAGATCAATTCCCAGTTTACCATTGGTGAATCTTATAATGGATCTTACAATGTAGGCGTTGGCGGTAAAGTCAGTGTAGCTTATGAAAGCTATGTTGAAGTAGGTGCCGGCTTCTTTAATCCTAAAAAAGAAACCATGCCTATTGCTATAACCTTGCCCCAAAATGCATTAGGTGCAGGCTCACCGGCTATGAATATTACCTCACCTACAGGCATTAAACGACCTACATGGGGTTATAATGCAAAACTTAAATACGGAAATACCGAAGTGAATGCAGAGTATTGGACCGGTGATATACAGCTGGATGCCATTGCTTATGACTTTACCGGAGGAGCAGGAAGCCCAACCGTGCTTCAGGCAGAAAGTGAAGTTGAATTAGAAGGACGTTTTATTCAGTTAAGTCACCGCATAGATAAATTCATTCCTTATGCCCGGTACGAGTTTCAACATACATCTGACGCCAAGTACAAAAGATATTCTGCAGGGATTAACTACAAGCCCAGCTTTACCCGTACTGTAAAATTAGAGTATGTGCATTACGAACATAAGTCCGGCAATATCAATGGACTTGTTGCTGCCTTAATCTATTCATTCTAAAGGAGTAAAAATGAACACCATGAAAAAAATATTTATCACAGCTGTCCTCCTCCTTGTTTTTGGAATGAGTGAACTGGCTGCGCAATCTTTTAAAGTGATTGTGAACGAAGCGAATGCTACCGAAAGCATTTCCAAAAAAGACCTCTCAGACATTTTTCTGAAGAAGAAAACCAAATGGAATAGTGGTTCTGATATTACACCTGTTGATCAGGGTATCCGTTCTACAACACGTGCTGCTTTTTCTTTGGAAGTGCACGGACAGAGTATCGGATCCATCCGAAGTTACTGGCAGCAAGCGGCCTTTTCAGGTGCCGGAACTGCACCTTTGGAAAGATCAAGCGATGCTGATGTAATTGCTTTTGTGAAATCGTACCCGGATGCGGTTGGTTATGTATCTGAAGCTGCGGATGTATCCGGAGTTAAGGTTCTAACCATCGAATAATCCTGATAAAAATAGAGTAGTACGATCTTATCTTTTACGATTAAGAAAAAGCCGGTTATAAAATTAATCGGCTTTTTTTATATCCAAAGCTCAAAAAGTTCGACTGGATAAACGGTAAGGCTGGGCAGTTGAATCAATATCTATTTCAAAACTTATGATTCCCAGTACCAGTCCTTCTTTGGTGATTACGTCCACCTTCCACTCTCCTTCCATCATCTTATTCTTGTAGGTATATCCCCGAAATCCTTCATCCCGGCCGCCTGTTATTTCGAAACCGATTTCGTCTATTACTTCCCAATTATTGGTATGTGGACTATACCATTTCCACCGGTGCAATACATCTTTTCTGAAATCAGATGGAGCAAAAATGGACGTAAATACATACACATTAGATCCCGGTTCATATTCAAACTGATGTCGGTTATCCTTCCAGATTTTATACCAGGGCTCACGCTCATAGGTCACAACATACGTGTCATCGCTGCGCTCAACATGATGAGCAACCAAGCCTTCATCCAGTGCAAGAGGAACCGGAGGAATTAAGTTGAAGAAGTAAAACGTATGGATAAGCAGGTATATTCCAAAAATGAAGCCCAGCATCTTACCAAAACTTATTTCTTTTCGGGTTGATGGGCTGACGTTGTAGATATAAATAATCAGCCCAAGCGTGATCCCTAAACTAATGGCACCCGACAGCATAAAAATAAACTGATTTATGGTTCCAACTACCATCGGTACAAAGAAGGTGAAGAAGGTAAAGTTCACAAAAAAGTACGCGCTGAACTGAAGGTACTTGTTAGAGATCCGTTTCTTGAGCAACTCATTTGCAAATAACAACACCACAAGGATGATGAAGAAAATGACCGTTTTGGAAAAGGATACGCTTCGGGAAAAGTAAATCACGTATGCGCTGCATAATCCTCCCAAAAAAAACTGAATGGCTAACGGCAGATAATCCTGATATTTCTCAAAAAAGGTACCTTCCCATTTTCCATCATCAGCAAGATTGAATAGGTACAGACAAACGGTAAGTGAACTAAGGTATGTACATAAAATGATGCGATCGTATAAGCGATCAATTCGTCCAAGAGTCAGCGAATCCCACACAAAACCGGCCATAAAAAAGACCACCGGTAAATACCGCTGGTTAGCACGCACAAAATCCCGAAACCTGTTGATCATGTAAGATGCATTAATACTTCATTTAGAATTGACATCTAAGATAGGGCAGAAGGATGTTTTTATCAGAAAATATGTTGAACCATGATTAGAAGGATTATGAGATTACCTTGATTTGACCTTTACAATCCTGGTCATTCTTTTATCCCGTAAATTGTGGTTCAAAGATAGTTGGCTTTCCCTATTTTTTTTACTTAATCAGTGTCATCTTTTTTCTTTCTACAAAAGAGGATGTTTTCAACTCGTAGAAGTAGATACCGCCGGAAAGTTGGGAGGCATCGAAGGTGATAGTATGATTTCCTGTCGATTTTAGTCCGCTATACAATTGATCCACTTTTCTACCCAGAATATTATAGACAGAAATCACAACGCTGGAAGGTTGTAATAAAGTAAACCTAATATTTGTGGTAGGATTAAAAGGATTGGGATAGTTCTGTTCTAAACTGATACCGTGAGCTTGGGTTGGGTCTTTATCCTCAGAAGAGGTTATCACTCTAAATCGGTTGTTTCTGTAAATCCGTTGATTGGTAACCAGGTACCCTGTTTTATTTTTTGTGAAAAGAACATCATTAATTTGCGTGTCGGGGTCGATAACCGTTTTGGTCCAGCTGTTAAATCCATTTGTTGTTTCCAGCAACACACCCTTATCCCCGGAAACAAATACCGTATCCTCACTGATTCCATTAATGGATATATAATCATTAAGAGGGAGCTCGATAACCTGCCAGGTATTTCCTAAATCATGAGACTTAAAAAGCTTTTTTGGATATCCGCGGGAATTTGACAGAACATACACCGAATTTCCCTCTATATAAGAATCCACAAAATAATGGGAGAGTATATTTTTCTCTTTTACCGGAAGGGGAAGCGGATTTAAATTCTCGCCGTCATCCGAAGTTCTGTACACAAAATAATTAGTTATAAACAAGTTTCTCTGTCCGCCCCCTAATTTGAAATCGATCAGGGTTTCCCGCTCATACATGGTTTCTCCATGGTTACCGAACAAAGTGCTATAATCAGCTATGGTTTCCCACGATTCTCCACCATTGGTCGATCTCAGTAATTTTCTACCACCCACATAAATGGTATCCCGGCCTATGGTGAACATAGACTCCAGGTAAAGTGGCTCATCCACCCCAAGCAGATCTACCGACCATGATTGTCCCCCATCTTTGGTTCTATGGAGATTGTCTTCCGGGCCTAAAGCCAGTCCGTTTAAAGAATCATAAAAAGTGAATTCTTCAATGTTATATACTTCCGGTATTTGAAGAAATTCGCTGGTCTCAAAGCCATCATTTGTTTTGTAGAAATGATCGTACCCGTTGTAAAGGGCAAAACCCAGGTCATCATCCAGAAAGTAGAGTCCGCCAAAAACGTACGAATCAGTTCTATACACCTCTTCCCATTGAGCAAAGGCTGTGCTTGTACTGAAAAGACATAAAAAGAAAAGCAGAAATTTTTTCATACAGACTGAATTTTTTATCGGCTTCTCTCAATAACAGCACATTCAGCCAAATAGTTTAACAGCCTTAGAAATGAAATATAAGTGGTTTTTTTAAGGCAGAGCCACCTCTGCTTCAAAATTTCCCTTTATCGAAATCTCATCACCCGGTTCATAACTGTTGAAAGAACGCTCTACAACCACTCTAAAATTAAAACTTCCCCTGATTTTATTAGATGAAGTATTGTAATTGGTAACCGTGACGGAGGGAACCACACTATCGTAATCAAGGCCGGCATAAGTTCCGATAGCATCACCACCGGTAACAAAATAATAAGAAGGTTTTCTAACCTGGTATTTACCTAAGCTTCCATCAAAATCAACAATAGAAAACTCAAGGTTTTCTGAATTTTCCCATTCTCCTTTTCTGCCAATGATAACAATGTCTGCATTTCCCACATCATTCTGATAGGCAAGAGCCTCAGCTGAAAAGGATTTAGATCCTATATTCGCTTCAAAACTTTTACCGTCTGAATCGGCATTAAATATGGAACACCCGCTAATGAGTACAACAGTAAATAGTAAAAGTAGTTTTTTCATGAGGTTGGTAACTATAGTTCGTTTTAAGTTAAACTAATCATTAACCGATTTATTATCTCACAGTTCCAATCTTAAAAACCTCTTCTCCCAAATTTTCCGCTCTTTTAGTAACAGCATCCACCTGATCTTCAGAAACCACGGCAATCAGTCCAATTCCTAAATTGAAGGTAGCTTGCATATCCTCTTCCGGTACGTTCCCGATTTCCTGGATCAGGTTATATACCGGAGGACGTTCCCAGCTGTCCCAGTTTATATCCAGTTTGAGTCCTTCCGGGAGAATACGCTTGGTGTTCCCTACAATTCCGCCGCCGGTGATATGGGAGAAACCATTCACCCCGTTCATTTCTTTCAACTCAGTAATTAATGGCAGATAGGACTTGTGAACTTTGAGCAGTTCATCCCCTACCGTACTTCCCAACTCTTCTACATAGTTTTCTACTTTATACTTACTGAAAAGCACTTTTCGGGCAAGAGAATATCCATTGGTGTGCAGCCCGGTGCTTTTGAAGCCCAACAGTACGTCATCTTTTTCAATGTCGGATCCATTGATCACTTTGTCTTCATCCACGATACCTACGATAGTGCCGGCCAGGTCAAATTCACCGGAATCGTAAATATCCGGCATTTCGGCTGTTTCACCTCCAATCAGAGCTACACCATTTTCTTTGCAGGCTTTGGCAAATCCTTTTACCACATCCACACCTACATGCTGCTCCAGCTTTCCGGTCGAAAAATAATCCAGAAAGAATAAAGGCTTGGCTCCGCAAACAGCAATGTCATTTACGCAGTGATTTACTAAATCCTGCCCAACGGTATCATACTTACCGGCTTTAAAAGCCACAATGAGTTTAGTCCCTACACCATCAACAGAACTCACAAAAACCGGTTTCTTGTAAGAGCCTAAATCCGGTTTAAAAAATCCTCCAAAGCCACCAATGTTAGAAAGCACTTCCGGTCCGTGAGTATCTTTAACCACGCCTTTAATGGACTCTACCATTTCTTCCCCGGCTTTGATATCTACTCCGGAATCTTTGTATGTAATTTGTTTCTTGTCACTCATGTAATCGTTTATTTGAATTTGCCATGAAGGCTCTAAAACACTAAAGGTTAAGTATTACTCATTCCTCACTTTGGGTAACCAATCGGATATGTGCTAAATGATGATTGGAATGCCAGGCATAGTGATAAGCAGATCTTGCCAGCGTAAATGTTTCTCCGGATTCTGGGTTCGTATAGGTTCGCTCCCATTGGTTTTCATTCAGGCTTTGATAAATACGAACTATCATTTCATGGGTATTTTCAAGCATATCCAGCGTGAGTTCCAATGGAATTTCGAACTGAAAATCTACATGGGCCCATCCATCCTGTTTGTAAGGTCGAATCGTGGGGTTATCTTCCGTCAGGGCTGTTTTTAAACGAACTATGGTGTTTAAATGACTATCAAGCAAATGACTGATTACTTGCCTGACTGTCCAGCCGTTCTCCCGATACGGAGTAAGTAATACATCATCCGAACATCCATCAATTTCTTCTCGGATACGCTCTGGCAATAAAGCAATATCATCAAGCCATTGATCCAGATCTTCCTGAGTGTAGTCCTCAGAAAAAGAAGGTTTACCTATGGGAAATTGGTTATTCATTTTGGAAGAATATATTGCTTAAAGAACAATCTAAATATAGAATCTTTAAGAGAGTGTTTTAAGAACTTTTTGGCTTTCTTTTCCACAGCATAATACAATAAGTATGAGATTTATAGTTTTTGTAGTAGTAGTAGAGACTGTGGATAAGTGGATAACTTTTTTATCCTGAATTTTACCGGCCACCTTAAAAACATGTGGATATTTTTGTGGGAAACCTGCTGATAAAAATCAATAAGTTAAACCGGTTATGAAATTGTTGTTCACATACGCATATATTTTTTACATAAAACCGTGTTCACAACCGTCAACACCAAAAGTTATTCTTTTTGAATGTTGATTATCCGGTTTGATTGTGGAAACTTGTGTACAACTTTGCGGCATTTTAGTTATCCAACTTTTGTTAATGAGTAATCCACATAGTAATCCACATATCCACAGTTTATGAAAGCAGTTATTCAGCGCGTGAAATCATCATCCGTTATGGTCGATAATGAAATAACAGGGGCCATTGATCAGGGACTTTTAGTATTACTTGGAATCCACGAAGACGACACCGATGAACAACTGGAGTGGATGTGTAACAAGATTGCCAAGCTACGAATTTTTGAGGATGAAGAAGGAAAAATGAATCATTCGGTACAAGATGTGGGTGGCGGTATTCTGGTGGTATCTCAATTCACTTTATATGCCAATGCTGACAAGGGCACAAGGCCAAGCTTTATAGAAGCAGCGCGACCCGAAAAAGCCCAACCGATGTATGAGGATATGATAGAATGGTTTAAAACCAATACTGACCTGGGCATCCAAACCGGAGAATTCGGAGCCATGATGAATGTGAAGCTGGAAAATGACGGACCGGTAACCATCATCCTGGAGAAATAAATGGCGGTTATATTCATATTTATAGATGGAGTTGGGCTTGGTGAGAAAGATTCTTCTAATCCATTTTTTGAAAACAGGTATGAGTCGTTTGAAATTCTTACCGATGGTCATTTCAGCAAAGAAGCAAAGCCGGTACAGCAGAAAGATCATCTTTATAAACCGATAGATGCCAACTTGGGAGTAGAAGGATTACCCCAAAGCGGAACCGGGCAAACGGCTCTTTTTACCGGACGAAATGCTGCCAAAGAAATTGGAAAGCATTTTGGTCCTTTCCCTCACTCAGGGATCAAGCCTTTCCTAAAGAAAGAGAGTGTTTTTCATGGGGTGAAGGAGATGGGCAAGAAACCATATTTCATGAACGCTTATCCGCCCATCTTTTTTGAGCATGCTCAAAAAAGAAACCGATGGAGCTGTACGACGTTAATGACCAAAAGTGCAGACCTGAAGCTGAATTCCACCGAAGATGTTCTGAATGAAACTGCTCTTACCGCTGAAATTGTGCAAAATGCCTGGCGTGAGAAACTGGGCATTGATATCCCGAAAATCACCCCAAACGAGGCCGCAAATCGCCTGCTGAATGTAGTACCTGATTATGACCTGGTGCTCTATGAATATTACCTGACCGACAAAGCCGGCCACAACCAAAGCCCGGAAGATGCCGAACGGGTGCTGAAACCGCTGGATGAGTTTCTTCTGCAAATCATTAAAGAAAAGCGCAGCTCAGATACCCTGGTTATCACCAGTGATCATGGCAACCTGGAAGACCTCTCCACAAAAACACATACACGAAATAAAGTGCCCTTGTTTATATTGGGTGAAATCAGCGCAGATTTTGATCAGGTAGAAAGTCTCACTGATGTTAAAGAGATAATGTTGAAATCAATATGAAGAAGAAAGTCCATTTAGTTTTAGGAAGTGGCGGTGCACGCGGGATTGCTCATATTGCCGTTATCGAGGAACTGGAAAAACAAGGATATGAAATCATCGAAGTAATTGGCTGCTCAATGGGTGCTGTTGTTGGGGGTATCTATGCAGCGGGGCAGCTACCGGAATACAAAAAATGGCTCACCAGTCTTTCCCGCAGGGATGTTTTTGAACTGCTGGATTTCACCTTCACCAAGCAGGGATTTATAAAAGGAGAAAAGCTTTTTGCCAAGCACCTGGAGGTAACCGGAAAATTCAGTATTGAGGATTTTGAAATTCCCTTTACGGCTGTTGCCACCGACATGAAGAACAACGAGGAGGTCCATTTTAAGTCGGGAGATTTATATAAGGCACTGAGAGCCTCCGTTTCTATTCCGGGATTTTTTGTTCCTGTAGTTGATAACGGCCGGGTGTTGGTAGATGGCGGCGTGCTCAATCCCCTTCCCATAAATCTTGTGGAAAAACGGGACGATGCTATCATTGTAGCGGTAAACCTGAACGGAAGGTACAATCCGGCATATGACAGAAAACCCGGCCCGGATCGTATTCAGGAAGTACAACAATGGTTTGAGAACCTGTTGCCTGATGCGGTAAGAGAAAAGCGGAAAAAGAAACAAAAAACAGAGCAGGAAGAAGAGTCTTTTTCACTCATTGAGCTCATGGACAGCACCTTCAGTTTTACCCAGGATCGGCTCACCGAACTGATGATCGATATCCATAAACCAGACAAGCTGATTGAAATACCCCGAAATGCCAGCGGCATGTTCGATTTTGATCACGCCAAAGAAATATTGGAAGTCGGCAGAGAATCGTATAATAAAGTCATGAATGAGTAAAGGGGAGCATAAATGAAAAGAGCAGCATTTCTTAAGGAGATAAAGAACTACAACGACTTTTGGGATATAGTGGTGATCGGTGGCGGGGCTACCGGTTTGGGGTGTGCCGTTGATGCCGCTTCCCGCGGTTATAAAACGCTGCTTCTTGAAATGCATGATTTTGCTAAAGGTACATCCAGTCGTAGTACCAAGCTGGTACATGGCGGCGTGCGGTATTTGCAGCAGGGAGATGTTTCGCTGGTAATTGAAGCCCTGCACGAGCGCGGACTGCTTATTCAGAATGCCCCGCACCTGGTTAACCATCAGTCCTTTATAGTGCCCAGTTATGAATGGTGGAACGGTCCGTTTTATGGGGTTGGGTTGAAAGTATATGATGCGCTGGCCGGAAAGCTTGGGATCAAGAAATCTGAAAACCTCTCCAAAGAAAAAACCCTGGAAAAAATCCCCACGCTGGAGCCCAAAGATCTGCGCGGTGGGGTAATGTATTATGACGGCCAGTTTGATGACTCCCGCCTTTCCATAAATCTCGCCCAAACGATTGCTGATGAAGGAGGCTATCCGCTGAACTACATGAAAGTGACGGGGCTTAAAAAAAATGGAAAGGGTTTTATAGAAGGACTCCAAGCCCGGGATATGCTGAACGGGGAAGATCATGAAATTAATGCCCGGGTGGTGATCAATGCTACGGGCATTTTCACCGATCATATTGTGAAAATGGATGAGCAGAACCATGAGAACATAATCCAGTGTGCCCAGGGAATTCATCTGGTGCTGGATAAAGATTTTCTGCCGGGCGAGTCGGCCATTATGGTTCCCCATACCGATGACGGTCGGGTTTTGTTTGCCGTTCCGTGGCACAATAAGGTGATTGTGGGTACTACTGACACCCCAATTAAAAAACCCACGCTGGAACCAGTGGCACTCGAAGAGGAAATTGAATTTATATTACGGCATGCTGCCCAGTATCTCACCAAAAACCCATCCCGTAAAGATGTGAAAAGTGTGTTTGCAGGTTTACGCCCCCTGGTAAAACCTCCGGATGTTAAAAAGACCTCTGAAATATCCAGAAGTCATCACCTGCAGGTATCTGAATCGGGGCTGGTAACCATAGCCGGTGGAAAATGGACGACGTACCGCAAGATGGCGGAGGACACTATCGACCGGGCAGCGTTGGTAGCTGGTTTAGAGGTAAAAGAATGCCCGACCAAAGACCTTCGGATTCACGGCTGGCTGAAGAATGTGGACCGTAAGGATCACCTGTTTGTATATGGATCGGATAAGGTAGCCCTGCAAAAACTGATTGACGAAAATGAAGAACTGGGTGAACAACTTCACCCCGATCTCCCCTACATAAAAGCAGAGGTGATTTGGGCGGTGCGTAATGAGCTGGCTCAAACCATCGAAGATGTACTTTCACGACGGACAAGAGCTCTGCTGCTGGATGCCAAAGCCAGTGTGGAAATGGCCCCTGAAGTAGGCCGGCTGTTGGCGCAGGAATTCGGCAAAGATGAAAGCTGGGTGGAACAGGAAGTGAAGGAATACAAGCAGGTGGCGAAAAATTATATCCTGGAATGATTGTAAAATGAACAAGCAGTAATGAATACGGAAGAAGCCATACAAAAACGCCGGACCCTGAAATTGAGGGCAAATCCGGATGAACCTTTGCCGGTTACTAAAGGAGCAGATTTTAACAAAACCATCGAGCGGCTGATTGAGCTTGCCGGGCAGGCACCCTTTCATTATCAAAGTGCGGAAAGTCATCAAAAAAAGAAGCTGACCGGCGCGGAACCGTGGCGGTTTCACGTATTGGATGGGGATAGTTGTCGTCATTTACTGAAAAGCCTGAAGAAGGACGAGCCCATGAAAGCCAGCGATGGCATTAAGCAAATGCTAGCCGCAGCCGATGCATTGATCTTATCTACCTGGCTGCCCGAGCGGCCAAGATCTTTGTCCAGAAAATTTCATCCTAACGTGAAAAACATGGAACACATTGCAGCCACCGGAGCGGCCATTCAAAACCTGCTTCTGGCAGCCACGGCAAAAGGCATTACCAACTACTGGTCGTCTGGAGGATGCTTGCGAAAACCTAAAGTGATGGAGTTTTTAGGAATTCCCAAGCAGGAAATTTTGCTGGGTGCCGTCTTTTTATTCCCGGACGAATACCCCGATTCCGTTCAAACCAAACCCGGCAAAAACACAGACGCCAGAGGAAACCTGACAGACTACATGGAATGGGTTAAGCTATAGAATATTGAACATTGAATATTCAATATTGAATGTTCGATATTCTTTACTCTTCCTTAATCAAGGTCAGCAAGTCATCATTTTCCGATCCAGCGCAGAGTGAGTTTCTAACTTTTTTTGTAATATAAGGGTATGCCAACGGTTTTAAGAATAGACGGATACAGGTTCTTTTTCTTTAGCAACGAAGGAAATGAACCCGTTCATGTTCATATTGAGAGTGGTGATGGATACTGTAAGTTTTGGATTAACCCTGTTTCCATTGCATATTCTACTGGTTATCACTCTACTGAGTTAAATAAGATCAGGAAACTTGTTGAGGAACATAGAGAACATCTCGAGGAGGCATGGAATGAATACTTTAGTAAAAAATAAACCTACCAGGGCAACGGAAATTTGGTTCGATGATAGCAAGTTGTATGCGCTTCTTGAAGATGGAAGAGAGATTGCTGTGCCCTTAGAATGGTATCCAAAATTAAGAGATGCGAAAAAAGAGGATCTGAATGAATGGCGTTTTATAGGCGGCGGGGTTGGCATCCATTGGGAAGAGCTTGACGAAGATTTATCAATTGAAGGCTTTCTGCATTAAAAAGCCAAAATACAGAATTCGCTCCTACGCAGAACGTCAGACCGAGATTTTGAGTGAAGCAACAATGGTCTAAATTCATCAAAAACTCCTAACCCCCGCTCTTGTTCCGATCGCTCCGCGGCGGAACATATAACTAATACCACTGAGCCCTAATACACTGGAAGAAGCAACTCTACCCCCTCACTTCAACAATGAATGATTCCCCTTACCCTTCATTCATTAGCGCCAGCAGGTCATCAATTTCATCCTGATTGATCAACGCTGAACGCAGCCCAAGTTCGTTCTTCATCCGGTAGTTTCGTTGCGGACCCAGGGTGAAAAACATCCGAAGCAGTTCCAGTTCGTTATCAAAATAATTTTCAGTAAACCGGTCCTTGAAGTTCAGGCTCAGAATATGTTCCTCCAATTGATCGGCCAGCAGGCTGGAAGACCCTTTCAGAAACTGATCTACTAAAAATCCGGATTTCTCATCCAGCCGAAGCTGAAATTTTTGCGGGGTTATTCGGTTTAAAAGCTGGCTGGGCAGATAATGAGCGCTGGTGATGCTCGTTTCCTGCACAAACAGCAGCTTTAGCAGGGCGCCGAGTCCTTTACGTGTTTTAAGGTGACCTTTAAAGCAGCCGTACACTTCCGGATAATCATCCAGCACCCGCATCGATAACCGAAATTCCTTTTTATTACCTCTCCGCGCCGTGGAAATATAATAATAGGTCTCTGGTTTTTTATTGGCGTGATTAAAGGGCGGCCGTAACGAACGAATAAGCAGGTTTTCGAGCAGAATGGCATCCGTTTCCGTATTGCACACTTCGTAGCTGATGCGCTCCAGGTGGGCAATCATCCGCTGTACTTTTTTGGACTTCGAATACCGGTACGAAGTAATGCGCTGCTGCAGGTCTTTTCCCTTTCCCACATAGAGAACCTGATCGTGCTTGTCGTACATGGTATAAACGCCCGGCTCATGGGGAGGAAGCTCCCCTCCCATGGCTTTGTTTACCCGCTCTTTTTGGGTGATGGCAGTGGGTTCAAACAGGTCTAAAGTCACGAACGGAAATTTATTTGATTGCTAACAACAAAAGCTAAAATAGAAGAATAGCGACTAAAAGGGGAATGGGATTTTTTGGAAAAAAACTTAGAGTCGAACTCATAGATTAAATGAGGCTCTGCCTCAAACTAAAAAGATCGATGCCCTACTTAATCAGCGTAACCCCGCCGGAAATATTCTCGATAATATAATTACTGATTCCGCCGGGACCTTCGTCATTGATATCCCACTTAAAATCGGCTCCTCCTATAAAAAGGTGATCGGCTTTCAGCTTTTGCATTTGCTCCACAATCACTTTTCCCGGCTCGCCCGTTTCCACATAAGGAGTAAGCGGGCCCTCTTTGCCGGCGATGTCTTCAAAAGAGTATTTGGCCATCTCCAGAATAGCTTTGGCCTCGGTGAGGGAGTTATCATCGATGGCTACCACCAGAATGTAAACTTCCGGCTCGGTGCGTAAATCCCGAAAAAGCTCGGCTGCATATTTAACCGCCGCACTGGCATATTTTGTACCGTTGGTAGCAATTACCCACTTTTTTGCATTTCCCATAGACTATTTATTTGTTAAACGGTCTTTAATGTATGAATTAATATCCTTGAAAATATCTTAGTTCTCCTCTGAAAGCAATCGCTAACATTCCTATCTTTGGCATGCTTTGAAACACATGCAAAACATACCGCCCGAACATCAAAACGTATTTACTATCATCAGCGATGCTGCACAGGAATTGGACTGTCCGGTGTATGTGGTTGGCGGTTACGTTAGAGATTATTATCTCAACCGCTCTAAACAAGGAGAGATAGATATCGACTTTGTTACAGTTGGGTCCGGGATTAAGCTGGCCCGCAAAGTTTCGGAAAAGATAAAAGGCTCCTCGCTGGCTGTATATAAGCAATTTGGAACCGCACAGGTTAAAACCGGAGATCTGGAGCTGGAGTTTGTGGGCGCCCGAAAAGAAAGCTACCGGAAGAACTCCCGCAAACCCATTGTGGAAGACGGAACCCTGGAAGACGATCAGCTCCGGCGCGATTTAACCATCAACGCCCTGTCGTGGTCGTTGAATAGGGAGAACTTTGGAGAGCTGAACGATCCTTTTGGCGGGATGGATGACCTGGAACGGGCGCTCATCCGCACTCCCATCGACCCGGAAAAAACCTTTGATGACGACCCCCTGCGTATGATGCGGGCCATTCGTTTTGCCTCTCAGCTGAATTTCCGGATTGAGGAAAACACCTTTGATGCCATTACCGAAATGTCGGAGCGCATCAACATTATTTCCAAAGAGCGCATCATTGAAGAGCTGAATAAAATTATTATGAGTGATAATCCCTCGCTGGGTTTCACCATGCTTTTTAAAACGGGATTGCTGAAAGAGTTCTTCCCTGAAATGCACAACCTGCATGGCGTGAAGGAAGTGAAGGGCGTTCGCCATAAAGATAATTTCTGGCACACCCTTAAGGTGCTGGACAATGTGATTGAGATGGATGCAGATTTGTGGTTGCGATGGTCGGCCATCATGCACGATATCGCCAAACCTCCAACTCAGCGCTTTCAGGAAGGGGTCGGGTGGACGTTTCACGGTCACGATGCCCTGGGAGCCAAGTGGACCAAAAAAATATTCCGCCGGTTGGGTCTTCCGCTGGATGAACGCATGCGTTATGTGAGGAAGCTGGTGCGATTGCATCTGCGTCCCATTGCCCTGGTTTCAGATGAAGTTTCGGATAGTGCGATACGCCGCTTAATTTATGAGGCTGGTGATGACATTGACGATCTGATGAAACTGTGCAGGGCTGATGTGACCACAAAGAACGATTACAAGCAAGAGCGCTACCAAAAGAACTTTGATTATGTGGAGCGGCGCATTAAAGAAGTAGAAGAAAAAGACCGCATCCGCAACTGGAAGAACCCGCTTTCCGGGGAGGAAATCATGGAGGCGCTCGATATTGAACCCAGTCGCACAGTGGGTGATGTAAAAGATGCGGTGAAGGAGGCGATCCTGAATGGCGATATTCCCAACGATCACGATGCCGCGTTTGACTATATGATGAAACATAAAGAAGATTTTTTGAACTGATGGCAGAACTCTGGATTTCAAATTCACACGCAAAAATTAACCTCGGGCTGAATGTACTCGAGCGGCTGGAAAATGGATATCACACCATTGAAACCGGCTTTTGTTTTATAGAATGGAACGACCGTTTTGAAGTTAAACACGCCCCCCGCATGGAGCTGGTGATGAGTGATGAAAAAATTCCGGTGGACGATTCCAACCTGATTGTAAAAGCCATCAAGCTGCTGCAACAAGAAGCGGGCCTTAAAGATGAGTTCTATATAGAGGTGGAAAAGAACATTCCGGCGGGTGCTGGTTTGGGGGGCGGAAGCAGTAATGCGGCCACTACCCTTCGCATGATGAATAAGATTGCAAATCTCGGCCTGAATGAGCATGACTTAATGCAGCTCGGGAAAAAGCTGGGCGCTGATGTTCCCTTTTTTATCAAGGGGAAGCCTGGTTTTGCAACGGGAATCGGAGAAGAAATTGAAGAGCTGGACATTCAGCCCGATGCCTGGGTTGTAACCGTTTTCCCGGATATTGAAAGTAGCACGGCCGAAGCCTATCAGTTTTGTGAACCCAATCCGGAGCCTGAATTCTCCCTTAAAAACGTGCTTCTTGATGAAGAGCCGGAAGAATGGCGTTACCTGCTGATGAATCAGCTGGAGCCTGCTGTATTCCCCCGTCACCACCTGGTTGGGAATTTGAAAGATCAACTGTATGAGTTCGGCGCCGACTATGCCAGTATGAGCGGAAGCGGTTCCAGTGTTTTTGGCGTTTTTCAGCAGGATTTTGTTGCAATTAACGCCTATGAGTCGTTTCATAAGCTCGGATTTCCGGCGAATCTCACCCGGCCAAAGTTTGAGCCTGATACCGGCATTTATGTAAAGGAAGAGTGAGAGTGATAAGTGACGAATGATGAAGTATCCATATTATGAATGGGATACATTATTAACAGATAAAACTTCATCACTTCATTAATCATCACCCGAAAAAAGATTTAAGATTATTTATTAAGGACCAGCATTTATGAGTACCAAAAAAACAAATGGAGTGAATATCAGATCCGGGATGGATAAGGATTCGCTTCGCGAAGATATTAAACTGCACCTGCGTCATACCCTGGCTAAAGATGAGTTTTCAACCACCAGCTGGGATAAGTACAGAAGCGTGGCGCTTACCATTATGGATCGCCTGAACGACCGGATGCTGAAAACCCAGCAGCACTTCTATAAATCCAATGCTAAGCGGGTGTACTATCTTTCCATGGAGTACCTGATTGGTCGTCTCTTGGACAACATGCTGGTAAACCTGGACGTGCGCGACCTTGTAGCCGAAGCTCTCGACGACCTTGACCTTTCCTATGAAGAAATACGGGATCAGGAATGGGATGCCGGACTTGGAAATGGAGGCCTTGGAAGACTTGCAGCCTGCTTCCTCGATTCGATGGCAACATTGGGGATTCCGGCAATAGGTCATGGCATACGGTACGATTACGGAATTTTTTATCAAAAAATTAAGGATGGTTACCAGATTGAGCGGCCGGATCTATGGCTGAAATATGGCAACCCCTGGGATACGGTTCGGCCTAAAGTGCAGTACCCTGTAGAATTTTATGGGAATCAGACCACCCTACAATCCAGCAATGGAAATACTCATTACGGATGGGAAAATACGCATCGTGTTAAAGCAGTGGCTTACGATACGCCCATCCCGGGATACGACAATGGCATTGTTAACTACCTGAGATTATGGAAAGCGGAATCATCGGCCGGGATCGACCTGAAGAGCTTTAACCAGGGCCAATACATTGATGCGGTTCGTGATAACCAGCTGGAGCAAAATATTTCGCGAGTACTTTATCCGAACGACAAAGTATTTGTAGGGCAAGAGCTACGCCTTAAGCAGGAATACTTCCTGGTTTCGGCATCCATGCAGGATATCATCCGTCGCTTCAAAAAGCAGTCATCTGATTTCACCAAGTTCCCGGAAAAAGTATCCATTCAGTGTAATGATACCCACCCAAACCTGGCGATACCGGAACTAATGCGTTACCTGCTGGACGAAGAACACATGGATTGGGATAAAGCCTGGGATATCACCGTAGATACCATGGCGTACACCAACCACACGTTACTTCCGGAGGCGCTCGAAAAATGGCCGGTTTCCTTAGTAAGGAACCTGCTGCCCCGCCACCTGAATATTATTTACGAAATTAACCGTCGCTTCCTCGACGATGTTAAGATTAAGCTGGGGGACGATAAAAACCGTCAGAGTCGCATGAGTATTGTGGGCGAAGGCGAACAGCCGGTGGTTCATATGGCGCACCTGGGAATTGTAGGATCTCACAAAGTAAACGGCGTGGCGGCGATGCACTCCCGCCTGCTGAAAGATTCCATGTTCCGTGATTTTGACGAGATGTATCCGGATAAATTCACCAACAAGACCAACGGGATTACACCCCGCCGCTGGCTGAAGCAATGCAATCCCGCCCTGTCTGATCTCATTTCAGACAAAATCGGGGACGACTGGATTACGGCACTCGATGAGCTGAAAAAAATCAACAAGTTTGCCGACGACAAGAAATTCAGGAAGAAGTTCGCAGAGATTAAGCTGGAGAACAAAAAGCATCTGGCTGAATACATTAAAGAGCATAATGACCTGGATGTAGATCCTGAGTCGATGTTCGATATTCAGATTAAGCGGATTCATGAGTACAAACGTCAGCTGATGGCTGCCCTGCATGTAATTACGTTGTACAATCGCCTGAAAGAAAATCCGGACCTGGATATGACTCCACGCACCGTGATTTTTGCCGGAAAAGCGGCCCCGGGCTACACCATGGCCAAACTTCACATTAAACTAATAAACAGCATTGCCGAAGTGGTGAATAACGACCCGGAAGTGAATCAAAAACTGAAGTGTGTATTCCTGCAGAACTACAGCGTAACGCTGGCAGAAAAACTGATTCCGGCAGCCAATCTCTCCGAGCAAATTTCAACAGCGGGAATGGAAGCATCCGGAACAGGTAACATGAAGTTCGCCCTGAACGGTGCCCTTACTATCGGTACGCTGGATGGCGCCAATGTGGAAATCAAAGAAGAAGTGGGCGACGAGAACATTTTCATCTTTGGGCTGGAAGAAGAGGATATCGATCAGCTGCGCCGCGAGGGATACAACCCGTGGGATTACTACAACGCCAACGAAGAATTGAAGCAGGCGCTGGATCAAATCCGCGATGGCTTCTTCAGTAATGGCGATAAAGAACTTTTTCAGCCGATCATTAATGCGCTGCTGCATGAGGGAGATTACTTCATGGTGCTTGCTGATTACGAAGCCTATGTGAATAAGCAGAAAGAAGTGTCGGCTTTATTCAAAGATAAGGACGAATGGAACCGCAAGGCCATCCTGAATACGGCGAATATCGGGAAGTTTTCGAGCGACCGAACCATCAACGATTACAACGATGAAATTTGGAAGGCACCGAAAGTAAGCCTCGATAAATAAGTAAAAAAATGAAAGCCGGGTTATGGCTTGCATGGCCCGGCCTTCGATTACACATTGAAAATATTTGTGGGTTTTTTGTTTCAATCCATTACATTTGGCTCTATGAATCAACTTCCTACAACAGCGCCTTCTCAAATCGATTCTCTTGCTCCCGACAGCGGTCTTATACAGGCAGATTCGGTAAATATCCCCAACCCGACGGATTACTCTCTGTCTGAATTTTTTATTTATATCTGGGACTTGCTTCAGGTACAGCTGTTTTCTATTCAGAATACGCCGGTTACCTTTCTGAAGCTGATTATTTTCATTCTTCTTCTGGTGGGCTTTTCATTTCTGGCGTCTTTCACAAAGAGAATGCTGAACCGCAAAATATTGCCCCGCTTCGTTAAAGATGGCGGACTTCGTTACACCCTGTCGAGGATGTCTCAGTATGTGGTGGTAGTTATAGGGGTGTTTATATCCTTTCAGTTTTTGGGTATAAACATGACGGGGCTGGCGGTAATTTTTGGTTTCCTGTCGGTTGGTATTGGTTTTGGATTACAGAACATCACTTCAAATTTCATTTCGGGTTTGATTGTGCTTTTTGAACGTCCGATTTCAGTCGGCGATCGCGTGATGGTTAATAATATTGAAGGGGATATAGAGGAAATAAATATCCGCTCTACCAAAGTAAAAACGCTGGATAACATCTCCATCATAGTTCCGAATTCAGAGTTTGTGTCCAAAGATGTGATTAACTTTTCCCATGGTGATCCCACCTATCGGTTAGGCATCAATGTAGGCGTGTCTTATTCCTCAGATCTTGATAATGTGTTGAAGGCTCTCAATGAAGTAGCCGAAGAGAGCGAGGATGTGCTTAAAACCCCCAATCATGAAGTGCAGCTCCGCAGTTTTGGAGATTCCTCCTGGGACATGAAATTACTGGCCTGGATCCCGGATGTGAAGAAAAGGTATCAGGTTCAGAATTCGTTGAATCAGGCGATCGTCAGAAAGTTTGCCGAATACGATATCGAGATCCCCTTCCCGCAAAGAGATTTACATGTACGCTCGGGACTGAATTTTGACAAGGATGATGTTAAACACGGCTCCGAAGACTCCAAAACTTCGAAGAAAGAATCAGGGGAAGATTAGGGTGAGGTCAACACTTCTACAGAAGTCACTTGTTTTGTTGTCATGCTGAACTTGATTCAGCATCTGAAAAGGGTGAGCAGTTAGCGAAAGATTCTCAATATATCGGACAGATATCCCCCTCAGACCCTGAATCAAGTTCAGTGTGACAACTCTTAATGTCGTGGGATTTAAATGTTAATCAAACACAAAACGAAAAGTTATAGTACCCCACTGGGTTTGCTGTGGCACACCGCCCGGTAGTCGTGAAAAGCGCCAGGTACGGAGCGTACTCATTACTTCTCTCTCTAATTCCGGGTTCATTTTTTTGATGGGGATGATTCGTCCAACGGTGCCATCGGGACGAACTTCAAACCGAACGGTAATTACGCCCTCGGTATTGGAGGTGTTTTCAGGAAGAGGCTGAACCATCGGTGAGCGGTCAATTTCTCCCTCCCACTTCAGTTCATAAGGAGAGGTTTTCTCTTCATCATTACCAATTCCCTGGTCAGAATTCATATCGCCACGGGCACCGTCCACATCACCGCTTTCTTTTGCACCATCGGTAGATGTCTCATTCTCTTTGGCTACAGGCGGCACTTCCACCTCTTCTTCCTCAGGTTTGTTTTCTTCCTGATTTGGGTCAATCTTTTCTGTTTCCGGGGTTGAAACCGGATCTTCCTGAACGTCTTCTACCTGGTCAGACAGGTCAACGGCCTTAGTTTGTTCTTCGGTTGTTTCCTGCGGGGTTACTTCCGGTTCCGGCGCTTCTTCAACCGGCTCTTCGGGTTCTGTTTCGGAGGGATTGGGACGCTGTGCAACCTGCTCATTCTTCACTTCTGAGTACTCGGCAAGCTGGCCGGTTTTAAACTCTCCGAATTCCACTTCAATGTAAGACGGGCGCGCATTTCGGTTCATATCTAAGGTGAACCAAAGGGAGAACAGCAATAAAGCCGTATTTAACCCGAAGGTTACGTACAATGCTAAGCGATCGTCTTCCGTGAAATTCATGGGGTGATTATGAGCCTTGTTCGGTGGCCATTATAATTTTAAGATTCAAAGCCTTGCTTACATTCATAACGCGAACGGCATCATCAACTTTGGCATCTTTGTCAGCTCTCAATACAACGGTTCCCTGGGGCTTATTATTTCGGGCGTTTCGGATAGCCGTTGCCAGCGATCCGCGGGCGGTTAAATCACCGTCCACATAAAACTCACCGTCTTTAGTAACGGCTACCGATATGAATTGAGCCTCTGTTGCCGCGCTGCTTTCTGCCTTGGGTACTTCAACACGAATACCAAAATTGGTAACGAAAGAGGAGGTCAACAAAAAGAAAATAAGCAGCAACAGTACAATATCCGTCAGCGACGACTGTGAGAACAGCGACAGCGGCGGCAGCTTTTTATCTCCACGTCTGAAATCGCGCGACATAATTAGTTATTCTCTTTTTTTGCTGGTGATTGAAGCAGATCAAGGAAATCAGCCGAAGCATTTTCCAATTCAAAGATAGAACGGTTTATTTTGCCCAGCAGAAAGTTGTAGAAGCCGTAGGCAATCAAACCGACAATCAGTCCTGCAGCGGTGGTAATCAAGGCTTCCCATATACCTCCGGCCAGCACGCTCGGGTTTACATTTCCCTGAAGCGACTGAATATCCATAAAGGCTTCGATCATACCGGTTACGGTACCGGTGAATCCCAGCAGCGGCGCCACACCGGCAACGGTAGCCAGCCAGTTCATGCGTTTTTCCAGGAAGAAAATCTCTTTCTTTCCGGCATTATCAATAGCATCCTCGATATCACGAAGGGGCCTTCCCAGCCGTTTAATACCCGCTTTAATAATTCGGGCAATGGGCTTATCAAACTCATCACAATAATCCATAGCGTTAGAGGCACCCCCTTTTCCGGATTTAAGCATGCTTTCGATGGTGGAAAGAAATTTTTCCGGTTCTACATGAGACCGGTTCACCGCGCTCCAGCGTTCAACGATTACATAAACCGAGATGGCGAACAGAAGAAAGATGGGGATCATTAAAACGCCACCCTCGATCAAAAGGTCGAAAAAGGTGACGGTCTCTTCCTGCATGGCCATCAGAGAATCAACCGAGGCCGTGTCTTGCAAAAAAATCAGCAATAAGTGCATGTAGATGATATTCGTTTAGTTAATTTTGGTTATGAAATAATTTTCTGAAAGGGGTGAATCGAGGGTTTCTGCGGCAATGGCAGCATTACGCATCGATTCGAACTGCCCTAAACTTACGCGCCAAAGTCGTCCATATTGTTGTGAAGTTATGGTGGCCAAAAGCACACGATAACCGTCATCGCTTAACTCTTTCTCTATGGACTTGGCATTGCGTTCGCTGCTCAATGAGTAAACCACGATGGTATAGCCGTCATTAGCATTCGGGTTTACGACACCATTCAACCCATACATAGGTTGTCCGGCAGGAACCGCTTCACTTTGTGATACCTGATTATCAGTTGCTTGTTCCTGAGGTGGATTTTGAGCTTCCTGTGGGGCGGGTTCGTCATCAGACGATGTTTCAGAATCACCCTGCCCCTGGTTGGTTTGATTGTTTTGTTGAGCGGGCTGAGTCGGGGTTTCATCAGCAGGAGGAAGTGGAACCGGATCAGGTTGAGTTGCGGAAGCCTGTTGAGGTGCTTGTGGGGTGATTCCCGGAATGTTTACCACTCCGAAATATCCCAGCCCATAAGTTCCTCCGGCCAGCAGAACGATAATTAACAATACCCAAAGCAGTACCGGTGCTCCCTGGGAGTCCCTCGATGTAGACGGGCGATTCGGTCTCTTGGAGGATTCGTCTTCCTTTTCAGCCGTCTCTTCTTCTTTTTGATCGGGCTGCTCTTTTTCCTGTTCAGCGCGTTTCTTTTTGGTTTCTTCAGAGGCGAGGTTGGTAATAACCGGGATGATTTCATCCTGATCCTCTTCTATAACATCTGAATCTATAAGCTCGTCCGGGGTTTCTTCCGATTCTTCTTCATCTCCGGCAAGGGCAGCGAAAGGATCGTCTTCACCGCCACTCTCGTCATCCAGTTCTTCTTCTACATCGGCATCCCCGAACAGAGCATCCAGAGAATCGTCTTCATCGTCTCCTTCAGACAGTTGCTTGTTCAATTCAGCCGCCAGGTCAGAATCATCAGTTTCTGAGGATTCTTCTGCTTCCTCATCATCTTTATCTCCTAATAAGCCGGAGAAAGTGCGCTCTGCCGAATCATCTTTATAGGTATCAATTCCCCACTTATCGGGACCCGGTTTGGGTTCTTCGGCATCCGAAATTTCTTCTTCCGTGTCGTCCTCAAGGTCTTCATCAGCAAAATCAAAAGGTGCTTCTTCCTCTTCATCGGCAAATTCTTCAATGTCCTCGGAGGTGTCTTCATCAATTGGTTCATCGTCGCTGTCATCCAGCTCAAAAGAAGGGGGTTCTTCGTCCTCCTCGCCTTCATCTTCAAGGAGTCCGCCAAAAGGATCATCATCCTCACCGGCATCAGCTACAACCTCATCCGATTCTTCAGAGGCATCTTCATCTTCTTCTGGTTGAGGGGCTTCTTCGGTGGTTTCCGGAGCCGCGTCATCCATCTCTATCGGCTCCATGCCCACGTACTTGTAATTTATTTCGGTGGCAAAATCATCCGAAGGGATAAAGAGAATATTATTTCCTATTCCGCTAAAAACCCCCAGCCCGGATACTTCGTAAGCATCGCCTTCGGTAATGGCTTCTTTAATTTCTTCAACGAGTTCTTCGAGCTGACTTTCAACCGTCTCTTTTTCAATTCCCGAAGTTTCGGTGAGCAGCTCTACCAGTTTTTGATGATCTATATGCATGACTTACCCCTTATTTTCTGCTGTAAATTCAACGGTGTCTTTTGGGGGGATCATCACATTGGTACCATCGGCCTGTTTTTCTTGTTTTTGATTGTGATGAACGGCTTTAAATGTACCCAAGCCTTTTATTTCTACGGAATTCTTCATGATTATTTGATCACGAATCACAATTCCCAACGCTTCTAAAAACTCGTTTGTCATGTTATTAGAATTTTATGGTTAAACCTCCGAAAACCTGGAATGGTCGTTCCTGATATCCATTCCAAATTTCATATTCCTGTCCCAAAAGATTTAATAGTTTGGCATAAACGCCAAAGGTATCATTAATTTGATATTCAACTCCGGCATTAAGCAGTACGTAAGCACTTAAATCTGAGTTTGCCGCCGGCGCTTCCCGTGAGCCAATATATTCTGCCCAACCGTTAATTGTAAGTTCTTTTATCACTTTATATGAAATAGCTCCTTCTACCCCAAGCTTCTCTTCATAAGGTATAAATCCGCCCCCGCTTAACTTTGGGCTGCGAACATACACTTTCCCGTCAAACCAGAATTTCTCAGGAAGTAATTGCTGGCTGGCTCCGGCGTAGAGTTCAAAGATGTTAGCTTCTGCATAGTTAATTTCATAAAAGCCTGCGGTATTGGATGGCGGGAGTGTCTGACGCCGGTAATATGCATAATCTTTAACGTGACGGTAATTAACTCCTCCAAAAATCCGGTTGCCATCAAACAGCTGGAAATTGACTTCGCCGGTAGTCCCAAGGTGATAAGCATGACGAAGTTGATTCTGAACATTCAGGAATCGATTGTACTGGTGGTGTGATTGCTGAGTATGCATTTCAGGTTTAGCAAAGACTGTTCCTGAAATAGAAAGAGCGTTGCTAAAGTTATGTTTAATTCGGATCTCAGGAGTAAAATAGATCTTGCTGGTGGTTGGATCTGAGATATACTCAATTCCTCCTTTTCCACTGATTCTGGTACTGAAGTTCAACAATCGCTCATACTCAAAAGAAGCTTCGGCATCTACCCAGCTTTGATCGGATGATACAGGGTTGGAATAGTTTCCGGCTTCAATAGAGGCGCTAATATCAAAGGTTTCATAAAGGCGATTACCCGGCCAGTAGTAAGAAAATGTAGCATGACCAATCTGCTCATCCAAATCTCCTGAAAGGCCGGAGTTTCCGGCATCTAATGAAGTATTAAATACATTTCCTCCTAAAGCGGCTCGCCATCCGGTCAGTGTATTCCTGGACTGTTGAAGCGAAATCTGCGCAGAGCCTCCGGTATAACTTTTGTTGGATGTTTTACCAATAAAATTCTGCTGTAAATTATCGGAGAGGTTAAACAGATCATTATAATCGCTTAGCCCTCCCACATCAATGGTAAGCCTGAGATCATCCTGAACCCTGGTTATGTAACTTACATTGGCATCCAAATATCGAAAGGAGCTTACCTGATTGTCTAAGTGTCCATCTGAAGCCCGCATGTTTACATCGGCAGAAATCAGGCTTTTTTCATTCAGCTTATAAAACCCATACCCATTCAGCTCCGGCGTGATAAAACTGCCAAAACCACCTCTTATGTAAGCATTTATGCGATCCGGATTGGTGAGAACAGATCGTTGAGGGGGTGCTGGGCGGCCGAGTTGAGTGATAGAGATATCGGCTACGGCTTCTTCCCTCGTCTCCATAAAAGGCATGCGGTTGGGATCGATCTGGAAAACCCGCGGCTTTGGGTTGAAGCCCAAAATCGGCTGTCGTCTGAGGCCCGGAAAGCGTGCCTGGAATTCACTTCGAATCTCAATATCCTGAGGGTTAATTTCCGGTAAAAGGGAATTATCAGCCCCTTGTTGTCCGCCCTGTGCAAAGGCGAAAATCGGGCAAAAAAGAATAAATAGGGTAAATAATAGCGGTCTTGATCTCATCATGGAACTGCGTTTCCTGAATGTACTAATTTTTATAGGAAGGATTAAGCGTTTACTAACGAAAAGATGTACCGTGAAATGTTGGTTTGTGTTCCTCATAAAACGCGAATGGAAGTCTCAAAGACTACTATTCCCTGATTGAAAACAAAATGATCTTAGCTCAGAGATTCCTCATCAAGTGTGGAATGACGGGGTTGATATCAAGACCGCTCCAGCATTCGGTTTAATGCAAGCACCGCATTTTTTGCCACGGCTTCAGGCACGGTTATTTGATTAACCACTTCTCCCTCTTCCAGCTTCTCCAGCGCCCACAGTAAATGTGGAAGATCAATGCGATTCATCGTCAGGCAGGGACACATAAACGGGTTCAGGGAAACAATCTCTTTATCCGGGTTTTCCTGTGCCAGCCGGTTCACCAGGTTCATTTCGGTGCCGATGGCCCATTTTGTACCGGGCTCAGCATTTTCAACGGTATCAATGATAAAACTGGTGGAGCCGTTGAAGTCGGAAGCCTGAACCACATCATAGGTGCATTCGGGATGAACCAGAATTTTTGTGTCAGGTTCCTGCTTGCGAAGATTTTCGATGTGCTTAATATTAAACTTCTCATGAACAGAGCAGTGCCCTTTCCAGAGAATAACTTTCACATCTTCAAAATCGCCGTCATAGATGAACTCCCCTTCAATGGGAGCCCAAATGGCCATCTGATCGAGAGGAACTCCCAGGTCGAAAGCCGTATTTCGGCCCAAATGTTGATCTGGTAAAAACAGAATGCGCTCTTTTTGGGTGAAGGCCCATTCCAGCATTTTTTTGGCGTTAGAGGAGGTCACCGTGGCTCCGCCATGTTTGCCTACAAAGCCCTTGATGGCTGCGGTAGAGTTGACGTAGGTAAGTGGCAAGATGGTATCACCCCAAATTTCCTGCATTTTCACCCAGCCCAGCTCGGTTTGATCGATATCGGCCATATCTGCCATCGAACAACCGGCGCGCATGTCAGGGAGAATTACTTTTTGATCTGGTCCGGTGAGCATATCAGCCGTTTCGGCCATAAAGTGAACGCCACAGAATGCAATAAATTCAGCATTGGGCATTTCGGCACAGATTTGAGCAAGTTTCAGGGAATCGCCCCGGGCATCCGCAAACTGTATCACTTCATCCTTTTGGTAATGATGACCCGGAATAAACAGCCGTTCGCCGAATTTGGCTTTTATTTCCAGGATACGAGCTTCCATTTCTTCCTGGGAAAGCTCACTGTATCGCTTGGGAAGGGATACTTCGGATTCAATCTCTAAAACATCTAAAACTTCCATAAAACTCACATTCGCTGCGATGTCACAAAACCCGAAGGCATGATAAAGTCGAGCTGATTTAATTCAAGTTATTGAACAACCACAAAGTTAAGAAAAAATTCAATGAATTCGCGTTTTCGCCAAGCCACTCACTCGAGGTTAAAACTGATATCCAGGGCCTTAACAGAATGTGTCAGCCAGCCCAGAGAAATTACATCTGCACCACAATCTTTATAACCGGCGATGTTCTCCGGGTTGATGCCGCCGGAGACTTCAACAACAATCTCGTCAGGGATTAATTGCATCAGTTCTTTTACTTCTTCCGGAGAGCGGTTGTCGAGCATGATAACATCTGCTTTTGCTTTTACTGCCTCCAGCACCTGCTTTTTATTTTCCGTTTCTACTTCAATTTTAACCATATGTCCAATCTGGGCTCGTACCAGCTCAACCGCACTTTTTATGTTACCCGCAGCTTTAATGTGATTGTCTTTGATCATGACCCCGTCATCCAGCCTGAAGCGGTGATTTTTGCCCCCGCCGCAGCGTACGGCATACTTCTGCAATGAGCGCAGGCCCGGCAATGTTTTTCGGGTATCGGTTATGGTAATGTTGGGATCTCCAAGCAGCTCAATAACCTGCCGGGTAGATGAGGCGATTCCGCTCAGGTGCTGAATCAAATTCAGAATAACCCGCTCGCCCTTCAGTAATACCTGAACAGGGGCTTCAACTTCGGCTATTTTCTCCCCTTCTTTTACAGGCATACCGTCATTTTTATGAAGGGAAATCTTAGCCGACTCATCTAACATTTGGTATCCGGCGGTTATAACTTCCAGCCCTGCCAATACCCCATCAGCCTTAGCGGTGTAAACGCCCTTCCCAAGCTGGTTTTTGGGAAAAATAGAATCGGAAGTCAGGTCGCCCATTCCAATATCTTCACGAAAAGCGTTGGTCAGAATTTCTTTTAGCTCAAGATGGTTCATAAAAGTGAATCAGCCGTTTTATTTGTCTATTTTCAAAGGGCAACAAAGATACCTTTTTTTAAACATAAGAGCGATCGTCGATGATTTACCTGGACCATGCCGCTACAACGCCCATAAGTGACAAAGCGCTGGAGGTGTACGTAAATGTCTCGAAGCATTATTTTGGTAACCCCAGCAGTATGCACGATGAAGGCTCTTCGGCAAAGCAAATACTGGAAGCATCCGCAAAAACCATTGCCGGGACTTTAAACGCCCGACCTAAAGATGTGTTCTTTACTTCCGGAGCATCGGAATCGAGTTTTCTGGCAATCTATTCATTGTTGAATTCGCTGGGTGAAAAATCGGGACACCTGATTACCACACCCATCGAGCATTCTTCGGTGAGAAACCTGTTTTTAAAGCTAAAGCAGGAAGGGTATGAAGTATCGGTAGTTTCTGTAAATGAGTTTGGGGAAGTGGATTTTGAGGAGTTGAAAAACCTGGTTCGGGAAGACACCGTGCTAGCCTCAATTCAGCACGTGAATTCGGAAATCGGAACCATTCAGGATTTAGCCAAGATAGGTGCTTTTCTTCATGAAAAAAGCGTGATGCTTCATAGCGATTGTGTGCAAAGCTTTGGCCGGATCCCGATAGATGTACAAGCCTTAAACGTGGACGCCATTTCCCTTTCAAGCCATAAAATTTATGGGCCGAAAGGATGCGGGGCGGTTTGGATGAACCCCAAATTGGAATGGAAACCGGTGTTCCCGGATACAGATAATCAAAAGAAATTTAAGCCCGGAACAGCAGATGTTCCCACTGTTGCAGCTTTTGCAACGGCAGCCAAGTTAATCACACAAAACCGCGAGACTGAACAACATCGAATTCTAAAATTTAAGGAGCAGCTATTAGCCGAATTAGCAAAGCTTGATTATGAGGTAGTGGTAGAGCAGCATCCGCGTGAGTATGTGCCCAATATTTTAGGCTTGCGGTTTCCAGGTATCGAAGGGCAGTTTTTTATGCTGGAATGCAGCCAGGCCGGACTGGCAATCTCAACCGGGAGCGCCTGTCAGGTTGGTTCAGAAAAACCAAACAAGACCATGACGGCCATTGGAAAAGATGAACAAGAAGCCCAGGAGTTTGTGCGTTTATCGTTCGGAAAGGAAAATCAAATGGAACAGATTCCACAGATAATTGAAAAAATGAGTGGTATCTTGAAAAGACACTTTGAAAAGGTAAATCATCATAAGAAGAAAGAAGGGATGACGACATGAAACGAGGATTATTCTTACTCACGCTATTTGGGCTTTTATTCAACAGCACGGCATTTAGCCAAGGTTCAGGAGAGTCGGAAACGAGAATCAATATTGTGAAATACAGTGATTACCAGTGCCCGGCCTGTAAATACTTTGTATCCATCGAAGAGCAGCTGAAGGAAGAATATGGAGCTGAGATTTCCATCACTACCAAGCACTTTCCGCTGAATATGCACGAATATGCGCAACTGGCATCACGGGTTGCCGAGGCCGCCAGGGAGCAGGACAAATACCAGGAAATGCATGACATGATTTTTGCCGGGCAGGAACAATGGGCCCGTGGAAATGCAGAAGCCATTTTTATCGGATATGCCAAAAGCCTGGACCTGGATATGGAACAGTTCAGAAATGATATGAACTCCGCCGATATGCAGCGAAAAGTGATGGCAGATAAACGGGAAGGGTTGAGTCTGAACGTAAATTCAACGCCTACATTCTTCATTAATGGAACCAAGTTGGAGAACAACCCGCGCACCTTTGAGCAGTTCAAGCAGCTTATTGAGGCAATGGTTAAATCGTAACCGTTTCCTTTGATTTTATTGCTACTAAATCGTGAAAGCACAAAAGGCTTAGTGGTTTTTATGCCGTACTGTGCTTGAAATAGCAAGTAATGAAGTTGTAGGGTCTCTTCGCTACGACGCAGAGCGTCAGGAGCGAGATTGTCTCGTACACCAAATAGATTTTTGTGCATCCTTCAAAATTCAGTGTTTGATGTTCAATATTCGACGTTCTTTTCCCTTATCTTTGGGGTGAATTTTGAAACCCATTTTTTTCATGAAAGAATATTTAGTTGAGATCCTTAGTAAGTCGCTGGATCAATTTGAGCTGGAAGAACAACCGGAGATTCGTATTGAGGAACCCAATCAACCCGAACACGGGGATGCTTCCACAAATGTAGCGATGATGTTGGCCAAGCCTTTGAAGAATAATCCCCGGGCTATCGCTCAGCAAATTGTAGATGGACTGCAATATGACGAGAAGAAAATTTCAGCTGTTGAAATAGCCGGTCCCGGTTTCATTAATTTCCGATTTGCCGAGGATTATTTGTTTGATGAACTGGGAGAAATTCTGGGCACCGGGTCTGAATACGGGAAAACAGATGCCTATAAAGGGAAAAAGGTGCTGGTTGAATTTGTGAGTGCCAATCCGACCGGCCCGTTAACGGTGGGTCACGGCCGAAATGCCGTGTTAGGCGATACCGTTTCCCGTCTCCTGGAATGGACCGGCGCTGACGTAGAGCGTGAATATTATTTTAATGACGCCGGCCGTCAAATGCGTGTTCTTGGAGAAAGTGTTCAGGCCCGCTATTTGGAGCTGTTAGGCAAAAGTGACGAATTTCCGGAGGGCGGTTACGAAGGTGAATACATCCGGGACATCGCCCAGGCTTTGGTGGATGATTACGGAGAGGACCTGGTTGATGCTGAAGATGAAAAGCCGTTCAAAGAAAAAGCCGAAGAAGAAATTTTTGCGGACATCAGCAGAACTCTGGATCGGATGGGCATCAAGATGGATTCTTATTTCAATGAGCACAGCCTTTATGAAGACGGCAAAATTGAGGAAACTATAGAGAAGCTGCGAAAGCTTGAATTAGCGTATGATAAAGACGGGGCCGTTTGGTTTAAAACCACTGAATTTGGTAAAGACAAAGACACCGTTCTGGTAAAAAGCACCGGCGAACCCACCTATCGTCTCCCGGACATTGCCTATCATGCGAATAAACTGGATCGTGGTTTCGACCTGTGTGTGGATGTATTTGGAGCCGATCATATTGCTACCTATCCGGATGTGCTTTCGGGGATAAAATCTCTGGGCTACGATCCTGATAAAGTGGACGTGGTGGTTTACCAGTTTGTGACCATCGTTAAGGACGGCAAGCCATTCAAAATGAGTACCCGTAAAGCGAACTTTGTCACCCTCGACGAACTCATGGACGAGGTGGGGGCCGATGTAACCCGCTTCTTCTTCCTGATGCGTTCACCCAACACGCATCTTGAGTTTGATATCGCCCAGGCGAAAGAGGCCGGAGAGAAAAACCCGGTGTTTTACCTGCAGTATGCACATGCCCGAATTTCCAGCATTCTCCGAAAAGTAGAAGATGAATATGATTTTTCAGGTGAAGTTGATCTAAGCCTGCTCAGCCATCCGGCGGAAATCACACTCATTAAAACCATGCTGAAGTTTCCTGAAACCGTTGCGACAGCGGCCAGGCTTAGGGAGCCTCATCATGTAATCACCTTTTTAAATCAGCTGGCCTCAGATTTTACGAGCTTCTATCACGACTGCCGAATTCTGGGAGAAGATGAAGAACTGGCGCAGGCCCGAATGGAACTAGCCAAAGCCGTAGCGCAAGTGTTAAGAAATGGGTTGGGTATTTTAGGTATCACCGCTCCGGAACAAATGTAAGCAGATGAGCAAAATTATAAATGAAAACGTAGGGTTAATCGCATGTCTTCTATTTGTAGCATCAGGCTGTGGGTACTTTGACTTTAGTGCAGACCCGCGCTTTTGCGATGAGGTGAATATAGTGGTGGAGAAAATGCCACAATTGATAGGCGGAATGTCTCAACTTCAGGAAAGTGTGGAGTATCCTGCTGAAGCAAAGGAAGCAGGAATTGAGGGTAGGGTCACTGTTCAGTTTGTGGTAAATAAATTAGGACAGACGACAAGGGTTCAGATAATCAGGGGAATTGGCGGCGGAGCAGATGAAGCAGCTGTCAGTGCTGTTGAAGAAGCTAAATTTGAGCCTGGCAAACATAACGGTAAACCGGTCTGTGTTCAGTATGCTTTACCCATAAATTTTCGTTTAGAGAGTTAGGCAAGAGTTAGTTCTCCGCTTGTGCGGTTTAGTACTAAAAACGGTTTATAAAGGTAATGTCCAAGCGGAAGCTTGAACCAGTTTGTACAAAGATTAATAATTTAAGCCGGCGTCAGCTTCGTAAAGCACACAATGCCTTTTACTAATTGCTCTTCTACGTTAAAGCCGGCTTGATTAAATAGCTTGTTACTTTCATCAACGGTCCAGAAGTGAATCCCCCCAATAGCTGCTGATTCTTGCAGCAGCCGGCCGTACCAGGCATCAGATTTAATCAGGTGCATCATGAAGAAAACGCCATCGTCTTTAATAACGCGTTTGGCTTCATAAAGGACCTTCAACACTTCGGTAAGCTCATTAAGTGTTCCTCCCATCACAATGCCGTCAAATGTCTTAGAGAAAAAAGGCAGCTCCCGCCCATCGGCCCTTAAAAAATACATATCGGTTTCATCGGCTTCTGCTTTCAGTCGGGCTTCTTCCAGCATCTGGTACGAAAAATCGAGAGCTACAATATTGGCTTTCTTTTGTGCAGCTTTCAGTGCCCTACCGTAAAGCGCCGTCGAGCATCCAAGGTCTAAATAAAAGCCATCTTCTTCGGGAGCAGTCCAGTCGATGAGAAGCTCATGCTCTTTTTCAATGGGGAACTCTTCACCGGATAAAAGAGAGAGAGAGCGTTTGCGCCAGATATCCTCATAAATAGCAGCGGTCAGCTTCCAGTGATTTGTGCTTTGAGCGATAGAAGTGAATTCGGGTTCTTTCCCCAGCAGATCTATAATATTGTTTTTAACCTGATACTCATCCCCTTCTTTGGACCCTACGGTACCATTAAACGGTGTGGAAAGGGTGGAAACTTCATCAGGGATGGAAATGCCTGCTCGTTCATCTATGGGGGAGCGTAATTCAAGAGTCATAAAAACCAATCATTTTTTGTGGTGAATACGCTTAATCACCGCTCGTGTTACAGGTTCTTTCTATGCCTTAGTAACTTTTCCAAAGTTATTAAGGAAAAGTAGTTGGCGTTGCTTCCTGTTAACTTTGGAAAAGTTAATTAGGGTTCCACTACCGACTACTTCTGAAGCACGATTGAGATTTGCGCACCCTTATCAACACTTAACATCTGTCCGGCATTTCCTTTATTGATACCAATTTCGAGCATCCCCGAACTGCCTATAAATGCGGCAGGTTCTCCTTCTTCAACATCTCCAAAAGTAGATACGATCTTTTTGAGCATGGTATTACCCACATAAATTTTCACGTCTTTCTTTTTAATGTGTTCTTCAAAAAGTTGCTCAGAAATATTGGTAATCAGGTTGCCAAAACGGTCGATGTGAACAACCCAGCCCTGAAGGCCATCCTTATCAGCGATGGGAACGGCCCAATGATAAGTAACCAGCTCTTCTATCGGCTCCCCGATTTCGTCAAAGGAAACGCCGTTGCTGAGGTGAGCAGTAACCGGGGCAAAAACATCCCGTCCATGAAAGGTTTTGGATAAGCCTTCCTGCCGCCAATAATCTTTGTTGTTAATCTTTACGGCTTCGTATTCAAATTCATCAAAGAATAGAGAAAAGATGCCGTTATCGGGCCCCACAAAATATTGATCACCCACTTTTAATGCGATGGGATGGCGGGGAGTGCCTACACCGGGATCTACAACAACAAGGTGAACCGTGCCGGGCGGGAAAAGAAAGGCTGCATTACGAACAACCCATGCTCCGGCCATTATATCCTGCGGGGGAATGTCATGAGAGATGTCGATGAGTCGGGCATCGGGAGCAATTCCAAGGATGACCGCCTTCATAGCGCTCACATAATGGTCTTGCAGACCAAAATCAGATGTGAGAGTAATTATTTGACTCATCAGGCATAGCTGTTGAGCATCACCGGCATAACCAGCATTAGAATATCTTCGTTTTCATTCTCTTCCGAAGGCTTTACAATACCGGCGCGATTAGGTGAAGAAAATTCAAAAGTTACCTCTTCATCATCGATGTTGCTGAGAACATCACCCAGGTATTTTGCATTAAAGCCGATTTCCATCTCCTCGTTGGAATACTCGCATTCGATGGTTTCTTTCGCCTCGCTGCTCATATCAAGGTCTTCGGCGCGAATGGTGAGTTTGTCGGAGCCCAGCTGTAAACGGATTTGTCGGGTAGTTGTGCTTGAGAAGATAGCCACCCTTTTTACGGTAGAAAGCATCTGCTCTTTGCTGATGGTCAGGAATTTGTCGTTATCGCGCGGGATAACGGAATCATAATTTGGATACTGCTCATTAATCAGTCGGGTAATAACGATGGTGCCACCGCTTTTAAATCGGGCATGATCTTCGGTTACGGTCAGGTCGCACTCATCACCGTCAATGGTTTTCTGTATGAGGCTCAATGCTTTATCAGGAACAATGAAATTCACGTCATTGTCGGCAGTAATTTCTTTGTTGGTGTATTTAACCAGGCGGTGCCCGTCGGTGGCTACAAATTTGCTTTCATCGGTTCCGATCTGAAAATATACACCCATCATGGCCGGGCGAAGGTCGTCACTGGAAACAGCAAATAATGTTTTATGGATGGCATTATTCATCAACTCCGTGGTGGTATTGATGCTGGTTCCCTCATCAAGGTTGGGCACTTCCGGGAACTCATCCGCATCATCACCTACCAGCTTATAGGTACCTTTATCGGTGCGGAAGTTGATGTTTTTTCGGTCGTCCACATCAAAGAAAACCGGGATGTTGGGCAGCTGACGTAAGGTTTCGAGCAACCTGCGTGCCGGGATGGCAACCGCTCCGTCTTCTTCTATATCTGCATCGATGTACTCGATGATTGAAATCTCGAGGTCGGTAGCGGTGAGTTTGAGTTTTCCATCTTCGCTTTCAAAAAGGATGGTTTCCAAAATAGGAAGCGTAGCTTTTGAAGGCACGGCTCCAATCACGGCCGAAAGCCCTTTATTGAGTTCGTTGCTCGATACAGAAAATTTCATAAATGCATTATTTAAATGGGTTAAAAGGCAATTTTCAACCAACAGTTGCCCTTTCAGTGGAGTGTGCTTATACTAAGAAATACTGGCTCTCTCTGCAACCGCAGAAAGCGCAATTTTCATCCCAAATAAGTCACAGAATATATCGTTTAAAGCGCTACAGTAACTCTTAATATATCGCTGTTTTTTTGATGAACCGATCCTTCCCCGCGCTTTTACTTTTTGTGATGATTCCTGCCCTCACCTTTGCACAAGCTACACAAGCGAAGTATGGAAATGATTTCCTTACAACAGGAAGCGGATCCCGCGCCCTTGGAATGGGGAGCGCTCATGCAGCTCTAACCGCCGATGTGACCTCTGCATACTGGAATGTAGCAGGATTGGCAGAAGTCGAAACTCCGCAAATCATGTATATGCACTCCGAGCGATTTAGCGGTATTGTGGGGTATGACTATGGTGCAGCTGCTCTTCCGCTGAAGTCAAACAACGGGGTGGTTTCAATCAGTTTTTTCCGTCAGGGAGTGGATAACATTGCCAACACGCTGAATGCCTGGGACCGTGAACGGGATCAGCCCAAGCAGGATGTGGAATCTTATATTACCCGGTTCAGCGCGGCCGATATGGCACTTCTTTTTTCGTTTGCTACACAGAAAAGCGAGAAGTTGTCTTATGGTGCTTCAGCTAAAATCATCAATCAGAAACTAGGCCCCTTTGCTGAAGCGTGGGGATACAGCCTGGACATTGGCGCAAAGTACCGTGCCGATTTTGCCAGTTTTGGGGTCACGGTTCACGACATTACCACCATGCAGAAGATGTGGGATGTGAACGAGTCAGCCTTTGGTGATTATGAAGCTCAATTCGACAGTCTCGGAGCCTCTCTTCCAACCGGACAAAACGAGTTCGTGCTTCCGTCAGTGAAATTGGGTGTAGCAAAATTATTCCCAATCGGGGCTGATTTTTTGGTTTCGGCAGCAGCAGATGTGGACTTGCTTTTTGAAAACAGGCAGGCTTATTACCTCAACCTGGGCAGAATGAGTATTGAACCACATGTGGGCAGTGAAGTTTCATATAAAGATGTAATTGCCTTTCGTGCGGGCGTTACCGACTTCATCACGGATCCGGTTTCAGGTTTTTCCGTTTCTCCTACTCTCGGGCTTGGCCTTAAGCTTTCCTCCTTTGTGCTTGACTACGGCTTTAGCAGTTTTGCCGGCGCTTCCAGCGATTTAGGCTTCACCCATCGCATTTCTCTGCGGTTTGATATTTGATGTTTTTTGAATAACTGAACAGGTAATCATCAATTTACATCAGTCCATTTTTTTAGAACCTGGAATGTTTGCTCAACGGTTACTGGCTTAGTTAAAAAATCATTCATTCCGGCTTCAAAACAAAGTTCCCGGTCTTTTGTAGTTGCGTTGGCAGTAAGAGCTATTATGATTGAACGTTGAGATTTGCTTCCCACTTCACTCCTGATTTGTCGGGTAGCGGCCTCCCCGCTTAGTACAGGCATGTGCATATCCATAAAAATTAAATCGTAGGATATGGAGGATGCTCGTTTAACAGCCTGTTGTCCGTTTTCCGCAAGGTCTGCCTGAATTCCCAGCCTTTCTAAAATTTTAAGAGTGACCCGTTGATTAAGAATATTGTCTTCAACTACTAAAACCTTCAGGTGTTTAAAATCATCAACAGGTTTGGATTTATGTAGGGTTAGGTTTTTGGATATGGTGTTATTTGTGGATCCGTATTTATCCTGCCAGTCAGCCTGAATGGTAAAAGTGAAAGTGGTTCCCTTACCCCGAAGGCTTTTAACGGATATTTGTCCCCCCATAGCTTCAGCTATTTCCTTGCTGATAACAAGGCCGAGTCCGGTTCCACCATACTTTCGGGTGATTCCTGAATCAACTTGCGAAAAACGCTTGAACAACTTCTTAAGATCCTTCTCAGCAATTCCAATACCGGTGTCTTCAACTTTAAAGAGAATGTTTCCGGACATTGAAGAGTCACTGTTAAGTCCGGCAGAAACGGTTACAGTGCCTTTATCAGTAAATTTAATAGCATTATTAATGAGATTAATAAGTACCTGCTGGAGCCTTGTTTTATCAGTTGAAATAAGATTGGGAAGGTCATTTTGAAGATCCATAACCAAATTAATCTTTTTCTCACTTGCTACCGGTGATAAAAGTCCAAATACGGACTCAATGAGTTCTTTTGGGTCAACCTCTGAAAGTATAATCTGAAGTTTCCCTGATTCAATTTTGGAGTAATCCAGGATATTATTAATGATTCCCAGCAAGTTCTCACCGCTAAGCCTGATGGAGTTCACAAACTGTTTCTTTTCCCTATTCAAAGTACCGTCATCAAGTAAATCCGAATATCCTATTACAGCATTCAGAGGAGTCCTGATTTCATGAGACATGGTCGAGAGAAACTCGCTCTTAGCTTTGGAAGCTGCCTCGGCATTAATACGTGCTTCTTTTAAAGACTTGGTAAAGCGGAAGGTGAGAATTTGTGACTGAAGAAAGATGAAAAGCAGGTGGCCTGAGTAATCAAAAATTTGATACCTGTTTACATATCCAAAGTAGTTGGCTATTTGATATAAAAAAATAGCCAGGGCGACTCCGGTACTTGCCAAAGCGAAGGCGGAACCGGGCCTTTTTCGGAGCATTCCCAATAAATAGATATAAAAAGCGTACGTGATATATAAGCTCAGGATGATAAAGAAGGGCAGAATGCTTAAAGAAAATATATGTGGCGGGAAAAACAGTGTTACTGAGGTAAATACAATGCATATGCCACTTAGAATGTTTACGAGCAACCGCGATGCTTCTTTTGGATATAGGTGGTAGGTATATAAACCAAAAAAGAGGACCGAGATAAACAGTGTAAGGTATTCAAGTCGGAGGGTTATTATCCACGGTGCTTCGGGAATAAGGTCGTGAAGCGGGTACACCCCAAAACCTACTACTCTGTAAGTGTAAACCAGGCAAAACAGACTAAAATAGAGGATGCTCCGATCGGTACTGCTGTAAATAAACAACCCCATAAAAAAGAGCCCGGCCAGTAACAGCCCCCCGGTAAGGATCCATGAATAAGCTTGGTCTTTCAGCTTTTGCGTTTCCAGCACCTCAGCTTCGCCCAATAGTATCTGCTGAGATGCCCCCCCTTTGCTGTGATCGAAATTTGCTATATGCAGTACCAGCTCAAACTTATTTTCCGGAAGTGAGTCAGGCAGCTGACTTATTGATTTAAGAGAGTGATTCCAATATGGGGTATAGGCCTCCTTCTTCAGGGCCGGGGTTCCGTTTTCAGCGAAAAGAATCCCGTTAACATACAGATGGTAAGAACTGTAAACATCAGGAATGCTTAAAGCAAGTTCCGGGTGCTGTGTTGGAAGAATAACCTGGAGTCTGAAGGTAGCTGCTCCGAAAGAGGGGTAACCATCCGCTGTCCACAGGTATGGATATTCGACAACCTTTTTGTCTGCACGGGCTGTAGAAAACTCACCGGGCATAATGAGCTGATTCCAGTAAAAAGCCCAATCGCCGTCCAAAAAAAGGACAGAGGTTTCTTCAAAGTTGTGGGCTGAAAGATCTTTAACGGCATTTTTCTTTTGATTCTGAGCCAAGATTTGCCATGGTATCAAAAGAAATAACATCCATAATAAAAGCGCTCTAATAGCCATCTTGACCCCATAAAAAAAATTTTTATGACTGAATGTACATAAAAACAAGTTTTGGCTGAAATCAGCCTTTAAAAAAGAAGGCCCAAAAATAATTGATAGACATTATTTATCAGCTCCTATCTTTATATTGATTCAGTAAAATCAATATTCCAAAACTCCACATTTTGCGAATCATACTTTTAGGTCCAACAGCGGCCGGTAAAACCGAACTTTCTCTACAACTTGCCGAGAAGCTCAGCACATCTATTATCTCGGCAGACTCCCGCCAATGCTTTAAGCATATAAATATTGGAACCGCAAAGCCTTCATCTGAAGAATTAGATAGGATTCAGCATTATAACATCTCCCTGCTGGGCTTGGATGAAGAGGACTCGGCTATGGACTTTCAAAAGCGGGCTGAGCAATGGGAAAAAGAAATTCTGCAGAAATCGGAGCATGTGATTTATGCCGGAGGTAGTACCCTCCACCTCCAAAGCCTGATCCAACCTTTCAACGAGATGCCGGAATCGAATGAGCAAAATATAGAGGAGCTGGAAAGCCGGATAGAGAGGGAAGGACTTGAATCACTTTATGGGATGCTAAAGGAAGTGGATCCTGAATACGCCCAAAAAATGGACGGAATGAACCGGCAACGCATTATCCGTGCGCTGGATGTGTGGATGCAAACCGGTAAGCCTTTCAGCAGTTTTCATAGCAACGATGAAATTCATCCCGATGAAGACACCTTGGTTTTTGGTTTGAAGTGGCCCCGGCAAAAACTCTACGATCGCATCAATCTACGAGTGGATAATATGATAGAGCAAGGCCTGGTGGACGAAGTGAAATTAATTTTGGAGTCGGGACATTCGAAGGAACTACAATCACTGAACACGGTGGGTTATAAAGAGATCATCAAGTATTTGGAGGGAGAGTGGACACTGGAAAAAGCAGTGGAGAAAATTAAAACAAGCACCCGACGATACGCAAAGCGACAGATTACCTGGTTTAAGCGGTGGGAGTTTATCCATTGGCTGGATGCGGAGGAGTTATCAGTTGAGGAGATGAAACAAAGGGTTTTGGGAGAGCTTGATTAGAAGAGAAAAGCTCAGAAGTCAGTAGCCAAAATTCAGCAGAAGCTTCTGAGTCCTGATTCCTTATGCCTGCCCCAAACAGAGTTAGCAGCTAAGTTGCAGAAAGGTTAACTTTGGCACTCACTTAAACGAAGCCCAACTATGTACAAAGCGAAAGTAAATGTAACGCTCCGTCCATCTATTTTGGACCCTAAAGGTAAAGCCGCTCATCATGCTCTGCAGAATCTTGGTTTAAATGAAGTTCAGCAAGTTCGTATTGGTAAATTTATTGAGCTTGATGTGGATGCAAAGGATGAATCTGCGGCTAAAGAAATTGTAGAGTCAGCCTGTGCGCAGCTGCTGGCCAATGAAGTAATGGAAGATTTCGAAATTACTATCGAATCCTGATCCATGTTTCTGCTTGCTCAACATATCGATGAACTCGTGTTGTCTGGGACCGAAGTAGAAGAAACCACAGAAACCAAAGAGAAAGAAGAAGTCAAAGATGCGGTGGATACGCCCTGGCGACTGATTCTATATGATGATGATATTCACACCTTTGATGAGGTCATTTCCCAGCTGATGAAAGCTACCGGATGCAGTTTATCAGAAGCTGAAGATAAGACATGGAAAGTCCACAACGAAGGTAAAGCGCTGGTGCATGAAGGCGAATTTGAAGAGTGCCTTCGCATTGATGGCGTGTTAAAAGAAATTCAACTTGTTACCGAAATAAAAGGATAAAAATGGCCACATTTGGCGTAGTAGTATTCCCCGGCTCTAATTGCGATCATGATGCCTATCATGCGATGAAGCACGTGATGGGTTGTGAGGTGAAATTCTTATGGCATAAGGATACCGATCTGTCAGGGATCGATTTTTTAATTATTCCCGGCGGATTTTCTTATGGCGATTACCTCCGCTCGGGAGCTATTGCCCGCTTCTCTCCCATTATGCAGGAAGTGGTGAAATTTGCTGAAAAAGGCGGGCCGGTAATGGGCATCTGTAACGGCTTTCAGATTTTGCTTGAAGCCGGTCTGATTCCGGGAGCCATGATGCACAACCAAAAGCTGAAGTTTGTGTGCAAAAATGTATTTATTCGCTGCGAAACTAAGGATTCCCTGTTTACAAATTCGCTGGAAAAAGGAGGCGTTTTTGATATTCCCGTTTCTCATGGAGAAGGTAATTATTTTATTGATCAGGCCGGACTGAAATCGCTGCAGGATAACGATCAGGTTTTATTCAGGTATTGCGATGCGAACGGAGAGCTCACCGAAGGCGCCAACTTTAATGGCTCAATCGATCATATAGCCGGAATTTGTAATGAAGGGCGGAATGTGCTGGGGATGATGCCTCACCCTGAACGAGCCATGGAAAAGCTCCTGGGTTCTGAAGATGGAAAACCTATTTTTGAGTCTATTCTTAATTCTCTTTCCGTAGCTTAATCACACCGATATGAGCACAGAAACCCAACCGGAATTAAAACTGCACAGCGAAGGCCTGGTAAAGCGCTATCGCAAGCGAACGGTTGTGGATGATGTGTCGATTAATGTACGGCAGGGTGAAGTTGTAGGGCTGCTGGGCCCAAATGGTGCCGGAAAAACCACCACCTTTTATATGATGGTTGGCTTGGTACGCCCCAACGCCGGAAAGATATTTTTGAATGAAAAAGACCTGACGGGCGAACCCATGTATAAAAGAGCCCGCATGGGAATTGGATATCTTGCCCAGGAAGCGAGTGTATTCAGAAACCTGACCGTTCGTGAAAACCTGGAGTCGGTGCTCCAGTTCCTATCTATCCCTAAAAAAGAAATTGACCTTAAAGTTGATAAGCTTATTGAAGAATTCGGGCTTCACAAAGTTGTTGACAGCAAAGGGTATAGCTTGTCGGGCGGAGAAAGGCGGCGGACGGAAATAGCCCGCGCTTTAGTTACAGATCCGAAGTTTATTTTACTGGATGAACCGTTTGCCGGAGTCGATCCGATTGCCGTAGAAGACATTCAGCAAATTGTGTCGGGTCTCCGTCATCAAAACATTGGTATTCTAATTACCGACCATAACGTACATGAGACGCTGGCCATTACCGACCGCGCCTACCTTATGTTTGAAGGAAAGATATTGATGGAAGGCTCAGCTGATAAGCTGGCCGAAGATGAAAAAGCCAAACAGCTGTACCTCGGAAAACAATTTAAATTAGATCGTTACACCTCAGAATAATCAACCATGAAAGAAGTAACCGTACAAGAACTGAAAGAGAAAAGAGAATCAAACGAGGACTTCTTCCTTCTAGATGTTCGTGAAGATGTGGAATACCTTGTTTCAAACCTGGATGGAGAGCACATTCCTTTGGGCCAGCTCGAAAACCGGATGAAAGAGATTGAAGACAAAAAGAACGAAGAAGTGATCGTGATGTGCCGCAGTGGCGGGAGAAGTTCCAAAGCCGTTTCTTACCTTGCAAATAACGGTTTCGAGAACGTGGCGAACCTTAAAGGCGGAATGAAAGCCTGGGCTTCTGAGATTGATCCTTCGGTTCCGGTGGCATAGTTGTTCGTTCCGACACAGAGCGTCAGGAACGAGGTAGGTTAGGTTTTAAAGGCCGATCAACAGTTGTTTCTTTGAAAGGGAGGCGTTGATGCTGATGCAATTCGGAGTCTCTGAGTATAAATGGTAAGACCGGTGTGATATATTCAATATCCGCAGAAAAGCGAACTCTCTATAAGGTCATTCTGAACGAAGTGAAGAGTCTTTGCCGTGAAATATTTACCAAATTAGTTCAGGCAAAGATTGTTAGCGAAACCCCAGGATAGTTATTAAGCCAGCGCAGCAATTTGGTTAAGCAGCTCTTGGTTGCTGTCGGTGTTCTTAAGCACTTTCAACAAGCCAAGCATAGACTCTTTTGGAGATTTCTTAAGCAAATACCTTCTCACCATGTTACGCTCTTCAAGAGAGTCGGTGATAAACTTGTGCTCATTTCTGGTTCCGGACGCAGCAATATTAATGGCCGGGTAAATTCGGTCGTTCGCCAATTCACGATCTAAAACTAGCTCCATATTTCCGGTTCCCTTAAACTCTTCAAAAATCAGGTCGTCCATTCGGGAGTTTGTTTCAATCAGACAGGTGGCGATAATGGTTAAAGAGCCTCCCCCTTCAATTTTTCGGGCAGACCCAAATATCTTTTTAGGTATTTCGAGTGCACGGATATCCAGTCCACCGGAGAGAGTTCTTCCACTATTGGATTGAACGGCGTTGTAAGCACGCCCAAGTCGGGTCAGGGAGTCAATCAGAAGTACGGAGTCTTCTCCCATCTCGGCTTTACGCTTGGCGTAACCAAGGGCCATTTCGGTGATTCGGATATGGCTTTGTGTGTCTTTGTCGTTAGAGGAGGCAAAAACCTCGGCCTGTGTTGAACGAATAAAATCGGTCACCTCTTCCGGGCGCTCATCAACCAGAAGAACGCTTACATGAATATCATCTGAGTAATTATCATTGAGGGTTTTGGCGATCTTCTTCAATAAAACAGTTTTACCGGTTCGAGGAGGGGCTACAATAAGTGAGCGCTGACCTTTCCCGATGGGAGCAACTAAATCCAGAACACGCATTTCAACATCGTCTGCATTGTGCCCCATTTTAATCCAGTCAACGGGCATGATGGGGGTTTGCCGCTCAAAACGGCTGGACTTCGTCCAGGCTTCCACCGGTCGGCCATTTACCACATCTACCGAGGCCACGTGCTTATGGCCTTTGTTATCTTCTTCAAACTCTCCTTCTAACACCAGACCGGGACGGAGATCAAGCTCCTTTACTTCATCGGGCTTCAAAAAAGGATCTTTCGGCTGATAAGAAAATTCGTAATCGAGCTTCCGGATGAAGCCCCAACCTTTAGAGTTGATTTCTAAGACTCCGGCATACTGCCCGGCAATTCCCTGATTGTTTTTCCAGTAAAACTTGGGAATAAATACGTTTCCGCCTTTATTATTATTATTACGGTTTCGTTTGTTTTTATTACGATTTTTTCTACGTGCCATTAGCTTATGTGTTATTTATCCTTCTCCCGAAATCGAAAAGTGAGATTCAAATGTGTATGTGACTTGAAAAGGAGGGAAGGGAAAAAAGAGGTGCGGATTTAAATATCCGCACCGTTGAATTTAGTAGATAAGAAAAAGATACAAATGTTTTTGTTGATACCCAATCCAATTACCGTACAGTGGTAGTCTCGTTTATCCAGCTGTAGCAAGGCATCAGAGAGCCATCAACTTTAATTTCTTGTCCGTTTTCGAGGTTTAAGGTAAAAAACTTATCCTCTGTTGTTGGGGTTACAGCCTCATAATTAGGAAGCTGCCGGTTTACGGTAGCAGCAACAGATGGATCTTCTTTTTTGGCTCTGTTGAGGTAGTCAACCACTAACCAGTAAACAACCCGGTCTTGGGCTTCAAGCTTACGGTCGCTGGTACATTTTGTAATGCCTGCGCCATAAATGGTTGCCATTTTGATGTACGCATTTCCGTTTTTAGGCTCAATTTTCAGTGCGTTTTGCACATGGCCCTTGGCAGCACTAAGCTTCTCAAGGTTAATGTTAACATCAGCAAGATCAAGGTAAAGCTGTACTTTGTTCTTATCTGAAGACGCGCGCCCTAAAGCCTCGTTAAAGTATTTAGCTGCTTCGCTGTAGTTGGCATTCCCTTTTGCAAGCTCGGCAAGCTGTAATGCGGAGTCATAAGTAGGCTCCAGCTGGTTGATTTTGACAAGCGCTTCTTTCCGCTTCTGACGGTTTTCAGTCTCCTCATACGCACTTTCCAGCGCTTTCCAGGCCGCAAGATCGTCGGGGTTTTCTTTTACAATTGGAGTAAAGTATGCGATTTGCTCTTCAGGCGATCCCAGTATTTCCTGCTGCTGTTCCTCTACATATTCAAGCTTTTCGCCATCAACAAGAGGCTTCACGATATCTATTAAAGCCTGAGCCTCTTCCTTGTTACCTCTGTCCACAAGGTTGCCTAGGGCCTGACGCATGTAGTATCCATCGCCCATATTAATAGCGCGCTCGGGGTTGATTTCAAAGAGTTCGGCATAATCAGCATAGGCTTTTTGCAAGCCATCTTCTATGTAGTCATAGTTCTGCTGGTAGAAGCGGCCTCGTTTGAAAATAATATCAAATCTGCTTTCCTGATTAGTTCCAAAAAGCTCAAGACTTTCATTTAAAAGGGTAAGAGCTGTGTCAAGATGAGCAGATCGAACACCGGGGTCTTCTTTTCCTCGAGCAATTTCTTCATAAATGGTTACTAACCGGTTGTACTGAGTTTCCAGCTTAAACTGGGGATTACCGTCCAGCTTTTCCGGTTGGGCACAGGCCATCCATTTTCCATATTTGAGGGCAAACTCATAGTCTCCATTTTTATAGTTTGAATAAAAAAGAGAATAAGCTGCCAACGGTGATAGCCCGTCAGGAGGTGTTTGTTTACAATTTGCTTGCGCGTGTGTAAGGGAAGAGCTAACAAAAAGAATCCCTATAAGTGTTATTAGTTGCTTCATCGATCTTGTGTTGTTTATACCTTTTGTCTATTAAACTAACTAAATAGTTTAATTATTATATCAGTGAAATTGTAGCTTAATTTAGTTTTTGCCGGAAAAACATAAGTTCGGACAAATTGATGGACAAATTTAAAGCCCAAATATTTTCTCTTATTAAATCATTATTCGTCGTTCCTCTCAACCCGTAGCGGATACTGATATCCACAGAAGAGCGTGTTCTTGGATTTGGAGAAATTATTCCTAAACCGGCAGAAAACCAAAGGGTGTTTATGTCTTCCCCCTCTATATTAAGGTGTCCGGAGTCAAAAGTAACCCCACCACTGTATCTGAAGTTAGACAGAAACCGTGTGGAATTGGTTCTGTAAGGGTGATACTCGACTCCCAGGCCGGCTTTTACACGATCTTTCATATAAGATAATTCAGTGCCCCTGTCGAAAGCGGATTCGTAATCACTCCACTGCTCATACAAGCCCTCAAGCGAGAAATTCACTAAACTGGTAGGATAATAAGTCAATCCGGCATTTAATTCTACCGGCAATGTAATTTCACCCTGTTTTGGGTCCCGTAAAAGCACTTCTTGCTCCCGCCCATTCACGAATTTGGTAACGGTTGTTTTTTCTTTGGCATCTATGGTAACAGGCAGGGTAGCTGTGGCTCCAAAACTGATCCGGTCATTAGCGCGAAACAGCTCACGGAATGTCAGTAACGTACCAAAGCGATGCCCCATAGCGGTACCGGTAATTCTTGCATCGGAGTTGCTGGTTCCGTAGCCCGACTCGCTGAAGAACACGTCTTCGGAGTTATTCTGTGATACAAATGTAAGTGAAGGGGCATAACCGACGGCAATATTCTCATTAATCTTCCAGCCAAGCCCAAACTCAAGCTTATTTACACCACCGGAACCACGAATATCGGACGCATATTCAAGCATATTTGTGGGTGATGTAGCGGTAGAATCTAACGTGACAAACCGGTAATTAGAGCGAGTTACGGAATACAAAGATGCCGATATCCCCACCTTTTCTCTGACGATGGGAAAGGTAAACTGCAAATAACCGGCTTCCAGAAGCTGGTTTATACTGTTGCTTGACTCGCTGGAGGCTCTGAATTGCGTAAGATTAAAACCGGAAGAAGCCGATGTAAATACATTGGTTCCCCATAAGGCCGGATTTTGAAGGGTGTTGGAATCATCACTATGCAGAGAGACACCTAAAATTCCCATTCCGAGTTCTCTGGGATTGCTGTTGTCGGTAGGGAAACCGACTCCAAAAAGCGAGTAAAAAGACCCGCTTCTGCTTTGGCTGGCGCCTTCAACCTGAGCGAATAACTCTTTAGCGGGTAAAAGGAAAAGAGCTAATAGTATAAGTCCGTTAATAGTCTTCATTATTGTTGATCAGCTAAGGAGGTGATAATTAACTTTGGCCGAAGGTTTTCCGGTGCGGTAAAGTCGTAGATCAGTGTTGATCTCAACTGCGCGGCGGTGTTACGAGTACCAATAACCAACTTATCTTCCGATTGATCACCGAAAAGCACGCTGTTCACATAATTGGTAACGTTGATTTTAAAGACACCGTCACCGACATCAGAATCGGAGCCTCCTATAGTAGCGCCGAATTGATATTCATAAACCGGTTCAACATCAGGCTCTATATACAAGTTCAGGAAGTCGACAGGAGGTCGGTTGTGATTTGCCGGAAGGCTTTGGCTCATCTCGTCTTCAGCCTCGTAAAAAACAAGGTCGGCCCGGATTATATTCTCTGATTGACTCTCTTCTTTCAACACATCATTAGGCATGGTGATTTTCATCAAGCCCTCAAGGGTAGAATGCAGCGGAAATGTGTTCGGAGAGTTTACAGCTCCGGTGCGCTCCATGGTAAATCCCCAGTCCATAAGCGGAACGGTGACAGTATCGGTGGTGTCAGATTGCACGCCGTTCACAATGATGAAGTTAAAACTTCCCGTTCGGGCAATTGAAATTCTGGAGTTATTTTGATCGGCAACCAACGCCAGTCCTTTCATTTGATTTGCGTAGAGCGAGTCGGAGCTGGCGCTTTCATTGAAATAGAAGTTTTTGTAGCGATCCACCCAATCCTGACTTAAATCCACAATGATGTTTTTCTCATCGCCAACGGTGAAAGAGCCTACCTGGTTGGAATACTGAATTTCGTCATCGATGCGAATGGAACGACCCCGCCAGTTTGAAGTGATTTCGTAAAGGTTGAAATTCGACTGCGAAAGCGTATCGCCGTAATGGGGCAAGCTGTCGAGCTGAATTCGCATTTTAAGCTGGAAGTTTTCATCAACCTCAATGGAATCATCCACGGATGGGTTTATAGATGGTTGAACCAGGCTGAGCACGTCAACTTCTCCAAAAAGTTGATCGCTGTACTTTCCGACCGGAATAAAGCTAAGCCTTCCGGAATATGCGTTGTAACTCAGGGCCTCAGTTTGTGAAATAGATAAGGTATCGAAGGTTAAACTGGGTCGCTCAACAAATTCGCTGCCAACGCTTCCGGGATCCTCACATCCATTAAAAATTATAACTAAGGTTAACAGTGAAATACATAAGGAAAAAAAGCCCTTATTTGTTCTGCTCATTAAATAAGTATTTAAATTGTTCTCTATCTATTATTCGGCGTCAGAAATAGACCGATAGTATTCGGCAAACTTGTCAGATACGTCTTCCGGGGAACCCTGAATCTTTGTAGGGTTAATACCCAGCTCATCAAACATGTCGTCAAACTCATCTTTGAGGTAGTTACCTGTAACCACATGATCGCTGTATTTTAATCCAAGTTTCAGAAGATCGACTCTGCCTTCTTCCGTCAGGTTGTCGATATCGGTATCGGCCGGAAGCCCGAGAAGTTCTAACACTCTTGCTGAGTCTGAATCGCCCTCATTAATAGGGTGATGCAGGTTATATACAATCTGAGTGTTTTTAAAGATTTTCTCGTCCTTGTATTTAGTTCGCACTAAAAGCGGAATCAAACCAGCAGGCCAATCATGGCAGTGGATGATGTCCGGTTCCCAGCCGAGCTTAATAACTGTTTCCAGCACGCCTTTATTGTAGAAAGCCAGGCGCTCATCGTTATCCTCATAAAACTCATCGGTATCCGGCTTTTTGAATAGCCCTTTTCTCTTGAAATACGTGTCGTTATCTAAGAAATAAACCTGCAGCTTCGCATTAGGAATGCTGGCTACTTTTATTTTCATGCTCTCGGTATTTTCACCCACCTCAACCTCAATTCCGGAAAGGCGAATAACCTCATGGAGCCTGTTGCGCCGGTCGTTAATGGAACCGTATTTAGGTAGCAGAATCCGAATTTCGAATCCTTTGTCTTGAAGTGATGCAGGCAAGAACCGAAGCAAATCGGCGGTATAGGTCATGCGTGCAAAGGGGGAAATTTCTGCTGCAACGTAAAGAATTTTCATAAATATATGCTCTCAGTGATTACTCTTCGTTAGAGATTGCGTTATTGTCTTTCATGACTTTGTTGAGGTCCTCATCGTCATCCAATGAGTAAAAGTCTAATAGGGTATCGCCGCGGAGGCCAAGTCTGAGTGTTTCTACAGAAATGACATCAGCCGGCTGGATATTTCCTAAATTCACATTACTTCCAAACTTTCGAATAAACCAAACCTGCTGCTCTTTTTGAGGAGCTTCGAAAATCAACTTTTCTTGGGGAATCTGGTCGGTTATTTCTTCTATTAAGCCGGATCGAACTTCACCATTGGGCCGGAAAACACCAACCGTTCCGCTTTCGCGTGCCTCACAAATAACTTTCTCGGCACCGGCGGCTAATTCTTTTTCAATAATACGCACCCACTTGTAAGGAGGGATGATATCATTCGGGTTTTTGCTGCCCACTTCAGAATAAACGGTGAAATCTGTACTTAAATCTTTAATGATGGCCTGCTTTCTTTCATCAGAAAGCCAAATGGTGCCGTTGGATACTTCTACATTTTTAATGCCGTACTTATTCATCAGCTCTACATATCCATCCAGCTGATCGCGCAGTACATAAGCCTCAAACAGGGTTCCGCCAAAATAAACGGGGATGCCGGCATCATGATAAACAGCAATCTTTTCTTCCAGGTTTTGGGTTACATATGAAGTACCCCAGCCGAGCTTCACAACATCAATATAGTTGGAGCAGGCTTCTACAAAGTCTTCTGCCTGACGAACGCTGTATCCTTTATCCAGCCCCATGGTAAGGCCTTCATTTCTTGGTTTTTCAGTTCGCTTTGGTAAGTGATTTAGTGAAAACGCCATATGTATTTTTTGAAATATCTAAGCCTGAAATATACAAAAACACCGTCTGTATATGAAATCAAGCATTTTAGATTACGAATTGGTGTTAAATCGTCTGTTACTAAGTTCTGCCAGATGTCGAATTTGGTCTTCGTCAACTTCATTTAACATGTCCGGGGTGTACCTCCAAAGCCAATTGCCTGATGAAGTGCCCGGTATATTCATTCGGTGAGTACTGTCTAATCCCATAAAATCTTGCAGCGGGAATATAGCCTGATCTGAGACCGAAAGCATGCCCAGCCGGATAAATTCCCAATGGATGTTTTCGCCGGATGAGCGGGTGTATGTTCGTGCCCGGTGCTGCTCTTCAGCGTTGGTGGTGTTGTACCATCCAAGGGCTGTGTCGTTGTCGTGCGTGCCAGAGTAGGCCACGCTGTTCTGTGAATAGTTGTGGGGAAGAAAGCTGTTGGTAGAGTCTGAATCGAAGGCGAATTGTATAATTTTCATCCCCGGAAAGTTATACTTGTCGCGTAGCTTTTCGACTCCCTCGGTCACAAAGCCAAGGTCTTCAGCAATAATGGGCAGCTCGCCGCATTTTTCTAAAATAGTATCAAACAGTTTTTCTCCGGGACCGGGCACCCACTTCCCTTTTTCAGCTGTTTTTGCCGAGGCCTTCACTTCCCAGTACGCATCAAAACCACGGAAGTGATCTACACGGATGGCATCACAGGCATTAAACATGTGCTTAAAGCGGTCAACCCACCAAGAAAAACCGTCTACTTCAAGTTCGTCCCATTTGTATAGGGGGTTGCCCCAAAGTTGACCGGTTTTACTGAAGTAATCCGGCGGAACCCCCGCTACTAATTGCCGGTTTCCCTGCTCATCCACTTCAAAATATTTTGGGTTGGCCCATACATCGGCGCTGTTGTGATCCACAAAAATGGGGATATCGCCCACAATGCGAATTCCCCGGTCATTAGCGTACTTCTTAAGATCAATCCACTGGTTGTTAAACTCATATTGTAACCAGTATTGAAGCTTTATTTCCTCATGGAATTTCTCACGGTAAGCCTTCAGTGCTTTTGGCTTTCGCTGGGCAATGTCTTTATCCCATGTGTTCCAGGGCTGTTTATCGTAATGAAGAGAGCAGGCCATGAAGAGCACATAGTCATCCAGCCAGTGCTTGTTTTGCTTTTTAAATGCGTTGAAGGCTTCTTCCTCTTCTTTCTTCAGGTTCTTGTAAAACCGATCTGAAGCAAGCTTGTAAACCTTGTCCTTGTTTTTAAATGAAGCCTCATAATCTGCACTAAGCCCCGAAGGCAATTGAATGCCTTTAATTTCTTCTTCTGTAAGCAACCCTTTTTTATGAAGTACATCGGGGCTGATCAGGTGCACATTGCCGGCAAAAGCGGAATAGCTGGCGTAAGGGGAATTTCCGTAACCGGTTGGTGTAAGTGGAAGAACCTGCCAGATGGTTTGATGTGTGCGTTCTAAAAAATCGATGAATGTGCGGGCTTCAAATCCAAAATCACCCATCCCATATTTTCCGGGAAATGATGTTGGATGAACTAAACAACCGCAAGAGCGTGGAAACCTCATCTATGTGTTAACTCTTTGGTTTTAAAATTACACCGGCCAGGGGTGGTATGGTGATTGAAATATTGGCTTTTTGGTTATGCCAGTCTCCCCACTCAGCATGTATTTTATTGTCTCCGGCATTACTGCCTCCGTAAAATTCTGAGTCGCTGTTAATCAGCACTTCGTATTCTCCTGCATGGGGAACCCCAATTTTATATCCATAATGAACAGTGGGGGTAAAGTTAAGAATCACGACCACAAAATCTTCGGGATCTTTTGCGCGGCGAACAAACGAAATAATGCTGTTGTCGGCATCACTGATGTCAATCCATTCGAAGCCCCGCCAGTCAAAGTCGACTTCATGGAGTGCTTTCTCTTTTTTGTTAATGCCGTTTAAATCCTTAATCAAAAGCTGAACGCCCTGATGCTTTTCCCATTCCAGCAGATGCCAGTCAAGCGAGCGCGACTCACTCCATTCCGCCCACTGTGCAAATTCACATCCCATAAATAGCAGGTTTTTTCCAGGATGTGTGTACATATACAAATAAATGAGCCGGAGATTTGCAAACTTCTGCCAGTCGTCGCCGGGCATTTTGGCAAGCATAGACTGTTTCATATGCACCACTTCATCGTGAGAAAAAGGAAGAGTGAAGTGCTCTGAAAAAGCATAGATCAACGAAAAGGTAAGTTGATCCTGGTGGTATTTTCGGAAAAGAGGGTCCTTCTCGATGTAGGAAAGAGTGTCATTCATCCACCCCATGTTCCATTTAAAATCGAAGCCGAGTCCGCCGGTTTCCGTTGGCCGCGAAACGCCTCCCCAGGAAGTGGATTCTTCAGCAAAGGTAACAACGCCGGGAAAATGATGGTGAACGGAGTCATTAAAGCTCCTCAGAAAATCTATGGCTTCAATATTTTCCCGCCCACCGTATTGATTGGGAACCCATTCGCCTTCATCGCGGGAGTAGTCGAGGTATAACATGGAGGCAACAGCATCAACCCGAAAGCCATCAATGTGAAATTTTTCGCACCAGTAAATAGCGTTTGAAATCAAAAAGTTTTGAACCTCGGTGCGCCCATAATTAAAAATGCAGGTTCCCCAGTCTTTGTGTTCGCCTTTGCGGGGATCATCATGTTCAAAAAGGCCGGTGCCGTCAAAACGGCGAAGACCATGATCGTCTTTGGCAAAGTGAGCGGGAACCCAGTCTATAATCACACCAATGTCATTCTGGTGGCATTGGTCCACGAAATACATGAAATCCTCAGGAGTGCCAAAGCGACTGGTGGGCGCGTAATAACCGGTAATCTGATATCCCCAGGAAGGATCGTAAGGATGTTCGGCCACCGGAAGCAGTTCAACATGAGTGTATCCTAAATCTTTGAGATATGGAACCAGCTGGTCAGCCGTTTCCCGGTAGCTTAAAAAGTCGGGGTTCTCACCTACTTTACGTTTCCAGGAACCAATATGCATCTCATATATAGAGATGGGCTGATCCGGCGCTTGTTTTTCCTGCCGAGATTTGAGCCACTTTTCATCGCCCCAGTTGTAGCTGTCAATATCGGTAACAATAGAGGCTGTTCCCGGGCGTAGTTCAGAATAGAATGCAAAAGGATCCGATTTTTTTAGCGGGGGGTCCTGAACGGGAGTTTTAATTTCGTATTTGTAGTATTCTCCTTCTGTAACATGAGGGATGAAAATCTCCCAGATTCCCTGGTCATGAAATTTCCGCATTCGGTGGACCCGTCCGTCCCAGCTGTTAAACTCACCTATTACACTAACACGATCGGCGCTGGGAGCTGTCACAACAAAATGAGTTCCATCCACCCCTTCAATAGTTCGCTGATGGGCCCCCATAAATTCATACGCCTGGTGGTGATTTCCTTCACCCCAAAGCTGTAAGTCAAAATCGCTTATTAAAGAATCGAACTGATAAGCATCAGTAATGGTAAATTTTTTGCCTTTATGAGGTACAATCTCCAGCTCATAATTAAACTTATTTTTTCTGCGGGCAAAAACGCGCTCAAATAATCCCTTGTCCGAAATACGATCCAATTCATATTTCTTCTTACCTATAACAACAGTGGCCGTTTTTGCTTCGGGACGAAAGGCACGCAACACCAATTTGGTTTTGCCATCAATGTCAGCCTCATGAAGTCCGAGTACGGAGAAGGGATCGCCGTGGGACCCATCTGATATTGATGCAATAATTTCTTTTGTAAGCGTTGAACCCATTGGTGTTTTTGAATTCGAAAAGGGCGCTAAAGATACTAAAACTTTAACAAATGTCTGTCTTCATTTAAAGTGCTTTCAATTGCTTGATTCTATATTTTGTGTCTATGAAGAATTCCGGATTTATTGCAAGGCGGTACCTGTTTTCCCGAAAACATATTTCGCTGATTTCCACCCTTACCTTTATCAGTATCACCGGCATTACCATTGGCACGGCTCTTTTAATTGTGGTTTTGTCGGTTTTCAATGGGTTTTTTGATGTGATCAAAAACTTCCTGCTCTCCTACGATCCGGATGTAAGAATAGAAGCTTCAGGGGCGGCTACCTTCGCACAAAATCAGGAGATGATGGAGCAAATAAAGGCACTTCCTGAGGTGCGGGTACTCTCTCCTTATGTTGAAGGAAAGGCGCTGCTGGCATTGGAGGGGGTTCAAAATGAAGTGGTGGATGTGAAAGGCGTGGAGCGGGACCTTTTCTTTCAGCTGGTGGATATAGAAGAAAGCATTACAACCGGTGTTTTTGATATTTCTGTTCGGGATCGCACCCCGGGCATTATCGTGCATGAAGAACTTAAAAACCGGCTGCGGCTGAATATCGGGGAAGATATTGCCCTGCTGAGTGCCGCCGGGATGAAGAATGCACTCACGCAAATCACGGTTCCGCAAACGTATCGTTTTGACCTTCGCGGGGCGTACTTTTTACAGCAAGTAGCGGGCGGACCAAAAGTGTTCGTAGATATTGAAGCAGCAAAGCGATTATTCCGCGCCCGTAACGAGATTACCGGCATCGATATTAAACTTCATAGCAATGAGAAAGCCGAGGGTGTTAAGAAAGAACTTCAGGCTATGCTGGGGGATGATTTTGAGATTTCAACCTGGTACGATCTTCAAAAACCGCTGTATGATGTAATGTACCTGGAGAAGTGGGGCTCCTTTGTAATCTTGATTCTTATTGTGATTGTGGCCGTGCTGAATATCATCGGCTCCCTTACCATGATTGTGATTCAAAAACAGCGGGATATCGGCATCCTTATGTCGATGGGATACAGCAAAGCAGGCATCAAATCAATTTTCAGAAAACAGGGATTATACATCGGACTAATTGGCTGTGGAATTGGTGGGGCGCTGGGCTTGCTGCTGAGCTGGCTGCAAATGAATTATGGATTGGTGAAGCTTTCCTCTGCATTTATCATTGATGCTTATCCCGTGCAGGTCAGTCCTTTGGACGTGATTATTATTTTAGTTGCCAGTTTGTTGCTGTGCATTTTGGCGAGCTGGTATCCGGCGCACCGGGCGTCGCAGGTTCAGCCCGCGGATGCGGTTAGGTATGAGTGATGTGGTGATGAAGTGATATGGTGATCTTAGTGATTCCTTTAACATCGCCATTGTCAGTGCTTTTTGGATGCGCTATACTTTACTCGGTACTATAAAGAAAAAAGGAAGCCCTTTTAGGCGGCTACCGGTAAATGGGCAAAAGAGTCACCTCATCACCTCATCACCATATCACTTTATCACTCATTATACACATCAGGGAGGTCGTTTTCGTAGAGGATGATATCACCGGAGCGGGCATGTTTTTGGACGAGTTCGTTCGCCTCAAACAGGGTGTTTACCACGCGGACATTCATGGCGTTGCTGTCAAAGTTTTTGATACCTTCCAGAATGGGTTTGGCTCTTTCTTCCCCCACCAAAACAACCAAATCCAGGTTAGCCTTACCAATGGTTTCTCCGAACTTCCTGTTTTCCTCTTCTTCAATCTCACCCAGTTCCACCATTCCCGGCGTGATGATAATGCGCTGGCCGGAATTAAACTGACTCAGGATTTCCACCGCATTTTTTGCCCCAACCGGATTTGAATTAAAAGCATCATCAATCACATAAAGGTCGCCCTGTTTTTTGAGCTCAAGGCGATGTTCTACGGGTTCAATCTTTGCTGCTGCCAGGGCCATGGTTTTCAGGCGCAGGCCAAAGTGATGCGCCACTCCTACAGCCAATAATAAGTTTTGAGCATTGTGGGCACCCAGCAGTTGGGTTTGAAAGCGCTCGGTCTCTCCATCTATTTCAACATCAAATTCCATTCCTGAGGTGTCGTACGAAATATTGGAGCCACGAATTTTACCGCTGTTCAATCCGGCTAAAATACGAGTGATTTCAGCCCGCCCGGCCCCCATTTTGGAAACACGAGGGTCGTCGGCGTTCAGAATGGCGGTATCGCCTTCAATCAGATTATCCACCAGTGTTCCTTTTTCGCTGGCAATAACATCCTGAGAGCCAAAAGTTTCTAAGTGGGCAACACCGACATTGGTGACTACAGAAATATCAGGCTTGGCAATATCACACAGCTCCTGAATATTCCCTTCGTACCGCGCCCCCATTTCAAGTATAAGTATCTGGTGATGCGATTGAAGGTCGTTATTAATGACTTTGCAAATTCCCATCGGGGTGTTGTAGCTGCCGGGTGTTGAGCAGACGTTGAAGCGCTCTTTCAGTAAATCCCGAATCATGAACTTGGTGCTGGTTTTTCCATAGCTCCCGGTGATGGCAATCACTTTTAGATCGGGCATGGAAGCCAGTTTACGGCGGGCCTGTTTTTTGAAGCCGTTTTGAATAAAAAGCTCGATGGGTTTGGTAAGCAGTCCGGCCATGAAAATAAAAAAGGGAACGATCATAGCGCCAAAAGCCCAGCCGAATACGAGGATGGTCAGGTCAAAACGCTGAAGACCGGAAAAATAATTGGGCAGCTGAATGTCCAGAAAAGGAAGCATTCCTGTAAAACCCAGGTAGGTGAAAAGCACCGGGAAAAAACTGCAAAAAAGCACGTATGGAATCATCAGCCGGATAACTCTTGGGGTAAACACCAGGGGCTTCTTCACCTTTTCGGGCTTGTAGTTAGAAACCGACCCAAACCAAAAATAGCTGACCACAAAAAAGAAAACAGCTAGCGAAGAGTGGGTGAACGTGTCGAGAAACCATCCATCAAACCAGATAAAAATAAAGATGATTACATTGAGAACGGCGATGTTTGCCGGGATCACTTTTTCGTCCCAATGACTTTTCAGCCACTGCCAGAACTCGTTGTTTTTATATCCCACCTGTTGATAAGTGTGCAGGAAAAAGCGCATCCGATACCAGGTATATCGCAAAAAAATGAGGCAAAACAGAACAGCGCCGGCATCAAGAAGTGTATAGTACCAGTTCAATATGTTTGGTTTTAGTTAGTTATGCAGATGATATGATATTCAGGGGCGTTAATAAGAGGTTATCATCAAAACAGAAAGTCGAAATTGGTCGATAACCCCCCTATATTCACCGCCACTAAATTAAATTGTTTCAAGTAACGCAGCCAAATATATGAAATTAATTATCCCAATGGCCGGACGTGGAACTCGTGTTCGTCCTCATTCTCATACTGTGCCCAAGCCCCTTCTGCCTGTTGCGGGAACCATGATTATAGAACGCATTATAGAGACGTTTAATCGTACCCTGGATCGTGATATCACCGAGATTGTGTTTATTCTGGGGCCTGATTTTGGGGAAGATATTAAGCAGCCGCTCCGCGAAATGAGTGCCCGCCACAAAGCGAAGCCCATTTTTGAAGTACAGGCCGAGGCTTTAGGAACCGCCCATGCCGTTGCCTGTGCAAGCGATCACCTGGATGGTGAGGTTATCATCGCCTTTGCAGATACGATTTTTGACAGCGAAGAACCCTTTGAGTTGGGTGATGCCGACAGTGTGATCTGGCTTAAGAAAGTTGAAGATCCATCCCGTTTCGGTGTAGCCGTGTATGAAGGGGATACCATCACCGGTTTTGTGGAGAAGCCGAAAGAGTTTATCTCAGATTTAGCCATTATCGGGGTGTATTATTTTAAGAGCGGTAAAGCCCTGAAAGAGAAAATCGATAAGGTTATCGGCGATGATATGCGCGGCCCGGGCGGTGAGTATTTCCTGACCGCTGCCCTTGATATGATGATTAAAGAAGGCAAAGTATTTAAAACAGCCACGGTTGATGAATGGCTGGATTGCGGAACACTGCCGGCCTGGCTGGAAACTACAGGCATCATCACCGAAAAAGAATTTGACGGTGTTGATGAAAGCAAGTATCCCGGATCAACCATTATTCCGCCGGTATTTATTGGGGAAGGTGTGGAAATTGAGAACAGTACCGTGGGTCCCAGGGTAAGCATTGAAGCCAACACGGTGATTAAGAACTCAAAAGTTGAGAACACCATTATCCGAGATCATGCCACACTGGAAGATGTAGAAACGGAAGGCTCAACGATAGGCGCCCATACGCATCTCAAGAATGTAAAGGGCAAAGTGGATGTGGGCGACCATAGCGCGCTGGATATGGAATAGAGGTAAGACCATATTCTGATAAATTAAAAGCCCCGGATTGCCGGGGCTTTTTTATGTTCCAAAGAAAAACAATTTTCTGTACAGACAGTGAATTAAACTTATTAACCAGCCTTTTTATTTGTTCAAGCTGGCAAGGGCTTTCTTAATAATCACAGAAGGATCATCACTGCCGGTGTTTTTGATGGCTTTTAGAACGGCTTGCTCAGATTCTTTTTTCTTGAAGCCCAATGATTCAAGGGCAGATATAGCTTCTCCGGTTACCCCTGCTTCTTTCGGTCCGGTTGGAGTTACACCGGCTGATACGGCATACTCAGCGAGCTTGTCTTTCAGTTCCACGATAATGCGTTCGGCTGTTTTCTTTCCAATTCCGGGCACTTTGGATAGGGTGGCTGCATCAGAGCCGGTAATCGCACCAATAAGCTGATCGGCGGGCAGACCCGAAAGAATGGTAAGCCCGAGTTTTGGTCCCACCCCCTTCACGGTAATCAGTTTTTCAAAAAGAGCTTTTTCATCGGTAGAAAAAAAACCAAATAAACGTTCATCGCTATCGGTGATATGATGGTAGGTCAGCAATTTAACTTCCGAGCCGGCGCTTTCCAGCTGTTCCTGGGTGATAGATGAAATCTCAACCCGGTAGCCTACGCCCTGAACGTCGAGCACAACAACGCCGTCTTTCTTTTCTTCGATGTACCCTTTTAAAAATGCGATCATCTTCTATAATTATTATTTAATCGATAATGAGATTCCTGCTTTCGCAGGAATGACGGTTTGGGTTGGTATTTTAAGCCCCTCCTGCACAGGTTGGAACTTACTTGGATGCAGAGCACCTTCAAGCGTCTGCCTGGACGAACTAAAGGCCCTTCACCCTGTCCGGGTTATCCTGCACAAAACTGGCCCAATCCCCTTTTTTATTGTTTTGGTGCGTTTTCTTTTTAGATGAACCGGGAATGCCCTGCCCTTTCATCAAATGACACCATGCTACAGCCAAAGCATCCGTGGCATCATTGGATAGTTTCTCATCCGGTATCTTTACCATTTTATTCAGCATAAAGGCCACCTGCTCTTTGCTGGCGTTTCCGTTTCCGGTAATGGACTTTTTCACCACTTTTGGGAAATACTCGGTTACTTCCCGGCCGGAATTTTTAATGGCCAGCATGGCGGCCGCCTGGGCTCTTCCCAGCTTCAGCATCGCCATGGGGTCGACCCCATATACCGGGGTTTCAACCGCACACGATGTGGGCTGGTTAGAACGGATGATTCCGGAAATCTGGTCAAATATCACCTGTAATCGCTCGGCATGATCATCAATATCGGCCATTCGGATTACATCACACCGCAAGGCGATCAGTTTTCCGTTTTCTTCCGTCAACAGCGCATAGCCGGTGTTTCGGGAGCCGGGATCAATACCGAGGATTATGTCAGGCATAAATTATTCGTCGTCGTTTGAATACAGCTTGGCAAGGTCATCAATCATTTCCTCAGAAATACCTGCGGTCACAAAACCACCATCATGGTACAGGTTCTGCATGGTTACTTTGCGGGTCAGGTCTGAGAATAAAGTCACACAGTAATCGGCACATTCATCAGCAGAAGGATTCCCCATAGGGGCAATTTTCTCTGCAAAGGTGTACATGCCGTCAAAGCCTTTAATACCGGTTCCGGCCGAGGTTTTGGTAGGGGCCTGCGAAACGGTGTTTACACGAATGCCGCGATCAGCCAACCGGCTGCCATAGTTCCGGGCGATGCTTTCCAGCAGTGCCTTAGCATCGTTCATATCCGAGTACTTGGAGAAAATACGCTGTGCCCCTATATAAGAAAGAGCCACAACACTTCCGCCATCATTCAAAATCTCGGATTTCTCGGCATGGTGCAGTACCCGGTGCAGCGAAATAGCTGAAACATCCAGTGTTTGCTGATACCAGTTGTAATTCAGGTCGGTATATTCTTTTTTCTTTCGAACATTGGGGGACATCCCGATAGCATGCAGGATAAAATCAACACCGCCCAGGTGTTCTTTAGTTTTGGTCATCAGCTCTTCAATTTCATCATCGTTGGTTACATCACAAGGGATGATGGGGGCACCGGTTTCTTCCCCGAGCTTATCCAAAGCACCAAGCCGTAATGCAATGGGGGCATTTGATAGTACGAAGTCAGCTCCTTCTCGTTTACAGGCCAGGGCGATTCTCCAGGCGATGCTTCGATCGTCCAGCGCTCCGAATATGATTCCTTTTTTTCCTTTTAGTAGTCCGTAACCGTCACTCATTTTATGTCAATTTCTTTGGGTTGATTGTAGTGTGGGGAAATTCACGATTATCTCGGTAAAATGATAGTTGGCTATTGATAAAGTGATGAAGTGAGGAGTGATAAGTAAATTATTTGAAGAATTTTTGTAAGCATCAGATTTGAGGTTGCTCCTACTTTGTAATAAAAGAGTGCTATGAATTTGAACTGAATCACTTTATCACTCCTCACTTCATCAATACAGACTAAGCTCCAATTGCTCGTACGCGGTTTTCTCATTCAGGTTTAAATTTGACAGGGTGATGCCCAGCAAGCGCACCGGGCGACTTCCCACTTCGGTATCCTCCAAAAGTTTACGCACTACTTCGGTGATGTCGGTATATCGGTTGGTATAATGTGGCAGGGAATAACTCCGGGTAATGGTATCAAAATTTTTATAGCGGACTTTCAGAGTGATGGTCTTTCCGGCAGCATTGATCTTCTTCATCCCCTCAGAGATGGTTTGCGCCAGCTCGTCAAGAAAATTGTGGATCCACTCGAGGCTGTCGATGTCTTCAGAAAAGGTTCGTTCTTTACCATACGATTTTCGAACCCGATGCGGCTTTACCTCACGATGATCAATCCCCCTAACAATACGGTAATAGAACCGCCCGGATTTGCCGAAAGCTTTAACTAGATCAATTTCACTCCACTTTTTTAAGTCAGCCCCGGTCTTAATACCCACGGCATGCATCTTTTTCTGTGTCGCCTTACCTACTCCAAAAAACTGTTTGATATCCAGCTCTTCCAGAAAAGCTTCAGCTCTATCAGGAGTGATTAAGGTAAGTCCGTTGGGCTTGTTGATGTCGGATGCGACCTTGGCCAAAAACTTATTGTGAGCCACACCTGCTGAAGCAGTCAACTTGGTGACTTCATAGATCTTTTTCTTAACCTCTTTAGCAATCAATGTGGCTGAGGGAATGTCTTTGTGGTTTTCGGTTACATCGAGAAAGGCTTCGTCCATAGAGAGGGGTTCCACTAGATCGGTGTATTCGAAGAAGATTTCGCGAATTTGCCGGGAGGCTTTTTTGTAAGCATCAAAATTAGCTTTTACAAAAATACCGTGCGGACAAAGCCGGATTGCCTGAGAAGCAGGCATTGCCGAGTGGACCCCAAATTTCCGGGCTTCATAACTGGCGGTTGCCACAACTCCTCGCCCGCTGGGTGAACCTCCTACAATCACCGGCTTCCCTTGCAAATCAGGATTATCCCGCTGCTCAACGGCGGCATAAAAGGCATCCATATCAACATGGATAATCTTTCGGATGGGTATCTCAGAACTCATAACATAAATTACACATATGCATTCATATTAAAAAGCGTTTAATTTTTCTAAACCGGAAGAGTGGCAAAGATTTGGAGGAACAATTACTACCCACAATTCATTTAAGGGAATGAACCGAAAACAACGAAATATTAACCATGAAAATATTGACATCTAAGACCATACTAAGCACGCTAATAGTAGCATTAACCGTATTTAGTTCTGGTTGCCTGGATAACTCTACGGGCAATGACGATGACAAGGATATTGTTTACTCTCACATGGAGAATCCGGGCCATTCTGCCAATGATTTTCTTTCGGGAGAAACCTTTACTTCTCTGGAAGTAGAGATAGATTACATGCAGGGTTATGCACCCAATGCCGAGTCGGTGGATAGTCTTGAGGCTTTTTTAGAGCAACGACTAAATAAACAATCAGTTGTAATAAAAGAACCAACGGAGATTCCGGCAGTCGGTCAGTCTTCATATACCGCAAGCGAAATCCGAGCGCTGGAAGAAGAGCATCGAGATGAGTTTACATCTGTTGAAGACGGCACGCTCAGAGCTTACATGATTATCGTAGATGGAGAGTTTGAGAGTGGAAACGTGCTGGGTATTGCTTACTACAATACTTCAAATGCCTTTTTTGGAGCGACTTATGAAGAAGTAAGCGGCGGGTTCAATCAGCCCTCAAGAAGATTGACAGAGTCTGTCTCTTATCGCCATGAATTCGGACACTTGTTTGGACTGGTAAATATTCCCGGATCAGGAACTGAAATGCAGACCAACCATCAGGATACGGAGCACGGACGTCACTGTGATAACGACAGCTGCCTGATGTATTATGCCATGGAAAATGCAGGTGTATTCGGTCAGTTTTTAGGAGAACAAATTCCTCCGCTTGATGAAAACTGCATTGCCGACTTACAAGCTAACGGTGGCAAGTAAGTTGTAGAGAACATCGAACAAGGAACATCCAACTTCTAACATGATAAGTTGGGTGTTCGGCGTTCGAAGTTCTTAGCCTTGTTTGAATTTGTAGAGGTTTTCGGCTCCTGCTTTTTCTTCGCCTTGCGAAAGGGCGTATTGGGAATCGAAAAGCACGATGGGATTTTCTTCCATGTCTTTGGTGACGTGGGTGGAATAGCTGGCTTCCAGTTTTTCAATCACATCATCCCGGTCGTTGGGCAACCAGCGGGCACAATGATAGGATACCGGGGTTTTGATGAGCTCAACCCCATATTCAGTCAGCATGCGGTGTTCTACCACTTCAAATTGAAGTACACCCACTGTTCCCAGCAGCAGCTCATTTCCTACTCCGTTTGGCACTTCAAAGACGTGAACCACCCCTTCTTCAGAAAGCTGTTTCAGACCTTCTCTAAGCTGCTTTCGCTTGAAGGGGTCTTTGGTGGCTACTTTTTGAAAATGCTCGGGGGTGAAAAGGGGGATTACATCAAACTTAACTTCATTCTTCTCAAAAATGGTGGTTCCGATACGGAATGAACCGGGATTGAAAATAGAGACAATATCACCGGGATAAGCATCTTCCAGCAGCTGGCGGTCATCACCCATCAAAGTATGGGGGGTCGACATCTTCACTTTCTTGCCGTTTCCGGCGATGGTTACCTGCTGTCCGCGCTCAAATCTACCGGAAGCCACACGGATAAAAGCGGCACAGTCGCGGTGATCTGGATTCATGTTGGCTTGCATCTTAAAGATGAAGCCGGAGAAGCCGTCGTTTAAATCACGGGCCACACCGTCGGGTGTTTTGTATTGCTGTGGGTGCGGGGCAAGCTGATGGAAGTAGTTAAGAAACACATCCAGCCCGAAGTTGTGCAGGGCCGATCCAAAAAATACCGGCGTTACTTTACCGGTTGCATATGCTTCCCGATCCATGTTTTCATACATGTCGTCAATCAGCATCACCTCTTCTTCGAAGGCTTCCTTTTCCACGCTCGACATGGACGAAGCTTCAATAGCATCTTCCAGATCAAGAACTTCCGTGACGGCCTTTTTGGCTCCGTGTTCCGTCTTTTGATACATGTGTACTTTCTTCTCAATCACATCATAGATGCCCTGGAATTTCTGTCCGTAGCCCATAGGCCAGCTGGCGGGCACGGCTTCAATCCCCAGCTTATTCTCGATGTTACTGAGAATTTCCAATGGCTCCATCCCGGGGCGGTCACATTTATTCACAAAGGTGATGACCGGCACTTCACGGAGCTTACATACTTCAAATAATTTCTCGGTTTGCTCCTCCACGCCTTTGGCTACGTCAATCACCATCAGGCCGGAGTCGGCAGCTACTAAAGTTCGGAGCGTATCTTCAGAAAAGTCTTTGTGACCCGGTGTATCCAGCAGGTTGTACTTGATCCCTTCTTTCTCAAACCGAAGTACGGATGATGTCACTGAGATACCACGCTCTTGCTCTATCGACATCCAGTCGGAGGCGGCGTGCCGGGTAGCTTTTCTCGCGCGGATAGATCCAGCCTCGTGCAGCGCTCCGCCATACAGCAACAGCTTTTCCGTGAGGGTGGTTTTACCAGCATCCGGGTGAGATATAATGGCGAAGGTTCGTCGCTTTTTCGCCTCTTTGATGATGTTTGATTCGGCTGTGGCCGTGCTCATAGTACTTTTTGACTGCTTGATTAAGCTTTAAAGATACGGCCTTTTGCTTGAAGTTTGTAGTGAATGATTTTCGGAATAAGTGATATGGTGAAATGGTGATGTTGTGATGTGGTGGAGGGGATGATAAGTATGCCCGTGATTGAGACTGATTGAACCTCGTGCCGGACGCTCTGCGTCGGCACGAAGACTTACCGGGCAGGATTTGCTTTCCTTTTCCAACGGGTGGCTGGGAAAGTGGTGAAAATTTTAAACCTGTAATACAAGTTCAATATAGGGTCAATCAATTCAGATAATCACTCAAATCAAGAGTAATAGTTTTACCAAAAGTTCTTCCTTCTGCTATTATTTCTATGTAGCCGTGATACAGGCTTTGCAGCGTATCATTTTCAGGTACAAAGTAAAATTCGTTTCTAGGTCCGAGATGAGTTATCAGATCATAGATATATTTGTTTTGTTTACGAAGAACTGTTAGATCCAAAGTAGGGGTAAGCGTGACCCAAGAGCTAAAGTTTGTGTAGTTCATATTTTCCACCAATGGTGAATAATGGGTCAGCAATCTAACCCGGGGGAATTCAGGGTCAACATCTAAGATTTCAAGACGTTCAATTCTTCCGGTTTTAGGAAAAACGGCTCTTTGTCGGCCACGCTCAACCGGCTCTTCAACTACATGTATATTAAAAGGAAGAAAAACGGTGTGAAGGTCATTTGAGTCATTTCTTCTAATATCAGCACTGCCAACAATAGCCCCTTCAAATTGTCCTGTTTTTTTCCCGATTATAAAGACATAGTCTTCCTGTCGATGAAATTCGACATTCTGAGAATTGGTAATAAAAGTTTCTAAATAGGGCTCTGTTCTGCGGTTTCCTTCACAATCATAGTCGTATTCCCAATAGGGATCGGTGTTAAAGAATACCGTATCTCCCAAAGTAACATATTGATCGGGTATTGGAGAAGTAGAGACGGAACCTATATCCGGGCTCAAAAAAGGAAATCCGCATTCTATACCCTCTACTATAAAACACCCCGGAAGAAAAAGCACAATCAGCAGTAAATAGACAGCTCTCAACATCTTTTACCTCTCTGTTTTTTTCAGAATGTAATTAAAATGAGGTAAATAAGGAACTTAGACCGTAATTATCTCAGCTCCCAAACGCCGGTTGTTTTTCCTGGCACTTCGAAATCTCCGGAAACGTCTATTTTTTCTCCTGAAACCACATTTACCCCATGTTCAAAACCATTTAGAATTTCGGCAAAACGAGTGCTGTTTAAAGTATAAGACCCTTCATTGGCATTCATGACCACCATCACGGTTTGCTTTTCGTGAACCCGAAAATAGACATAGGTATTATTTTCTGGCACAAAGTGAACCAGCCGCCCTTCATGAATTGCTGCAGCATTTTTGCGCCAAGTGGTTAGTTCACTGATCCAATCCAGGATCTCGTTCTCCTTGTCGGTGCGACCTTTTTCGGTAAATACGCTGCGGTCGTCATCAGGCCAGCCGCCGGGCATGGTTTGTCGCCAGGCCTCATCATCACCACCCCGGTTTTCGTGCCCCATCATCAGTTCTGTGCCATAGTAAACCTGTGGAATTCCACGTGTGGTCATCAAAAAAGCATAGGCCATTTTGAAGTAGTCTTCGTCTTTGCCCACCGTTTCGTAGATGCGGCCCATATCGTGGTTATCCAGGAAGTTTACGTTCAGCATGGGGTCGGCATACACAAAATCCTGAGACAGCACGTAATACAATTTGCTTAGTCCGTTCAGCCAGCCAAAGTCTTCATTAAAGGCCTGACGGATAGCATTGGCAATTTGGAAATCGGTTACGCTGGGAAGGTTTGAATCATAGCCATCATCAACTCCGGGCTTATCGTATTGCCAGTAGGCTTCAGCAGGAACGGTGTTCACCCATGATTCTCCCACAATGTTAAAATTGGGATAGGCTTCCAGCACTTCTTTCGCCCAGCGCGCCATATACTGCTGGTCGGGATACACGTAGGTATCCATGCGGATGCCATCGATTCCGGAGTACTCAATCCACCAGATGGTGTTTTGAATCAGGTAATCAGCAAGCAACTCATTCTTCTGATTCAGGTCGGGCATTTCCTTCACAAACCATCCATTCATCAGTTTGTCGGAGTCGTATTCCGAGGCATAAGGGTCGGAGGCCACGGCTCCCCGAAAATTCGTGGTTCCATATTCTTCGATATCATGTACCCAGTCGGAAGTCGGCAAATCATCCATCCACCAGTGCCGGTCGCCGATGTGATTATGAATCATATCCATGATCACTTTCATGTCTTTTTGGTGAGCTTCTTCCACCAGCTTTTTATACTCCTCGTTGCTTCCATAACGGCGGTCAACCCGGTACAAGTCGGTGGCGGCATAACCGTGATAAGCCCCATAATCAGCGCTCATATCATTTTCGATAATCGGCGTGAACCAAATGGCGGTCATTCCTAGATCTTTGATGTAATCCAGATGATCCATCACCCCCTGAATATCCCCGCCCTGTCTCCGTTCGGGGTTAGATCGGTCGGCTGCTTCCAGCATTCCTTCTACGCTGTCGTTGGATGGGTCTCCATTGGCAAAACGGTCGGGCATCATCAGGTAAATTACATCGGAGGCATCAAAGCCCTGATGGCGACCTTCCTGAAATTCCCGGGTTTTTAGCTCGTAATTCAAGGTGATGCTTTTTCCACCCCGGGTTAAAGTGATGGGCATGGTTCCGGCTCTGGCATCCTTCGAAATATCAAAATAGAGGAACAGGTAATTGGGAGAATCAACAGCATACTGAGCGGTAATTTCCACGCCGGGATATTCAACGGATGCGCGGTAGTGACCAAGTTCCTCGCCGTACAGCTGAAGCTGGAGTTCATTAACGGGCATTTCTACCCACCAGAAAGGCGGATCAACAACCTGAATTTCTTGTGGAGTCTGAGCCTGAGCAAGTATTGATAAAAGGAATAGGGACAGAAAAAGGGAACAAATTTTCTTCATGATGAATAGGATCTTTACTTAGTGCCAACGCCAACTATAATAAAGATCAGTTCACACATTTTCTTATGTAAATGCTTACATAGGGAAATACCCGCCTATTCAATAAAAATTTTAGCCAGCTCATTTCGAAGTTCGTTCATTGGCGCACTTGATCGGTTAATGGCAAAGGCGATGATAACTTCATTTTCGAGATGCATCAGAAACATGGTGCTTCCGCCTACCGAACCTCCGCTGTGTCCTTTCCATGCCGTGCCGCCAATTTCCATGGTTGCCCAGCCAATACCGTAGTTTGTGGATTCTCCATCATCGGTTTCAAGAGGCTTCATCAAGCGATCTTTTGTTTTCTGATTCAGAAAGTCGGAAGAGAGATGGGCTTCCCCAAACTTGATCATATCTTCGGTTGTGGAGAGGAATCCTCCGCCGGCCCATTTATAACTGTTGTCCACGTAGGGTGCTTCTTCGTTTTCTCCGTCTTCGTAAATGTAGAACTTGGTTCTGGCCGGAATATCACGGTAGGCATAATCGGGCATGGTGTTATTCATTCCCAGGGGTTGAAAAACTTCGGTTTCCATAAAAGGAATGAACTCTTCACCTGATGCGCCTTCAACAGCAGCACTTACCAAATTCCATCCATAGCTGGAATAGGAATAAGAGGAACCGGGTTCAAACAAAAGGGTGTCTTCCTTAAAAATTTCGAGTCCTGCTGTAACGGTGTTATATCGCACGGTACTCATAAATTCATTATCCCGATAATGCCTGACCCCAGCCAGATGCCCGGCCACTTCTTCAACGGTAAAGTCGTATTTCTTTTCAGGAAATTCCGGTACGTAGGTGTGAATCGATTCATCCAGATCCATTTTTCCCTGCTGGTACAGTAACCCGACGGCAGCGGCGGTATAAGTTTTGGATACGCTGCCTACCCGAAACAAGGTGCCGTCAGGATCGACCGGCGTTCGGGTGGAAAGATCCGAATAGCCAAAGCCGCGCGACCAAATAATTTCTCCATCCCGGTACACACTTACGCTCATCCCGGGGATGTTATAGTGCCGATAGTAAGACTCTACGAGTTTTTCTGCTTCGGCAATGTCGGCCTGAACAGCCACTTCCTGCCCAAAGACAGTGAGAGTCAGGAATGAGAATAGAATCAGAAAACTAAGTCGCTTTTGCATAAGTATGGTTGAGTTGGTTTTGGGATTTATTCCGATATATCAACAGTTTACATCCCGGCGGAATTCATATAATCAATCACCAGGTTGCTCATGGCCCGAACACCTAATTTCATCCCGCTTTCATCAATGTAGAAATCCGGGGTGTGGTGTCCGGAAGCCTCCCGGTTGGGAGCTTTTCCGCCAATAAAAAAGTACAGCCCGGGCACCTCCTTCTGGAAAAAGGAGAAATCCTCTGCTCCGGTGATGGCATCCATAATCACAGCATTTTCCTCTCCGGCTAGTTCTTCAAGGGTGGGAGCCATCATGGCCGTTAATTCCGGATCGTTATAAGTGATCGGATATCCTTTATGGATGGTCAGGGTCGCTTCGGCCCCGTTGCTTTCTGCTGTATTCTGGACGATGGTTTCCAGTCGTTTAAAAATAAGTTGACGCATGTCTTCATCCAGGGCGCGAATGGTTCCTTCAAGATGAATGCTTTCCGGGATGATGTTGTGACGAACACCTCCCTCAATAACGCCAAAAGTAACAACAGCCGCTTGTTTGGTGAGTTCCATATTCCGGCTCACAATGGTTTGGGCATTGTTGATGATTTGAGCGGCCGTCACAATCGGATCAACTCCATTCCATGGAGCTGAGCCGTGAGCTTGCTTCCCTTTAATATCGAGGCTGAAGCTGTTCACGCTGGCCATAATTCCTTCCGGCCGGTAACGGATAGTTCCAACCGGGGTGGCATCATTAATATGTAACCCAAAGATTACATCTACATCCGGGTTTTGGAGAACGCCTTCTTTAACCATCAGCTCGCCACCGCCTTCTTCTCCCTGTGGCGCTCCTTCTTCAGCAGGTTGAAAGATAAACTTAATAGTTCCCTTCAGGTCATCTTTCATTTCCGTCAGTATTTTAGCCACGCCCATCAGGATGGCCATGTGGGTATCGTGACCGCAAGCGTGCATGACCCCAACTTCCTTGCCCTGATACATTCCGGTTGCTGTCGATTTAAAGGGAACATCGGTGCGTTCAGTAACCGGGAGGGCGTCCATGTCGGCCCGTAAGGCGATGACCGGTCCGGGCTTTCCGCCTTCCAAAAGTGCAACTACGCCGGTATGGGCTACTTCGGTTTCCACATCTAAGCCCAACTCATTCAGGTAATCAGCAATGTAAGCAGCTGTTTCAAATTCACGGTTAGAAAGCTCCGGGTTTTCGTGGAAGTGCCGGCGCCAGTCTATGACCTGTTGTTCAATCTCATCAGCGCGCTCATCGATAATTTTTTTTAGGTCGGCTGTGGATTGAGCAAAGCTGCTTAGGGTGAAAAGTGAAACGAAAATCAGGGAGAGTACTTTTTTCATGCGGATAATGGACTTGTTTATAATGTATCCGATTGTAACCATTACCCGTCACTTTCAAAAATAAAAAACCCTCCGGAAGAGGGTTTTAATGGATACAAGTAAGCACGCTACCAGGCAGTTGCCCCAAATTGAATGGGCGGCAGAATCATGTCGTTACCTGATAATCTGAGTGAGCGCGGCCGTGGCTCCTTATATTTTTTTGATTGTGTATCAAGAACAAAATTATAGGATATCTGATCTCCATCCAGGTAGCGTTTAAATGTTACCTCGGCGGTAAAAATGCTGTCGATGGGTTCCTCATCCCGAAGATAAATTTCATTGATCTCATTCAGGGGACGAACATCCCCAACAAGAATTACCTTATCTGTTGAAGGGATGAAGAGGCTGTCCTGCAGAGCTCTTTTCATATCAAGATTGAAGGTAACGGTAGTTTGAGCAGCTGCTGATACATAACCTGTGATGGTGAGCAGCAGAATAACGGTGAATTTGATGATGTATTTATACATGAAAGTAGGTTTTATTAGATAAGAGAGTTTAGTTTTTAACAATTACGCGGTCTTTCCAGGAAAGAATGGAGAACACACTTTCACGCGGGAAGTACGGAGGGATTGAGTACCGGAGCCGGGTGTCATACTCATAGTTTTTTGAAAATCCGGTGTCTCCAAAGAATCCACCGAAAGTACCAACCGGTCCCCTGTTCTTTTGAATGATGCCGCCCAGTAAGTTTATTTTTCCGCGATAGCCTCCCGAGCTGTAATTTTCAACCCGGAATGAAGTACCCATCGCCATGATGGAAGCGTGAAGGTTTACATCAGCGGAGCCCTTATAGGTATGCGCGTTTTTGTCGAGAATCACATCTTTTTCACTCACCAGTCCAAGCAGGTCAGCAGACACCTCATTGTTTCGCGGGTCGTCGAAATATTCCAGATCGCCCATAATTTCAATGTCGTCTTCTGAGTGCAGGGTTAACGGACCGGAAACAGTGCCTTTGACCGATGCTTTTTTGGTAGTGGAAATAATCCCGTTGTGTTCGGTTGCAGCATATTCCTCAGCCGGCCGCCAAACTTCCGCAGCCTCATCATATTCCGAAATAGAAACGGAGCCGTCATCCTGAAAGGTCACGTCAATTTGATTGGTAAAAGTTAAGCCGGTTGCCGTGGCTGCACTCTTCAGGTCATTAATTTGGGTTTGGGTAGGTAAAGGGCGTTCCGGAGAGTTAAAATCAGTAGTACTCCGGAAGTCAGGGTTATCGCCAAACAAATTTCGGCTTTGCCAGTTGTTAGGGCTGGAAACATGTCCATAAAAGGTAGGTGTTCCAGATATTCTGAATGTGCCATTCGTGTGAATGGGGCCGGAGATGACATCCGAGGAGTAGAAGTAAATTTCTGAGTTACCCAGCAGGCTGCTTCGCTCTTCATCCGAGAAATAGGAGTATTTGGAATAAGAATCCCGGCGCATCATCACCTCAATAACCGCGGTGTAATCTCCATAGGTGGCTTCGCTGTACAGCAGCACTTTATACTCATCCCAGCCGCCCTGACCTACCGATATTCCTTCGGGATAGGAGGAGCTTTGTGAATCGTAAAGTTCGAGAGAAGCTGTTCCGGGGAGTGCGCTTACATCCGAAATCTCTCCATCCCATTCATTATCGATGGTGATTTTTTCTATGGCCATCTTGATCATGCTGACGGCTGAATTTTTGGCTTGTGCCTCGCTGATGTTCTGTGCAGATTTCTGCGGCAGCATCATAGCCCGGCGATTATTCGAGTTTGTAATAACGCCGGCAATAATCATAAATCCGGCCACTAAAATTAACATGGATCGTCCCATAACAGCAGGTTCTTAAAAAGTTAAATTGTTTGGTACAATGGTTCGGTTCCACACCGAGCGGTAATATTTTTCAGACCCTTTGGTGCTGACGTAGTAGGAGTTTTTTGACTCGTGCACCAGCTCGATGGAAACCTGTTTTACAAGTTCGGGGTCATTGGTTTCGCTCCCGTTGGCATCCAGGTATTTAAATTCCAGGTGAGTGACGTAAAAGGTCAGGTCTTCACTGTCTCCGCTAAAAAAAGGATCGGGGTCAAAGGTGCGGGTCAGGATATAGTCGTTCGGGTTGTCTGTGGAAGTAGCTTTGTTTGATGTCAGCTTCCACTCCACGGTGTTGTATTCAGCAACGGTTCCGCTTCCATCTTCATCATAAATGTCGCCCTTAAATTTGAACTCGCCATCTTTCATGGTAAGGATATTGTCGGCCGTGCCGGTGTTGTAGCCCAGGCGGTTGATATCATTCTGAAGGATTTCAACGATGGTATCGAAGGAGTTTTCAGTAATAACCCCCGTGGTGGTTTCAACAGCTGAGTTGAAAACAAAATTATTGAAGGCCAGCAAAGTGAGCAGAAACAGGCCGCCGATTACGAAGCTTGTGAAGATATTCAAATTCATTTTTCAAAGGATTTAATGAATAAGAGAGTAGCTTCAGACTTATAGTCTTTAACGGTGTTGGTTACCGTTACGGTAACCAGGTATCGGTTAAGCAGCGGATCAGGTTCCTGAATAAGTTCGGAAGTTGCCTCTACCCGAAAGGTTTCTTCGTACTGGTTATCCGAACCATAAACATTGGTTTTGTTTTTGGGATAACCAGCGAACATATAGTTGCTGCTCCCTTCTTTTAAATAATCCTCTTTGTCGCGGCTCAGCAGTTTAACCTGTTCAATTTCATCCTGGGCGAGGGCAATAGATCTGTTTTCAGTACCCGCGGTAACCATGCTTTCGGAAGCTGCCAAAAAGCTTTTGGAAATATTGGTGGACATCAAAGAAAAAAGCAGCATGGCTGCCATCAGGTAAATAATATCGGAATAGTCGGTCATAAGTATAGCTTCAGTTTGTTTGGCTATACATACGACGGTGGTTATGTGGGGGATTGCCGGGAAAGGGTTAGTTTTTCTTAATGTATGCTACAAGTAAAAAATCTCGTCCAGCTCAAAGATATGATATCCCTTGGGGCATTTATGCAGCGAGTTGATCATCCCTTCAGCTACCTTTCCCGCAAAGATAGGCCGGTACTTTTTGAGTCCAGGAATTTTGGTGAAGAGTTTTGCCATATATATACCGATGGTTTCCCCTACTCTGTTTTCACTTCGGTCGCCATCCAGAAAAGAAGGCCGAAGAATGGTGATAACCTCAAAAGGCAGCTCTTTCACGGCTTCATCAAGTTCACCCTTAAGCTTGGTATAAAAAGCACGGGACTGAGCATTTGCTCCCGCCGAGGAAACCAATGAAAACTTATCTACGTCGTTTTCAGCTGCCGATTTAGCTGTTTCATATTGATAGGTGAAATCGATAGTGTATTGCTTTTCCTGGCTGCCGGCTTTTTTGATGGTAGTACCCAATGCAGAATACAGCTCGTCTCCGGTTAGCCGGTGTTTCCATTCCTCCATGTTGTCGAAATCAACAATATGCTCTTCCAGTTTGGAATGCTCAACGCTTGTATTTCGCCGGTGAAACACTTTCACGGTTTCGTAGCGATCATCTTCCAAAAGCTGCTTCAAAATATGAGAACCTACCAGACCGGTAGCACCAATAACGATCGCTGTTTTATTCATCGGTTTCTTTTCTTCCACCTTCGTCGTTCAAACCATCCCATTTCCTGGGTGATGATATCTACCGGATGTACGGCCCTGTAAATATGATCGGGCTTAAGTTTAGCATTTTTTTCAACCGAAGTACGAAACCGGGGAACGGCATAATTCCAGTATTTATCGTCAGAACCGCTCCTGTAATCATCGTTTTTGTAGGCAAGGGTGAACCGGAAACCGATTTCAGTTTCGTCTTCTTTCGACGCTACAATCCCGATCGGATCTCCTGCAACTACCTCATCTCCTTTTTGCACAAGAATGCCGCCTTTCTTTAAGTGAGAGTAGGAACCGAAGGTGCAGTCTTCATGGACAATTTGTACATAGTTATAATTTGAAGTGAAGTAATTTTCTGTCTCAGAGTCATCGTTGTCAACTTCAATATCAGTGATAACTCCGCCCCTGCTTGCATAAACGGTGTCTCCGGCTTCGGCCCTGAAACCGAGCGCATAGAAATCATCGGGAGTTTCTTTATCAAACAATTCACCAATATGGCTGAGTCCGAATATTTCAGTGGCTTTTCCTGTAGCAACGGGGAGTAAATACTCCAGCTCATCCGGTTCTGTATCCAGGCATCCGATATTATAAGAGTAGGTGTATGAAAACCTTACATAAGAATCAGACAATCCTGATTTTTTGATCTCAAGAAGGCGTGTCTTTCCAAAGCGCGCTGTTTTTTTATAGGGATTTGGATTGGGAGGCATGGCGTTACTTACCGACGAGAAATCAAGGCTTACGGTATATGGAGTCAGCGACTTGTTCTTAGCATAAAAAGTGGGCTCACCTTCATCGTTATACTCCACTTCGATGGTAATAGGCAAGTCCGCATATTGAGCGAAGACATTGGAAAAGGTAAGCGCAAAAAAAAGGAGAACTAAACCGCTGAACTTGGATGCAGGCATGGGTACAATTAAATGATCTTATTAAAATTTACCTGAGTAGGGTAATTAATTTAAAAATAAGAAGGTAGTGCTAATTAAGATTAATCATTCAACAGCTTCTAACACACGTTTTACAACCCCATCCATAGCGCTTCCTTTAATCCATCGTGCGACAATAACCAGATCATTTTCCTGATCTACATAGACCATGTTTGTGCCGGCGCCAAGGTGAAAGAAAGCGGTAGTTGGGGCACTTGGAAGCCGGTCTTTATTCACATTTAAGAACCAGTTCATAAAGCCATAATTAGAATTGGCTTCGGTAGGAGTTTGGGCCATTTTATTCCATTCTTCAGAAATAATCTGTTCATCTTTCCATCGGCCGTTCCTTAATGTTAACAGTCCAAACCGGGCCTGGTCTCGGGCGCTGATAAACATGCCTCCGCCCCAATGCCCTCCACCGCTTACGGCTTGCATTTGTTGTCCGTCTATAATTACCCATGAGTTTTCATATCCCATCCAGCGCCAGGTAGGAGATGCTCCGATTTTATCCATAACCTCTTCACGAAGCACTTTAGGTAGCGGCTCTCTTAGCACATTCATTGCGGCAAGAGCCAGCAGGTTCACGCGATCATCATTGTATTCCCATTCGGTTCCGGGTTCATGCCGCTCGCGGGTCATCCACTCCGATCGATCGCCGGATGGTCGGTCGGCCCAGTCAGGTTTGCCCCACAGGGTTCCTTCCCAATCAGAAGTTTGACGTAACAGGTGGTTCCAGGTGATTTTGGAGTTATGTTCTCCTTTGAATGGTTCAAACACTTTTGGCTCTTTAAGCCGGTCGGCTTTGTTTTGGTTGTTATCCCACTCCATGAAATAAATCGGAGCCATGTAAGCCTCTACTTTGTCGTTTACATCCCGGATTAAGCCGCGATCATAGGCAACCCCAACGGTGGTGGTTAAGAAGCTTTTGGTGACGCTGTGCGTCATATCAACCCGGAACGGTTCACCCCATTCTGCAATGATGTACCCGTCTTTTACAATAATACCGGTTTGTTCGCCGCGGTCTTTAAACGGCCCGATTCCATCCCCAAACGGCTCACGACCAAAAGTGCCGTAATGGTTTTCTTCCATGCTGCGGGGATTATCGGTCTCTTCGGCCAGGGCATATTCAATGGCTGCCTGAATTTTTTCAGCATTCATGCCCACTTCTTCCGGTGATTTTTTCTCCCAATCACCCCAGCTTCCGGGATAATAGCTTTGGGCTTGCAGGGTTGAAGTGGAGACAAAGAACAGGACAAACAGTAATAACCGGCGCATAGATTTCTATTGAGTTAGATAATGATCGAATCTACAAAAATGATTTCTAATCCCAAGTTAAAGTCTGTTTGCAGCGGGGAAAGTCAATTATGGCTATGAGTCGCTGATCTTCTTTCTCCAGAAGTCGGTAAAGAAGCTAAGCCATCGCTGTACTTCCAGAAATCCATCGGTGTGTAAAGAACAGTGACGTTCCCTTCCCTTATTTGTGATAGTGATAAAGCCGTTATCGTGAAGGATATTTACATGCTTGGAAATGGCGGGTCTGCTGATGTCAAAATTTTCGGCTAAAGAGTTTATCGTATGTGTTTCCCGGGTTAGCATTTCAAGAATTTTTCTTCGACTTGGGTCGGCTATTACCTGGAAAACATCTAAATCCGGAATATTCATAAGTATCCCCATTGGGTGTTAAAGGCTGTTTATGGAATAACAGGTAACTCAAAAGTTACTTTAATATATATGTAACTTATAAATTACACAAAATTAAAGTCGGTTTTAAATCCTCAGGTTGGTGACTGGTAATTAATCCAGGTCCTGAACAAAGATAATTGCATTATGAGCCGGGGAGTAGAAGCCAAATTCATTGGTTCCCCATGGAGTGTTATCTCTTCGCTTGATGTCGAAACCTTGTTCTCTGAACTCTGACTCCAGGGCATCTAAATCATTTACCCAAATTTTGATTTGTTGGGCGGCATCTTTCGCGGGCATGTCCTTTTCAAATTGAAACTGAAGATGGACATTCTGCCCATCCCGGTGAAGAACGGCATAGTCTAATTTGTCGGAATAATTCAGAGAATCGTAAACGTTTTTAAATCCCAGCCGCTCAAAAAATTCAATTTCAGCTTTCACGTCATTGGCAGGAAGAACCGGAGATATATTCAGAAAGTTTTTCATAGCCGGAGGGTTAATCCTTCTGAAGCAACTTTGAATCCCAGCTTTTCTACTTTCCTGCGCTCGGGGCTATCCAGAATAAGCGGATTTGTATGATTAAAATGAATGAACATCACTTTGGCTTTTTCGGATTCGGGCAGGTCTTTGAAAAGCTCAATGCTTTCCTCTACATAAGGGTGCGGGATTTCACTCATATCCCGGCCAGGTAGTTCTGCAGAATCATAGAAAGTACCATCAAGTAGAGCGAGATCCACATCGGCAATTTCTTCGATGATGTTCTTTTCCCAAATATGCCATTTATTAATATCCGGAATGAATAGCACATCCTTATTTGGGGAACTGATTCTATAGCCAACTGTTTCAGAGTACTCATCCCGGTGAGGAACTAAAAACGGAGTTACGGACAGGTTTGGAGTTAGTCGGATGGTAGAATCAGAGCGAAGTTGTTGGAATGAGATATTATCCATGGTAACCAGTTGGCTCCAAGGTCCGTTGGCTTGCAGGTAGGATTTCATCCGTGGCATAGTATAAACCGGCACTTCTGATGCACCCATCACCTCATGACCGAGATACATCAACCCGGTATAGTGACCAATGTGCGCATGAGTTAAAAACACACCGGAAAGATCTTCATTGGCGCTAGTTTTTTTAAGCTGATGCAGCTGAGCGGTGAAATCAGGAGTGGCCTCAAACATCCAGTTTTGGCCGGTGGATTGATCGGTTAATCCAAGACTTACAACAAGCCGCTTCTTTACCTCTCCTTTCCAAAATTGTTGGCAATGCTCTTTTTGGCAATCAGCCTGCGGGAAACCGGCATCCTGTGCAATGCCCAAAATGGTGATGAACTGTCCAGTCTGTTCAGTTTCATCTGGAGTGGACTTTTCGGTGCACCCGGAAATAAAAAGCAGGGATAAAAGTAAATATCTGATCATGAAGGAATGAAGCAAAAAGAGGGGTGAATTCAAAGCAACCTTTCAGCGTCCGTAGGTCCTGGAAGCGTTGCGGTGTTTGCAAAGGGATAGAGAGCTTAATTAGCCATCGAACGCTCCAAGGTCATCCGGCCGCTTGGAGGATCTTGAGAGTAGCTGAAAAAAGTGAAAGTTTTCAGAAATAATTACTACACTCCCACAGTCATTTTTTGATATAACCGGATCCTTATGTTGTTGATGATTTTTATTCTAATTACGGCTTTTTTGCTGAATCTCTTTTTGCCCTGGTGGAGTATCGCCATACCAGGGCTTGTATTTGGTTGGTGGTTTAATGAGAAAGCAGGTCCGTCTTTTGTATTTGGTTTCCTGGCGCTGTTCATCCTTTGGGGCGGGCAGGCTCTGTATATTCACTTTGCCAACGATGCCATACTTTCAACCCGTATTGCCGAAATGCTCCAGGTCGGCTCGCCATTGCTGGTGGTTCTGATTACCGGGATGTTAGGAGGATTGGTAAGTGGCTTGGCAACCTTGACTGGTGCTTTGGTTCAGAATAAACCCCGGCAATTCAATTCCTGATCGCATGTACATGTAATTTCATCAATGCCCGAAAAGCGATATCTCTTCATAAAAAAGAGGTGCCCGATGCAATTACGATTAATTTCCCTATCCCTTTTTCTGACCACTTTATTTATAGCCGGATGTGCAACATCTTATCACCCTGAAAACTGGCGAGGCCATGGTTTTACCGAGAAGCAGCTTACAGAGCAAAGCTATTTGGTTTCCTTTAGCGGAAACTCCCGCACTTCGCCAACCGATGTGCAGCATATGTTACTCCGGCGTTGTGCAGAACTAACCATACAGAATGGCTACAGCTATTTTTTTATTCTGGACAAAGACTCGGATAAAAAATCTGAGATCTCACACAGCGAAATTTCGGAAGAGTACAATCACAGCGAATCGTTTACGAAATCCGTCCAGATCTACATGGCTCACGAAAAGGATATAAGTTCCGAGGGACGCCAAAAAGCAATTAATGCCGGTATTTACCTTCGGGATTAATCGTCAGAAGATTATTCCTTGTCACCATAAAAATCCCGCCCGGTATAAGTTTTATGGATGATTTTCCAGCCCTCTTTCAACTTCAGGAGCAGGAAATAATCGGTATATACACCACGATTCGGCATTACAATTTCCACTTTGGCAGTTGCTGCATTGTTCTCATGATCGATAGAAATAATCCGGCCAATGCGGGTGCTTTTTCGTCCCTCCCGGAATCCCGAAATATAATCCTGGCCATCCCAAACCCTGAGACTGTCGTCACCAATCACGGTATATAAATTAAAGTCGGGATGAAAAGCTTTATGCAAGCGGTCCGGTTCTCCGTTGGCGGTTCCTTCTATATAATCGGTTAGGGTTTCCTGGATGAGTTCTAATTCTGTTTGAGCGAAAGCTGTAAAGCTGATAAATAAGCAGATTAATAACAGGCTAAGTTTTTTCATGGCGAATTGAGGTTAGTACATGATTAGATAAATCTTTACATCAAGAACGACCTACGGACAGAGACATTATTGGTTTCGGGTTGGTGAGGAGGGGATTTTGTAGAAATACTAATCATGATGCTCTTTATAAAATACCTTTTGTCAATTTCAGCCGCCTTTCGTTTCTTTGCAGCCATGGATAAAAAGATCCCTGCCCACATACTTCCTGTAATTGTACTGGCCCAGTTTGCCGGCACTTCACTCTGGTTTGCAGGTAATGCCGTGGTGGATGAGTTGATCCTTACGCTAGCCCTTCCGGAATTATTTGTGGGATATATAACCATGGCGGTACAGGCGGGGTTTATTGCCGGAACACTGCTCTTTGCTTTCTTAAATATTGCCGACCGGTTTTCGCCGGTGAGGGTGTTTTTATTTTGTGCATTGGGGGGATCTGCCGCTAACCTGTTGGTGATGGGATCAGCATCGGGCTTAGGCATCATAGCTGCCCGTTTTGTAACTGGCTTCTTTTTAGCCGGCATCTATCCGGTGGGGATGAAAATAGCTTCTGATTGGCATAAAGAGGGGTTGGGGAAGGCGCTGGGTTATCTCGTCGGAGCATTGGTTGTGGGAACAGCATTTCCTCATTTTCTTAAATTTATGGGCGGCGAACTACCCTGGCGCTATGTGATTACGGGCACCTCAGTTATAGCTTCAGGCGGTGGATTGCTTTTGTTCTTTACCGTGCCCGATGGGCCAAACAGAACGCCATCGGCCGGATTTAAATTTGATGCTGGGGCCATCCTGAAACTGTTCAGGAATACGAATTTCAGGTCGGCCGCTTTCGGGTATTTTGGTCACATGTGGGAGCTATATACTTTCTGGGCGTTTGTACCGGTAATGCTTGCCTGGTATGCCTTACAAAATAATCAGCCGGGCCTGTCTGTTTCATTCTGGAGCTTTGTGATTATTGGTGTTGGAGGAATCAGCTGTGCCATAGGCGGATATTGGTCGCTGAAGAAAAGCAGTAAGTGGGTATCAAAAATTTCATTAGCCGGCTCGGGGCTGTGTTGTCTGCTCATTCCTTTCTCTTTCAACCTTCCCCTCGCTTTATTCCTGGTGGTACTCATCACATGGGGAGTACTGGTGATTCCTGACAGCCCCCAGTTCTCAACGATGGTGGCCCGGTCTTCAGAGTCCTCCTATGTAGCAACAGGCTTGACGATTGTAAACAGCCTGGGGTTTGCCATTACTATCGTTAGTATTCAACTGGTAAACCTGAGCTGGTCGGCTACCGATAACCCGTATGTTTTTTGGTTCATGGTATTCGGCCCGTTGATGGGATATTGGGCGATTAGTAAATACAAAAAGGATTAAAAATTTAGATATGAAATAAAAAAAGGTGAATCATTAATCGCCCAAATTTATTCTAATATCAATTATTAGTTCTTCGGCTTGATTCCTTACGACTTTTAAAGTTGCAACAGATACCAGGCTTGAAAGGTATCTGCTGGTTAACAGGTTGTTCAGTCTCATTATGCCATCGTCACTGAAAATGTTTTCCATTGCAATCCGGTCAAACTTATTTTGATTTTTAATATCCTGTATTGGGTTATACACCGGAATGCCGGATGTTTTAAGAAAAGTTGTAAGTCCGATGTCATAGTCCAGGTTAAAATTAACCAGTGAATATCTGATCATTTCTTCTCTGATTTGATTCTTAAACCCTTCATTTTTTAAAAGCACGCGGTCTGCACGCTCCATTGACTGATAGAACGCTGTTAATTTCTGTCTTAAATGCTCATCATCAATAAGTTTTAAGTTTCCAGTAGATTTCAAATCCTCAAAAGTAGCATCAAAAATATTTACGGATCGATTGGCAAGCAGGTAGGAGAGGTTAAGATTCAATGTTGGCATGTCTTCGGGCGTCAACCCTTCCTTTAAAAGGTCTCCGACTGCTCTGAGTTTTAATGCTACAGTATCTTCCGCCTGAATAGTGCTGTTGAGCTCGTCGATCTGTAAATTGATATCATTGATTAAATTAACGAGGTAAAACTCTTCGTTGGCACGATTTATACGATCCTGATTCCAATTATTAATTTGCAAGGCAATTAAGATTCCAATAACGACTAAAATGATCTCACCCATAGCATAAAGAAGATATTTCCGGGCTTTTTCTTGCAGGATGAGTTTCTGGCGAATTTGTCGAAAGTAGTGAAGCATGTATGTGCACCCATGTTTCTAATTAATAAACCCAAAAAACCGGAAACTTGCTCTAGCCAACGAAATATTGATTAAAACACAGAATCAAAATTGAATCCAATCTTTGCACTGCGTATCTTAGGAAAACTTCAAACAAGCTTTGACTCACATTACCATTTTAGCAATCCATAGTTTCGAAGCACTGCCACCGCGCACCCAAAAATGGAGGTCGCGCGATTGATGGCTTTTCCATTTCTCAATATCATTTTCAAAATCCGGCGCGGTATTCGCAGTCGGATTTTTTTTGATCTGAAAATTTTACCGAACGCCTTTCCCGTTGCAAACACCGTGTTTGTGACCTCTTATCAACCAAACTCACTAAACCCGAAATACATCTAATCCATGTCACTACGCCCACAGAAAAAAGCCATACTTGCACTCAGCGATGGTACCGTTGTTCACGGCCAGGCCGTTGGACACGAAGGAATAACCGGCGGCGAGTTGTGCTTTAATACCAGCATGACCGGCTACCAGGAAATTTTCACCGACCCGAGTTACTACGGTCAGCTTATGATGATGACCTACCCGCACATTGGAAATTACGGAACCATGCCACGGGATGATGAAGCCCGCAGGGTGATGGTGGCCGGTGTTATCACCCGAGCCTTTTCATGGGAGTACAGTAATCCTATGGCCGACCGAAGCCTCCAGGAATACCTCGAAGACAATGAAATTACCGGAATATCAGGTGTGGACACCCGAAAACTGGTTCGACATATCCGCGAAAAAGGAGTGATGAACGCTGTGATCTCCAGTACTGAGCTTGATGAGGATAAATTAGTTCAAATGGCAAAAGACTGGGACGATATGGAAGGCCTGGAGCTGGCTTCAAAAGTAACCCGGTCGGAAGCCCAAACGGTAAACGGAGAAGACGAATACCGCGTAGCTGCATTTGATTACGGCATCAAACAAAACATTATTAACAATCTCAATGAGCGAGGATGCACACTCCGGGTGTTTCCGGCCAAAACCCCGGTTGAGGAAGTAGAAGCGTGGGAAGCAGACGGTTACTTTTTTTCGAATGGCCCGGGAGACCCTACCGCAACAGCGGAGTATGCTCTTGAAGTGGTTGACTTTGCCAAAAAAAGCGGAAAACCGGTCTTTGGGATTTGCCTAGGCCACCAGCTGATGGCGCTGAATGAAGGGCTGAAAACCAAGAAAATGTTTGTCGGTCACCGCGGGGCTAATCAACCCGTAAAAAACCTGAGTACCGGACTGGTTGAAATATCAACCCAGAATCATGGCTTTGCGGTAGATGAAGACTCCCTGGATGACAAGATCGCCGAGGTTACCCATGTAAACCTGAATGACGGGACGATTGAAGGTCTGAAATTCAAAAACTTCCCCGGCTTCTCGGTGCAATATCACCCCGAAGCATCCCCCGGCCCTCATGACTCAGCCTACCTGTTCGATCAGTTCATCGACATGATGAAAGAACAGAAGTGAGCAAATGACGGTCGGCGGTCAATCGTCCTTCGTCAAAAACCATCTATCACCAACAATCTATTTACCACTAACAAATAATTACGACGAAACTCATGCCAAGACGCGACGACATCAACAAAATTCTGATTATCGGCTCCGGACCCATTGTAATTGGTCAGGCCTGCGAATTTGATTATTCCGGATCTCAAGCTTGCCGTTCGCTGCAGGAAGAAGGCTACGAGATTGTACTTATCAACTCGAACCCGGCTACCATTATGACCGACCCGATTATGGCCGATGCGGTTTATATGCTGCCGATGACTACCGATTCCATCCGGGAAATTGTAGCCAAGGAAAAACCCGATGCGGTACTTCCAACTATGGGTGGGCAAACCGGGTTGAACCTGTGCCGTGATCTGGAAAAAGAGAACTTCTGGAAAGATAATAACATCCATATTATTGGTGTGGATATTGATGCGGTTGAGCTGACCGAAGACAGGCAGCTGTTTAGGGATAAAATGGAAGAGATTGGGATTGAGCAGTGTCGCAGCCGGACTGCCCAATCGCTGCTGGATGCAAAAGAAATTGTTGAAGAGCTGGGCGGCTTGCCGATTGTTATTCGACCTTCCTTCACCATGGGTGGAGCCGGTGGCGGTATCGTTTGGAATGAAGATGAGTTTGAACGAAAAGTACTGCGTGGCCTCGAGCTGAGCCCGGTTCACCAGGTGCTTATTGAGGAATCAATTTTCGGGTGGAAGGAATACGAGCTGGAGCTGCTACGCGATGCCAACGACAACGTGATTATCATTTGTTCCATCGAGAATATGGATCCAATGGGTGTTCACACCGGAGATTCCGTAACGGTGGCCCCGACACAAACGCTCACCGACAAGCAATTACAGCACATGCGGGATTCGGCCATCAAGATGATGCGTTCGATTGGAACCTTTGCAGGGGGATGTAATGTGCAGTTTGCCATGGAGCCCGGCTCCGACCGGCTTGTTGCCATTGAAATTAACCCCCGCGTGAGTCGGTCTTCCGCACTGGCTTCTAAAGCTACCGGGTATCCGATCGCTAAAGTAGCCACCAAGCTGGCTGTGGGATATACGCTGGATGAGCTGAAAAATCAGATCACCGGAACCACATCTGCCTGCTTTGAGCCAAGCATTGACTATGTAGTCTGCAAAATTCCACGCTTCAACTTTGACAAATTCCCGGGTGTGGATGAAGAGCTCACCACACAGATGAAAGCCGTAGGTGAGGTGATGTCGATCGGCCGGAATTTCCCGGAAGCTTTGAACAAAGCCTGGCAATCGCTGGAAGTTGGCCGCGATGGCTTAGGCGCCGATGGCTACGAAGAATTTGATCGAAAAACGGTCCGCGAGCGATTACTGAAGCCCTACTGGGATCGCTCCATGCAGATACGGAATGCGTTCAAGATGGGAGCTTCTGTGGAAGAAATTGCGGATATCACTAAAGTAGATCCGTGGTTCCTGCAGCAAATCCGATACATGGTTTCGCTTGAAAACCGCACGGAAGGCCAAGCACTGAAAGAGATTTCAAAAGACGATTTCTTTGAGCTGAAGCAAGCCGGTTTTTCCGACTCTCAAATTGCTTTCCTGCTAAGTAAAAGCGGAGAGAAAGTAGATGACAAAAAAGTGCGCGACCGTCGTAAAGAACTCGGAATTACCCCGTCATTCAAGATGGTTGATACCTGCGCGGCTGAATTCCCGGCACAAACACCATACTACTATTCTGCCTATGAAGGTGAAAACGAAAGTGAAGTAACCGACAAGAAGAAAGTGCTAATATTGGGCAGTGGCCCGAACCGAATCGGACAAGGGATTGAGTTTGATTACTCCTGCACCCATGCTGTGCTGGCTGCGAAGGAAATGGGCTACGAAGCCATAATGGTTAACTGTAACCCCGAAACGGTATCCACCGATTTCGACTTTGCCGACAAACTGTACTTTGAGCCAGTGTATTGGGAACGTGTGCTGGATATCATCGACCATGAAAAACCAGAGGGAGTGATCCTACAGGTGGGCGGACAAACAGCCCTTAAGCTTGGAAAACGATTTGTGGAAGAAGGCATTAAGATCTTCGGAACCGACTTCGGCATGATTGACTTTGCCGAAGACCGAGGCGAGTTCTCCAAATTCCTGAAGAAACTCGACATTCCGTTTCCCGAGTACGGAACGGCTCGAGAGGTTGAGGAAGCAGTTAAGATTGCCGGAAGAATTGGCTACCCGGTTCTGATCCGCCCGAGCTATGTACTGGGAGGACAGGGAATGCGGATCGCTGTAAAAGAAGAAGAGCTGCGCAAATATGTAGCCAACATCCTGAAAACACATCCCGAGAACGCCTTTCTGATTGATAAGTACCTGGAGCAGGCTGTTGAGGTAGATGTGGATTCGGTTTATGATGGCGACCAGCTTCACATAGCCGGGATCATGCAGCATATAGAGCCGGCAGGTGTACACTCAGGTGACTCCACCGCTGTCCTTCCGCCTTACTCATTGAGTGATGAAGTCATCAAAACGATCGAAGAATACCAGGAGAAGATAGCGGAAAACATGGAGATTCTCGGATTCCTGAACGTGCAGTATGCCGTCAAAGATGATAAGGTGTATGTGCTGGAGGCAAATCCAAGAACCACGCGCACCATCCCGTTCCTGGCTAAGGCAACACAACGCCCGGAAGCAGCCATCGGTGTCAAGGTGATGCTTGGAGCAAAGCTGAAGGAATTCGATCTGGAATCGAAACTGGAAAACTGGGCGATCAAAGAGCCGGTATTCCCATTCGACAAATTCCCGGAAGTGAAGAAGGAGCTGGGGCCGGAGATGAAATCCACCGGCGAAAGCATCTACTTCGCCAAAGACTTCAACGACGATCACTTCAAGAAACCGTATGAGTTCAAGAGCTTGTATCTCTCGAAGTAAGGAATCACAGATTTGGTAGATTTATCGATTGTGGGATTTCATATGAAATTTATCATGTCCAAAAATCTCATTAAATCTTTGTTCCGGGTGTAAGGAATTGGTTTGAAGTAGCTCTAACCATTGAATGAGAATAAAGTGGTAGAAAATGAATCAAACCAAAACACCAAATTTTAAGTACAAGCAATTGACGGGTAAGATCATTGGAGCTGCAATGCAGGTGCATTCCGAATTGGGAAATGGCTTTCGAGAAATTGTTTATCATCGATCAATGGAACATGAATTATCTCACCAGGGATTGAATTATAAAAGTGAATTAACCATGCCTTTGTATTATCGAGATGCAAAAGTTGGAGCTAGAAGGGTTGACTTACTTGTGGAGGAAAAAATCCTTGTTGAGCTAAAAGCGGTGGGCGAAATTAATGACCAACACATATCTCAGGTATTGAATTATCTGAAGGCCTATAAGCTTGAAGTAGCATTACTCTTAAATTTTGGTGAAAACAGCCTTAACTTTAAGCGTATCGCAAAACTAAAAAACTATAAGAATTAAAGAGTGAATTCACAGCAAATTATAAATCTGTGAAATCCAAAAATCAAAATAATCTGTGATCAAAGAAGCAAAAGCTACCCTAAAGGAAACATTTGGCTACGACACCTTCCGCCCGCTACAGGAAGACATCATCGACCAGGCCCTCAAGAGAAAAGACGCACTTGTAATAATGCCCACCGGTGGCGGTAAATCACTATGCTACCAAATTCCGGCGCTGTTGTTTGATGGATTGACCGTGGTAGTGTCTCCTCTTATTTCACTAATGAAAGACCAGGTAGAGCAGCTCCGTGAATATGATATTAATGCGGTGCATTTGAACAGCTCGCTATCACCGGAAGCTTATGGATACAACCGCCGGCAGGTGCTGCAGGGAAAAGCCAAGCTGCTGTACATCGCTCCGGAAACGCTGCTTATGGATAAGACTAAAGACCTGCTAAAGGATATCAAGGTAGAATTGTTCGCAGTAGATGAAGCGCACTGTATTTCAGAGTGGGGGCATGATTTTCGGCCGGATTACCGCCAGCTGGCAGAGGTTCGAAAGGAATTATTCCCTGATGCTACCTGCATGGCTCTGACCGCTACGGCTACTCCGCGTGTACGAAAAGATATTATGCGAACGCTGGAGTTTGGGGAGTCTGAAGAATTTATAGCCAGTTTTGACCGCCCCAACCTGTTCCTGAAAATTGCCGATAAAGACGATCCAACGAACCAGGTTTTAGATTTCCTTTATACACGAAAAAATCAGTCCGGCATTATATACTGTACTTCCCGCCGGCAGGTAGATGAACTGTATCAGGAGCTTGAAGATGAAGGCTATTCGGTGAAACCCTACCATGCGGGCTTATCCGACCGCGACCGCGCTATCAACCAGCGTAAGTTTATCCGCGATGATATACAGATTATCGTGGCAACCATCGCTTTTGGGATGGGGATCAACAAGCCGAACGTCCGTTTTGTGATGCATTACGATATGCCGCAGAACATCGAGCAGTATTACCAGCAAATTGGCCGGGCAGGACGAGACGGCCTCCGCTCCGATTGTGTGATGCTATTCAGTTATGCGGACACGCAGAAGATTAAATACTTCATCAACAAAAAAGAAGGGCAGGAAAAAGAAATTGCAGAAAAGCACCTTGATGACCTGCTCAAATTTATCGAGTCTAAAAAGTGTCGCCGTGTGCCGCTGATGAAATATTTCGGAGAAGAATATCCGAAGGATGAATGTGGCATGTGTGATAACTGCCTGTCTAAAGATGAAGATGTGGAAGACTTCACCCTGCAGGCTAAGAAGCTGCTTACCTGTGTGAAAGAGCTTGAAGAAGGCTACGGAAAAACGCAGGTGATTAATGTGTTGCGTGGGTCTAAAGCTAAAAAAGTTCTTGAGCTGGAGCATGATAAACTGGATTCCTACGGCTCCGGAAAGGAGTGGTCGAAAGATCAATGGGAGCAACTTTCCAGAATGCTGGTTCGTCAGGACTATCTATCCAAAGGAGAATACGCGGTTCTGCAGCTGGAGGATAAAGCCGATGCGGTTCTGAAAGGAGATGAAAATGTGTACGGAACCTTAGACCGAACCAGCACTATGCTCAGTGACGAGGAAGCATCGCGTGTGGCTACGGAAGTGGAAGCATCCTACGATGAAAACCTGTTCGAGATTCTTCGCAAAGAGCGGAAGAAAATGGCAGATGAGAAAGGAATACCTCCCTATACTATCTTTCCGGATACCACACTGATGGAAATGGCTTATTACTTCCCGAAAGATAAAGAGCATTTGCTGCCACTTTATGGTGTGGGTGATGTAAAACTCAAAAAATACGGCTCGGCTTTTATTGGGATTATCAAGAAGTACACCTCTGAACACGGTATTGAAGCCAAAGAGGAAACGCTGCAGGAGAAAGCCGAAGAGCTGGAAAATGTGGAGCTGCACCAGAAAATCGGAAAGGCTTTCAACGACGGGCAGCGGATTGAACACCTGGCTGAAGAGCATGGTGTGAAGGAAGTTACCATCCTCAACCATCTGAAGGATTATCTGAATGAAGGCCACGATCTTCGGCTCGATGGAATCACGGAAGCTACATCACTTTCACTACGGCAGCAGGATGAAATCATTAAAATCTTTGACGAAAAGGGATCTCATATGCTGAAGGTGGTTTACGACCGGATGAACAAAAAAATCGGCTACGACCAAATTCGCATAATGCAGCTGTATTACATGGCCAACGAAAAGAATGGCTAACTAACAGTCGTCTTTAACAGGAAGTGTGATTTTGAATCTGGCTCCACCCTGATCAAGGTTTTCAGCTTCAATGTTACCGCCCGAGCGTTTTATGATTTCGTTGGAGATGGGTAAGCCGAGGCCAAGGCCAAACTTGGCGCCCTGATTTTTAGTGGTGAAGTTGGCTTCAAAAATACGATGAATAATATCCTCGGGGATGCCGGGGCCGTTATCTGAAATTTCTACCACAATGTTGGCAGCCACATGGTTGGTGGAAATGGTGATTTCACCGGAGTCGTTGAGGGCGTCACAGGCGTTTAACAGAATATTAGTCCATACCTGATTTAAGTCGCCCACCTGAATACAGGTTTTGGGAATGTCGTCCAGATCGAGGTTCAGGTTTATATATTTGAGCCGATTACTTAATACCAAAACCGTATCCTTTATACCGTCTCTGATATCGGTAAACTCTTCTTTATTGCGATCCTGGCGGCTATAGCTTTTCAGGCTTTTCACCAGGTTGGCAATCCGGTTACTGGCAATACGGATGTTGTGGATCATGCGGCCGGCTTCAAAGTGATTGATCAGGTTTTCGATATCCTGTTTTTTTCGCTGTTCTTTAATGATTTGAAGGGCATTGCCGGGCATTTGAGCCAGTTTACGTACCGAAGCCCGGTCATGAACCCAGGGAAACTGTTTCTCGATTTGAAGCATTTGCTTACGCAGTTCAGTACTATCCAGTGGTTCGCTTTGTAATCCCAGTTTGAAAAGTTGATAGGTTGCATCTGATTCCTCGAAGGTGGAGTAAATTTCGATCAGGTTTTCTGCCGACCGCATCAGCGCCGAGGCCGGGTTGTTTACTTCATGGGCAAAACCCGCCACCAACTCACCAAGCGTAGCCATTTTTTCCTGATGAATCAGCTGTTGATGGGTTTCTTCCAGACGCTTGTAGGCGTTTTTCAGGTCATCCCGTTCTTTTCCAAGTTCTTTGTTTAAAAGGTGCGTTCGGGTGTGAAGCCGAATGTTACTTTTATATCGCTGAATCATGTTGTTCAGCATCAGCTGCTGGAGCGGATGCTTTAACCGTGGGTGGTCGCTGAGATACTGCTCAAACTGCTGGGGTTTCATCTTAAGGGCCATCCCTTTTTGGATGATTTTAGCCGTCGTAAGCGTAGGTTCACCGGTTGTAAATGCAATCAATCCCACAAAACTTCCGGGATTCAACGTGGTTAATGTGATGTCACTGTCATCAGCCTGCGTTCGGGTCAGCTTAACCTGCCCTTCAAGCAACAGATAGACGTCTTCGAGGGGATCTCCCTGGCTGAAAAGAACCTCTCCCTCTTCCAATACCAAAAGATGTTCTTTCAATTCATCCAGCTCATGAACAAGCCGCTGTATGAACCGGAGAATAGTCTCGGTATCATTAAGCCACGATATGCCCTGTTGAAATTCCATATACGGTTAGTGGTCGGTCATTTGGTTATTACGCATGGCTGCTGAAAGTTTTTCGGCATCCAGAATCTGCATGAATGGAAGAAGGTTCTTTTTGTTGGCGATCACGTAGTCCGTTAGTTCGGCTAAAACTACTTCTTCCAGCTGCTCTTTCGTCCATGGTTTTGCAATATAATGGTCAAGGTCAGCTTTGTTGATGGCGAGTATGGTATCCTCATGTCCGGCCTGACCGGTAACCAACACCTTGCGGCTTTTGGCGGATTCCGGCAGTTGCTGAAGTTCAATCAACAAATCCACTCCATTTTGTCCGGGTAATACATGGTCACATAAAATTAACCCGACTTTGTGGCCATGATCCAGAATGTAGTCTATGACGTCCCGGGCTTCGTCAGCGTTATTGGCTGCTTCAACGGGAAAGAATTCCTCGAACTTTTCAAGGTCTTTAATGAGGGCGTCCATCACTTCAAGCTCATCTTCAACAATCAATATGTAAATTTTTTCATCCATGGCAGAGTCCTCATCAATTTAAGATTAATGGCCAATAAAACAGGGCATAAAGCGTCACCATCATCAGCCCGAAAATTCCTATGGCAAAACCGGCTTTGGTCATTTGATTTGTTTTTATAGTTCCGGTACTCATAGCAATGGCATTTGGCGGGGTTGATATAGGCAGCATCATTGCGAGGCTGGCACTCACCCCAATCACCAAGCTGATCAGCACCAGGCTAAATCCTTCACCGGCCGCCCCGGAAGTGGCAAGGCTCACGGCTAACGGGATCAGTAATGTGGCTGAAACGGTGTTGGATAAAAAGTTAGACATGACAATAGCCACCAGGCTGAATGCGATAATCAGGAAAATGGAAGTAAACATATTCCAGCTGATACTGGTAATAATCCATTCGGCCAGCCCGGTGCTTTCCATGGAAATTCCCAATGAAATACCGCCGGCAACCAGCCATAAAACCTCCCATGGAAGCTTGCGAATGCGCTCCTGATCCAGAATGCCCGTTAAAGAAAGAGCCGCTACCGGAAGAAGGGCTACGATGCTGCTGCCAACTCCGTGCAGCGACTCTGTTATCCAAAGCACAACGGTAATTCCGAAAATGAGATATACAAAGATTGCTTCCTTATTTTTCTGGAATGAGCCGCTCATGTCGAGCTCAATTATTTTGGATGCCGGTTTGTATATCCAAAGTATAATAACCCAGCTGGCCATTAAAACAACGATGACAAGAGGAGCAGCGAGCAGCATCCATTCAGTAAAAGCAATATGAATGCCCTGTGTGGTTAGAGCACCAATTACAACGGCATTGGGCGGGGTTCCGATGGGGGTTGCAATCCCCCCGATGTTAGCTGCAAAAGGGATGCTCAAAGCGAGACCAATTCGAAGCGGGTCGCCGGGCTTGGTTCGGGCTATAATGGGCAGAATGACGGTCATCATCATGGCGGTGGTAGCGGTGTTACTCATAAATGCTGAAAGCAGAGCAGTAACCACCATCAACCCAAGAATGATGAACTTTGGGTTGGCTCCAAAAGGTTTTAGCAAAACCCGGGTAAGGTTTTTATCCAGATCGAATTTTACGGCGGCATCAGCCAGCACAAATCCCCCCAAAAATAAAATGATAATCGGGTTTGCCAAGGTGCCAATGAATTCAGTGTACGAGTTGGGAGTGTATTCGGCCGAGACTTCCGGAAAAAGAACCCCTTGCTTGCTGAGGAAAAACACCTGGAGTAAAATCACCAGCATGGAAGTAGCGTAGATGGGAACAGGTTCCAGCATCCAGAAGATGGCGGCAATACAAAAAATGCTCAGGGCCACATGTCCGGCTTCCGAAAGTCCGGGGATCTCAATGAAGAACGGAACCAGGAAACCGACAAGGCCAATAATTATCGAAGTGAGTTGTTTATAGGTAGCATTCATGAAAGAAAGCATGTAGTGAGTGAGTGCCGGTATGTTACCGGTTCTATGCGAAGTAATTGTGAAGAAATTAGCTCAGAAGTAAAGAATCCGCCTTTCAAAAAAAGATTATTAATAGTACCATAAATCATGATTTTAGAACCGAGCATACTGTCGAAATTATCCTCGCTTGAACTGCGGGCAAAGAAGATTGTAGAGGGATTTATTTCCGGGCTGCATAAAAGTCCGTTTCATGGGTTCAGTGTGGAATTTGCGGAACACCGGCCGTACAATCCCGGCGATGACTTCAAGCATATCGACTGGAAAGTATATGCCAAGAAAGAGCGGTTTTATGTGAAGCAGTATGAGGAAGAGACAAATCTGCGCTCTTATGTGATGCTGGATACAAGCTCGTCCATGCTGTTTAAGCATTTTGGGGAATGGACAAAGCTTAGGTATGGAATTCATTACGCCGCCTCGCTTATGTATATGATGCACCGTCAGCGGGATGCCTGCGGACTCATTCCTTTTAATTCAAAAATCGATGCGTTTATACCCGCAAAATCAACCTATGCCCATCTTCGCCAGATTTATACCGAGCTGGAGCGGGAACTGATCCGTGAGGAAAAGAACGACCCCGAAAAGCGTAAGACAGCCTCAGCCCAGGCTATACACGAAGTGGCCGAACGGTTAAATCACCGTAGCCTGGTGGTCATCATCACCGACCTCTTTGAAAATATCGATGAGCATGAAGAGATTATTTCTGCCCTGAAACACCTTCGCCACCGAAAGCATGAAGTGCTGTTATTCAACGTGCTGGAAAAGAAAAGTGAACGCGATCTGGATTTCCCCGACCGGCGCTTTGTTTTTGAAGACATGGAAGTTGATGAGGAAGTGGAAGTGCTACCTGCTCAGGTTCGGGAAGATTACCGGAAGAAAGTGGAAGAGTACACCAAGAAATTTCGCATGGCCTGCAGTGAGTTTGAAATCGACTTTGCCGAAATGGATACGCAAGGGCAGTTTGATCAATCCTTGCTGGCTTATCTTATAAAACGGAAGCGGTTAGGGTGAGTTCGTTAATCATTATTCGTGTAATCGGCTACTAATAACGAATAACGATTAACCAATAATGAACTACGTAACTTTCTGGTTTTTCAAAATCTTGTTTAATAACGTTGGGGAGAACCGCTGCACCCAAAGGGCTAAGCGTTCTTTGAAGCCAGTCACATAAATTTCTTCTTTTTGAGACTTAATCTTTGGCATTACCTTGGCCACCATTTCATCGGCCGTCATGGCATTGGAGTGAGCGTCTCCCATCTTGTCGAATTTGGAACCGTCTCCGGTTAAGGCATTTTTGGAGATATCGGTTTTGATGAATCCCGGGCAAAGTAAGGTCACGGCTACATTATGCTCATACATTTCCTGCCGAAGTGAGTTGAAAAATCCCTGAACCGCATGTTTACTGCCTGCATAACCTGACCGAAATTTAGTGCCAATTTTACCCGCCACGCTGCTGGTTACGATGATATGCCCCGATTTCCGATCCACCATATGCGGGAGTACTTCTTTAGTCAACCCAACAGCCCCGAAATAATTGATCTCCATCAGTCGTCGAAACGTGCTCATTTCAGACTCCATCACGGTTGAACGCTGACTCACCCCTCCGTTATTAATCAGTACATCAATCTGACCAAAGGCAGCCAGCGCTTCCCTGGTTTTTTCGGGAAAAGAGTCCCCATCCATCAAATCGAGAGTGATAATCTTCACATTGGAAGTGTCTTCTCCCAAACTGTTCTTTACGTCCTCCAAAACCTCTTGTCTGCGCGAAGATAGAATCAGGTTGGCCCCTTCTTTGTAGAATGCCCTGGTGAAGGCCTCTCCGATTCCTGATGAAGCTCCGGTAATCCAGATGGTTTTTCCTTGGTAATTCATGCTTAAATTCTGATTTTTTGCAGTAATAAGTGTTACAGTATGAAAGTGTTGGAGTGTTAAAGTAATGCTAAAAAACGTACTTTAACACCCGAACACTTAAACACGTTTATACATAAAAAGTGAATAAATGAGCAACAAACATACAATCCTGTTGGTGGAAGACGAGGAAGAATCCGGCGAAATGCTGGCAAACTTTCTGGAACTTAATGACTATGATGTCTTGTGGGCAAAAGACGGCAAAAAAGCCATTGAGCTAATTGATGATAACGCCAATGATCTACACCTGGCAATTCTAGATATCATGGTTCCCCATCACGATGGGAAAGAAATATGCAGACACATTCGCAAACATCCGGTGGTGTACGAAATTCCGGTGCTTTTTCTGACAGCTCGGGATGAAGAGAAAGACGAAATTGAGGGACTTGAGCTTGGGGCGGATGATTACATCAAAAAGCCGGCAAGCCTGAATCTGGTAAAAGCCCATGTTGAAACACAACTGCGCCGCCGTTCACCTGAAAAAAGTAACTGGATACAGTATGGTCACGTTTATTTGGACCTGGATTCTAAGGAGCTTTATATCAACGAAGAGTTGATCGATTTGACGCACACCGAATATACCATCGCGGAAATGATAATGCAGAACCCCAAACTGGTGTATAGCCGACAGCAGATTCTGGAAAAGATCTCCGATGAGGAAAAGTATGTATTTGACCGAACCGTTGATGTACATGTCAAAAATCTGCGCTTAAAAATGGGTGATGAAGGCAAGCTCATAAAAACATACCGTGGCGTAGGCTATGGGTTCAACAAAGAGTTTCTGCATTCATGAAAATAAGATCCAAATTAGCGTGGACCTACATCATCCTGCTTATCATCGGGATCATCACAATAAGTGCTTATTCCATATTAACCATCCGCAGTTTTTTGTTGGATGAAGGCGTGGAACAGTTTGAGAGGGATGCACTTTCCCTGGCTCTTGCGGCCGGCAGTTTTAAAGATAATGCTCTGTTTGATGATAAAATTCAGCGGCAGGCCCGACTTTCTAAATACGAAATGGCGGTTTATGACAGAGGCGGGGTTCGCTTTTTAACCTTTCCTGATTCTGCTTTTGAGGATGTAGAACCGTATTTGAACGAAGATTTATTAACCGAGCTGGAGCGTGAAGATGGTGACCCTATCGTCCGGTCTGACGAGAACCCGGAAAAGCTTATCGCTTATGTAGATCTGGGGCAGTCGGATAACGCCGCTCAGTACCTCAGAATCAGTCAGAATAAAAAGCAGTATTATGCTGCAGTGGCCAGTATTCGTCATATTATTTATGCGGGGATGTTCTTCTCCATAGCGGCTGTGATCGTTGTTAGTATTTTATTTGCGCGGTACATGGCGGCACCCATTCAGCGGTTGAATGAGGCAGCACTTGATATTGCAAAAGGAAACCTGGACCGCAAAATTGATCTGAACAGAAATGATGAGTTCGGCACATTGGCTGATTCACTAAACCATATGGCTCGCACCCTTCGGGCAGATAATGAGAAGCTGAAAATGCTCAACGAAAAGCAGAGCCAGTTTTTCGCGGATATAACTCACGAAGTCAGAAATCCTCTGCACACCATTTCCGGAGCACTAGAGATGTTAGAGCTGAAAAACCTTCAGCCTGAAAAGAAAAAGCAGTATATGGTGACGGCTCAGAAACAGATAAAAAGAGTCGCACGATTATTCGAGGATATCAAAACGCTGCAGCGGTATGATTTTGACGAAAACTTTATCAACCGTGAGGTTTTTGATTTAAAGGAAATTATTGACGAAGTGATGATGGTGTATGAGCCGATTGCACAGGAAAAAGGACTTCAGCTAAAAGCAGCTAACCTGCAGTCATTTATGGTAAATGCCGACCCAAATAAAATGGAGCAGGTGGTAGATAACCTGATTTCGAATGCCATCAAATACACCCAGGAAGGCGAGGTGGAAGTGGGACTGAAGCAAATGGATGAGCGGGTAGAAGTGTACGTAAAAGATACCGGACCCGGAATTGGCAAGGAGCACCTGGATCGTTTATTCGATCGCTTTTATCGCACGGATAAGGCGCGGTCAAGGGATAAAGGCGGGACAGGTTTAGGCTTATCGGTTGTTAAGGGAATCCTCAATGCACATCAAAGTGATATCAAGGTAGAGAGTGAAGAAGGAGTTGGAAGCCGGTTCTATTTCAGAATTCCGATCTATGAAAATAGCTGAACGCAAAAGCAGCCAATGCTCCGCCGGTTAATGGAGCCAGTGTATAAAGCAGAGAGTGAATAATAGAATTTCCTCCATTGATAAGATCGAAGCTGGCTGTGCCTATGGAGGTTGCCGGATTTAAAATACCGCCTGAAACGGGGGTAGCCACCATCAGCATTCCGCCAAAAGTAAGTCCAACAGCTAAACCGGATAGGGAGTTTTTACGGAAGCTTTTAGTGAATGTGAGGGTAAGCATCACCAGTACAAAAATGAAGGTGAATACAACTTCGGCAAATACCTGTTGATATAAATTAGTAGTTGACGGAGGTTCAATGTAAAAAACAGAAGTGGAGAGAAAGAAAATAGCTGCTGCTGCCAGAAATGCTCCGAAAAGCTGTGCGATCAGGTAGCCTGCCAATTCAGCTCCGGAAAGCCTTCTTTTCAAAAAAAATGCGAGGGAAACGGCAGGGTTATAGTGAGCTCCCGAAACGCGGGAACCAATATAAACCAAAGCCATTAAGGTTAAGCCGATAGCGAGCGGATCTCCTGTAAAGCCAAAAACCAATACAAGAAAAAAGGCACCAATCGCCTCCATTACATATGAATGCATACCCTGATTGTAAGTCTTCAAATAAACTCCGAGTGTCCTTCCTTTCAGCTGAAACTACCTGCCGGAAGAAGGAATTGCAAGAAAGCACATTAGTATTTTTGTAAAAATTTCCTACAAATAAATCTAACTATTTAACTTCATATAGGTTTAGAAAAAGGATATTTTTTGACAAATAAAACTTTTGTGATGAAAATACTTCAACAATTAAAATCCCGGTGGGGAATAACCAGCAACTGGCAAGTGCTGGTGATACTCATCGTTTTTGCTTGCACCGGCTTTACGGCACTTTACGCCAGACGTTTCGTTTTTAACCTGATAGGGATTATCGACACGGATCCGTTCTGGCTTAAGGCGGTTGTTTGGCTGGTAACTATCCTTCCGCTGTACAATATTTTCCTGCTGATCTATGGAGCCTTGTTTGGCCAATTTGAATTTTTCTGGGCTTTCTTTAAGAAGATGATGAGCCGCATGGTGCCAGGTAAATCGGGCTCAGGGGGATAGAGCTTCACGATCTTTTTTGGGAAGCCTGGCTACTACTAAGTCATAAGAATGTTTAATCAGCTCAAACAGTAGCTCATCTCCTAAAGCACCGGTAGTACTCACCGTGTTCCAGTGCTTTTTGTTCATATGATAACCGGGCTTAACCTCTTTATAGGATGCTCGAAGTTCGAGTGCTCTCACCGGGTCACACTTAAGGTTAATGCTTTCAAAGCTCTCAATGTCGGTAAGGGCAAACATCTTGCCCATGACTTTAAAAACCAGGGTTTGTTCTCCGAAAGGAAAGTCCTCGGAAACCCCGGGCAATGACAGGCAATAATCGTAGAAAGCCTCAATATGCATATCGGATTATCTAAGTGAAGGTTTTCGGCATTCCAAAAACTAAAACAAATCGATAGTCTCTGAATCTCCATTACCCTGACAGTCGGTCCACATAAACCAGGCCGTTTCAGCGTCTTTATTAAAACCGAGTATTTGCTCATAAGGGAGGGTGAGTGTGCTTCCAACTGGCAAGTTGGGCTGGAAGTTTTCGCATGGATCAGCTAAATCAACAAAAGCTAAAGTGTTGGATTCAATCAGAAAATAAAAAATGGGTTTCTCCGTGCCATTATAAATTTCTATAACCGGAGGGTTTGTGGTGGCAGAGACAAAACCGGGGGTTTCAGAATCGCATCCAAAAAGAAATAAAGAAACCAATAAGAACGGTAAGAAAGTCTTCATGAGTATAACGGTTAGTGAACTCCTGAAGCAAATATTATGGATTTATTTCATTGAAAACCATTTCTCAAAACCTGCACTCCAAGGAGTACCCATCCGGCAATAAAAGCGACACCACCAATGGGGGTGATAGCTCCGAGCCAGCTTGCTCCGGACAGGCACAGTATATACAGGCTGCCGGAAAAAATAAGGATTCCTGACAGAATCAGTGAAGCCGGCAAGGTTACAACCATCTGAAACTGAGCTCCGATTAGGGCAATCAGCATCAGTCCCAGCGCATGCCAGGCATGATATTGAACAGCTGTTTGCCAGGTTTCGAGTCGCTCTGCACTCAGAGTATTTTTTAAAGCATGGGCGCCGAAAGCACCGGCTGCAACAGCAATGGCGAGCAAGAAAGCCGCAACAGCAAGTATGATTTTAGGATTGGACATCTTGATAACTGTTATTCGTTATTTTGAGAATAGGTCAATATCCCTCATAAGTTAATAATTACACGAATGATCTTTAGTCAGAAACAAATCCGACTTTCTTGTGAGTGCCGTCGCAAAAGGGTTTGGTATGGGATCCCCCACAGCGACAAAAACTCATTTTCTTGCTGCAAGTTTCCCTCCCCGTTTCTTCACCTACCAGGTCGTAATTACCTTGTACCAGAAAGGGCGCGTTATCAAACAGTTTGATGGAAAGCTCTCCACCCTTTCCGTTTACCGGTTCAGTGCGCAGTCGTTCCGGGTTGTAGGAGGTATCGGCTTTGAACTCAGCCTCAATATGTGAGTTATCGCAAAGAGGTTTATTCTTGGATTTGCCGCAGCGGCACATGGCTACGCGGGTATCTTTGAGCACGACGTTTTCATCCATATCCCGAATCACCACTTCGCCGTGTATATAAATGGGCCCGTCTTTCTCAATGGTGATGACATTCTGTTCCGGCGCCTCTTCCTTTTCAGCGGATTTCTTTAATTCATAATGTAAGGCTCCTGTAGGGCATCGCTCAATCACTTCTGTCAGATCCCCGGCTTCGGCTTGCTCAGGTTGTATCCAGGGCTTTTGGTTGGGGTCAAATACATCGGGCAGCCCGTGCACACACTCTTCAGCGTGGATACATCGCTTCAGGTCCCAGGTGACTTTGATGTCTTCGTTTTCGTAGGAAAATATTTTCTCTTTCATGATGAATGTCCGGGTTTAAGATTATCAGATGATAATGAAGCAGCTTCACCAAACCAAGTTTGTTAAACGGTACACACTTCCTCTGCTTCCTTTATAATTTTTGATCTTTTACTATGGCTGAATTGCAGTTGATTCAAGACCTCTTGCTGATCCAGCAGCTGCTTGCAATGAACGATATCCTCATTTAATAATGACTGTTTCTCTTTCCTGGTCAAGCTTAATAAAGCTGTAATCGGGTGGATTTGTGCCTCTTCAATCAAACTGCGCAAACCCTGTTCTTTTGGGTAATTCCAGCTCAGTAATTTCATTCCGGAGCATACCGCGTAATCAATAGCGTCCTGAGTAAACCGGGTGTTGGTTGCGATATAACCACAAGGTTTTTTGTTTTTTAGGTTTGAGTCAGTCTTCCAGTTTTCTGAAACATCCAAAAAACGGGACTGCACATATAAAGGTATAGTGACATTACAATGATGATCTTTCCGGTTGTGGAACTTGCATTCAATCATGAAAATCTCCTGTTCATCTTGTGCAATTACGTCTATTTCATGAGAAACACACTTACCCTGAACGGTTTCCCCAACCTCAGTTTTGTACCCTAAGCTCCTGAATACTTCAGATATCAAAACTTCAAAAGGGTATCCTGAAGGACCCAGTTCGAGCAACGATTCTTTCAGCTTATATCTGCGTGCCACTCGCTTCGAGTTCTTTTTGAGAAGACGGTAAGCCTCGCGGTAAATTTCTTTTGTAGTGATATTATCCCGAAAGTAACCGGTTTCTTCTAAATGATTCACTACAGCTTTAATAACCGGCGGCTGAGCACCGGCGTTACCCAACGACTGCTTTAACTTGGACAACTTAAATTTTTCTCGCTCCCCGGTCGACTTTATAACATCAAATGATTTCATAGAAACAATTACTTAAAGTTTCTCTTTATTGTACCTAAAAAAAGCATCAATATTTGATACTTATCTGTGGTGGAATATATTAATGGAGACGGCTTAAAATGCCCTCAACCACAATTGAACGAATCAAGATGATATGAGCAAACACGAGAAAATAGATTATGTAGAATTCCCATCTGCGGATCTTGAAGCTACTAAAACCTTTTTCAGGAATGTCTTTGGCTGGGAGTTCACGGATTATGGCCCGGAGTACTGTGATTTTTCGAACGAGGGGATTAACGGAGGGTTTTATAAGTCGGAAATGAAATCAACAACGGAAACCGGTGCAGCCCTGGTTATTTTTTATAGCGAAGATTTGGAAGCCACATTGGAAAAAGTCAAAAATGCAGGGGCAGAAATTGTAAAAGACACCTTTCCCTTTCCCGGCGGCCGGCGCTTTCATTTTACCGAACCCAGTGGCAACGAGTTCGCGGTGTGGTCAGATAAATAGGATTAATGACCTCGCACCAAATCTCAATGACCAATATCCTTGAGCTTGGAATTTGGTGCTTGGTACTTGAGGTTTTAAATTTACCTTGATGCTATGGAAAAAATGACGCTGCATATAAAAAACATGGTTTGCGACCGCTGCGAGATGGTCATAGAAACCGCGCTTACGGCACTGGGGCTTAAAGTAGATCATGTTCAGCTTGGAAAGGCTGAAGTAACCCGTCAGGGCGATCATCCCACCCTTAAAGAGATTGAAAAAGAACTGGAGCGCTTCAACTTTGGCCTGATTAAGGATGAAGATTCCATTTTAGTGGAAAAGGTGAAAACAACACTGATTCAATGGGTAGATTCGGGAGAGCTGAAAACGGATGAGACTTCATTATCAGACTACCTGGCTAAGAAACTCACCAAAAGCTATGCAAGCATATCCCGCGTTTTTTCCCGGAAAGAAGAAATTACGATCGAAAAATATTTTATCCGCCTGAAGATTGAAAAGGCCAAAGAACTGGTGGAGTATGAGAATCTCAGCTTCAGCGAAATTGCGTATCAGTTAGGATATAAGAACCTTCAACACTTATCGCGACAGTTTAAAGAAATAACCGGGATGAGCATGAGTGAATACCAAAAACTGCAAAACCCGGAGCGCAAATCGCTTGATAAAATTTAGAACTACCATGAATGGGTTAAAACTGAAAATCCCCCCGGCTCTTCTGTTCCTGCTGTGTGTGGTATTGATGTGGTTGACAGATCGCTGGCTTACTCTTGAGCCATTAGTTCTAAAAACTCCGGAATGGGTGTATGGCTTGCTCATTTCTTCAGGTGGTCTGGTAGTTCTTTTGGGGGTGATTGAGTTTAGTAAAAAATCAACCACCGTAAACCCGCATAAACCACAGGATACTTCTGCATTTGTGAAGTCAGGGATCTATCGCCTTACAAGAAACCCGATGTATCTGGGGATGGTTCTTATTCTTTGTGCGGCTGTGTTTAAATTAGGGAATTTACTTACAGTGCTGTTCATTCCATGCTTCATCTGGTATATGAACGAGTTTCAGATAAAGTCTGAAGAAGAGGTAATGGAGCAAAAGTTTGGGGATGAGTTTCTGGATTACAAGAAGAAAGTACGGCGCTGGGTGTGATGAAATCTGAAATTGTGCAAGCTTCATAAAATAGTGCAAGCGTCCGCTTGTAAGATGTATGATTTTAAAAATGAAGTGTGGTTTCATTCTGGTCCAAGCGGACGCTTGAACCAGATATGAATTTAAAGATGAACCAGGGCATGGTCGTTATAGCCAGATTTTAGCAGGCATCACAACAGGAAGCGGCAGCCATCTTTGGTTCCGACACCTCATCGCTTTTCCTGAACAAATCTAAAATGGAGCCCCCTTCAGAAAAAGTGTTTTGAATACGAATGGCATTGGCTATAGCAATAAGGGCCACACCCACATCAGCAAAAATGGCTTCCCACATAGAGGCCAGGCCTATGGCGGCAAGTCCCATCACCAGCACTTTAATACCCAGCGCAAACACGATATTTTGCCAGACCACCTTGTGGGTGAACCGGGAGATGTCGATAGCTTTGGCAACTTTGGAAGGCTGATCGGTTTGAATAACGATATCGGCAGTGTCAACGGTTGCATCTGATCCGATTCCTCCCATGGCAATACCTACATCAGCCAGGGTAATTACCGGCGCATCATTCACCCCGTCACCTATAAAGCCGACGGTATTCCCTTTGCCCAGAGCCTGCTCAACAAGGCTGTATTTTTCATCGGGAAGCAATCCGCCGTGGGATTCATCAAGCCCCAGCTCGTTAGCAATAAACGAAACAACATCCGGATTATCACCGGATAGCATCACCAGTCGCTGAATTCCCCTTTCCCTGAGCTCCTGAATAGCCTGTTTACTGTCCTCCTTAATTCTATCGGAAATCCGGATGGTTCCCGCATGTTCTCCGTCCACCGCTACATGGACAAAGGTATAAGGCTCAGAAAGGTTGTCTTGAGTTACCATTACTCCCCGTTCTTTCAGCAATTCTGCATTTCCGACTAAAACCTCTTTCTGTTTAATGAACCCCTTAAGTCCCTTTCCGGAAATCTCTTGTTGCTGCTCAACTTCAAACAGTTCCTGCCCGTTTTTAAATGCGAGAATGGCCTTGCCAATCGGGTGTGTGGAATGTTGTTCAAGCGAGGCGGCATAGGCAACGACCTCTGCTTCAGTTAATCCATTATGGGTGGTCACCGATTGCACTTCAAAAGTTCCTTCAGTGAGCGTTCCGGTTTTATCCATAAACAGGATATTCATTTTTCGAAGTTGGTCCAGGTAATCCGAGCCTTTCAGCAAAATACCGTTTCTGGAGGCGGCCCCGATTCCCCCGAAATAACCGAGCGGTATAGAGATTACGAGTCCACAAGGGCAAGAAACCACTAGAAAAACGAGGGCTTTATAGAACCACTCCTGAAATACATACTGTTCCACAAATAAATAAGGGACAAAGGTGACGGCAACTGCCAGCCATACAACGATAGGGGTGTACACTTTGGCGAATTTTGTCATAAAGCGCTGAGTGGGGGCTTTTCGCTGGGCGGCCTCCTGTACCATTTCAAGAATGTGGGAGAGCTTGGTGTCCTCAAATACACTGTTTACCCGGATGCGAACAAGCCTGTCCTGATTAATGGAGCCGGCCCAGACTTCTTCGCCAGAAGTTCGGTTTACAGGTTTGGATTCTCCGGTAAGGGCTGCAGTGTTAAAGGATGCCTTCTCGGTGAGCAATTCACCATCCAGCGGTACTTTTTCTCCGGGCCGCACCTGAATGATATCCCCAACTTCAACCTGACCGGGATGAACCATGATGGTTGCTCCATTCCGCTCTACCGTTGCAATATCAGGCTGCTGCTCAATCAGCTTTTGGATGGAATGGCGGGCCTTGGTAACCGCACCGTGTTGTGCATATTCTCCAATCATGTAAAAGAGCATGACCGCCACGCCTTCTGCGTATTCTCCCAAAGCAAAAGCTCCAACGGTGGCAATACCCATCAGGAAAAACTCACTGAACAGGGTTCCTTTTTTTATGGACCGATAAGCTTTCATCCAAACGGGCCCGCCTACAAACAGGTATGAAATAACAAAGAGGGATATGAATACATATTCCTGTCCGGTAAAAGTAAAAGCGTGCTGGGCAATCAGTGCGGCAATAAGGAAAACGGAGGCAATAGCAACCTCCCGGTATTTTTTTAGGAACGAGATCATAGCATATCTGTTAATTTGATCTCAAGATAGCGGTATCTGCATCGGGTGGATTGCAGTATTGTGTAATTCTTGTGCAGGATTTTGTCAGAGCTTGTCGATGGAGATGCGTTTGTTCTCCTTCACGTCCTTAAAGTGAGAGGGTGACAGTCCGGTTTCTTTCTTGAACTGTCGGGAGAAGTGCTGCTGACTGCTATATCCAAGCTCATAGGCGATTTCAGTGAGGCTTTGTTCGCCATAAACAATAAGCTCTTTGGCCCGCTCAATTTTCTGCAGGATGTAATACCGCTCAATGGATTTCCCCTCCACATTGGAAAATAACCGACTGAGCTGCTGATAATCTTTATTAATTTTTTTGGAAAGATAGGCAGATAGGTTACCCTCCAGCTCCTTGTCGGTGCGGATCAACTGAATGATAAGCTGTTTAATTTGCTCTACAATCCGGCTGCCTTTGTCGTTAATCAGCTCAAACCCGTTGTTGCGCACTACCTGAATCAGGCGTTCGTATTCATCTGCGGTAACCGGGTGTGATAAGGTCAGCTGTCCGAGTTCGATTTTCTGAATCTCAAAATCAGCAGCCAGCAGCTTTTCTTCCAGAACTTCCGCGCAGTGACTGCACACCATATTTTTTATGTGAAAATGTTTTTCATCCATATGCCCTAAAATTAGTAAAGCCGTAAGATCGTTCAAAGAAACCTGAAATATAAAGTGAGAAAACCTCGAAAGACCCACACAGCAAATCCATAATATTTCAGCTTTGGATATATTTTAGTTATTTGTAGTGAGGTGTTATAAAACCAAATCAATGAATAACGAAAAATGAAACCATGCTGATTGGAATCATATCTGACACGCACGATCATATCCCTAACTTGCAAAAAGCCATCAGGATCTTCAAAGATCGAAAGGCAGAGTTGGTTTTACATGCCGGAGACTATTGCAGTCCGTTTATGATTCCGCATTTTGAAGGGCTGAACCTGAAAGGGATTTTCGGCAATAATGATGGCGACAAATATCTTCTGATGTCGAAATTTCGGGAGATTGGAGCCGAGTTGGCCGGCGATTTTTTGAGAACGGAACAGGATGGCTTAACCATAGCCGTATATCATGGTACCTATGCTGAAATTACGGACGCTCTGATCGAATCAGGCAGATATGACGTTGTAATCACAGGACACACTCACGAAATGGTGTATAAAGAATCCGGAAAAACCATCGTTATAAATCCCGGCACGGCAAACGGCTTTGATGGAAAAGCATCCATCGCTTTTTTGGATACCGAGAGCAGAAATGTAGAATTCGTGGAGCTGGATTAATGCAATTTGCCAAGGCTTCAATGTCATTGCGGAATGGTTTCAGAACCCTCCGTGCAATTAAAGAAAATTTATTAGACAATTATGTTTGAAAACTATCAGAATCGCTTACAAAATAAATCGCGGCAACGACAGGTTTTTAACGCGGTGCTCACATTGGCTACGGGCGTTTTAACGCTTGTTTTCCCAAACTTTCTCTACCTGATTGCCGGTGCCTATCTGCTTTCTCTGGGGCTGATGTTCCTGGCGTTTCGGTTGCCATCCCCGATGATTGCACTACCGATCGTTACCGGAGTCCTGATTTTTATCTTCCCCGAACTTATTCCCATTACCTTTGCTTCTTTTCTGGGGCTATTCGGCCTGCTGATGTTATTTGCTATGCAGCTCTCCATTCTTGGGGTGATTACAATCATCACCGCGGTGCTGATTATTATGAACCCCGATTCAGTAGCATATCTGATCGCCTTTTTTATGCTGACTTACTCGGTTTCAAATCTGGTGAGCTTCTACAAAGCCTGGAAAAGCAGCAAAGACGATGGTTTTGATGATGATAGTGTAACCATCGAATAGGGTTTTTTTGATTTTCAATTAACCGAGTGACCGAAGGACCGATTTGCGAGTATTGATAACCATTCAACGAATCAACGAAATCACGGAGCACTTACCAGCACGATACTTTCAGCTATCAGCCCCTTATCATTTTCCGTTACATCAAACTCGAAAATGAGTTCCCGGCTGGGGAGGTAATGCGTGTCAAAGTCCTCCTCGAACTGTGATACATGAGCAAATACGGTTTTATAAGGAGAGTTTTCATCGCGGGAATCTGTAATCCAGAGGCAATCATTTTTCCGGGTTAGGAAGCGGAGGAACCCATAGCCTTCATCCTGAGAGAAATCATAGCAAACCCCGCGAACACGAGACCCATTTTCCCCCCACTCATACGGAGATTCGATAGGTAATAATCCGGGAATAAGGTAACCGGATACCGATGAGTCTACGGCTCGTTTCAGGGATGAGGAAACATTGTCGAAACCGACCAACTCCACCCGGCAGCCTTTATTTTGAATGGCATTCACCACGCTTACATAACTCCCGCTGCTGCTGAGTAACACAATTTTGTCGAGGTGATCGGCCTGAACCAACATATCCACGGCCATATCCATATCAATGGTAGATTTTGAAATCTTTTCGCCGGTCTCGTGATTGGTGTAGGTTTGAACCGGCTTCTCCGTCACTTTATATTCGAAATCACGAAGGACCTCACAAAAGCGCTGGGTTTTCTGGCGATACTCATGGTCTTCTTTGAGGCGATCTGAATCATAACAAAGATACACATTCAGTCGTGAAGCAATTCCCCCGCCCCGGCAGGCAAACATTCGCAGGGTATCGTAGCGCAGCCCGTACCCTCCATTCATTGTTACGTTAACGGCATCTACATATATCCCGACTCGTTCTTTTGTATTCATAATAATATCCCGGTACGCTATCCAATTAATTAATAATATCTGAAGCGGGAGCCGGAAACCGTTTTTGGTTAACTTCAACTCCACCAAAGAATTAACTCATTTTTTTGGGATAGAATCAAATGGAAAATATGTAGCGCTATTCATTCGAAAAAACAGTAGTGTAAGTGATAAACCCGATGCTTAATAAGCCGGCAAGAAGTAACAGAAAAGAAGCTGCAAGTTCTGAAAGCCCGATTGATATTATAGTTGGTTTCAAGTAAAACAAGGCCGCAGAGATACCCATCACGGCAAAACCGCGCACCAATTTATAGGGCACTTCAAAGGCATTGGTTGAGTAGTAATAAATCAGCAACGCCATAACGGCATAGCTTGCAAGGGTAGCCAGGGCCGAGCCCATCATGCCGAAGAAGGGAATCATAATAAGATTGGCGATAATGGTTATTCCGGCACCGATCAGGGTGATCTGTGGAAGGCGTTTGGTGGATTCACTAATAAAAATTCCCGCCGAAAAGTTGATGTACCATCCCTGAAACCAGTAAGCCAAAAGCAGAACAGGGACAATAGTGAGGCCCTCCCAGAACTTTTCATCCACCAGGTAAAAACCCAGAATGGGCACTTTGATAGAAACAATCTGCTCGGCAAATAGAGCCACAGTCAGGAAAACAGCGGAGGCGGCTGCGTTAAATAAGGTGAAGGTTTGAGAGAAGGTTTGAGGGGCAGACTCTTCTTCCGACTGCCGCATAAAAAATGGCTGCCAGGCCATCCTGAACATCTGCACAATCAAAAGCATGAAAACTGCCAGCTTATAACAGGCGCTGTAAATCCCCACAATATCATCAGAGCTGTAATCGGCACCGTATAAAGCGTCTATGGTAGATTGGTCCATGGCTTTCAGGAAAAAACGGTCAACCAGTTCGTTGATGGCATGACCGAAACCAGCCGGGATAAAGGGAAGCCCGAACAGCAAGGCTTTTTTAAGTAAAGAGGTGTTCCAGCTTCCCATGAACATAGGAATGGTAAACACCCAAATTGCCAATGCGGTAAGAAGCGAGGCCACCAGGTTACTGATAAACACAGCCTCGATGCCATAATCCAGTCCCAGGATGAGATAAAAATTCAGCCCGAGGTTCACAATTACATTCCCTGTTTTTAGTACTGCAAATAGCACAGATCGGCGAACGAGCCGGAGTTCAGCAAAAGGGACGACAGCCAGAGTATCAAAAAAGAGAATCCCCAGCATAATCCAGAGAATAGGGTCGCCGGGCTCCAGTCCTATGATTGGGGCCACAACGGGTTCAGCTCCCCAAATGATGAGTGCCAAGATGCCGGAGGTTGTCAATAGGAAAAGCTGTACCGTTTTGAAAATATCCTTCGCCTTGTCGCGGTCTTTGGCGTACCGAATGTAGGCCGATTCCATACCCATTGTAAAAACCACATTGAATAATGCAATGGCCGCAAAAATCAGGCTGATAATTCCGTACTGATCTTCACTGAATACACCCGTATGCAGCGGAACCAGCAGGTACCCGATAAACCGGGCAACCACACTGCTTATCCCGTAAACCAACGTGTCGGAAAAGAGTTCTTTAAGTTTAGTCAATGCGAGCGGTTAAGTTGAAAGAAAGTAGCGATAGGCTCATTCAGTCATGTTCTCAAGAGCCTGAATGCCAAGCACGTAGCTGTACTTTCCAAATCCTGTGATAATGCCATCCATCACGCCCCCGGTTATAGACTTCTCCCGAAATTCTTCGCGGGCATGAATGTTGGATATATGAACTTCTACTTTGGGAATACCCAGCGGTTCCAGTGCATCACGCAGGGCAACGGAGGTGTGGGAATATCCACCGGGATTAATCACGATTCCATGCAAATCGCTTTCCATAGCTTGCTGCACCTGATCAATCAGCTCTCCTTCAATATTACTCTGGAAAAAATCCAGGTTGTGTTTTGGAAATTCATCAATCAGAAAGTATTCCAGATCTTTCAGGCTTTTTGCTCCGTAAATTCCGGGATTACGTTTTCCAAGCAGGTTCAGGTTAGGGCCGTTTATAATCAGGATGTTCATACGTTTACCTTTTCGCTGATGATTTTAGCAAGCTCCATCATTCGGTCCTGGCTTACCCCTACCTGCATGCCCAGGCTAAATCGTTGCGTTTCTTTATAAATGGGAATCAGGTGGATGTGAGCATGAGGCACCTCCATTCCCTCCACGATAATTCCGGTTCGGATGGGCTGGAGAGCCTCATCAATTCCCCTGGCCACTTTTTGGGCAAAGAGATTCAACTCCGAGAGTTCCGAAGGCTCCAGGTCAAAAATATAGTCCACATCTTTTTTAGGGATACACAAAGTGTGGCCTTCCGCAGAAGGATTGATGTCCAGAAAAGCGTAATGCTTGTCATCCTCTGCTATTTTATAACTTGGAATATCTCCTTCAATAATTTTGGTGAAAATGCTTGGCATAATTGACTATGAAAGATGGTAATTTGACTGAAGATACTATCCAAAAAACAGAAATCCTTATGAACTCTGCAAGGTGGTTTGTATTTGCTGTACTCCTTGGCTTCGGGTTGATGTGGCCCGCTGCCTCAAAAGCACAGCAACAAGATTTAACAGGTCCGGTTACAAAAGAAGAAATTCTGGCGAACGACCGCATCTACAAAATATATATCGACCGGTATGAACCGGACCAGGAGGCGATTGAGTATCTTTCAGCTTACCGCGATTCGGTGCAATTGATGGTATTTGTGGGGAGCTGGTGCCGTGAATCCAAGAAATACATCCCCGGACTTATGAAAACACTGGAGCTTGTGGAGAGTGGTAGTATCGACATTCAATACATTGCTGTGGACCGCCAAAAAAAACTTCCCAAATCATTTTTAAATAAGTTTGATATCAAATATATTCCCAGCGTGTTGGTTTTAAAAGGCACTACAGAGGTAGGACGAATAGAAGAAAAACCACACCGACTGATCGAAACTGATTTAGTTCAGATTCTGGATGCAGGCAATGAAAAAAAGGAGTAGAAAATTCATTTTTTCCTTGTACTCTAATTGATAAATGCCTTATCTTTGGAATCTACTTGAGAATCGGTAGCTCAGTTGGTAGAGCAACGGCCTTTTAAGCCGTGGGTCGAGGGTTCGAGCCCCTCCCGATTCACACAATTTTATGGAATTTTTTTAATGACTCTCTCTTGACCAGCCCCATACGATTGATCTCGGATGGGGTTTTTTTATGGCAACTATTCCAGCGTAATAATTGGCCGTAGCTTCTGCAGTGTTTTAGGACCGATGCCCCGAATGTTTGTAATCTCATCCACACTTTTAAAACTTCCGTTCTCCAACCGATACTGAACGATGCGTTTTGAGTAAGCGGGGCCGATGCCGGGCAGCAGCTGCAGGGTTGCTTCATCAGCTGTGTTAATATTGATGGGATACATAACATTTGTCGGGCTTCCGGTATCAACTTCCTCGGCTCGCAGCGTTTTCGAGCCTATTTTTTCAGAATGTTTCCAAAGACCCTCTTCTTTAGCTTTGGCCGATTCCTGGTAGCGTTTAAAGGCGGCAACAGAATCATCATTTTGGCGATAGTACACCGAGGTTGTTCCGAATCCTTTTTCCAGAAGCATTTTATTTAAGCTGACCGGCCCATCATCGTATTGCATTTCTACATAGGCCTGAAAGGCATTATACCTGGCCTCGGGTTTTCCTCCGTCAAACCCTTTAAGCCGCACCTTCCGCCCTTCCAGCAGATTGTGCAGGTAATCGGCTGCTGCTCCGGAATAAAACTCTGCCGAATCCTGCCCGGCATAGATGGTTGGTACATCCACGCCAAGAAATCGAACACCGTAACCAAAACCGGGAGCTATCTCAATTTCAAAGCGGCTGCCATCGGTAATGGAAAAGACTTCATACCACCGGTCGGTTTCCAGAGGAGGGGCCGGAGGGTAGGCCTCCTCTTTGGCTCGTTTCATCACGCCCATAAAATCCTGGTAAAACTGGTTGGTAATTTCATCAGAAAAAATAATGACGGTATTCTCGTCATTGTTCATTTCCGCATTCATGGAAAAGTTGTAGGAACCGGCAACGGTAACACCGATGTCGGCAGAATCGGGATGTTCAGCATCAAGTAATATGACTTTATGGTGAAGTTTTCGGAGTTCGTTGGCCGGTAAAATCATCCGGTTGTTCATTCGGGCGGAATCTATTCCCCATATCTCACCGGCACTTTGATACCGGCTGTAAAAGCTGCGGTCTATGGCTCCGCGAAGCAGCACTTCTCCGGTGGATGACTGCTCCCACATTTGGCGGCTGATGGGGATGTCCGGGGTGATGGCGAAAGCCTGAAAGTTAATGTCGTGCTGGGCTTCATCCCGAATCAGGGAAACCAGACGTTCGCTTACACTGGGTTTGGAGCGATCCCGGTTCACCGGCGCAAAATAGACTTCAACCCGGGTTCCGCCTACATCAAAAACATTCTGACTTACATTTCTTTTGTCTTTATGAAATACAGCCCGGTTAGCTTCCGGCGTTTCATCGGAGTCGCCCCACATTTGTTCAAACTCTTCGGTATAGGCTTTGGCCACCTCCGTATCTTTTATAACAAGGGTGTGATTGGTGTTGTACGCCCCGGTGAGAGTCATGTTGGTTGAACCTGTCCACACGTAATCATCATCCGGGGAAGGACTCAGGTAATCAATAACGGCAAACTTATTATGCATGTCAGAGCCGTCGTTCACCAGGTCATTGTCGGTAATGGTTCCGTCGGGGTTATAGATATCGCCGTCATCATCCATCGAAAGGATGCCACCTGTAGCTAGTATAGTCCAGATTTCAAGGTCGTAATCACCGCCGTCAGTTCGGTTGTGATCGTCGGTAACCACGCGGATGCGAACCCCCCGGTTTTTGGCTCGAACCAAGGCATGAGCTATGCGCGGATGTTCAAAATCATAAATACAGAAATCGATGCTGGTTGTAGCTGAATCAATAAGTTGCTCAAGGGATCCGATCAGGTCCTGGTTACTGTTGCTGAGGTTATTGCCGGCAGCAACGTTGTGATCGGCTGGCATATTAAAGTACACCTGAATCCATTCATCACTCTGAGCATAGGCCGAGAGGGTTGAAAACATCAACGTAAAGGATCCAATCAAAACAGTCAGCTTTTTCATAGAATACAAAACACTGGATTGTACTTAATAGCCAAATTAATGTATTTTGACATGCCAACGAAAATCTACAGGCTTATATATGAACCTACAATTTTTAAATCCATTACGCTGGAAAAAGTCCTTTCTTGCACTTTTGCTGACAGCGTTTGTAGTGGCTTGGTTTGCTTTTATTGATTCATACAGCCTGAAGACAAGGTGGGATTTATATAGTGAAAAGCAAGAGCTCAAAGAACGTACAGCTGAACTGAACGAGCGATCCGAAGAGCTTAAAACCAAAATTGAAAACTTGGATAACGATCCTGCTCTCCTCGAAAAAATTGCCCGGGAAGAATATGGGATGAGAAAGCCCGGAGAAACTGTCTATAAAGTGAAACGTGAGAAATAGTGCCGTTTGGCTTAGGGAAGTTAGCCTGTTATCTTCTCGAAAATACCGGAACCGTAAGATTCTAAATGTAATTGAATGAAAGCCATTGGTGTTGATCTTGGTGGTACCAACATTAAAGCCGCCGTTGTTGATGATGAAAAAGGAATTGTAGAGCAGGTAACAACCCCCACGCAGGCAAAACTTGGAAAAGATCATATCCTGAACCGCATTGCAGAAACCATCGGGGACCTGAACAGGAAGTATGAAATTATCGGGATTGGTATGGGTTTACCAGGAATGGTTTCGAAAGATCAGACTACGGTTAAGCACCCACCGAATTTACCAGGATGGACAGTCGTAAACGCCGCTGAGGAAATCACTCAACGAACAGGCATTCCCTGCAAAATAGAGAATGATGCCAACATAGCTGCTATTGGCTCATTACACTTTGGTGTTGGAAGAAACTTCGACAGCTTTATCATGATCACCCTTGGAACGGGGGTAGGCGGTGGAATTATCATCGACCGGAATATTTATAAAGGCACGCAAGGAATGGCCGGAGAGCTTGGCCATGTGATTATCGATTATCATGGACCGCTATCCAACAGCGTTACCCGCGGGACGGTTGAAGCCTATCTTGGCCAGCGTTTTTTAAGCCGGTTTGCCACTGATTTGATCACTCAAAATCCTTCTAATGAGTTGTATGAAAAATTCTCCAACGATTTCGAAAAACTGGAACCGATAGACCTGACTAATGCCGCAAAAGAAGGCAATGAGCTGGCGATAGAGATATTAGCCAAAAGTGGTCAGCGGCTGGGATATGCCATCATCAACTACGTACATATGATGGATATTCGTAAAATCGTGGTAAGCGGCGGCGTATCCAAAGCGGGTGATTTTCTGTTTGAGCCTGCAAGAGACATTGTACGAAAACACATGATGGAGCCGTTCAAAGAAGGATTTGAGCTGGTTTATGAAGATCTTGGTAACGACAGTGCGTTACTTGGAGCTGCAGGGCTGGCTTTCGACTCTTTTTCCTAATCAAAGAAAAACATGCTTACCGTCATTAAGACACATATGGGCAAATACGCGGCGGGTATTTGCCTGTTTTTTTTGATGACAGCTCCTGTGTTTGCTCAACAGACAGATACGACATCTACGGCTGCTGATACCTCGCAGGTACAGCCGGCTTCCTCAGCTCCCGGGGGAAGTAGCCCCGTTCCTGATGATGCCGTACAGTTTCAATCTTCTGATTCTCTAATCATCGATTTTTCTAAAGGGAAGAAGGCTTTTCTGTTCGGATCAGCTAAAGTAAAGCATACATCCGGGGAGCTAAATGCCGGCGAGATTAATATGGATATCGAAAACTCTACCGTAGAGGCAACCACGGAAACCCCGGAAGACACGCTTTCCCGCCCGATATTAATCCGCGATAATGATGAAATAAAAAGCACGCGCATTCTCTTTAACTATAAAACCAAAAAAGGGAAATTTGAAGCGGCGCAGGTGCAGGTTTCAGAAGGGCACTTAATCGGCTCCAAAATCAAAAATGTAAGTGAGAGCGAGGTTTTTATAGAAGACGGGATATACTCAACCTGTCCGCCTGAATATCTCTACTACTACATCAAAGCCAAAAAGATGAAAGTGGTAGATCAGGATGAGCTGTTTTTTAGCAATGCCCGGCTGTATATACTGGATATTCCCTATCCACTGATTTTTCCATTTGGCTACGTGCCTACAGATATTGAAAAGAAAAGGTCGGGGTTGTTAACGCCAACCTATGCATTCCAAAATCAGAACAACCGTGGATTGGGACTTCAGAATGTGGGGTGGTTTCAGTATTTCAATGATTACCTGACCGGGCAAGTGGATGGGGATATTTACACCTCCGGCACCTTTTACCTGAATGGGCGGATGCAGTACCGGAAAACCAACTGGTACAACGGATCGTTAGATATCGGGTATTCAAAAGACCGGGGTCTGGAACCTACAGACCCTGATTTTGAACAACGGGTGCAAAAGTCGATTGGCATTCAGCATAACCAAACGATTTCACCATATGCGTCGGTATCTGCAAACGTAAACCTTCGGACAGAAGATTATCTGAGAAGAAATTCCTATGACATTAACGACCGGGCCGAGACGAACTCAAGGTCAACAATGGCGTACAATTACAAACACCCGGAGAACCTGTTTACCTTCAGCACTAACGCTCAGCTGAACCAGAACTTTAGCAATTACTCAACACAGCTAAGCGGTCCATCTGCGAATTTCAGATTTCAAACATTTTCTCCTTTTCAAAACAGTTCATCCGGCAGTGGTCAGCAGCGATGGTACGAAACCATAAACATAAACTACGACAACACACTCCGATCAAGATTCAATTATAACCCTATTGACGCCGATAGTGCCGATGTCACGTTTTTTGAAGCACTGACCGACCGGGACTTGTACGAAGAGGCGACCGGCAATCAAAACTATATTCAGGCAGGGTTCCAGCAGTCGGCAAGTATACAAATCGGGCAACTCGTACCCAGCCAGTTTTTAAATATATCTGCCGGCATAAGCGGAAATGAATACTGGTACCCTTCTTCCATTCGGAAATCATACAATGCTGATTCCAACCGGGTGGAAACGGATAAAATGTATGGTTTTGAAGCGGCCCGCGATTTCAGCACCAACCTGAATTTCAGTACTACGGTATATGGAATTTCCAACATGCGGATCGGGAACCTGCAGGGATTCAGGCATACCGCACGACCGAGGATTGGTTTTAGCTACCGGCCGGATTTTAGTTCGGAAAGATGGGGTTATTACCGAACAGTACAGACCGATAGCCTCGGGAATACACGGAAGTATTCCATTTTTGAAGATGAAATTTTTTCCGGACCGGGCAGAGGAGAGCAGCGATCTATTAACTTCTCGCTCGGAAATGTATTTGAAACGAAAATCGTAAAACGTGACAGCACCGGAGAGGTCACCGAGAAGAATCTGCGCTTTATTGATAACCTATCACTAAGCACTTCCTATAACTTTGCGGCCGACAGCTTGAACCTGAGTCCGCTGAGTACATCCATTAGTTCGAATGCTATTTCGGGACTGAACCTGAGCGCGAACGCCAGTTTTTCATTTTATCAGACAGATTCTTTGGGTCACGAAATAGACCGCTACTACATTGAAGACGGTGACAAACTTGCTCAGCTTCAGTCATTCTCACTGAGTGCGAGTACCTCTTTTCGGGGAGGGAACGGGGTTGAAGTGTACACTCCGGAATATCGCCGCCGCTATGATCCTTATAACCAATCCATATTCAACCCTGTCGATTCCCGGTTCGGTTTGGAGCCGGTTCCGGATTTCAGGTCGCCATGGAGTGTATCCCTGAATTTCAGTTACAGCTGGAATTATCGCTTTAATCAAAGCCCACGGAAAAGGGCAACCATACGTGCAAGCAGCATTTCGTTCAACTTAACGCCGAAATGGAAATTCAACACCAATGTGGGATATGATTTTATTGCGAAGGAATTTACTCCGTCTCAGTTTTCTTTAACCCGAAACCTGGAGTGCTGGAACCTATCCTTTCAGATCAATCCGTTTGGAGAATTTCAATACTACTTCTTCCGGTTGAGTGTAAATAGTTCGCAGATACAGAGCCTGTTCCAGAAGCTTCCGGTACTCAAGAATTTGGAAAGAAGTTCAAGTCCTACGGGCGCAGGATATGGACGTTAAAGAGAATCCCGGCCTATTTTAGCCAGGTATTTAACCACGTATTTCCCAATCACGTCAAACTCGAGGTTAACAGAATCGCCTGCAGATTTTTCTTTAAGGTTGGTGTGTTCCCAGGTGTAAGGGATAATGGCAACGGTGAACTTGTTATCCGATTCACGTGCAACGGTGAGGCTGATGCCCTCCATGGTGATGCTGCCACGACCTACAATCATGTCGGTGAACTTATCGGGGTATTCTACAGTAATCAGCCAGCCGGTTTCTTCTTTTTCAATTTCCGTGATGGTGCCGGTGGTATCTACATGGCCCTGCACCAAATGCCCTTCGATGCCTTTTTGAAGTGTAAGTGATCGTTCCAAATTTACCGGGTTGCCTTTTCCCAGCTCACCGGTAGAGGTTTTGCGCAGGGTTTCTTCCACGGCCTGAACGGTGAAGGTTTCCTCATCAAAAGCAGTGACAGTGAGGCACACTCCATTCACAGCGATACTTTCATCCTCATGGCAGCTACCTGCAAAAGAGCATGCAATTTTCAATTCCTTGCCACCGCCGTTCAGGGATTTGACGGCAGCTACTTTTCCAACTTCTTGTACGATTCCGGTAAACATGATTTTAAAAATATCCGGTTAATAATATATCATCACCGACCCGGGTCCAGCTGACCTCCTTCAGTTCGGCAATTTCTTTCATTTTGTTGATGCCAATGTTAATTAGCGATCGGGTTCCGGCTCCCAACAACTTCGGGGCTATAAATAGTTCGAGTTTATCCACAAGGCCCTGTCGGATTAAGGCGGAAGAGAGCTGCTGACCACCTTCCACTAAAACCGAAGAAATTCCCTTTTCGCCAAGCAGCTTAAACGACTGCCGTAAATCTACATGTCCATCTACTTTGGAAACCTGCAGCACTTCTCCGCGAAAATAGTTCTGCTGCATAACTTTCAGCATGGGGTCGGCATCGGTGGCAGAGGCTTCTTTATTCCAGGTGATGATGGTGGTCTTTTCCTCAAACTTATCTGAAAAAAGATTCAGATCTTTGGGCAGTTCATAGGGGCCGTCAATCACGATGCGCTTGGGCTGACGACCGGAAACATGACGAACGGTTAGGCTTGGATTATCGACCATGGCTGTTGTTCTGCCAACCAAAACGGCATCATACTCAGAGCGCCATTTGTGAACCAGCTTCCGGGATTGATCTCCGGTAATCCACTGCGATTCCCCGTCGGCAGCTGCGATAAAACCATCGGCAGTCTGGGCTACCTTCAGCGTGATAAAAGGCCGCCCGAAAGCTTGATGGTGGATAAAAAACTCATTCAGTTTTTCTGCCTCTCTCTTAAGCACGCCCGTTTCAACTTCAATTCCATTGTTACGGAGATGCAGAATTCCTTTTCCGTCCACCTCCGGATTGGGATCCTTCATGGCAACCACTACTCTTTTTATGGGAAGCTTTGCCAGCATGGGGGCGCAAGGTGGGGTTTTACCTTTATGAGAGCATGGTTCAAGGGTTACGTAAACCGTGGCGTCTTTGAGCTGTTTCTTATCCTTAACCGACTCTACCGCATTTACTTCCGCATGAGCTTCCCCAAATTTTTTGTGATAGCCATGCCCAACGGGTTTCCCATCCGATGATACAACTACGCACCCCACCAGTGGATTCGGGGCAACGTGTCCTTTAGCCTGTTCAGCCAAATCCAGAGCTTGTTGCATCCAGTATTCATCGCTATGCGGAGCTTGTTCGGGCATGTAGAAATGTAACAGATTTGTGTGAATCGAATATGAGCTAAACAAAAAAGGGTGAGAAGAAACTTCTCACCCCAAAAAATAAAAATGTGGTTCAGACTATTGCTGAAGCAGTCGGTCGCGGTTGTCCACGATGTTAGCGGCTTCGCGAAGTTGTTCTAACCAAATGGAGGTAAACTCCTGAGTTTTTTGCTGCTCCAGACGCTGACGAATAGTTTGTCGCTGGTCGGGAGTTAAGTTGGCTAAATCAGCGTCCATTTTGCTGATTAACTGAACTACAAAAGCTGCGCTGTTTCCGGCAATAACTCCGGACGTTTCGCCTTCATCGAGGGCAAAAATGGCACCTACTACTCGAGGTTCTCGGCCAGCTCCGGGAAGTACCGTTGCGCTGGCGCGGAGGTTGTCTTCGTTGCGAATTTCTTTATCGGTGCTTTCAGCTAAAGCAGAAAGTGTTTGGTTCTGAGCTAAAAGATTTTCCACTTTCTCAACGGTCAGTTCTTTGCGTCGCTCAACCTTTACCAGGGTTTCTACCTGTGACTTCACTTCCTCAAAAGGACGATAGCCTTCCGGGGTAATCTCTTCAACCCGAAGCACAACAAAATCGGAGCTTAGCTCCAATGCGTTGGAAATGTCGCCTTCATCAGCTGTTTCCAGGAAATTCATAATTTGCTTACTGCTTCCAAGGCCGGAGATAAAATCATTCCCCTTGGTTGCAAACGCTTCTTTCACTTCAAGTCCGCGGGTTTCAGCTTCTTCATCGAATGAGGATTCCTCAGAGGCAAAGAATTCAAAGTCGGCGGCAGCTTCGTTAGCTTCATCTATGGTAGATGGCAACGCCTGAATGTTATAGCTCATGATTTGAAACTTAACTTCATTACCCTGCTCGGCTGTTTTCTTAAGAATAGCGGCCTGGTTAGAAGTCAGGATTACGTCAGACACTTCTCCAATTTCAAGATCCAGAACGGGGGTGTATTCTTCCCGGATGTCATCTTCAGACACAAAAGCATTTTGATACTGATTAGAGGAACCCTGGCGAGCCAGAAACAATGAGTCGTTTTCAGAATTCTCAAAAGGTGTTATCAGTTCACGAACATCTTCCACAATTTGAGCCGTATCGCTGGCGGTTGGAAGCTTACTGAACGTAACATACTGAATACGGTAGCTTTCGTCGCGGCTGTAGCGCTCTCTGTTTTTGTTGTAGAATTCGCGAAGCTCTGCATCAGAAACTTCCAGCTGTTGCTCGGTTACTTCACTGTAGGGAAAGCGAATGTAATTTACGTTTGCCGTGCTGTTATTCTTTACAAACTCTCTTTCCACTTCTCCCTCAGTTACCTGGAGTCCGGCCGAAATATAGTTGTTCAGCTTTTGCTGACGACGCTGTTCGCGGAGTTGCATCTCAAGGGCAACAGCTTGTTGAGAAAACTCACTGGAAGAAAGAACCTGCTGAACGGCTGCTCGGTCAATGGTGCCGTCTTCGCGGGTAAAGTTTTGACGAATTACAGGGGCAGGATTCTCTCCATATACCATGTCCAGCACTTCCTGGTCGGAAACGGTGATGCCTAAGTCGTCCATTTTTTGGCGGAGTAAGCGGGAGTTAACCAGCTCATTCCAGGCCTGAGTTTCATAATATGCACGCATTTCCGGTGTCATTGAATTTCCGGTTTGCTGGCTGTATGCATTAGAATAATACTGGATACGGCTTTGATATTCTTCATTGGAGATCTTATCACCATTCACACTACCTAATGAACTTGGTCCGGCCTGCATGGCTTCAAAAAAGTTTACATCAGACAAAACCCACAAAAGGCCAAAAGATCCAATCAGCACCCACAAGATGACACCGGTGCTGTTTCTCATTTTTTCCATTACACCCATAAAAGGTTACCTCTAAAAAACATTAATTAAATTGCGATTTGATTACTGCAGGTGTCTTTTTAACCTCTGGCAGTAAGCTTGGAAATATAAGTGAATACCCAAGGAATTGAAAGCAAATTAAACAATAAGGTTGGGGTTAAAATACCTCAATGAGTCTCATATGCTTCAAATATTTTCCGGGCTCATCGTTCATATTTTTGATCAGCCGGTTTAAATTAAAGGATAAGCTGTCCACATTATTGTATAGAGAAGGGTCGTTGACCATTTTTCCAAGGGTTCCTTCTCCGTTATTAATCTTGGTTAACACCTCATTCAGCGTAAGATTGGTCTCGTTTAAACCAGAGCTCAGCGTTTCCAGTTCAACACTGGTGGCTTCCAGGTTGGTGATGAGTGAGTTCAGCTTATCTTTGTTTTCGGAGCTAAGATCATCCATGTTTTGCATGGTCTGTTTTGCTGAAGTAATCATTGCATCCAGATCCGATTGCTTACTCTGGATCAGCTGATTTAAAGATCCGGTGCTGGACTGAAGGTTTCGGATGATCCCGGTAATATTCTCTTTGTTTTCATCATCCAGTGTTTCATTGAGGCTGGTAACCAGTTTTTCGACTCCACGGATGGAGGCAGAAATGTCATTACTGAGTTTGGCGCCTTCTTCAGCAAAGGTATCCATCATACCCTGTTCAAAAACGCCTTCAATCGATCCTTGGTGCGGAACCATTTCAGTCGAGTCGGATTTCTTTATTTCGATAAACTTACCACCAAGCACCCCGCTTGACTTCAATACCGCAATGGATCCTTTAGGTATCTGATACCCTTCCTCAATATTCATGGTGACCAGGGTAGAGTCTGAAATTAACAACTCCATTTGTTTCACACTTCCAATTTTAAAGCCTTTCACATTCACCACATTTCCGGGAATGAGCCCATATACCTGATCAAACTTAGTATAGATAGTAGTGGAAGTACGGAACAGGGGGATATCTTTCATTACCCGGTAGCCGATAAAGGCTACAATAATAGCCACTACTACCGTGATCCCAATTTTTAGTTCGTTGGACACTTTTGCCAAAACAAGTTCTCCTATGCAGTTTTTTTAGTTATTTGATATTCACTTGCTGAAATGAAATCAATCAAATTTTTATTGTCGCTGTGCTTCATGTCTTCCGTTTTACCGAACCAGCTTAGTTTTTGTTCGTCCAGGAAAGCCACTTTCTCTGCTACTTCCAACACGCTATGCATATCGTGAGTGATAACAATGGAGGTGATGTCCAGGTTGTCGGCCATGGTATTAATCAGCTCGTTAATTTCTTCTGATGTGCGCGGGTCGAGGCCGGAGGTTGGCTCATCATACAATAAATAATCCGGCTTCAGGATAATAGCGCGCGCCAGGCCCACTCGTTTTCTCATCCCTCCGGAAAGCTCTGAGGTCGATTTTTCCCCGGCATGTTCCAGGTTCACCATTCCCAGGGCTTCCATTACATTATGCTCAATCTCTTCATCGTTTTGTTCGGTAAAATAGCGAAGGGGAAATGCCACATTCTCATAGGTACTTATAGAGTCGAATAAAGCGCCTCCCTGAAACAGAATCCCAAAACGCTGGCGGACTTTTCGGAGTTGAGAATAACTCAGCTCAAAAACGCACTTTCCGTCGATTAAAACCTCTCCCTCATCCGGGTATAAAAGGGCGTTCAGGTGTTTCAGTAACACTGATTTTCCGCAACCGGATTTCCCGATCACAGCCGTAGTTTCTCCATCCTCGATTTTGAATGAAACATCACTCCAAACCAGGTTGTCACCAAAACTTTTCGTAAGATTTTTAATCTCAATCATGATCTACAATAATATTGCGGCCAGTGCAAAATCGGCCAGCAGTACAAAGATACAACTTAAAACTGTTGCTTGTGTAGTTGCGGTTCCCACCCCTTCGGCTCCGCCAAAAGCAAAATATCCTTTAAAACAGGAAATGGATGTAATCACAAAGCCAAAAACAACGGACTTTAAAAGCCCGAAAATAATATCCGATTCAAAAAAGAAAGCGCGGGCGCCTTCCATGAATTCAGCTGCGGGCAGAATGCCATCCAACGCTCCGGCTGTGACACCCCCGATAATTCCAAAAACGGCCGCGGTAACATAAAGCACAGGAAACATCAGCAGGCCGGCTAAAATGCGCGGCACTACTAAAAAAGAGACGGAGTTAAAGCCCATCGATTCCAATGCATCTATCTGCTCGCTTACACGCATGGTTCCCAATTCCGTGGAAATTCGGGCGCCTACTTTCCCGGCCAAAACCAGTGCACTGATTACAGCCGCTAATTCAATAACAATAGACTGGGCCACAATTGAGCCAATGATGGAGCTGGGATAAATGTCGGTATCCAGCTGGTAAGCCGTTTGAAGGGTAAGTACGGCACCTGTAAAAATACCCACCAAAAAAATGATGGGGATAGACTCATAGCCAACCTTCACAAATTCCTGGAACAGGTTGTTGCGATAAGTACTAAACTCGGTGGATGAACGTAATGCCTGGTATAAAAGCTTGGCGTACTGGCCAAATTGTTTTAAACCGGCCGCGCCTGGGAAGTTGGAAATCATTTCTTAATCAATAATCTTGACGTATTGCCGAAGCATTTGATTATATTACAAAAGATTTTTGCCAATTGTGATTTATAAATAGTTAAATAACGTGCGATTCATATTAACCGTTTTGGTGTTTTTAGTTGGTGCCCAAAGTACGGTGGCACAGTCGAATACATCAAGTGTATTTCGTTTTTTGGATGTGCCCCCAACCGCCCGCACGGCCGCTCTTGGTGGAAATCATGCAGGATTATTCAACGCCGACTTCAGCCTGATCCACATAAATCCGGCATACCTGAATAGCGATGCATCCGGATCAATTTCAGTATCCTATCTCAATTTTTTTTCGGATGCCAATATGGGCTTTACAAGTGGAGCTTACAAGTTTGAAAAGATCGGGACTATTGCGGCCGGAATTCGGTTTGTCGGTTATGGTGAATTTGACCGGCTGGATGAGGACGGTAATGACATCGGCAATTTCAACGCAAACGATATAGCCCTTACCGGAGCATATAGTATCCCGATTGGGAAGAACATAACCGCCGGGGCGGGTGTCGATTTTATTCACTCTTCCTATGCTTCTTATAAATCAAGTGCAGTGGCTTTTTCCGGTGGGTTTTTCTACCAGGATACCGCCAGCCATTTCAGTGCCGGGATCTCAATTCGTAATTTAGGTGGGCAGCTAACCGCATACGCAAATGACCGGGAGCCTTTGCCGCTCGATGTATCCGTGGGTTTCACCAAAAAACCGGAAGCCTTCCCATTTCAGCTTAGCCTCACCCTTAAAAAATTGAACGATTGGGATTTACGTGTATTCGGAGAAACCGGGCAGCCCTCTTTTGTTGATAATGTATTCCGTCACGTGATTTTTGGTGGTGAAACCTATTTTGGGGAAAATGTAACCGTCAGGCTGGGGTACGATCATTATTTACATGAGCAGACCCAGACCGGGCAAGATTTTGACTTGGCCGGCATCGCTTTTGGAGTGGGAATCAATATTAAATCTATTGTGATTGACCTGAGCCGAAATTCTTATTCCCGGCTGGGTGGTGTAACAAGAATTAGTTTGAAGACCGACTTAGATTAAGCGAATTATATAAGGTTCTATTCCTGCAGTTTAGAGAAACCGGGCTTATTTCAGATTAAAGTTTAAATGGGTGATTTTTGAACCACCATTAGCGTTATTTTGTAGTAGTAATGTGGTTATCTTAAGAGATCCAGATAAAATTCAGAACGGAAGTATGTAAAGATAATCGCACGCTTTCGGAACGAGCAGAACAAATTCAATAGGTTACATAAAACGAATGATCAGATACATTACAGCCGGAGAATCACACGGGCCGTCACTAACGGGAATTGTAGAAGGGGTGCCGGCAGGATTGCCTCTCACCGAAGAAGAAATTGCCACCCATCTGGTACGTCGCCAACAGGGATACGGGCGTGGCGGACGAATGGCCTTTGAAAAAGATTTTGCCACGATAAGCTCAGGTCTCAGGTTCGGAAAAACCATGGGTGGCCCCATAGCCATGAGCATGCCCAACCGCGCTTTTGAAAAAGATGATGCCGGCTGGCCTACCGTGATGAACAAGAAGGAAGAGGCAGAGGGAATTGAGAAAATAACGCTTCCCCGCCCCGGGCATGCCGATTTAGTGGGTGCTCAGAAGTATAAGTTTGACGACATTCGCCCGGTAATAGAACGGTCGAGTGCGCGTGAAACAGCCATGCGTGTGGCTTGCTGCAGTATTGCCCGCAAGTTTTTAAAACACTTCGGTATCGAGATTGGAGGCCATGTGTTACGGATCGGTTCTGTGGGTTTTGAGGGATGGGAAGAGGTTAGATCTATTGCTGACCCGCTGGCAGAAAATGGAGCCGAAGCCATTTACAAAGCGGCCGATAAGTCGGATGTGCGCTGCCTCAATGAAGAGTTATCCGAACAGATGAGGGAAGAAATTAAAGTCCGGCGGAAGGAGGGTTCGTCTCTTGGCGGTATTTATGAAATTGTGATTACCGGCTTGCCCGTTGGTTTGGGCAGTTATGTACACTGGGATCGTAAACTGGATGGTCAGCTTGCCCAGGCCATCATGTCAACCCAGGCGATGAAAGGTGTGGAAATCGGGCTTGGGTTTGAGGCCGGACACCGTCCCGGCCATGAAGTTCATGATGAAATTACGTACGAAGAAAATGACTTTAAGCGTCGCACCAACCGTATGGGCGGTATCGAGGGCGGCATGAGTACCGGAATGCCGATTATTCTCCGCGGTGTGATGAAGCCCATTCCCACCATGCTGAACCCGTTGAGTACTGTGGACATGAAAACCAAAGAAGAAACGGAGACGCGGTACGAGCGGTCGGATGTGTGTGCGCTGCCCAGAGCGGTTGTAGTTGCAGAGAGCGTGCTTGCTCCTGTGCTTGCCAATGCATTCCTGGAAAAGTTTGGCGGCGATTCCATTGAAGACATAGAAGCAAATGTAAAGGCTGCTACACAATGAGTTCGCGAATTTCCACGTTGGCACAAAAAGTGAAAGATCATCCGGATGACTCTTTCTACAAGTTTGCCCTGGCGCTGGAAATGCTGAAAATAGAGGAGACTTCAAAAGCGAGGGTGTTGTTTGAAGCCATCCGAAACAGTGACCCGGATTATGTGGGGGTGTATTATCACCTGGCAAAGTTATATGAAGCAATGGATGAGAACAAAAAAGCGCTCGACACCTATAAAGAGGGTATAAAAGTAGCCGAGGCTCAAAATGACAATCACACAAAGTCTGAGCTGTCCGGGGCATTATTGAATCTTGAAATTGAAATGGACGAACAGTCATGAAGAATACACCTGGTTTTCTGAGAATACTATCTGCCCTTATTGTTATTATGCTTTTCACCGGCGCGGGACTGCTTGCACAGGAAAGAGCAACCTACCAGGTTAAACAAGGTGACACTCTCTACGGAATCTCAAAGAAGCTGAACGTCACCATTGCTGAGTTAAAGCAGTGGAATGAGCTGACAGGAAATGAAATTGAACTTGGGCAGGAGCTGGTTTATTTCATTCCGGAAGAGGAAGAAATCCAAACCGAGCCTCCGGCTGATGAAGAAAATTCTGACCCGCTGGTTAACCAGTCTTCCGAGTCACAAAATGTTTTTTATATCGTGAAAAGCGGAGATACGCTGTATCAGATTGCCAGGAATCATAATATGACGGTGGCCCAACTCAGAGAGTTGAATAACATTTCCGGTTCAAACCTGAGTATTGGTCAGCGACTGGCGGTGAAAAAGAAAGTAAGCGCGGCTCCTTCGGTTTCTGAATTCTCCGAGGAGTCATCGCCACAGGGAGTCTTTTCAATTTATGAAGTGCAGCAAGGGGAAGATTTATCAGACCTGCTTTCGAAATTCAAGATGACGGGGCAGGAGTTTCAGTCCCTGAATCCCGAACTTCAACCCAATTTATTGGCTGAAGGACAAGAAGTAACGGTGTTGCTCCCCCCATCCCGAAAGTATGAGAACCCCTACTTGCAGAAGGCAAACCTGCAGGACCTTGGCGAGGTGAATGTGATGAAATATGAGGAGTCTGAGATTGGGGAAACTACCACAAATGGAGAGCTCTATGATCCGGAATCCTTAACAGCTGCGCATTCTAATATTGCATTGGGAAGCATCATCTTTGTGGAAAACACCCAAACGGGAAATGGATTGTACGTGCGCATCAACGATCGTATAACCGGGGCGGGATTGAAACTTTCCGGGAATGCATTTAGTACACTCAGGCTCGATGAATCCAGCCGTCCTGCTGTAACTATTTACACAGAAATAAATGACTAATCCTGTTAAATCATATTTCGAGAACACCAATACCTTACTGTATAGCTTTCTTGTAAGCTTGCCGCTGTTTCTTCTCTATGAGCTGCTGATTGTAATTTCACAGCCGGTGGGCGATTCCATAGTTCGTATTAGTGTGGATGTATGGATTAAAAGCTTATTTACCTACCTCGGTGTAAATGCAGTCTCGTTTTCATTGTTGATTGTCGTTTTTATCGGGCTTTTTATCGTATATAAAGAGCGTGAACGTCTCAAAACCATTCGCTTTTCATACTTTCCGGTTTTGATTCTGGAATCGACGATTTATGCTATTGTTGTAGCATTTATCAGCCAATCGTTGGTTTCTCTTATGCTGAATATGGCTGCTTCCGATCCGATTAGCAGCTTGTCTTTAACGCAGCAGTTAGCGCTCTCATTAGGGGCGGGTTTGTATGAGGAGCTGTTTTTCAGGGTAATTCTTGTTACGCTATTTATACTCCTTTTTACAAAAATTTTAGGAAAAAAATGGGCGGGGGTAACAGCAGCCGTTGTTCTTTCAGCGCTGTTATTCTCTGCGGTACATTATGTTGGCTCAATGGGTGATGCCTTTACATTAGGCTCTTTTTTATATCGCTTTTTATTTGGTTTAATACTGAATGGAATTTATGTTTGGAGAGGATTCGGCGTGGCGGCCTGGACTCACGCTCTTTACGATATCATGGTAATAGCATTTTTATCGTAAGAAAGGTAACAGTTAATGGGTCTATCAATACAATCTATTTAACATTAAATCTTTCTTTAGGTAGTATTGGCAATCCGATGAGGATAAAGAAGCGTAATAAAAATATTACAAGCGCTTATAGTTATTGAAATAATAAGGGATGGATGAATGTCTCAGTTGACGAGAGATGAAAAGCAAAAGCAGAAGGATTTCGATGAAGAGATTATACCTCACATGGATGCGTTGTATAATTTTGCCCTTCGACTGACTACTGACCCCAACGATGCTGAAGATCTCGTTCAGGATACCATTGTCAAAGCCTATCGTTTTTTTAGCAGTTATGAGAAGGGGACTAACGCCAAAGCATGGATGTTCCGCATTCTCAAAAACTCCTTCATCAATAATTATCGGAAAACCTCTAAAAAACCCTCACAAGTAGATTATGATGAGGTTTCTTCTTACTACGAGTCCATAAGGGCCGAGCGAACTGATACTTCGGATTTAGAAAGCCTGATGTTCCGGGAAATGATGGATGATGATTTGTCTAATGCACTGAAAAGGCTGCCGGAAGATTTTCGAACGGTCGTTCTGCTATGTGATGTAGATGGATATACCTACGAAGAAATTGCCAACATGCTGGATGTACCGATCGGTACTATTCGTTCAAGGTTGCATCGTGGTCGTAATTTGTTGAAAACAGAATTGCTGGAATATGCTAAAACGCGCGGTTACACCGGCGACTGATCTAACAGCGGATACACTTCTTCTTCACTTTTCTCGATATTCAACGTAACCCGCATGGTGGTTCCCTCATTAAGCTCTGAGCGTAGCACAAACACGCTTCCATTGTGATAATCTTCAATAATGCGTTTGGTAAGGCTTAAGCCTAATCCCCATCCTCTTTTCTTGGTACTAAACCCGGGCTTGAAGATATTCTTCACATTCTGAATCTCGATACCGCTCCCGGAGTCTTCAATATCAATAATCACTTCTCCTTCCTGAACTTTGGAAGTAACGGATATGTAGGCCTCTTTTTCAATTCCTTTCAATGAATCCATGGCATTCTTAACCAGGTTCTCAATCGCCCATTGTAGCAGTTCCGGATTTGTTTTCACATTGGCGGTGGCATTCAGTTCTTTTTTCACTTCAATGGCTTTCCCTAAACGGGGGAGGCGGCGCTCCATATATACCATCACCTGCTCCAGTATGGGCTGAATATCCATGGTTTTGAGTTCCGGCTCCGAGCCGATCTTCCCAAATCGTTCTGCAACACCCCGTAAACGCTGGATATCTTTTTCAATCTCGTTGGCGATATTAGTGGCAGTTTCTTCGTAGCGGTATTCATCCTTTAGCAGTTGCAGCCAGCCATATAAGCTAGATATAGGCGTTCCCAGCTGGTGAGCTGCTTCTTTTGCCATTCCCACCCATAAATTGGACTGCTCAGACCGGGTAATACTCCGGTAGGTTGTATAGCCGATTCCCAACAACAGCCCAAGCAACAAAATCTGGATGTACGGGAAATATCTCAGCATTTGTACCGTCGGGCTTTCACCATAATACACAAACTGGGTCATTTGCCGTTTTTCATCACCAATCACAAAGTCGATGGGGTTATTCAGGCTTTTAAACTCACGGACAAGCTCTTCCCGCTTTTGTTCGGAAGCCATAGTGAGGGAATCAATGTTGCGCTGGTGAAGAATAACATCCTGCGAATCAATTACAATGGTGGGAATTTTAAATCGGTCTTCAAGAATAATTTCCTCCGTAACAAAATCAGAGGAATTACGGGTGGTTTCCGCATCTTCAATCAGGCTGATGACGCTGTCGGGAACCTCCTCAATGCCTTCCAGAATATTAATGGCTTTCAACAGCATGGTGCTTGCCTGTTCATCAACCGGCTGGCTGTTAAACTCAATAGCTCGCGTCCACAACTCCACACTGGCACGTTCCTGTTCCAGGATTTTTGTTACCAGGTATTGGTTGTAAACCACAGATCCCACGCCCAGAAATATGAGCAGCAGCACAAGTATAAGCTTAATCCTGTTGGATGGAACAAAGAGTTTCATAGATGAAGAATAATTCTTTGGCTGAATATAGGAAAGGAGCCGAAACAAAAAAGCCTCTCTGAAAAGAGAGGCTGATGGTTAAGCAGAAGCTTTTTGTTTCTCGTAAACCGGAGGAGCTTGTTTCTCGATGGTCTCCTCAGTAATTACACACCGTGCTATATTCTTCATAGATGGAAGCGAAAACATGATATCCAGCATGGCTGCCTCCATGATAGAACGTAACCCACGGGCTCCTGTCTTGCGGGCCTTGGCTTTTTTGACGATAGCTTTGAGTGCTTCTTCTTCAATCTCCAGCTCAACGTCTTCCATGTTAAACAGCTTTTTATACTGCTTAACGAGCGCATTTTTTGGAGTTTGAAGGATGTCGAGCATGGCGTCATCAGAAAGTTCGTGCAATCCACAGATGACGGGCAATCGACCAATCAGCTCGGGAATGAGTCCAAAGTGCTGAAGGTCTTCCGGTTCAACGTGCGTAAAAATCTCTGGATCTTCTTTGTTGAACTTAACCTGATCAGATGCATTGAAGCCCATCACGGTTGTAGAAAGACGACGCGATATGATTTCTTCCAGCCCTGAAAAAGCACCACCGCAAATAAACAGAATATTAGCCGTGTCCAGTTGAATAAAGCTTTGCTCAGGATGCTTTCTTCCACCTTTTGGCGGAATATTGGCTACTGTTCCTTCTAAAATCTTCAATAAAGCCTGTTGAACGCCCTCTCCGCTTACATCGCGGGTAATAGAGGGGTTATCACTCTTGCGGGCTACTTTGTCCACCTCATCGATATATACGATTCCACGCTTGGCGCGCTCTACGTCATAATCAGCGGCTTGTAGAAGGTTGCTTAAAATGCTTTCCACATCTTCGCCAACATAACCGGCTTCCGTTAATACGGTGGCATCGGCGATAGTGAAGGGAACATCGATAATGCGAGCTAGGGTACGGGCCAAAAGCGTTTTACCGCTACCGGTAGGCCCAAGCAACATGATGTTAGATTTCTCAATCTGAGTATCATCAATTTCCGCTGTTTCAGCAGAAATCCTCTTGTAGTGATTGTAAACCGCTACTGAAAGTGTCTTTTTGGCAAGCTCCTGACCGATTACGTAATCATCAAGTTTGTTCTTGATCTCGACCGGCTTAAGCATAGGCTTATAGCTCTTTTCCCGTCGGCGGGCTAAAGAAGCTAAATCACTTTGGATGATGCTGGATGCATCTTCCACGCAACGGTCGCAAATATAAACACCGGGACCGGCTACCATACTGTTCACTTCCAGGCTCGAACGGCTGCAAAATGAGCAGTGTACTATGTCACTATTTTTCTCTTTATCGCTCATAACAAGCTAAATTTAATGAAAATGCCGCTTATTTGGAATCTTCAGACTTGGACAACACATTATCGACCAATCCGTAGTCTTTCGCTTCCTGAGCCGTCATCCACTTGTTACGGTCAGAATCTTCCATAACCTGCTCAACAGACTTTCCACTGTGGTCGGCAAGAATCTGGCTTAACTCCTTCTTAACACGGATAATCTCTTTGGCTTCAATCTCAATATCACTGGCCTGTCCGCGGGTTCCACCCAAAGGCTGGTGAATCATGACCCGGGAGTGTGGAAGGCAGCTTCTTTTTCCGGTAGTGCCTGCTGTCAGTAATACGGCACCCATACTTGCGGCCATACCCATACAGGTAGTGGCAACATCACACTTGATGTGCTGAATGGTGTCGTAGATTGCTAATCCCGCAGAAACAACTCCGCCCGGGCTATTTATATAAAAGTTGATGTCTTTCTCAGGATCTTCAGACTCAAGGAACAACAGCTGAGCCATGATTGAACTGGCCACGGTGTCGTTAACCGGCGAACCCAAAATCACAATCCGGTCTTTAAGCAGCCGTGAATAAATATCATAAGCACGTTCGCCACGGCTGGTGGTTTCCACAACCATTGGTACAAGGTTGTTCTGTACAGGTTGAACGGAATTTAAATTCGGGTCTTCAAATAGCGGTTGATCAGATATCATAATGTCCTGGATGATCGGTTATTTTTTCTTCTTCTTGTCGTCTTTCTTTTCCTGCTGTTCGCGGTACTTCTCTTTGCTGATTTCTTTGGTTTTCACCTTGTCTTGCAAAATATCGAACACTTTTTCTTCGCGGATGCTGCTGCGAAGTTGCTCAAGCATCTGTGGTTGCTGTGCATAATACTGCTTCAGTTGATCCACAGGCATGCCGTATTGGGCTGCCTGACCTGCGAGATGCTCGTCGATATCTTCGGGTTTTATTTCGATATCTTCAAATGTTTCTTGCAGTTTTTGGCTGATGAACGACCACTTGGCTTCACGCACGGCACGGTCTTTCATGCCGGCCTTATACTCTTCTGCATCAAAGTGATCCGGCAACTCTCCGCCTTGCTGCTGCTTCAGCTGATCCACATAGGACCCCTGAATTTGAGCCACAAATGTTTCCGGTACTTCAAAGTCATGTGCTTCAACAAGAGCATCGGCTACATCATTCTTGAATAAATCATCGGATGTTTGATCGTAATACTGTTGCATGCGGCTCTTGATGTAACTCTTGAACTCATCCAGGTTTTCCGCTTCGCCGTTGCTTTGGTCTTTGATGATGTCATCAGTAAGCTCAGCTTTGTGCATTTTCTGCACTTTCTTAAGGGTAATTTCGAGCTCATCTTCATGATCGCCATGCGGGATAGTCATCTCAACAACATCACCGGCTTTTTTACCTTTGAGCGCTTCAAGAAACTCGGAAGCATCATCTTTTCTGAGGTCGATACGCTGATCTTTGTCTTCATCGCCGTGGGTTTTAGAAACAACATCCACCAATACCTGGGTTTCTTCAGAAGCGGCTTCGTCAACATCTTCCCAGTTTCCTTCCCGCTCCAGGGTTCTCTCAACTTCTTCCTCAACCTCTTCATCGGTAACATCGTGAACCATTTTGTTCACTTCAATTTTGGAAAGATCAGCAACTTCAATTTCCGGTTTTGAACCGATTTTGAATTTCACTTCCAGCTCATCATTCTCCCAGGTAAAATCAACCATCTCCGTTTCGCCAACCGGCTCATACTCAGGTACTACTTCTTTTTCAAATACCTTTTGGATGATGTTACTGATTTCCTCTTGTTCAATCTCTTTGCCAAACCGCTTTTTAACCAGTCCCATTGGTACTTTGCCCGGACGGAATCCCGGAAGCTGAATTTGGTCTTTATATTTTTTGTATGCTTTGTCGAAATCTTCCTGAAGGTCTTCTCTTTTTGCTTTCAGGGTGACTTCTTTATCTACAGATGTGAGCTCTTCTACAGAAATATCCACGTGTTCTCCGCTTTAATTACTTTTATTCAATAAATGAACAGGATTACAATTATGATTAGGAAGGAAGTACGAGAGGGGGGACTCGAACCCCCACATCGGTTAAGATACTAGATCCTAAATCTAGCGCGTCTACCAATTCCGCCACTCTCGCAAAATTCAGAGCTTGCAAAGATAAGGTTTTCAATTTCTGAATTCAACTCTTTACCCATATAAAGTGGTCATCGAACATACTTCGTAAGCTTTTACATGTTTAGCGTAAAAAAGCATTGGATATTGGAATTTGAAATACTGAATTTTGAATCACTATGTATAAAAACCTACGTCTCCTCTACATCACTACCCCAAATAAAGAAGAAGCTCAGAAAATAGGCCGAGCTCTGGTTGAAGAAAACCTTGCGGCCTGTGCCAATATTTTTGATGGCATGAATTCCATTTACAAATGGAAGGGTAAAATTCAGGAAGAAAACGAGTGCGTGCTGATTGTTAAAACGCATTACTCACGGGTTAAAAAAGTTACCCGCCGCGTGATAGAAATGCACAGCTACGAAGTACCGGCCGTAGTATCCTTTACCATTACCGAAGATGAAGGTAACCAGGAGTACCTGGAGTGGCTGGAGGACTCATCCAAACAGCCCTTTGAGCTTTAATAATTGCTGAAAGCAATTCTATTATTTAAGCAGCGTCATTTTTTTAACACGAACCTGCCCTCCCGCTTCCAGCCGGTAAAAATAGATTCCGCTTGATAACTGACCGGCATCAAAGTCAATTTGATACGATCCGGCAGATTGCCTTTCGTTAACCAAGGTGGAAATTTTTTGCCCCACCAGGTTATAAACGGTCAGGCGGACATCTCCTGCCTCGGGAATTGAATAACTGATGGTTGTAGTGGGGTTGAAGGGATTGGGGTAGGCATTTTTAAGAGTAAATGAATGCGGTAGATTTTCATCTTCTGTGGAAACATTGGTATTCTGCTGCGGGCGTTCAACAATAGTGAAATCACTGAAAGAGGTAATTCCTGATGCACAAATCGATTCTTGGTTGTCCGTCAAGGAAGAGGACAACAAGTTCCATTCGGATTGATCAGATTCTCTTTTCGCGATTGATAACAATGCCGTATCAATGTTAGAGAGGTCTATTTGTTGCAGAGAAAAGCAGACCTCAGCATTAAACGCAGAGGTCGTTTCGGTATGGAAACCCCACAGCTTATTTGAAACCATAGAAAGCGTATCGGGGAGGTTAATCTGCTCTGCCTCAGCACCAAGGTTCATGGTAGCGTTGATGGTAAACGGCTGGGTCATTTCATTAAAGTTTACTGTTGCACCAAAGTTTGGAAATTCAGCCAGTCTCAAAGTGTCTTCAATTTGAGCCTGTCGCTGAGGGATGCCGTTGGTCATCCAGATTTCCCTTCCCAAAGAGTCACCTTCAGCGGTGAAGTATAACTTTCCATTCAGTACACGCAGTTCTTCCGGGTCAGAGCCATCGGGTTCGCCACGGTCGATGCCGGTACGCAGGTTGGCTACATACATAGTACCCTCTTGAGTGCCGTCGGTCATCCATAGTTCACGGCCGGCTACATGGGCCTGCCCGTACCCATCATCCGATGCAACAAAGTAGATGCGTCCGTCATATACCGCTGCAAATTCAGTATGGTGAAAATCAAACAGGTTGAAAATAGACTCTACCGCTTTTTCAGTTCCGGCTTTGGTACCATCGGTTTTCCATAGCGTATAGGTGCTGAAAAAGTAAAGCTGATTATTTAGCTTGAAAATTTTCGGGCTAAGATCAGAGCCGTCCTCAATTACATAATTATCGATCGCCATATCAATAACAAGGGATGTTCCCTCCGGGGTGCCGTCACTTTTCCATAATTCAGCACCTGAAAAAAAGTACCAGCTTCCCTTGTACTCAACGGGCTTATCCCTGATATGTATTTCCTTATCTAAAAACTTTATAGTGCCTTCTTCTGTACCATCCGTGGTGTATAAGTAGTAGTTGTAGGAGGTGTCACTTTTGGCGTTAAACAATACGGTGCCATTGATAGATGAAAAATTAGTAGGTGAGCTGTCATTTTTGTTATCGTCAGAATCTTCATACAACCCCGGAAAAATGTCCTTTACCATATAAGTGCCGTCGGCGGTTCCATCCGTAGCCCACAGTTCTTCTCCATATTCATGATGGCGGGCTGAAAAATACATGGTACCATTGTGTGCAAAAAAGTTATCGGGACGAGAGCTGTGGTTGGTTTCTTCATTACTCCAGGAATACTGTAAATATTGACCCGGATCTAAATCTTTAAGCATGTAGGTGCCTGACGAAGTACCATCTGTGACCCAGAGTTCTTCGCCGTTATCGGCATCGGGGTAGCGTCCGTCTTCAGCAGGGAAGTAGGCTTTGCCGTTCATCACTCCAAAATGCTCGGCATCCGAGGAGTAATCGCCCGGGTAAATATCTTTTAGTAAATATGTGCCTGAAGATGTTCCATCTGATACATACACTTCATCAGAATGTTCTTCGGTTACGGCTGTAAATATGAGTTTATTACCTAAGGGAGTTAGTTCTTCGATATCAGGATAATCATCATCCGGAGCCAGGTCTGTAATTTTCTTGGTTCCTTCCGCCGTACCGTCTGTTATATACAGCTCGCCTTCATCTTCCTGATTGTCGGCCACAAAGTACATGGTGTCTCCGACCATAGTCATGTATTCAATATCCGCATCACTGATGCCGGGGTTTATGTCTTTTAGCACCGTGGTTTGCGCAGATAGCTTAGCTGGTGATAACAACAGCAGGATGATGGCAGAATAAGCAGAAATTCTGAGGGCAGAACGATAAGTGATTTTGGCGGTGGTTCTCATTTCTTTATATGGTTGGTACTTTTAAGAATAGTGTACCATTACCTACGGGAGCTAAATGAAAATGAGCTCAAATACCCGTAACTATACATGCAGTAAACATTATGTTTTACCGGTTTCACCCCAGCAGCCCGCGCCTTTTTTTGTGCAATGGGTGAAGCGATAGAGTTAATCTTTTTTAAATCCTTCCCTTTCTAAACGACAATAATTTCTATTTTGAAATAAAAAACAGCATATGAGCATTACCCAACAACGTATTTCTTCCCACATTTTATGGGCGACGATAAACCGACCTGAAGCCCGAAATGCCATCGACTTTGATGTGATGGATGAGCTGGAGCAGCTGGTTGAATCTCTTGAAAAGGACGATGAGATCCGGGTTTTCATTTTAAGCGGAGCCGGAAGGCAGTCGTTTGTAGCGGGTGGTGATCTCAAAAAATTTCACACCATACAATCCAAAGAAAAGGCAGTGGAGATGTCGAAGCGAATGCATGATATCTTTAACCGGATTGAACGGCTGCCCTGCTGGACGGTCGCCTGCATAAATGGAGATGCGTATGGAGGAGGCATTGAGCTGATGCTGGCTTTTGACTTACGGGTGTCGGTGCCTGATGCCAAATTCGGCTTTACACAGGGTCGTTTTTATCTGGTTCCCGGCTGGGGAGGTTTGACAAGGCTTGTCGAAAAAATAGGTAAGGCCAAAGCATTGCAGTGGTGTGGAAAGGCCGAAGTACTTTCTGCCAGCAGCGTACTGGCTCATGGTTTAATCGAACATATTTTAAAGGGTGAAGATTTAGAAAGTGAAGTACTTGAGTGGACAGAAAAGCTCACCAAAAACGACCGGAAGTTTATACAAACGCTGAAAGCGGGTGCATCAAGATTTTCCCACCAAAGAACAGAATCGCTGGAAGCAGAAGTAGAACCTTTTGCAGAGCTTTGGGTTGATGCTGAACATATACAACGTGTTGAAAAATTTATGAGCAGAAAGAATGATGATTCTGGCTAAAAAGAGATTCAGAAAACATAACATTCTGGAAGCATAGTCAGTAGCTTCTTGATGATATTTAGCATAGTTCCCGAGTTCCAATCTTAGTACGCAGTCACAAATTAAGATTGCCCATGTTTGTCCGATAAACCATGAAGGGGTTTTCTTAATTCTAAACATTATCTACACATTTTTTGAGTTAATTAAGCCCCCAGCCCGATTAAAATAATCGGCATTTTAGGTAAGCTAAGTGAGTAATGACTATAAATCAGGAAAAAAGAATTTCAATAGACTCCGTCAAAACTAAGTTAATTGACAATTTAGGGCTGTATGGGGCTATTGTTGCATTGGTGGCTTTTTTGATCCCTCAAATTCCTTTTAAACCTGGGAACCTCGATGTATATAATTATATCGACCTTACAGTCATAATATCAGTTTTTGTTTTTTACTATCACAGGGATAAGTTCTCACTTCCTTTTAAAGGGTTCATAATTATCGTAATCGTGTATTTGTTTTTCGTTATGGACCTGTACCAGCACGGTCTCAGTTCTACGGTAAAGCCGGTATTTGTATTTATCCCATTTACGGGCATACTGGTTTTTAAAGTTCGTTGGGCCATTTTTATCTATTTAGTATCCATTCTTACCTATGCAATAATAGCCTATGGATATTTGACTGGTCAAATACCACCCGGCTTGATGGACCCTGCACTAAACGTACCCTATAAATGGGCTGTAAATGGTGTTATACTGTCTTTGGTAGGCATTATCATTGCCATGTTTGTGCATATCTTCATACAGTCTATAATTCAGATTATTGAGCAACAGGATCAAAGCTATGAGGTTCTCGAGCATCAAGACCGGGAGCTGAAACAAAATATAGAAGAGAAAAAGGTGCTGCTGCAGGAGATACATCACCGGGTAAAAAACAACTTGGCAGTGGTTTCTGGCTTATTGGATTTGCAATCGGGAATGGCCCCTGATGATTTCTCAAGGTCAGCTCTTAAATTGAGTACCAACAGAATTTTATCAATTTCAAAAGTTCATGAACTGCTATACCAATCGGAAGATGTAAGCAGGATTCATTTCAAAAAATACATCAAAGAATTAGCGGGTATCATTCTTGATAGTTTTAATAAGACCGGGTTAGAAATAAATTTAAAGTTAGATATCGACATTCAATATTTAAATGTAAATCATGGAGTTCCGATCGGCATCATTTTAAATGAATTGATTACAAACAGTCTGAAGCATGGTTTTAATGAGGCTCAGGAAAGCTACCAAATTCATATTTCTGCTTTTGAAGAAGATGAGCACTATAAAATTATCTATCAGGATAATGGAAGTGGGGTTGTTGTTAATAAATCGGAAAAATTATCCGGTTTGGGCATCACATTAGTAGATTCGCTGTTAACCCAAATTGAAGCAGAATCACAACTTAAAACAGACGGGATGTATCACCTTTCATTTCGTTTCCCAAAAGAATTATCCTGAAAAAGTTTAAACAACTCCTTCTATTTACTGAGAGAAAATAAAAAAGGGCGCACCGTTAAAGATGCGCCCTTCTTAAAACAAGTATGCTTAAGTTTATTGAATCGTAAAGTCTGCTTTAAAAACGGTGTTACCCCAAGCCAGGTTCAACTCGCCGCCTTCTTCTGTTTCTTCAACCGAAATGGTGAACGCCTCAATGGTTTCTACCGTGGTTGAAATCTCCATGGGTACGCGGCCTAAATCACGGCTTTCATCATAAGAACGTCCGTTCTGGCCGGTTTGCTTATTGATGATGAGCGTGCCGCCATCAGGCTGGGGGATTGTGAACAGCGTGTATTCTCCGGCAGGAACTTCAAGATCGCCGAACATTAAATCTTCAGAAGTATAGAAGTGAGTAGCTCGGTTGGCTCCTGTTCTCCAGCGCTCACCCCAGGGGACGATATTTCCAAATAAGTCGCGCCCTCGTTTTTTAGGGGAACCGAAATCTACGCGGAAATTGGCGCCTTTAAATGAATACTCAGCACTTACAGCTCCGGAAAGCTCACCAACGGGATCATTCCCAAATCGATTGGCCAGTGCGTTCATATCCAACTGTCCGGTTCGGTGTACTTTAAGCTTTCGGGTGGTAAGTCCGGCATCCAGGTGCTGTATGTCTCCGTCCGAATTTACCCGAACTCCCATCACTCCGCGGAAAGGGTGACGAACGGTCATGGAATCACCCTCAATTTGAGCAATGGTGAAATCCATAATCCTGTTACCCGACAACAGTGGCTGAATGATCGTATCCTGATCTGCTTCAGCAGCTTTATTGAAGGCTAACTCATACGGCCAGTGAACCATATCGATGAAAGGAAGCAGGCCTTCTTCAAAGGGTGCCCGATAGGTTATATACTCTTCGTCTCTTAATACGCGAACCGACAGACTGTCTCCCACTTTCGTGATGTTACGGACGGTGGCTCCATCTTCCTGGAAACCATTTACCGGAGAGTGATCGGTTTGTACCATACTTTCAATTCCGCCTAACTCGTCAAAATGCAGAATGTAGGTTGAGATTTGAACCTCAGGACTTCGAAGGATAACCTGAGCTGTAATGCTGGAATCGGTTTTAACAAACTGCTCCACGGCAAGGGTGTCATTCCCTAACAAGGTTACAAACGATCCTTGGTTGGGATCATCCGTACTGCACGACACAAACAGAGCAGCTGTTATAAGTGTGATGAATAAATTTCTCATAGGTACTTTAATTTTTAATTGGGTGCAAAAATCTATTTCAAAAAAAGTGTTCTGGCAACTGCGATAAATTAAACTTTGAAAAAGCTTACAAGTTTTATCGCACTTGCAGATCCAATAACATAAAATGCGGCGTAATCATTTGGTGGAAAGGAGCTTAGGGAGGGAGAGCCGATTTGGTTAACTTACTTTCTCTTCCGCAATTTTCTGGAGTGCCTCGGTGAAAACTTCTACCGGCTGTGCCCCGGAAAGCCCGTACTTTTCGTTGATGTAAAAGAAGGGCACGCCCTGAACGCCAAGTCGGTGAGCTTCCTCCACGTTATTGACGACCTGGCTGGAATACGTGTTATTTTTCAATACCTCTCTCGCCTCATTTTGGTCAAGCCCCACATCCGAAGCTATTTGAACCAGCGTTTCTTTGTCGCCCACATGCTTGCCTTCCACAAAGTAAGCAGACAACAGCGCCTCTTTCATCTCACCTTGTTTGCCGTGCTTGCGAGCCAGGTGGATAAGCTGGTGAGCGTTGAAAGAATTAGTGGGTTTTACTTCATCCATGTTAAAGTCTAACCCGGCGCCGGAGGCCATTTGAACCATGTTGGCATTCATTTGTTTGGCCCAGGCTCTGTCGCGACCGTATTTTTTGGCGAGCGTGTCATAGATATCAAGATCGGAATCGACAGGAGCATTGGGGTCGAGCTCAAAGCTTTTCCAGACGATATCAACATCCAGGTCCGGTAGTTTTTGGAGGGCTTCTTCGAGGTGTCTTTTTCCGATGTAACAAAACGGACAGGCAACGTCCGACCAAATTTCGATCTTCATGAGCGGGAATTAGTTAAGTGGTATTCTATTACTATTAACTTATCCTGTCAGAAGAAGGTTCACATCAACCCAAAACAAAAAAGCAGTACCGGAACCAAGAGTCACAGGAGGCTTCAGGTGAGAAGACTCTTAAGCGCCTCAACCTGAACCGGCTTTTGAATGAAGTCATCTACTTTTTGATCCCATTCCACCCGGTATATTTCCTGATTTTTATGATCAATTCGGGAGCTGATTACGAAAATCTGAATCTCTTTATTCACCTTTTCTCTTATTGGCTGAAATTCATTCAGGAAGTCCCAGCCATTCATTTCCGGCATATCGATGTCGAGCAGGATTAAGTCAGGCAATTCGTCATTGTTCTGCTCCATTTCTTTGATGGCAGAAAGTGCCTTTTTCCCATTTTCGAATGACATGACATCGTTTCCGGGCAGGTAGTTTTTAATAATTTTGGATACCCCGTAGGTGTAAATTTTATCATCATCTATAATACAGATACTCTTCAATGAACTCATTGTAATTGTATTTTAAAGGTTGTTCCCTCTCCGGGATTACTGTCAACGGCTATGGACCCACCCATAGACTCAATTTGGTTTTTTGTTATGTACAGCCCGATGCCTTTGGCGTTATCATTTCCATGGAAGGTATTATACATGCCAAACAACCTGTGTCCGAATTTTTTCATGTCGATACCTAAACCGTTATCGGATATTTCAAGAAATACTTTATCACTTTCTTCCCATGCCTTTATGGAAATTTTGGGTTTTCGGTCGGGATGCCGGTATTTGATGGCATTAGAAAGCAGGTTAAGAATAATGCTTTCGAGATAAGCGGGGTTATACTCAAGGGAAAGGCCGGGAGGGACCTGTTCTTCAAATTTAACATTATTGGCAAGAATATCGGTTGTCAGAATTTCTTTGATTTTCGAGATGGTTTCCTGCAGGTTCAGCTCTTTAAGTTCGTCTCCGGTCTTGTACTGCTGATCTATGATTTCATTCAGGTCGGCAATAGACTCATTAAGGCGGTCGGAAGCAGAACTCAGATGGCTTAATAGTTCTTCTTTTTCTTCCTGAGATTCTTCCATGTCATAAAGAGAAAGCAGCATGGAAATGTTACCTGCATGGTTGCGAAGGTTATGAGATACGATATGAGCAAAATTCTGCAATCGCTTATTCTGCTCCCCGATAATATCCATACTGTTCTTCAGGTTTAGTTCATTTTCTTTTCTTCGGGTGATGTCGGTTACAATGGAAAGAACAGCCGGTTTACCTGAATCGGTATTTAGGAAAGGAACCTTAATGGTTTGATGCCACACTTCACTGCCATCCTCTAAAATGGTTTTATCCTCAGGGATGAACATAGGTTCATTTTTTTCTATAACCTCTTTTTCTACAGAAAGGTAGCGTTGCGCTTTCTTTTCTGATAACCCAATGTCAACATCGGTTTTGCCAACCATTTCTTCGGCGGTCAAATTGAAAAAGTCTGCTGCTGATTCATTTGCCATCAGGTAGTGACCGTCAATATCCTTAACGAAAATCAGGTTGGGGGCAGAATCGATAACCTGCTGAAGTTGTTCCTGAAGCTGGGCTGTTTTCTTAAACTGTTCTTTTTCTTCGGTGATATCTGTGATATATCCGTAGCCTATAACAGTGCCATCAGGCTGCTTTTCGGGCTTTGCTTTTCCACGAACCCATCGTAAGCCCTTTTCAGGGAGGACTACCCGGAAGTCAATATTCCAGGGCTCAAGGTTTGTTGACGTATGTTGAATTGATTGCACAACACGATTAAGGTCATCTTCATGAATACGGTCAATTATTGGGTCGATGCTTTCTTTTACGTCCTCAGGCTCTAATTCATAGATATCGTTTATGCCTTTACTTGCATATGGGAAGCACGCGTTTCCATCCGATTTGTAGTGAAATACATAAAAGAAACCAGGCACCTGTTCTGAAAGTCGGGAAAGGGTGGCCTCCGCCTGATGAAGTTCCAGCTCCGTTTGCTGTTGCCCTGTCACATCTCGGGTAATACCGAAGGTTCCTGCAACGGTTCCATCTTTTCCGTAAAGAGGCAGTTTTGTAGTAGAAGCCCAGGCTGATTTCTCTCCATCCCGGGAAACTTCTTTTTCAGTTTTGTTGACAATGGGTTGTTCGGATTCCATTACCTCAACTTCATCCTCACGGGCTTGCCGGGCATGTTCGTCATCAAAAAAGTCAAAATCTGTTTTACCAATAGCCTCCTCAGGATTTTTCAATCCCAACTTGCTTGCACAGGCATTGTTGATGGCAATAAACCGACTTTCTTTATCTTTGAAGAAAATGCTGTCGGGAAGGTGGTCCATTAATTTTTTAAAGAGACTTGCCTGTTGACGCTGTGACAGGTTGTTCCCGAATAATGAAACTTTTTGAACCTGACCTGCAATTAAAATAGGTTTTCCTTGTTCCGCCTCAATTACCTCTCCTTTCCATTTCAGGTTGAATGGTTTCTCTTCATGGTCCGCATTATGAGAGGTTTCAAAATTAAACTGATGGGCTTCTTCGCATTCGTATTTTGACTCTAAAACTTTGACGAATTTAGAACGGTCACTTTCTTCCAGGAAGCTTGAAAGTTCTTCAAAAGTTGAAGGGAGCTCTTCACCAGGACAATCAAAGAAATCTGCAAAAGATGCACCAAAGGTCAGACTGTCGCTCTTTATATTCCAAGACCAAAAGGCCGGTTTAAGGTCTCTCCTAACAATTGATTTCAGTTGTTCCATATTTTGTGATTTTAAAGGCACCACCACTAAACACTGTTAAGTAGTTTTTCGGCATAAAATCAGTAAACTTTAATGGCTTAAAGATACAAAATAGTCCCCTGAATTTAAGCAGGCCGGGCTTGCCTGTAATGTATTGATTTGAGCAAGGTTAGCGAGTCGGGGAAAATTTGGAATGAAGGATTTCGGGGTTTAGCGAACTAAACCCCGTGTAAATTCCAGTTTAGTCACTATTGTCCTTGAACCCGCTCAAGCATGCGAAGCCGGGTGGCTTCAAACTCATCGCCGGAATCCCAGCTTTGCAGGTTCTCAGAATTAAGAGCCCGGAAGCCGGTCATAAAAAACAGGCGGGTGTCAATTTCGGCACCGCTTAAATCCCAATACTCGTTGATCTCATCGTTTACGGTATGGTAATTGGCATCAGCTACACTGTCGCGAACAGCCAGAAAGTTATCCCCCTTGTCAATGTATTCCGTTCCGGGATTGGGAAAGATTGCCGGGATACCAACCTTGGCCATGTTAAAGTGATCGGATCGATAGAAGTAGCCGCGCTCAGGATATGGATCCGGTTTTATGGTTCGGCCTTGCTGCCGGGCTTCTTCTTCCAGCAAATCACTCAGCGAAGTTCTCCCGTATCCCACTACCACAACATCGCGGGTTTTGCCATACACATTCATCCCGTCCAGGTTAATGTTTGCGGTAACCTTGCCCGGCTCAACGGTTGGGTTCTCTGCCCAGTATTGGGAACCCAGCAGCCCAACTTCTTCAGCGCTCACAACCAGGGCCAGCACACTTCGCTTTAGAACAGGCTGTATAGATTTGTAGGCTTCCATCATTTCCAGCAGGGCACTTACTCCCGCAGCATTATCGGAAGCTCCGTTGTTGATTGAATCGCCTTCAACGGGAGTTGTTACTCCAAGGTGATCGAGGTGGGCGGTGAGGACCAGGTATTCATCTTTGAGCTCAGGGTCGCTTCCTTCCACTTTAGCGATTACGTTTTGAGATTCAATTTCCCGGTAATCAGCGTCCATGCTCACATTCATGCGAACGCCGGAAAGCTCGACCGGTTCAAAGTCCCGGCTGTCGGCGGCATCCATCTGTTCGGCTAAATTCAATCCGGCTTCTTCAAACAACAGGCGACTTGCTTCCTGAGTAAGCCAGCCATTGAATTTGGTTGGAGAAGCAGAAGCATCGCCTTCTCCTTTCAGATAAAAACGCTCGCGGCTCCATCCATTAGCAACTACATTCCAGCCATATCCGGCTGTTTCGGTAGTGTGTATAATTATGGCTCCCAGTGCTCCCATCTCTTTTGCTTTTTCATACTTATAGGAATAACGGCCATAGTAAAGCCGGGTTTTTCCGGCAAAAACACCAGGAGAAAATTCCGGGTCGTTGTTTTTGATGACTAAAATCTTGCCTTCTACATCAACGCCTTTAAAATCATCCCACTCTTCTTCCGGGGCCTGGATTCCATATCCTACATATACCAGTTCAGCATTGCGTACATCTACTTCCTCAGCCTGATTTGCCGGCCAGGCCATAAACTCATCATAATACTGAAGGGCGAAAGGAGTACGTCCGTCTGTACGCACCGACATTTCCGCATTGGAAGTGCTTTGTCCCAACAGCGGGAATTCCTGGGTATAACTGTTACCTTCCGCTGCAGGCTCAGCGCCCATGTCTTCAAATTCTGAAATCAGGTAATCCACGGTCATTTGCTCACCTTCCGTTCCGGTTGCCCGTCCCATAAAGTCATCCGAAGAAAGCGTTTCAATATGTCTGAGTAAGGAATCTTTGGTTATGCTATTTGCGGCTTGGTCCGCCGGGGAAGAACTGCAGGCACCAAGGAGGATCAGAGAAGCGATGAACAGATATAATGATTTCATAGTCATGTGAGGATATTTATGTCTTTCTATTTGTGCTGATGTGAAAGCGTTAAGATACTTCAGAAAATGATTCAATAAAAAAGCGAAAGGCAGTTACGCCTTTCGCTTTGGTAAAGTAAAAAAAGATTCGGATCAGTTGGCTGCTTCCAGCTCAACGGTGAATTTCTGAACCATGTCGGTTACCCGTTGGTCGTTAACCATTCCGCCAACCAGGTAAAACTCGTCACCTGCTCTGGCAATGCTGCGGTGATCCATGCTGGCCGTTGGCATTTCACCTAACTCAACCCACGCTTCGGTATCCAAACGATAGGCGAAAACGGTACTTTCAGCGAATGCGGGTTTGGCATTATAGCCAATTCCGTTGTAGTTATAGGGGTTGGTTGATCCGCCCACAAACACAACCATTTCTACCGGAGATGATACACCGACAGCCGCCATACGGTAGCGTGCCTGCCCCGGGTGCTGTTTGATGCGTGTCCAGTTAATTTCTTCCGGGTTCTCGGCGTTAATCTCACCTTTGATACTGCCGGGAGACATCATGAAAATCTGTTCGCCCTCATCAACAACAGTTTGAACACCGTCAGAAAGAACCATCGTGTTGCCAACAATACCACCGGAATGCCCAAATACGGGAGGGCCGGGGTACGGTGTGGCGTGTGACCATGAATTTGTCTGGGTATCATACACCTGCACATTCGAAACGTTGTTGGTGTTATTCCATCCGCTAACCAGGTAGATGTAGCGGTCTAGGTAAACCAGGGAAACAGCGTCTTCAACAGGAAGCAGCATGTCGGCAACCTGCTCGTAAGAATTAGCATCAGGATCATACCTGAATACTTCTTGTGTTGATACTTCAGAACCATCTTCAGCTACGGTATATCCGCCAAAGATGTAAATCTGTCCGTTTACGGTTTCAGTGGTGCTGGCTAACCGGCCGGTTCCGTCAGGGACACCGGGAATTTGCTCCCAGATTCCTTTATTGACGTCGAATCTTGCAGCGAAATCACTTACATCGGCGTGTGTTTTGCCTTCTTCCAGTCCCAGAAAGGTGTACACAAACCAGTCACCGTCAACCTGAGCAGCTGTTACGGCATTGTTGGAAATTCCCATCGGTAATGACTCGGCTTCCTCCCAGTTGAGCGCAACCTTTTGAGGTGCTTGCTGGCAAGAGGCCAACAAAATTGAAAGGGTGAAGAGTAATAATATTCTTTTCATTGTATGAATAATTGACTTATAGTCTGATTTTTAATTTTGCCTGAACACTTGCACATTGGCAACAACATTTGCGTTCAGTATTTGTTTAATTTCAAGCTTTAAAGATACGGTTTTTATATGTCTTCTTTTAAAAATAAAATTGTTTTAATAACCGGCGGAGCCAGTGGTATTGGCTATCTGATGGGGGAAAAATCGTTGCAAAGAGAAGCACGTAAATTGATCATTTGGGATATAAATGAAGACAAATTGCTTGACGCCGCAAAACGTCTTTCCAAACAAGGGTATACTGTGGAGACGGGCGTTGTGGATGTAAGTGACCCTGAGCAGGTTCAGCAAGAGGCAAAAAAAGTTTTAGATGAGCACGGGTCCATCGATATGTTATTCAACAACGCAGGAATTGTAGTGGGTAAAAAGTTTGAAGAGCACTCGATAGAGCACATCAAAAAAACCATGAATATTAACAGCCTTGGTTTGATGTATGTAGCCCGGGCTTTCTTGCCGGCTATGATTGAGAACGGATATGGATATATCATCAATATCGCTTCGGCAGCAGGACTCACCCCAAACCCCGGCATGACAGTATATGCAGCCAGTAAATGGGCGGCTGTGGGCTGGTCGGAATCGTTGAATCTGGAGCTTAAGAAAAATGAGGACCCGGTGAATGTGCTTACCGTAATGCCCAGCTACATAAATACCGGAATGTTTGCGGGGGTTACCGCTCCGTTACTTATGCCCCTGCTCGATCCGGATGACATTTCAACCAAAATACTGGATGCGGTAGAGCGGGAAAAAGAACGGCTCAGAGAACCATTCATGGTAAAACTAACTCCTTTTATAAGGGGAATTCTCCCTGCTAAATTATACGATTTTGTAGCAGGCAAAATTTTTGGTGTTTATGATTCCATGAATACTTTTATTGGCAGAAAAACAGATCATTGATGGACGGAAAAGAATTGTTAGAGCGTCAGCGTACTTACTTTAAGTCCGGGGCTACGAAATCGGTAGAGTTTAGAATACATCAGCTTCAAACGCTGAAAAAGCTCCTCACCGAACACGAGGAAGAATTTATGCAGGCCGTGCATAAAGACTTTAAAAAGCCCGAGCTGGAAATGTATGCCACCGAGCTCGGCATTCTCCATAATGAGATCAGTTATGTGCTGAAAAACCTCAAAAAATGGACGAAGCCGCAAAAGGTCTCAGGCGCTCTGGTCAATTTTCCCTCCAAGAATTATACAGTTGCCGAACCTTACGGATCCGTTCTTATCATTGCGCCATGGAATTACCCGGTTCAGCTGGCTTTGCTGCCTTTGGTGGGTGCTATTGCGGCCGGTAATACGGCGGTAATAAAACCGTCTGAGTTGACGCCCCATACCTCTGCGGCCATCAAAGAAATTCTCGGGAAATGGTTCAAAGAGGAGTTTGTAGCCGTGGTGGAAGGCGGAGTGGAAACAAATCAGGATTTACTTGCCCGGGATTTTGACTACATCTTTTTTACGGGCAGCACCCGGGTTGGTCAAATTGTGATGGAGGCGGCGGCAAAGAACCTGACGCCCGTTACGCTGGAGCTGGGAGGAAAAAGCCCTTGTATTGTGGACGAAACGGCCGACCTTGAAACGGCTGCCCGCCGCATTGCCTGGGGGAAATTTGTGAATGCAGGTCAGACCTGTGTAGCCCCGGATTACTTACTCATTCAGTCAAAGGTGAAAGTTCAGTTTCTGGAACATTTTAAAGAGTCGGTTCGGGATTTTTATGGAGTGAACCCGAAGCTGAGCCCTGATTATCCGCGGGTAATAAATGAATCACATTTTGACCGGCTGGAAGGTTATCTGGATGATGGAAAGATCTATTGTGGGGGCAAAACAGACCGGAATGAACTATACATTGAGCCGACGGTTTTAGTGGATGTCAAAGAAGATGGCAGCGTAATGGAAGAGGAAGTTTTTGGCCCCATTCTTCCGGTGTTGACCTTCGAAAAAATCCCTGAAGCCATCAATGTGGTAAACTCAAAAAGCAAGCCATTGTCGCTGTACCTGTTTTCGAAAGACAGCGATGCAGAATCGATGATTACAGAGAAATGCTCCTTTGGGGGTGGTGCAATAAATGATGTGCTTGCTCATCTTGGAAACCATCACCTGCCATTCGGGGGCGTTGGCAATAGCGGAATGGGTGCGTATCACGGAAAGCAAAGCTTTGATACATTTTCGCATACCAAAAGCATTATGAAGAAACCATTTTGGCTGGATATCCCTTTTCGGTATGCCCCTTACAAAGGAAAATTAAAGTGGATTAAACGAGTATTAAAATGAGTGAAGAGAAATTCAGAGCATTTTATGTAGAAGAGAAATCGAAAGGGGAATTTGTGTCATCAGTAACGGACGTGCCACGCACCTTTTTGCCCGACCACGACGTGCTGATTCAAGTTCACTATTCATCACTTAATTATAAAGATGCCCTGTCAGCTTCGGGTAATAAAGGAGTGACCCGAGAATACCCACACATTCCCGGCATCGATGCTTCGGGTGTTGTTTTGGAAGATAGGTCCGGCGCGTTTTCCGAAGGACAAAAAATAGTGGTTACCGGTCGTGATTTAGGCTCCAATACCCCCGGTGGATTTGGAGAGCTTATTCGCGTGCCCAAAGATTGGGTAGTGGAGCTTCCGGCCGCTTTAAATATGGAAATGGCTATGAAGTATGGAACAGCCGGCTTTACTGCTATGTATGGGGTGAAGCGGCTGCAGCGCGAACTTATCAAGCCGGAGGGCGGAAAAGTACTCGTGACCGGAGCGACGGGTGGTGTGGGTTCACTTGCCGTTTTCTTTCTTTCACAATTAGGATATGAAGTTGTGGCAGCCACCGGTAAAATAGATAAAGAGGATTTTCTGAAAGAGCTTGGCGCGGCTGAAGTCATTCACCGGGATGAAGTTTCCGGGGTAAACGAGAATTTTTTGCTGAGCAGTGAATGGAATGGGGCTATAGAAACGGTTGGTGGGGAAATGCTGGATGCGGTGATCCGCCAAACCAATCATGACGGAGCGGTAGCCTGCTGTGGGAATATTTTGGGGCATGAACTGAAGACAAATATATACCCATTTATTCTGAGGGGGGTAAGCCTGTTGGGCATAGACTCCGCCATATGCAAAATGCCGATGCGGTTAAAAATTTGGAATAGCATCGCTGGAATGAACCACGGAAAACTACCGGATGATCTCGCCCGAATAGTCGGTCTGGAAAACCTTAAGCCCGAGATTGAAGCTATATTGGACGGGAAACAGGCCGGACGTGTAGTGGTGCAGCATCAAACCTCGGGATAAATAAAAAAGCCGACACAAAAAGGATGTGTCGGCTTCGGAAAACAATAAAGCAGCGGTCAAACTACTTTATGTGGGTTATGGGTATTTGTTTGATCTAAGTTCTTATGCTGCGTACTGAGATTTTGAATTAATCTTGTTCTCAGCTTTACCAAGTGAATTAGACAGATCAGATTTGGTTACAGGCTTCAATAAAAAATCGATGTAATCTACATCTTTAGCTTGATTCAATACCATCGGGCTGTCATCGCCAGAAAGAAAAATTACCGGGATATCAATTTGGTCGGAACGCAATTGTTTTGCTGTTTCAATGCCATCAAGGTCACCGGAAAGCTGAATGTCCATCAAAAGTATAGAAGGATTAATGTCGGCGATGATCCCGAGGACTTCTTCTCCACTGCGGGCCATGCCAACTACTTCATAGCCAAGCTTGGTAACCAGCTTCTTCTCTACTATAGATAGCAGCGGGTCATCTTCAACAATCATTACCTTTCGTGAAATCACGGTAGCCCTGTCCGATTCATATTAAAAACTTCTAATGTTAATATATTAGAATATTTTAATAGGGTCAATAAGCTTGCGAAACTTTTTTTACTGAGGGTGAATTAACAGATTCAGCATATATTGAAATACACAACTCATAACATTTGAACCATGATAAAACTACACAGGAAGCGACAAGATACGGCATCTGACCAGCTGGAGCAGCAGCTGAACAACCTCGTGATTTCTTTCAAAAAGGTGAACTATGAGGAGGAAGGGGAGCAGATAAAGCTCCCATATATTGAAGAAGACGGAGTGGAGTTTCATACTGAAGAGGAAATTGCCGGGTGGATGAGAGACTTGGAATCACAATTAAACTGGCAGCGGTCGTTAAGCGGAGATGGGTGTTTTATAGATCCGAAAAGCGGGAAAATATGCTGATCTTAAATCCGGATTATTCTTGAATTCGCTTCCCTTTGGGATTGTAAGGCACCGTTTCATCAAGAAAAAGAGCCTCGTTGATGATTTCCCGGATGGTGTCTTTAGGAATTTCATCAACCGTTCCAAAATCTACACTCAGTACTTGTTTACGTCCTTTGCTTTCCAGCAATCCTTGTTCGTTTGAAAGTTCATATCCCCGAAGAAAACAGAGCGACACTTTTCCATTCTTGAGAGGGTTGAGGTAGCAAACCCAGGTATTTTGGTCGTAAAAAGGAATGCGGTATTTAATGGCAGAAGATACCGTGGGAAATGAAGTTAACAGGTTGTGGAAGTAGAGCATGACCTCTTTTTGATTTCCCTCATGCCGCAATATGAAATCTTCTGCCGCATTCATTGATCCAGAGAGTCTGCATTAAGGTGATGGGTTAAAAACCAGGTGTACAAATCACCCCCACGATAAACTCGCTTCCAGGTGTCATGCCCGAGGTCTTCATGATTTGTGAACCGGACATTCGTGTGCCCTAACTCTTCCAGCCTGTTCAATCCCGGGTAAAAATGTGATGCCCGAACCACCGGGTCCCTTCCACCGGCAAATGCCCAGACCGGTATTTCATGTTCGGCGACAGGAGCCATTAAATCGGGATGTCCCCAACCTACTACCGGAGCGATAGCAGCAAATCGTTCGGGATAAGCACTTGCCAAATACCAGGTGCCAAAGCCTCCGTAGCTCAAGCCGGTTAAATATATCCGACTCGAATCTGCCCGGTAATTTTCAATCACATAGTCAATCATCCCGATGAGATCCTCTTCTACCCGCTCCCAGCCATTTGGTAAAGTAATATAATCGGGGAGCTCACTTTCATCTCCATTCATAGTCTCGGAAGTAGGTGCAATAGGTGTTCGTTCGGGAATTCCTTCCTCCATTCTTTTTGGGATAGAAGTGGTATCACGATTTTGCAGATATGAAACGCTTTCATCCATCCCAAACATATGCAGTTGTGGAGAAATGATAATAAATGGCAGGTCTCTTTTATGAATCCATGCTTCTTTTAATGGGCCGTGCATCAGTACAAAACCGAGCTCATCTTTTCCATTGCCTCGTTCTCCGTTTCCATGAAGAAACATCATTACCGGCCAGTTTTTGTCTGACACTTCATAACCGTTAGGAAGATACAGGTAAAAGTCCCGTTCCTCGCCGGCAACCTGACTGGTGTAAGAAATGCGTTCCAGTTTATCGGTCTGGCAGCCTGTAAGCATGAGGATAATGAGTATGAGTAGGGTGTGGGAGAAACGAATGGTAGTCATGGTAAACACAGTGTTCTTTCCCGAATATAGCAGAATAAGAACTAAAGGGAAGCCCGCCATTCATTTAGAAAAGAAAACGCCTTTGTCATTCGCGAGCCATACCAGCTGAACCATTCCCCGTTAATGAGTTCCACTTTTGAATCAGGACAAACCGCTTTGATTTCATCGATGTGTTTTTCTTTAAAAGGATAGGGCTCGCTGCTGAGGAAGATTAGTTCGGGAGCATGTTCTGAAAGCTGATTGAGAGTGGTTTTGGGATATCTTTTATGAAGACCGTACACATTATCCAGCCCATATTTATGCAGCACATCATGAATATAGGTGTCATTTCCAACCGTCACCCAGGGGTCTTTCCAAATGAAATAGGCTACGGAAAGAGGAGGTTTTGCAGGGCGATCATTTAAAAGAGCCGTAATTTTCTTAACAAGTATTCCGGCCTGTTTCTTAACCCCAAGCACTTCTCCCAGTGAGCTTATTTCCAGAATGGCATCCTGAATAGAATCAATTTCTGTAACCCGAACCTTAGCATACTTGTCGAGCAGATCGATGTCTTCTTTTCGGTTTTCCTCTTTGTTTGCAAGGATGAAATCCGGCTCAAGCTCCACAATTTTCTCAAGATTCGGATTCTTTGTCCCCCCGATAATATCAATATCCTTAATCTCCTTGGGGTGCACACAAAACCGGGTGCGACCAATCAACTGATCTTTTAATCCCAGTTCAACCAAGAGCTCGGTTAGGCTTGGAACCAGTGAAACAATGCGGGTGTAAGGTAAATCAGGCATAACGGTTGATGATGTTCTCAGCCTGGCGACAATAACTTCCGCCAAACAAATTGGCATGAACTAAAATGGGGTACAGGTTGCAGATGGTAACCCGGCTGTCGAAGCCGCCCTCAGGTGGGTATTCTTCATTGTATCCTTCGTAGAAATTAGCTGAGAATCCACCAAAAAGACGAGTCATAGCCAGGTCCATTTCCCGGTGGCCATAATAAACGGCGGGATCATAGATGCTTGCTTGTCCACTTTTGGTGAACATGTAGTTTCCGCTCCAAAGGTCTCCGTGAAGCAGTGAAGGTTTTTCAGTAGGAAATATAGACCCGAGTTTTTTATACATCCCTTCCACATTTTTCAGAATAGACCGGGTGAGTTTGCCGGACTCAACGCCCATACGCACTTGGGGCTCAATCCGCTCCAGGGCAAAGAAGTCGGGCCAGTTGGAATGCCGGGTATTAGACTGAGGTAGCTTGCCAATGTAATTATCATGATCCAGCCCGAACTGATCAGCGGTTTGTTTATGAAGCTTCGCCAGCTCTTTACCGAAATCTTGGGCTGAGTGTTGTTTTCCGCCACCTTCCTCAACCCAGTCAAGAACAAGAAAATCTTCTTTGACTAAAACCGGAGAAGGAATTTGAAGGTCAGTGTCGGCTGAATTCAGTAATTGAAGCCCTTTTGCCTCGGCTTCAAACATATTTTCGGGAGCAGAATTATTCCACTTTACGAACAATTCTTTCTCATCATCCAATACAATTTTGGCAGCCTGATTGATATCGCCACCATGAACTGACTGAAGAGATTGAATCTCCATGTTCAGCTCTTGCCGGATTTGTTCTTTGATAGCTTCGGGAAGCATAAATTATTTTTCGATGAGGGGTTCTAATTCTTCAAGCAGGGCTTCGCAGCTTCGGTTCAACACCTGGAATACATTTTCGAATCCTTGCAGCCCGCCATAATAAGGGTCGGGTACTTCTCCATCTCCGGGATTGGGATCAAACTCGCGCATCATCTTTATTTTATCCGAAAATCGATTTTTTCGGTCTAAGGTTTTGATATTTTTGAAATTTTCGGAGTCCATGGCCAAAATGAGGTCAAACTCTTCCAGGTCGGCATACTCAAACTTTCGGGCTTTGGAGGGAAGGTAAATTCCATGCTTATTTGCGGTAGCCTGGCTCTTACTGTTAGCCGGCTCTCCTACATGATAAGCGGCCGTTCCGGCTGAATCGATATAGAAATAATTTTCCAAGCCGGCCTCCCTCACTTTATGAATAAAGATGCCTTCGGCGGTAGGACTTCGGCAGATATTACCCAGGCACACAAAAACGAGTTTATAAGGATTTTCTTTAGAAATGGTTCGGTGATAGGTTTCAGTCACAATAATTGAATTATTTTTTCCCAAAGGTATGTGTTGCTAAACAGCTTTTCATCCCTTTTCATTTAGTCTTCCTAAAACCAATTGCTCCTTAGCTACAAGTGTCAGATTTTTTTGAACGAACTGAATACATGGTTTTCTCTGATATTTTGTATATTTGAGGCTTATAAATGATTCGCCGGAACTAAGTTTTTTATGGCAAAAAAATTCGAAGAAATAAAGCAGTTAAGCTTTCCCAAATCAGAAGTTGAAACCCTGAATTGGTGGAAGGACCACAAGATTTTTAAAAAGAGCCTCAAGACTCGTGAGGATGGTATTCCCTATACCTTTTTTGAGGGGCCGCCCACAGCCAATGGCAAGCCGGGTATTCACCATGTGATGGCCCGTACGGTAAAGGATATGTTTTGCCGGTATAAAACATTGAAGGGCTTCAGGGTTGAACGAAAAGCGGGCTGGGATACGCACGGTTTACCCGTTGAGATTGAAGTTGAGAAAGAATTAGGGCTCGAAGGTCGCGCACAAGTTGAGGAATATGGCATCGAAAAATACAATGCCAAGTGCCGCGAAAGTGTGCTCAAATACAAGGATCTTTGGGATGAATTAACCTCCCGAATGGCTTATTGGGTAGATCAGGATAACCCGTATGTAACCTTCGAGAATAATTATATCGAGTCGGTTTGGTGGGCGTTTAATAAGCTCTTCGAAAAGAATTTAGTGTACAAGGGATATAAAATTCAGTGGTACTCACCCGGCAGTGGAACCGTACTTTCTTCCCACGAAGTAAGCTTGGGTTATAAGGAAACGCAGGACCCTTCTATCTACGTGAAGTTTCCGGTTGAAGGAGAAGAAAATACCTATTTCCTTGCTTGGACTACTACCCCTTGGACTATCGTATCAAACATGGCGCTTGCCGTGAATCCGAATCTGGATTATGTGAAAGTGGGGCATTTTGATGAGACTTTCATCATGGCCAAAGATTGTGTGGAAGAGGTTTTGGGTGAGGATTACATCATCCAGGAAGAAATGAAAGGTTCAATGCTGCTGCACCGCACTTATGAGCCTGTATTCGATTTTGCCTTCAAAGAATATGACAAGTCGCAGGCCTGGAGGGTGATTCCGGCTGAGTATGTGACAACCGAAGACGGCACCGGCGTGGTTCATACCGCACCTGCCTTTGGTGCTGATGACTTTGACTCGTGCCAGAAATCTGACATTCCGATGTTCAACCCGATTGACCGGGACGGTAAGTTCACCGAAAAAGCTCCTGATTTTCAGGGGCAGTGGTTTAAAGAAGCCGACAAAGATATTGCCCGGGCTATTAAGGAAAAGAACCTCATGTACAAGCATGAGACGATGGTCCACAATTATCCGTTCGACTGGAGAAAAGGAACCCCGTTGATGTCGTACCCGGTAGAATCCTGGTTTATCGAAACCACTAAGGTTAAAGACCGGATGGTTGAGCTGAACAAGCAAATCAACTGGAAGCCGGAAAGCACCGGAACCGGTCGTTTTGGAACCTGGTTGGAGAATAATGTGGACTGGGCCGTTTCTCGTCAGCGTTACTGGGGAACACCCATTCCGATTTGGGTGAGTGATAAAAATCCGGAGTATGTGGAATGTATTGGCAGTATGGCCGAGCTCCGTGAAAAAGCCGGTTTGGATGAAGATGCCGAAATCGATCTGCACCGTCCCTATATAGATGAGTTAACCTGGGAAGGCCCGGACGGCGGAACTATGCGTCGTATCCCTGACCTGCTGGATGTTTGGTTCGACTCCGGCGCCATGCCTTTTGCTCAGTGGCACTATCCTTTTGATAACGACCACGAATTCAGCTATAACTACCCGGCCGATTTTATCGCGGAAGGTGTAGATCAAACCCGTGGCTGGTTCTATACTTTGCACGCCCTGGGAACGATGCTGTTCAACGAGCAGGCGTATAAGAATGTAGTATCCAATGGACTGGTTCTCGACGAAAACGGTGAGAAAATGAGTAAATCGAAAGGAAATACGGTAGATCCTTTTGAGGTTATTCAGGAATATGGAGCCGATACCGTACGCTGGTATATGATGAGTAACTCTTCCCCGTGGGAGAATCTGAAGTTCAGTGATGACGGACTGAAAGAAGTTCAGCGGAAGTTTTTCAACACCATCGTAAACACCTATTCTTTCTTTGCGATGTATGCGAATATTGATGGGTTTACCTTCTCAGGAACGGCTATTCCTATTGCTGATCGCCCCGAAATTGACAAGTGGGTGATATCGAAGCTGAACTCAACCGTTAAGCTGGTTGAAGAATATTATGAAGACTACGAGCCGACCAAGGCTGCACGCGAACTGGAAAGTTTTGTGGAAGAGCTGAGTAACTGGTACGTGCGCAGGAACCGGCGGCGTTTCTGGAAAGAAGGAAACACGCTGGATAAAACAGCTGCCTATCAAACCTTATATGAATGCCTGAGCAACCTCAGCAAGCTGATCAGTCCTATTGCTCCATTTATTGGCGAGTGGTTGTATCAGAAGCTGAATAGCGTGACTCAGCAGGATGAGGAGTCGGTGCATATTGCCTTCTTCCCGACCGTGGAAGAGACAGCGATCAACAAGGCGCTGGAACATAAGATGGAAATGGCCCGGTTGATTTCCTATATCGTATTACGTGTACGTAACCAAATTGAGATGAATGTTCGTCAGCCACTTTCGCGAATTATCCTTCCTATAAAGGATGAAAGTGAACGGCAGGCCATTGAATCGGTTCGCGACATAATATTAGAAGAGGTAAACATTAAAGATATCCAGTTTGTGGATGACGATTCCGGAATTGTTCGGAAATCGGCGAAACCAAACTACCCGGTTCTGGGTAAGAGGTTGGGCCCAAAAATGAAGCCCGTAGCCGCCCGGATTGGAGAACTGACCACGGAAGAAATCACCGAGTTTGAAAAGAACGGATGGATTGATCTCGAAGTTGAAGGTGAAACCATTCGTATTGACTCAGAAGGATTAGAGATTATCCGCACCGGACTTGAGGGTTGGACGGTAGAAACTGAAGGTGGTTTAAGCGTTGCTGTAGATACGGACCTCAGTGAAGAACTGATTCAGGAGGGTATAGCCCGTGAATTTGTAAACCGTGTGCAGAATATGCGAAAAGAAGCGAACTTTGACGTGACGGATCGCATTGCGATTGGTTTTACCGGAGCAGACAATATTAAGGAGGCCGTTGTTTCTATGAGTGATTATATTAAGAAGGAAACACTGGCGGAAGAAATTCAAATCTCAGAGCTGGAAGTATCAGACTTCACCAAGAGCTGGGAAATTGGAGAGGAAGAGTGCACCATCTCCATCCGAAGAAATATTAATTCATAACCAAGCAGCTATGGCTAAAGAAGAATCAAAAAACGAAGAAAGAGTATCTCCCTACAGTGATAAAGAACTGGAGTACTTCCGTGAGATTATTATCAAGAAGATGGAAGAAGCTGAAGAAGAGCTGAATGCTCTGCAGCGAACCCTTCGCGAAAGCATGGAAAATGCCTCGGATGAATCGGCCTATTCTTACCATATGGCGGATGCCGGAACAGATGCTCAGGAGCGGGAAAAAACCTACATGCTCTTTAACCGGACCCGTAAGTTTGTAAAATATCTGGACGACGCCCTCAAGCGCATCGACAATAAAACATACGGCGTGTGTAAGGTAACCGGGAAGAAGATATCCAAAGGCCGGCTGGAAGCTGTGCCCCATACTCAGTTGAGTATCGAAGCAAAACTGAAACGCAGATAACCCTACCGGTTTGACCCGAAAAAAACTGCTCGCTTTATTAGTACCGGCTGTTATTGTGCTGGTTATTGACCAGATTACGAAATGGCTGATCCGGACTACCCCTGAATTGCAGAATAAAGTCCTTATAGACGGGTGGCTGCAATTCTATTTCACCAAGAATCCCGGGATGGCTCTGGGTATAGACGTACTCTCTACGCCCGTTATCAGTGTCATAGCAATTCTGGCCGTCACCGGAATTATGATATACATAATTCGACACCTCGAACAGGCGAGCGTCGGCTACCTGGTGTGTATGGGGCTGATAGTAGGGGGGGCTTTCGGCAATATCACCGACCGGCTCTTTATGGGGTTAATTATGGATTACGGTGGTGTGCTGGAAGGTCACGTGGTTGATTTTATTTACTTCTCCCTTCAAATCGGGGACTGGACTGTTTTCCCTTATATCTTTAACGTGGCCGATATCGCCATTTCCTGTTCCATCATCCTGCTACTGATATTCAACAAGCGCTTCTTTATTACACAAAAAGCAGAAGATGGGTCCTCCGAAGTACCGGATGATGTAACAATGGATGAGCCTACCAAACAGGAAGGGATTATTTAGTTCGTTTCCTGATTACTACTCGTACAACTCGTTCCTAACGTCCCGTTAGGAACGCCTGCCTGAACCTCTGGTTCAACATATTTTAGTGAGATAGAATAGATTGACGGGCTGAAAATGGAATGGAACCAGTGGTTCCGTTATGCATCACAAACCGGAGGTTCGTGATGATGAGAGGTCGAGAAGTAGTGAGAAAGTATTTTAGCTATCTGGGTTGCCTTCTTCTTTCTCGAAAGGATACTTCTGAGCTGAGAAATCAAAGTTGTGCTCAATAGGAACCTGATCTACAATCTCGAGCCCAAAACTTTTGATTCCAATTCTTTTTACAGGATTATTCGTCATCAGCTTCAGCTTACGGATGCCGAGTGAGCGAAGAATTTGAGCGCCGACACCGTAATCCCGGGCATCACCTCGTGGGGAGATATCCTCTTCGTTGTCGTCCATCTTGCCTTGCTGTAAGGCTTTCAATGTTTTCAGCTGATTTACGAGTACAGAGCCGCGTTGATTCCGGTTCATGTATAAAACCACACCTTTTCCTTCACGCTCTACCTGAAGCATCGCCTGGTGAAGCTGTTCGCTGGTATCTTTATTGCGTGCTCCGAAAATATCCCCAATCAAATCGGAAGAGTGAACACGGGTAAGCACCGGTTCTTCTTTCGTCCAGCTGCCTTTGGTTAAGGCTAGGTGAATATCGCCTGTGAGCTTTTCTTTGAAAGCGCGTAAGCTGAAATCGCCATACATGGTGGGCAGGTTCACATCCATCACCTCGTGGACAAGCGTCTCGTTTTCGTTACGATAAGCGATAAGATCTTTTATCGTGATGATCTTCATCTCAAACTCATCGGCCATCTTGATGAGATCCGGAACGCGGGCCATCTCACCGTTTTCCTTCATAATTTCACAAATAATACCCACCGGTTTTAAACCGGCAAGTCGGGCAAGGTCGATGGCTGCTTCGGTATGGCCGGCTCTTCGCAGAACCCCGCCTTCTGCTGCAAGCAGCGGGAAAACATGTCCGGGGCGACGGAAGTCAACCGGCTTAGAATCGTCACTGGCTAATTCACGAATGGTGTTAGCGCGATCGGCAGCAGAAATTCCGGTTGTGGTCTGCCGTTTGTGATCGATAGAGATGGTGAAATTAGCTTCATCAGGATCGGCTCCCTCCTGCACCATATGCCGTAAATGCAGCTTATCGGCTTTTTCTTTGGTGATGGGAGCACAAACCAGCCCACGGCCGTGGGTTACCATCAGGTTAATGGCTTCGGTGGTAACCATTTCGGCCGCCATCAGGAAATCACCTTCATTCTCCCGGTCTTCATCATCCACAACGATGACCATTTTGCCATTTTTAATGTCTTCAATGGCTTCGGGGATGGTGTTAAAGTGAAATTCCTGATTCATGGTTTATTGAATTTGGGGTATGATATAACTAATTGTCATCCTGAGCGATTAGATGTTAAATATTGAACCAATGTTTAACGCGAAGGATCTCAAATTCAGAACAAGGATAGTTGTCAAAACTTGAGACTCTTCGCGATGACTTTTTTTCCAATAATATTCAAATTGAGTGCTCAGAGTGACAACAAAAATAGGATCAGTTAGTCCTTATCCTGTTTGTGTGGATTCACATCGGTTACGGCCGACTTCAACATGCGAAGTTTGGTGCCGCTGTCGATATCGAGCAGGAATTCATTCTCTTCGATTTTGTCCACAATACCGATGATGCCTGAAGACGTAACAACTTTGTCGCCCTTTTTCATGCCCTCAACTTGCTCTTTAATTTCCTTTTGTCGTTTACTTTGCGGGCGAATAATGAATAGGTAAAATACCAGGAAAATAGCACCAAGAAACACCAGGTTAATGATGCCGGCATTCGGGTCATCAGGATTACCCATTAAAAAAAGTGGTAAAAAATGCATAGTCATAGATTAATGTGCGATTAAATTATTGCGGGGTGAAGATACGAATTCCTGTATTCAATGACGATATTAAAACGGTTTGCCAATGTGCTGTCATTCCCGTGGGGTGCATTGTGAATATCATAAAAACAAACGAAGAGTTAGAGGTAGAGCCTCGCTTTGGTATTGCGGAGCAGAGCACCTTAACGAGGATAAAATGGAACCAGCGGTTCCGCTATGCATCACGAACCAGAGGTTCGTGACGAGAAGTATGAGGACAAGTGTGTTACTTACAGCAACCTCAAAGCGTCTGCAGGTCCTATGAGCGTAGCGTCAGGACCGTTTATCCCGAACAGTCAGCTCTTAACTAAACAACGTCTTCAGGAATTTCTGATGCTTCTCTTTGTTCTTGACGACCAACAGCGGAATCCCGAACGAGTAGTAGGTCATTTTATCGGTGAAGTCGTCCCGCAGAATGCTGGTGATTTTCTTATCCGACTTGGAACCTACAATGATAAGGTCGGCCTGATTTCTCACGGCCTCGTCATAAACCTCATCCCCGATTCGCCCTTCTTTGTGTAAGGTGAGGGTGAAAGTAACATCCTCAGGGAGGTCATATTCATCAATAAACTCCTTCTTCTGCTCTTCGATGTGACCACGGATTTTGTCTTTGTCATCCTCCGTTGGCATGTACGGGAAAAAGTGAGAGGGATACTTAAAGATATGCTGTGCCTGAACAGTTCCATTCTGTGGTTCCACAAGATTCCGGGCCAGTTTAACCGCATTCGCTGATTGCCTGGAGAAATCGACCGGCGCAAGAATGGTATTCATAGCGTAACGGCTGTTTTCCGGCACAAACAGAATGGATGCCGGCACATATTTAACGATGCGGCGGGCAATCACCCCTTCTCCCACATACCCGGTTTTCTTACCCATCATAAGCAGGTCGGGATCCATGGTATTCATCAGCTCAATAATCTGATCGGTGGGGCGTCCTTCTTTTATGATCAGTCGTATTTCGATGTCATTCTCTCCAAAGTGTTCTTCAACCTTTTTGTTGAGTTCATCCCTGATGACGTCTTCGAAATCCTGATCGGTTTCAATATCAGGAAACAATTCCGCCATTTCCTTTGCCACATTTCCGGACTCAACCACGTGCAAAAAAGAGATGGTTTTAGGTTCAATGACAGAAGTTAGAAAATGGGTGTATCCAATCAGGATGTCGTCCATATTGGATAAGTCTAAGCAAACAAACCAGTGTTCGAAATTCTTCATAATTCTACTCTTTTAGTCCTCTTGTTTTTGATTCTTGATGGTATCTTTGACGAGGTCTTCGTACGAGTCGCGCTCTTTGTCTTTTATTTTCTGTTGATTCTCTTTGTACTCGCGTTTTAATCCCCTGTGCAGGCTGTAGCACATAATCAACAGTATGAGTGCGAACGGTAAGCCGGTACTAATGGAAGCTGTTTGCAGGGCACTTAACCCTCCGCCAACCAATAAGATGGCAGCTACCAGTCCCTCGGTTTGAGCCCAGAATATACGCTGACCTACCGGGGCATCCAGTTTACCACCGCTGGTTAGTCCGTCGATGACCAGTGAGCCAGAGTCGGAAGAAGTGACGAAGAAGCTCAAAATAAGTACGATGGCAATGATGGAGGTAACCATCTCAAGCGGGAATTGTTCAAGAAATACAAACAGAGCAGTGGCTACGTTTTCATTTACGGCATCACCGATGGCTCCGGTTCCGCTCATTTCCAGGCTGATAGCGGTTCCGCCAAACGCAGACATCCACAGGAAGGTGATGATGCTGGGAACAATCAGCACGCCCAGTACAAATTCTTTTACGGATCGTCCTTTCGAAATACGGGCAATAAACATTCCTACATATGGAGACCAGGAAATCCACCAGGCCCAGTAGAATATAGTCCATGAACTCTGCCAGTTGGTTCCGGCATACGATTCCGTCCAGAAACTAAAGGTGGCAACAGAATTGAGGTAACCGCCAAAGTTTTGAATGAAGGAATCGAAGATGAATATCGTCGGGCCAACCAAAATCACAAACACCAGGAACAGGGCAGCGATTCGGACATTCATTTCACTAAGCACCCGAACACCCTTATCAATTCCAAGCACTACCGAAACGGTGGCAACCCCGGTAATGGCTACGATTATCCCGACCTGCAGGTAGATGTTATCCGGTAAGCCGAATACATGATCGAGCCCGGCGCTTACTTGTAGCACGCCTAAACCCAATGAAGTCGCTAATCCAAATAAGGTGGCCAACACGGCAAGGATGTCAATCACATCACCCATCCAGCCTTTGATGCGATCTCCAATCAACGGATAAAATACCGAGCGGAAGGAAAGGGGAAGTCCTCGGTTGAAGGCAAAAAATCCAAGCGATAAACCCACTACCGCATATATCCCCCAGGCGTGAAAGCCCCAGTGCAGATAAGTGAGGTTCATGGCTTGCTGGGCAGCTTCAACAGTTTCGCCGTCAGCCATAGGTGGGGACAGATAATGAAAAATCGGTTCCGCCACACTCCAGAACATAATGCCGATACCCATCCCGGCACTGAACAGCATGGCAAACCAGGCAAGGGTGCTGAAGTCCGGTTCGGCGTCCTCACCACCCAGCCGTATATTCCCAAATCGACTGAAGGCAATGAATAAAGAAAAGATGATGAACACGTTAACGGCGATCACAAAAAACCACCCGCCATTATCGGTAATAGTAGATTGAATGGTGCTGAATAATGATTCAGCCTGGTCGCCGAGTAAAAGTGTTGCGGCAATCATTGCGGTAATCAATATTACTGACGGCCAGAAAACAGGTTTATGGATGTCAAAATATTTATTGATACCTGTTTTTTTTGCAGGCTCTTTTTCTTCTCCTCTAATTCCCATGATGTAGTTGTTACAAAGTTAAAATTGACTCGCTTTTTACATGAATAAGCGGTTGTCAGGGCGGCACACATTGAAAGGCTAAGCAGCAGTAAACTAACATCTGCTTGAGTTGAAGTGCTCCCAAATTGCGAATTTCGATGACTTCATGTTCTCCGGTTTCGGAGATTTATAACTTGCAGTTAGCACCAGGCTACTGAAATAGCTGGCTCTACAAGAAAAAGCAATACGCTCAATAGCTCATGAAAGGCTACCGAAAAAGCAGGGGATTATCAAGTTGGAGGAGGTCAGAGCACAAAATCACTCATTCTCACTCCCCATAAAACCTTTTCCCCTCTTTGGCATAATCCACCAAAATTTGGGCAGGTTTAAATCTTGGGCCGAATTTTTCGGTGAACTCATTGAGCTGATCTACCACTTTTTGAACGCCGGTTTGATCGATGTAGCGGAAAGGGCCGCCAAGAAAGGGCGGGAACCCAAGCCCGAGAATGGCACCGAGGTCACCATCTTCCGGGGATTTCAGGATGCCTTCTTCAAGGCACCAAGCGGCTTCGTTGATCATGGTTAAAGCCATGCGCTGTTGGGCGGTTTCTTTGTTGCGATTGGTTCGGCTTGAGCCTCCGAAGTACTCATAAATCTCGGTGTTTACTTCTTTCTTTTTGCCGGAGTTGTATTTGTACATGCCGCGTTTGTTTTTTCGGCCGCGATACCCGGCGTCCAGGAGTTCATCTGCTTTGTTGGACGATTCAACGCCGCGCTCGGCAAACTTCGGCCCCATCGTTTCGGCTACATGGGCACCCACATCAAAACCGACTTCGTCCAGCAGCGCCATAGGTCCCACCGGGTAGCCATAGTCTTTCATGATTTTGTCGAGGAACTCGATGGACGCTCCTTCGTCCAGCAGCACCAATGCCTCATTCATATACGGAGCCAGAATGCGTGTGGTATAAAAACCGGGCCCGTCATTAACGACAATTACATTCTTGCCCTGATTCACTCCAACCTGATAAGCGGTCTGCGTAACCCAATCGGCCGTTTGATCGGTGGTGATGATTTCGAGCAGGGGCATTTTTTGAACCGGTGAGAAGTAATGCATCCCAATGATATTCTCCGGCCGTTGAGCCCCCTCAGCTATTTTTGAAATAGGCAGCGAGGAAGTATTGGATGCAAAAATAGTATGGTCGGGACTACTCGACTCGATTTGCTGGACGATGTTCTGTTTGAGTTCCAGGTCTTCGAATACCGCCTCAATCACCAAGTCAACAGAGCTGAATCCCTCGTAGGAATCCACACCGGTAACACGACTGGCGGTTTTGTCCCGCTCAAATTCCGATATGATTTTCTTTTGAGCTTTTTCATTCAAGGATTTCCAGATTTCCTTCTCGCCTTCAGCGGCATTTTCAATGGTTTGATCTTTGAGAAGTACGCGATAATCGCCTTTGTCGATGCTCACTTCAGCAATCCCGGAACCCATGAGTCCTGCCCCAAGAACCCCGATTTTTTTGACTTCCCTTACCAAATCAGGATTCGGAACTTTCTTGGATGCATTCATCCCAAAAAAGAGGTTCACCAGGTTTCGGGATTCCTGCGTAGCCCCCAGTTCACCAAATAAAACGGTCTCGTTTTCCAGTCCTTTTTCGAGGCCATGCTTGTATCCATACTCAACGGCATCGATGATTTTAGGAGGAGCCGGGTAGTTCCCCTTGGTTTGGCCTGCTGTTTTCTTACGGGCCTGGGAAAAGATGACTTTTCGACCCAGCGGATTTCCCTCCAGAAGTTTATGCAGAAACGGCCGTTTATCTTTTCGGTCGAACTTGCCGTCCGATATTTTATGCACGCCCTTAATCGCAGCTTTTTCGATGGCGTCTTTATGAGTCACTTCATCCACCAACCCCATGCGCTTAGCCTGACGGGTATATATATTTTTCCCGGTCAGCATATAGGGAAGGGCATTTTGTATGCCAATTAAGTGGGGCAGCCGTTGCGTTCCTCCGGTTCCGGGCAGAATGCCGAGTTTGACTTCTGGAAGCGCAAAAACGGTCTTGGAGCTATCCGAACATACCCGGTAATGGCAAGCGAGAGACAGCTCCAGTCCGCCCCCCATGCAGCTTCCATGAACAGCCACGGCTATGGGCTTGGAAAAACCGGCAATACGATTGAGGATCTTATGCCCGTCTTTACTGAGTTGCTCTATCTCTTTGGCCGTATCCCGGGCCTGAAACATATCGATATCAGCCCCGGCAATGAAGTTGTCTTTCTTCCCGGAAATAAGAACCGCTCCCCTCAGGTCATCATTTTGTTCAAGCTCTTCAAGGAATTCCGAGAACTCGTCCATCATCGACTCATTGAGTTTATTCACTTTCTCGTCGGGTAAATCCAGCGTGATGATGGCAACGGAATCTTTATGTGTTATGTGTAGGTAGCTCATGTTTTTTGAACTTGTCATCCCGCACTTGATGCGGGATCTCGTTGTTAAAGTTGTGATTTAAATAATGGAGATTCCTGCTTTCGCAGGAATGACTGCTATTTGTTAGGGTACCTCTCCAACACCACCGCATGCCCCTGCCCGCCGGCGGCACAGGCCGAGACCAGCGCAAACGTACCGTCTTCACGAATCAGGCGATTGGCGGCGGTTGTGACGAGCCGCACGCCGGTGGCTCCAAACGGATGCCCTAAAGAAAGGGAGCCTCCCAGCGTGTTTAGCTTGTCCATAGGAATTTCACCTACTTTTTGATTCCGGTTCAGAGATTCTTTGGCGAATGTGTCAGAATTCAAGGCAGTAAGTACAGAAAATACCTGTCCGGCAAAAGCCTCATGAAGTTCGATGACATCCATGTCGCCAAGTTTAAGTTTCATCGCATCCAGCACTTTGGGGATGGCATAGGCCGGACCAAGCAGCAATTCTTCACCCGGATCCTGGGAAACAAAATTATACTCACGGATATACGCTTTTGGTTTCAGGCCAAGCTCAAGAGCGGTCTGCTCCTCCATAATAAAGCTGGCGGAAGCGCCATCCGTCAAAAAAGACGAGTTACCGGCCGTCACGGTTCCGTGTGGTTTAATGAAAGCCGGTCGGAGTTTGCCGAGTTTTTCCATCGAGGTGTCGTCGCGGAACCCGTTGTCGTGTTCTACCACATTAAATTTTGGTGGGACTTTGGCCGGAATCAGCTCTTCACCCAGTAAGCCTTCTTGGGTTGCTTTGGCTGCCAGTTGGTGGGAGCGTAAAGCGTATTCATCCTGATCCTCACGGCTCACTCCAAAACGGGCAGCCATGCGATCGGCACTTTCGCCCATCACTTCTCCGGTTGAAAACTCGGCAATAGCAGGAAGTTCAGGCAGAAAATCTTTGAAGCCCAATCCTTTGAAGAACTTCAGGAAATCCAGTGGCGACTTATACTTTCGGGCCTCCAGTACTTTTTGGCGAAATTTCTTTTTGAACCGAACCGGGATGTCGGACATGGTCTCGGTTCCGCCGGCAAGAATAATCTTTGCCTGTCCCGAGCGAATCAAATCAACGCCGCTGGTGATGGCCTGGTTTGATGAAATACATGCCATGGTTGTGGTGAAAGCCGGCACCGAATTCGGGATGCCGGCCCCGAGGGCACTTTCGCGGGCCACGTTGCTTGTTTTCACTTCCTGTATAACCGTTCCCATAATCACCCGGTCGATTGCAGACGGATCTACTGCGTTTCGTGCGAGCAGCCCTTCGATGGCCATGCGACCGAGATCGTAAGCCATAAGGTCATTATAGTTGGTTCCTGAGCGTTGAAAAGGGATTCGGCAGCCATCTACAAGAACGGCAACCGATGAATGTTTTGTGTTGTTTTCCATAAAATCAGCCTCTGATTGAACCCATAAGTTAACAGTGTTAACTAATAAATCAAGATAGGGTGTATTTTTTCTTTGTCAGAGATTGAAATGTTCTTATATTTGTCGCCCTTCGAATAAGTCGGGCGATTAGCTCAGTTGGTTCAGAGCACCTCGTTTACACCGAGGGGGTCGGGGGTTCGAGTCCCTCATCGCCCACCAAAAAGCCAGTTAGGTCATATATCTAACTGGCTTTTTTATTTTTTGGTACAAACGCGCCAAATTATTAGTAAATCTTTTTGAGAGTATATATTCGATTATTTGGTGGTAATGTTATTATTCAACATTAACCCCAATCAGTCGCCAGTATTCAGGTTCAGCCAATATCTTTATTCCATATTTTTTGGCTTTCTTTGCCTTTCCTGACTGAGTGTGTGGATTAGCTACAACTAGGTAATCTAGCTTTTTTGAAACATTCTTTTTGATAATCATCCCATGTTTTTGAGCAAGACTTTGAGCTTTTGATCTATCAACTTCTACTCCATTTATTTTAGACTGTAGAGCACCAGTAAAACATATCAATTTGCCTTCCACATCATTTATTGGCTTTTGTATATCATAAAAGGTGTCTTTTTTTGCTGACTTGATGAGTTCATTTAAATCGTCTGAATTAAGCCCGAGTAATTTTGTTAAATCATCTAAGTCATTTTTTTCAAATTCAGATATGCTATCGTCAAGGAGATACTCTTCAATTACTTCATTTAAATAACGTTTATGTAAGTGAATTATATTCTCTTTTGTTAAACCAAATTCTTGTGCTAATTCCTCAAGCTTAGTAAGCTCTGTATCACTGATTACTCTATCAGATAAAACTTCATTTAATGTGTCAAGATAATTCAGAGAATTTTCATTATCAGAAATGGTATCTGTAGGTAGCCTTTCTATAAATACCTGTAGTTTACTTTTCTCTTTTTTATTTGAACAAATAGCATCCTTCCGTTTGTATTCAACCCTTTTAAGTGAGATGCTGTTTTTAAGATTTAAAGAAAGAGGATTAGCCATTTGATCTTGAAACTGGTGGCTTCCAAAAAGATTTGAATATTCTTTTTTTAGAAATAAAAAGAGCTTATAAGTTGCGAGAGCATCTGATAGAGCTTCGTGAGTGTTTTTAATTTTAATGTCATAGTAAGTGCATAAATTTTCTAGGCTTCTCGAAGGTGGAGAGGGATCAACTATTCTTGACAACTTAATAGTGCAAATACCATTAAGCTTAATTTCTTCGTCTATAAGCTCATTTTGTAAAAACCTAAAATCAAAAGGGGCGTTATGTGCTACAAGAGTTGTTCCATTAATGAATGACTTTATATAATCTTTTACTTCATCTAGCTTAGGGGCCTTTGTAACTAAACTAGGCTTGACTCCATGGATATTGTAATTTGATATATCCCTATCAGGGTTTATTAAGGTCGAATACTTATCAATCATTTGACCATCCTCCTGGATTTTTATAACACCAAGCTCAAGAATTCTGTCACCTTTGGCAGGTGAAAACCCAGTTGTCTCTATATCAATAATCGAATACATAATTTTTAATTCTAGCTAATATGGAGCTTATTATAATGTTTCATCTTTACAGGATCATTTTTTACAAATCTATAAACTAGTGAAAAGAGGGTATTCTCTGTAATTATCCTTGTTTCAGGTATCGTATTTTTTGGCTTAGATTTTTTATCAGATTTATTATGTATCAGTGAAATTATATTCTCTGTGATACTATCAACATTCCCATCTAATAAATTCGAATAAACACTCTTAGGAATTACACAATAATCTATATCCTTACTGAGCTCTTTGTTTGTTCCAGATGTAGCTCCTATGTAACCAATTAAAGTAGTTCGATTTATCTTAGGACCAGTACAATTATCGCTAAAGAATATCTTTTTTCCGTAGAACGGGTTCGATAGCTTTGAATTATTAACCTCATCAGTGCTATCCTTTATAATATTGATTAGCCTCTTTTTTGCTTCCATTTGAAGTGATTTTGTTTTCCATTTTATAAGCTGATTTTAGCCATCAAGATTTAACTTATCAAATTATATATCAGTGAGTTATAGGACAAATAACAAGCCCAGTGATTAGTCCTATTGATTAGCTTATGTTCGCTTACTCACATGAGGGAAACATTTTTGTTTTAGCCATTCTTTTCATCCTCAAATATCACGAAATGGCATAGAGCTCCATACATCTATGTCTTCCTCCTACCAGGATTTGTGATTGTTTGTAGCTTTAAGCAAACATTAGAATTTAGGGCCACCATTGACTATAAGAGGTAAGCGATTAAATTGGGTCTTACTGTAGTCTTCATGATTTGAAAATCAAATTAATGATGGGTTTAAAAAAATAACCTAACGGGGATCAAAATGAAAAGATCGATCAATTTACTTGCAATGACCCTAATTATGTCTATGGCATTTGTAGGATGTGAAAATCAGGTCACTGAACCAAAAAACTCGCTGGATGAACCGCCCATAACTTATAAGGGAAAAGCCCTTAACAACTCGGGGCAAACATTGAGTGATGAAGTCAGCCTTGCTGATATCATGGATTCAATGAATGAGTATATGGCCATTAAGGAACAGAACTATCGTGTACTTATGGCTGAGTATATAACAGCAGAAGGTAGCGGAGAAGTTGGAAATACTGTTATCGCCAAAGATGTTGGTAACAAACAGCTTGGTGCAGATTTTGTACCTAATGACGCAAGAAGAACCTGGAGCAATAACGGCCCGATTCCGTTAGCGAATGATGATATCACATACGCAATTGACCAAACCGGAGATGCGGTACCATTCTTTGGCGGGTTAACTGCTGCGGCTGCCACTAATTCCATTCAAAGTGCAATGGGAACATGGGATTCGCAGTCATGCTCTGATCTTTCACTTTCACAAAATGCTGATTTTGGCCTTGATATAGGTTACATCGCCTTTCTGAATGGATTAGGTGGCAGTCCATTTGTGTTTGCAGATGTACAGCATGCCGGCTTCAGAGACATTAATTTTGGGGGAGGTATTTTAGGAGTTGCATTTACTTTAGTATTTGTTGGACCTGACGGCCCTACTGATATAGATAACAATGGAAAAAGTGATGTGGCCTTCAGAGAGATCTATTACGATCCAAATTATGCATGGACTAATGATGGTTCTGGTGTTGACCTTGAAACAGTTGCTCTTCATGAAGCAGGTCATGGATTAAGTCAGGCCCATTTTGGTAAATTGTTTATCACAAAAAACGGCAAGTTTAAAGCTGCTCCATTAGCCGTAATGAACGCAGGTTATACCGGACCTCAAAGAGAACTGAAAGGAACAGATAAAGGAGGACACTGCAGTAACTGGGCTGAGTGGCCAAATAACTAATCTTCATAAAATTATGATATAAAAAGGAGGCCCAAAGTAGCCTCCTTTTTTTGGATGTAAGAATCATTTAAACATCCTGACAAAATCGCTTGGGTCGAATTAAAAAAGATAAGATTCTGAATTGTTTTTTAAGTAGAAAGTGAAGTGAACTAAAAAATAATTTCAAAAAACAGATGAAATTTACAGAGATGTGAAAAGTGGAATTCTATCTATCCGAATAAATCATTATAATTATTTGTATAGATATTTTTAAAAAAGCGGATCACTCATGGATATTAAATTTGTAAAACGATCGAATGTAAAGTCGTCTAAGAAAAGAACCTCGAAATTCAAGCCACTGCTGGACGCCATTGAAAAGCTGAAGCCCGGCGGACAGGCGGTAGAAGTCAGTTATACGAACGAGAAGAACATCAACTCCATGAGGACGGCCGTTTATCAATTTGGAAAGAAGAATGATTTTAAGGTGAAAAGCCGAAGGGACGCAGACAATAAGAAGATTTATTTTTATCGCGATAAGTAATAAAACTAAAATTTTGGCTTTCGTTTTCATTCGCTAAATTCTGTAAAGCCGAACAGAACACGTATTAGCGATGACTACAACTACCCAGGAATCTATATCAGAGAGCACTGATTCCCGCCTTTCCAAAGCCCACCTTCTACAGCATTTTAAAACCGTCCGGTCTTTTAGCCTGTACCTATGCGAGCCTCTGGAAGTAGAGGATTTTGTGATCCAGGCTTCGGAGTTTGCCAGCCCCACCAAATGGCACCTGGCCCACACCAGCTGGTTTTTCGAAACCTTTGTACTCGAAAAGTTTGATGAGGATTTTGAAAGCCTTCACCCCCAATACGCCTACTTCTTTAACTCCTATTACCTGCAAACCGGGGTTCCGTTTACGCGGGCCAAACGTGGAGTATTGTCACGCCCAACCGTTAAGGAAGTGTTCGAATACCGGCAGTATGTGAATGAACAGCTGGAAGAGTTTATTGAGTCGGCTTCAGAAAAAACCTGGAAGGAAGCGGCGAAAGTTATTGAAATTGGTATTCATCACGAGCAGCAGCATCAGGAACTTATACTGACGGATCTGAAGTATATGCTTGGGCAGAATCCGCTGTTGCCGAAATACCGGGAAGGAGATCATAAGCCGCTGCCGGAAGCCGAACCCATCATCTGGGTTCCGTTCGAAGAGCAGGTTACTGAGGTGGGTAACGCCGGCGGAGAATTTACCTATGATAACGAACACCCGAGGCATCGAACACTGGTACAGGATTTTGAACTGGCCGACCGGCTCATCACCAACGGCGAGTACCTGGAGTTTATGAACGACGGTGGTTATTCACGGTCTGAGTTATGGCTGGATGAGGGATGGTCGGCCGTAAAAAATAATGAGTGGAAGGCTCCGCTGTATTGGTTTCAGCGGGAGGGCAATTGGATGCAATTTACCTTGACCGGGGCCCGGGAGGTTGACCCGAATGAACCGGTTACCCATGTCAGCTATTACGAAGCAGATGCCTTTGCCCGCTGGAAGGGAGTCCGCTTACCCACCGAACAGGAATGGGAACATGCTTGCGGAGATTTGCCGGTAAAAGGCAACTTTGTGGAAGACGGAAACTTTCATCCCACAGCTCCGGAAAACTCTCCTGAAAAGCTGAAGCAGATGTATGGAGATGTATGGGAATGGACGATGAGTGCGTATGCTCCCTATCCCAACTACAAACCACTGCCGGGTGCACTTGGGGAATACAACGGGAAATTCATGGCCAATCAATATGTGTTAAGAGGCGGATCGTGTGCCACTTCTCAAACCCATATCCGTAAGACTTACCGAAATTTTTTCCATGCGGATGCCCGCTGGCAGTTTAGCGGAATCCGGCTTGCAAAATAAATTGCTCCGTAATAAATGATTGGATTGAGACATCTGTTAGAGGAATGTATCAGAGAAACAGCTACAGAAATAAATGACCAAAGTTAAAGAGCGGAAATCTATGCGGGATGAAGTGCTGTATGGATTGACCGGGCCTCAGAAATCACTGCCCAGTAAATATTTTTATGATGAAAGAGGCTCAAAACTATTTGATGAGATTACGGAGCTGGAGGAATATTATCCAACGCGGACAGAACGGGATATCCTGAAGCAGAACGTAGAGGAAATCGGGTGCTTTTTGGGCGATGAAGTTATTTTGATTGAGCCGGGCAGCGGAAGCAGTGATAAAACCCGGATCTTGCTGAAAGGCCTGAACAATATAGCCGGCTACATTCCCATCGATATTTCCGGCGACTATCTGTTTAGCGTAGCATCCGAGTTGCAAAAAGCATTTCCGGAAATCACCATCGAGCCGCTGCAGGCAGATTACACCCATTCCATAGACTTTCCCGATTCATTACCTGAGGGGAGAAAGGTGGTTTTTTTCCCGGGATCGACCATTGGGAATTTTAAGAGAGACACCGTAGATCGATTTCTCAGTGTGGTTGCTGATATTGTTGGCCGGGAAGGAGCTTTTCTGATTGGAGTTGATCTTAAAAAAGAGATTGATGTTCTGCTTGCCGCTTATAACGATTCGAAAGGGGTAACGGCTGCATTCAACAAGAATATTCTCCGGCATATAAACCGGGAATTAGGCACCGATTTTGATCCGGACCTGTTCGATCACAAAGCGATTTGGAATGAAGAAGAAAGCCGCATCGAAATGCATTTGGTTTGCAAGGAAGATCATGAGGTGGAAGTCAACGGAACGTGCATTTCTTTCAGGGAAGGTGAATGCATTCACACCGAAAACTCTCATAAATACACCCTGGAGGAGTTTGGCGAAATTGTATCTCCCTGGTTTGAAGTGAAGAAAGTATGGACCGATGAAAAAGATTGGTTCAGCCTTCAGTACCTGGAGCCGAAATAGCTACTCTTCCACTCCGGCCCATTCGAAGTACATATTTCTGACCTCGTCAATATGCTCATGAAGTGTTTCCCGCTTCCAGTCAGAAGTATCCACCGGTTTGTGAATGTGTGCATTAATAGTTCCGCTTTTGGACAGCAAAGAACCGCCAAGACTCAGCTCCTGATTCCCGTCAAAGTAGATGGGGACAATGGGAAAGCCCAGGTTAATAGCCATGTGAAAAGCTCCCTTTTTAAACGGACCTATGACACCGGGATGTTTTCGTGAACCTTCGGGGGCAACCATAATGGAAAGTTTATCCCTTTTAAGCCGATCGTAGGCACTTTGGATGCGCTTGATGGCTTTTTCGCTTTTTTGGCGCTGAATGAATACCTGTCCGGTCAGTCTTCCTACAATAAAAAACAGCGGATTGTACTGTAGCTCCCATTTCGCTACAAAACGGATGTGGGGAAGTCCGAGGGCAATCATAGTCACCAGATCGAGTGTGGAGCTGTGGTTGATGGTGTAAATCACCGGTGGTTCAACCGGTTCCCCATGCTGGACGACATTGAAACTGATGCCGAGTGTCCATAAAACCGGGTAAGCGATAAAAGGGCCAAATTTTTCTACCACAAAATTCGTTGCCTTCCCCAAAGAGAACAGCAGCAAAAGGGCAATCAGCGGCGTGGAAATGGCAAACATGATAAAGAATACCACAATGGCCAAAACGCTTCGTATGTATTCTATTGGTGTGAGGGATGTTGCCATAGGAATAAATTTGAGTCCGAATATAGGGTAAGCTGGGGTTGACTGAAAATCGGAAATGGAATCCGTCCTCATTTCTGTATAGTTTTGCCGGGAAATCATTCATCATGCCTGAACAAAAAAAGAAGAGCATCTCCCTTGAGCCGTTTAAGCCTGCCTGGTGGGCGTGGAATGTGCATGTGCATACCATTGTGGCTTCACAGTTTTCGAAAGTTAAAAAGCCACCGCATCAGCGAATGGAGATCGACACTCCCGATGGGGATTTTCTGGAAGTGGATACCTGCATTCAGGATACAGACAAACCGGTAGTGGCGCTGTTTCATGGCCTGGAAGGATCTACCGACCGCTACTACATCGCCAACCTGATGTCAGAGTTAAAAGAGGCGGGGTTTTCATCTGCAGCATTAAATTTTCGGGGATGCGGGGAGCGAATGAATAACCGCCCGAGATTCTATCATTCCGGGGAAACCGAAGATTACCGAACGTTTTTTAAGTGGATTTCGGACACCTTTCCCAATAAAGATATTTATGCGGTGGGTTTCTCGCTGGGTGGAAATGCGCTGGTCAAATACCTGGGTGAAGAGGGAAATCAAAGCCGGGTTGAGCGGGCAGCTGCCGTCTCTCCTCCCTACGATTTGAAGGAAGGGTCGCTGAGGCTGAACCAGGGATTTAACCGCCTTTACGAAATTAATTTTTTGAACACGCTGGTGCAGAAGCTGGAAAAGAAGCGGCAAAAAATGGAGATGCCGGAATTCAACGGTTCCTCGGTTTATGAATTTGATGATCAGGTGACCGCCAAGCTGCACGGGTTTAAGGATGCCGACGACTATTACCATCAATGTTCGAGCAAGCATTTTTATGGTGATGTGAAAACCGACCTGCTGGTTATTCACAGCAAAGAAGATACGCTTTGTCCGTTCGAGTTTGCTCCTTTTGGCGTGATGGAGGCTAATTCCTATATCCGAACCTGCTTTACGGATGAAGGCGGTCATGTCGGTTTTTTAAGCTCTCCCAAAGACTGGCTGTTCCGGGTGATATTGCAATGGCTGGGTCATTCTTGAAGAACAATCTTCTTTTTGAATATTAACAAATTAAGTCAAAACCAAGCTCAACCGGAGTAACCTTTCAGCGTCCGCTAGGTCCTGGAAGCGTTGTGGGAATGTGCCCCTAATTATAGCGAACGCTCCAAGGTCCTTCGGACGCTTGGAGGTTCTTCTCGTTGTTTTAGTCCGCTCAGCTCTTTCACAAGTTCTCCGATCCTTTACGAATCAAAAATAAATAGCCCCATCCTTCAGGGCGGGGAATTGAAATCAAAAAGAGAAAACCCAAGTATCTATAGGTTAGGAGCCCAGTTGTTTCCGCAGGGTTGGGCTCACCATCTTTTTATAGAACGGTTTGCCAAAGCTTCGGAGGCAGCTTTAGCTTTTATCAATAATGGGGCGAAGCTTGGTTCTTTCTCTTATTCTACCCCGCCCTGAAGGGCGGAGCTATTTTGCGTCATCCTTTAAGAATTTTTGATTCCTTCATTTTATGCTCCTGTGTAATCACTTTCCATTGGGGAAAAAGACCAAAAACCAGAAAGCCGTCAAAGTTTGATGATCAGCCCGTTGCTGAGTTCATACGTCCAGTTGGGGATATCGATGACCGGGTCGGCATCATAAGCGGCCGAGAACTGCACACTCATTGAAATGCGCCGGGTGATTTTAACCTGAAGCTGCGTTTCCAGAATAGACCGGGCCTGAAAAAACTGATTGGGGCGGGCCTGGTAATAACCGATCAGCAGGAAGGTGGTTTGGGAGTTGAGATTTCCCCGAAGGGATAGATTACTGGTGCTTTTGATGAACCTGTTGTCGATAGCCGGCGCACGGTCCTCCTGCCATTGTTCGTACTCAGCCATCAGTCCGGTTGAAAAGCTCCCTGTCCAGTTTTCCCCATCAAACAGCGTGTATCGAAATCCGGCTCCGCCCAAAAAACGATTCTGAAGTCCCAGGTTATTGTTGTACTGATATTGGAAAAACACTTCAGGTGAAAAACGGTTCTCCCGATTAAAAGTAGAGCGTAGGTGACTGTATCCGCTGCTTATGACGGAAGCGCCATCCAGGTTAACCAGCTTCAGATTGTTCAGGAACAGGTATGCGTGATGGTCAGAAAAATAGGAGAGGTTAGCTTTGTTGGTAAACTGAAGCACACGGTCGTTATACTGGCTCAGGGATAAGTTAAAATTAAGCTGCCCGTACCAACCGGCAGAATCGGCATCAGACCGAACGCTTTCTACATTTAGTAATTGAGCCTGAAGAGCCGAAGGTGAAATCATGATCAGAAAAAGAGACAGAATGGAGAATTGGAAAAATCGAAGCATTAATCAGGTTGAATTTTAGAGAGTTCAGTGATTCAAAGATACTTCATCCGGGAAAGTTCCTGCAATTATAATTTGAAAAACGGCAGCCTACCTAAGAGTTAAACGATTCGTATCTTTGGGCTGTTTGGAACATTCACTTACGTACTCAAACTTATAACTACAAAAACGGATATGGTTATCATAATAGGTGCGGGTCCGATTGGGCTTGCAACCGGAATTGCACTTCAGGAAAAAAACATACCTTTTAAAATAATTGAACGCGGTTGCCTGGTGAACTCACTGTACCACTACCCGACCAACATGACGTTCTTTTCCACATCAGATAAGTTGGAAATCGGGAACGTGCCTTTTATTTCTCACGGACCAAAACCTACACGAGCCGAAGCTCTCGAGTATTACCGCCGGGTAGCCGAGCACTATGAACTGCCCGTCAACCTATACGAAACCGTAACATCGATGGAAGGGGAAGACGGCAACTTCACCGTAAAAACAGATAAAGACGAATATAAAGCAGAAAAAGTGATTGTGGCTTCCGGCTTTTACGGTCAGCCCAACATGATGGGTGTGCCGGGCGAAGATCTCCCTAAAGTGAAGCATTATTATGATGAACCTCACCCCTATGCCTGGCAAAAAGTGCTGGTGATTGGCGGTGGTAATTCCGGTGCCGACGTAGCCCTGGAATGCTGGAGAAGCGGTGCCGATGTAACCATGCTGTTGAAGTACGACCAAATCAAACCTTCAGTAAAATATTGGGTAAAACCGGACATCGAAAACCGGATTAAGAATGAGGAGATCCCTTGTTTCTTTAACTCAGAGGTGAAGGAAATCCGGGAGAAAGAAGTCGTCATCACCACACCGGACGGTGAGGTCACCATCGAAAATGATTTTGTTCTTGCGATGACCGGCTATCATCCCAACTATAAGCTAATGGAAAGTTTGGGAATTGAGCTTACCAATGATGAAAAATGCATGCCTGTTCATGATGAGGACAGCCTGGAAACCAGCCGAAAAGGTGTTTACGTGGCCGGCGTTGTTTGCGGAGGAATGGATACCAGCCGCTTATTCATTGAAAACTCGCGCGTGCATGCCGAGCAGATTGCGAATCATATTGAAAAGAGTTTATAGAAAAAGCCCCGCACATAGTTTATGCGCGGGGCTTTCGTATGTTTAGGAGCTACTATTGCTCTTAATGAGTTGCGATTGGGTCGGGTGTTCCGTCAGGATCGCCGTTGGCTGTTCCATCAGCAACAGGGTTCCCTCCGGTTACGAGTAACACACCGGCCACATGAGGGGTTGCCATAGAAGTACCGCTTATGGTATTCACACCGCCGTCTCTCCAAAGGGATTCAACATCCACACCGGGTGCAGCATATTCAATTGGTGGGTTTCCGTAGTTAGAGAAAGAAGCAAAATTATCGTTGCTGTCGATGGCAGAAACGGTCCATACATTGTTGTACTCAACCCGGGCCGGAGAAGAATTATTGGCATCGGCGCCGTCGTTACCGGCAGCAAGGGCAAACATGATTCCGTTATCCGCTGCGTTTCTTACCGCATCATCCACAGCCTGAGAAGTTCCTCCTCCCAAACTCATGTTGGCTACATCACCGGAGGATCCGTTAGCGGCCACATAATCAATTCCGTCAATTACACCGGAATAAGATCCGCTTCCGTTGCTATCTAATACTTTTACGCCAACAACGCTTGCACCGGCAGCTACACCTACCACATCAATGTCGTTATCTAAAGCCGCAATGGTTCCGGCTACGTGGGTTCCGTGTCCGTTACCGTCATCAGCAGAGCTTTCCGTGGATACAAAAGAAGTACTCATCTGCGTGTTAACATTCAGGTCGTTATGGTCCAGATCCACGCCGGAATCAAGCACCCAGGCTGTTAAACCAGATCCGTCAACAGAACCACCTACACGGTTGATGCCGTAAGGGGTAACCTGAGGATCTCCGCCGCCATAATCACAACCGATTCCGAAATAAATGCACCAGAATGACTGCGTAGCTTTAGGAGGAGACAAGATTACAATTCTATCCTGCTCGATGTAATCAACGCGTTCATCATTTCTCAGCGCATTAAGTTGGTTATCGTCCAGCTCGGCAGTAAAACCACTAACAGAATATTTATAGGTACTTCTGATCTTTTCCTGCGGGATGTTATTCTCAGTGGCAACGGCGTCAATTTTTCGCTGAATCAACTGCGCCCGCTGAGCCTTGGCCATCCTTCTTTCATTGCCTTCTTCTTTAAAAACCACAATGTATTGACCATCGATAGGCTGGTTCTGTTTAGCCAGAATTTGTTCGGCTTTCTCTTCCTTGGTGAGTTCGTCTTGTTTATTTACACTTGTTGTTTGGTCACATCCTGTGACGACTAAAGCCCCGATAATTAATAAAGAGCTTAGCTTTTTTAACATAGTACTTGACATAGATTACCTCTGTTAATTGGTGTTCTTTTTATAACACAGCAATTAAGAGTTAGCTAACTATCTATGACCGGTCATTTTTTAACTGCTTGCATACACAAGAGTAAAAAAATGATAAATGTTACAAATTAATGTTGATTTAACTGTTTTTAGGGGTAAAAATTGATTTTTGAAGTACATAAAATTGTAATGAGATCTCCAGCGATTATTTAAGAGGTTTTTGTTTTTTTGAATTTTTATTCTACATTTGTAGAAACAATTCTAAGATTGTAGAAGAAAATGAGTCTTACCCAAACTGAAGAAGAACTGATGCAGTATTTGTGGAAGCTGGAAAAAGCTTTTATGAAAGACTTGCTTGAGCTATACCCGGAACCGAAGCCGGCCCCCACCACGGTTGCCACCTTGCTAAAACGAATGACGGAAAAGGGATTTGTAGGATATGAGCAAATGGGTCGCTCCCGACAGTATGTTCCATTGGTGAAAAAATCCGAATACTTTTCAAAGCATGTAAACGGGATCATCAAAAAGTTTTTTAATAACTCGGCTTCTCAGTTTGCCTCATTTTTTACTTCAGAAACGGATCTTTCAGCCAAGGAACTGGAGGAACTCAAAGCCATTGTCGAAAAAGAAATAGAGAGGAAAAACCAATGATTATCTATTTAGTTAAATCCACTTTACTGCTCGGGCTGCTTTTCGGGGTGTATAAGCTGCTGCTGGAAAATGAAAAGATGCACCGCTTCAACCGGTTCTTTTTGTTATTTGCTCTGATTTTTGGGTTGACAGCCCCGCTGATTTCATTTGGAGTTTCACCTGAACAATCCATCGCCGGTATAAAAATGCAACAGATGGGACGCATCGTGAATGCTCCGGCAGAAGCCGTAAGTAAATCGGTTGAGCCGCTGATCACTCCTGAGCAAAAACCTTTGCCAAAAACTGACACAAAAATCACCCCGGTTACTACAAGTGAACCAAGCTGGTCGATAAATGTCGCAGGTATCTTGTTTGGGATCTATGGCTTGACCACGCTTTTTCTGCTGATCCGATTTGCAGGCGGCTTGATGGAAATACGAAATAAGATCAAAGCCGGAAGCCATCAGAAAACGGAACATGCCACGCTGGTTTTACTGGATGAACCGATCACTCCGCAATCATTCTTTAGCTATATTTTCCTGGAGAAAAAGCAATTTGAGTCCGGAGAAATAGAACCGGAAATCCTGGATCATGAGATCACGCATGTACGGCAACTCCACTCTCTGGATGTTTTGTTCACGGAGTTCCTGAAAGTCATCTTCTGGTTCAACCCGCTGATGTATCTCTACAAACATGCCATTCAATTAAATCATGAATTTTTAGCCGACGATATGGTAGTGAGCAACGGCTCTTCTGTAAGCGATTACCAGAACATGCTGATTCGGGTTTGTGCCGGGAGTAAACCAATGAAAACAACCAGTAGTATTAGTTATTCGCTCACCAAAAGACGACTACTAATGATTGGGAAAAGATTTTCAGCACTTCGATCCGGATTAAAACATCTGTTTTTATTTCCTCTGCTGGGCTTAATGGCTCTGATGTTTTGTACTCGTGCAGACGATACAAATAGTTATTCAGCTTACCCGGATATTGACCTGACTGTATCTTCAACAGAGATTCAGTCAGATGTTTTAGGCGGTACGGTACTGAGATTTAAAGCACCGGACAGTAGTTACTTTACCGGCACTCAAAACTATTACAACAAGAAAACCGATAAAAAGGTATCGAGTTTTATTTTCGAAAATGGATTTAAAACAGCTTCCATTAGCTATAATGAGAATGGAGAAGAGACTTTAGAACATAGCTTTGAATACGCCGGTTCTACAAACTCTATGGTCGCAATGAGAATGTTCAACGATGATGGAGTACAGGTAGAGGAGTGGTTAGCCCCGGGCTATGACGGCAACACACTTGGGTCTATTAAGGAATGGCATCCGAACGGATCTCTCAAGTTTGAGGTAAAATGGAAAGAAGACCTAAAGTACCAGGGCATAATGACCTTATATGATGAGGAAGGAATTATTCTGGAACAGGAACGCTACCAAGACGGTGAGCTCATCGAGAAGATTAAATAAAGAGCAATGAAGCAATTTACCTCCAAAATCGACTTTAAATTCACCAGCAAGCGACTGAAGATGATGAATTCAAATCTGTCCATCTGGAGAGCTTTCCCTAAGATTGTTTTTACGATTTCCCTGCTTACCTTGCTCGGCCTGATTTCATGTACAGAAACGGAAGAGTGGCCAGACCGCATGACCTGGCAAGAGGTTCATGACAAGGTTCCTCCAAAAACCTATGTTGATGTTGAACTGAAATCTGATGGGGTCACCGGTTTATATCACCCACTCGATGAACATACCGGTAAATTCATCGGCCCAAATGGAGAGCCCTATACCGGAGAACGAAACACATATAGTGTAGATACAGATTTAGTAATCTATAAGGAGACCATTGTGGATGGAAAAGTAACCCGGAGAGAGTTTCCCAGTTATGATAGTACCGGGATGTATCAATATAAATCTGTAAGCATTCCTTCTTTAGATGAAGACGGAAATAAAGTGACTACATATTATAGTGACCGGCTTACTGATAGCCTGACACTTAATTTTGAAACAATAAAGGAATCAGAACTTCAGACGCATAACTTTTACTACCCTGATGGTCAAATACAGATCTCTGCCTCATACTTGTGGAATCCTACCGAAAAAGATTTGCTGAAACATGGCCTGATGTCTGAATATGACGAAGAGGGGAATATCATTTTGCAGGAACGGTATGAAAACGGTGAGCTCGTGGAAAAGATTAAGTAGCTGAAACTTAAAAGCTATCTCGGAGCCAATTTTAAATCTACTTCTCTAAATATTGTTCAAGTGTACTCATAAGGTTTTCCTCCGATAGCGCCATTCCGTACTCCACGATTTCACCTTCCGGATCAATCAGGTAGTAGGTTGGGTAGGCGTTGACTGAATACAATTCCTGAACGGTGTTGTTTTCTTCATAGATCTCCAGAATCTGTGGCCAGGTTATGTTTTCCTGATCCAGAAAGTCCTCAAACGGATCGGCCCTTACTTCATTGGCTATTCCAATAATCTCGAATTCAGAACCGCCGAATTTATTATAGGCTTGCTTTAAAACAGGCAGGGCATCAATACAGGGACCGCACCACGTTCCCCAGAAATCAAGCATCACATACTTGCCCCGAAGTTCTTGCAGGCTAAGTTCATCACCACTTACCGTTTGAGCGGTGAAATCAGGAGCTTCTGTTCCGGGACGAAGAGCGACTTTGGGATCTACTTTCTCCTCAGATACATCAATGATTACAGAACTTCCATCGATGGCGATTTCAGTAACCTTCCAGCTCTCGCCGGCTATGTTAAAAGGTTCGGTAACGGGATAAGCTTCCATGCCGTCCGGCATCACGTCAAATTTTCCGTCTTCATCCAGGTCTATATACAAATAAGTGTATAATTCTTTTCTGTAGGGAGGAGCACTATCTTTGGAAAGAAGAACATCGAAAGTTTGATCATTAACGGTCCACGTGCCCATCCTGATTTTGTGGTAAAAAAGCTGCAGGCTTTCGGATGGAGAGGAATCAGACAGGTACATCAGGCTCGCCTTTCCTTCATGCCATACCGCCTCTTCTCCGTTAAAATATTCAAAGGGAGACGGAACTACAGCCTCCATAACGTTAAAAATCTGATCCTGAAACTCTACCGTTGTGGAATCAAAATAAATTGGGTCATCCAAAAAGTTTCCACTTTTGCCTTCTACATATACCACAGGTTTACCCTGCTCGTCTTCCCCGACGGCCACCGTAAAAATTACATCAACCCATTCATCGGTGATGGCCACAGAATCAATCAATGCACTGTTTCGCTGAAAAATCGAGGAATTGATAAAACCTGAAGCATGCCCCTGGCTCACATATTGATACAGATCAATGATGCCATGAAAGATCTCCCCATTTTGAAGTCCTTCGGGAATATCGGCAGGCTCTCCCGGGTATTCAGGTTCAAAAATAAATCCCCCTCCCATTGATATGGCCAGCAACGGGGGAACCTGCCCGGTGTTTTCCTTCAAATTCAACTCTACCTTAAAAGGAGGGCCGGTATGTTCTTTGGCGCAGGATGCCAACAACAGGCTTCCGGCAATCAGTATCAGTAATCTTTTCATTCGTTTAAGTGCAAGTGAATACAATGGCGAATGAATATGGGAAAAACCTTCAAACAAAAAAAGCCTCTTCCGCTAAGAAGAGGCTTTGAAGTTTTAGGCTGATATCAGAATATCAGTTCAAATTCTTCGTCATGAAGTACCACTTTGGATCGCCATACTCAAAATCTTGTTTCTCGTACAGGCGTCGTGCCGGATTGTCTTCCCGCACTTCCAGGGTAATTTTGGAGCAGCCCATTTCCTGAGCTTCTTCCTCAATGTTTTCCAGCATCATGGTTCCGATTCCCATCCCGCGTGCATCGGGGTGAACGGCAACATCATGAATTTTGAATACCTTGCTGGCCGTAAAGGTTGAAAATCCTACAAAACAGGTTACAATGCCCAACGCCTTATTGCCGGCATAGGCGATGTAGGTCATGGTGGTGGGTACTTTTTTCATCTCTGCGATCATATCAACGCGGACTTCCTCGTCCAGCGGTTCATCCTGCCCCATAGGATCTCTCGCAAAGAGGTCTACAATCTTGACTATATCTGAGGCGTGTTTAGGGTTGTTTAAGTCAGCTTTTAAAATCTTGACGTCGGTTGAAACGTCTGCTTCTGCAATCACTCTTTTATGATTTTGTTTAAATGAATTTTATGAAGCGTAAAGTTAAAAAGATTAGGCGGATGTTTAAAGGAATTAACCTTTTTCTAACTTTTCTTTGCAAAAAGATAATTTGGCTTTAATGTTTTCACCACAGTTTAACATCCAATAAGGAACTCCCAACGTTAAAAGAAAAAGTGAAACGTTCGGAGTTCAATGTTCCTTGTTGGGAGTTCGCTACTCTTCTTCGGCTTGAATTTGGGCGGCAACCGCTTCGGCTTCATCCAGCACGCGCAGTAAATTTCCGCTCCACAGCATTGCGATTTCTTCTTCACTATACCCGCGTTTTACCAGCTCATGCGTCACATTGAAGGTTTCGGAGGCATCCATCCAGTTGTAAACGCCACCACCGCCATCAAAATCAGAGCTGATTCCCACATGCTCTATCCCAATTAAATCGACCATATAATCTACATGGTCAACCAGGTCGGCAACATTAACCGGCGGGTACATGTTGTTGACTTCTTCCACAATTCGGGGCTCGGCATTATCCTGAGCGGTGCGATACATTTCCATATATTCGTCACGTTCTTCTTCGCTCATTTCGCGAATATCACCCCAATTTAAAAGCTCAAAACCCAATTTTCCGGCTTCTTCTTCCAGAACTGTGCGCGAGGCATCCTGCCAGGCGGCGTGTTTTTCGGAGTCTAAGTAACTGCGAAAAGCCACGGTCTGAACCACTCCGCCATTCTCTTTCAACAGCATCAGTTCTTCATCGCTCAGGTTACGGCTTACATCATTCATCGCTCTGGCTGAAGAGTGCGAAGCAATGACCGGCGCCCTGGATAATTTCATCGTTTCGATGTTTGCTTTTTTGGAAGGATGGGAGATATCAATCAGCATTCCCAGGCGGTTCATCTCGGCGATGGCTTCTCTTCCTAAATCACTCAGGCCGTCATGCATCCATTCGTCATTGCGCTCGCCGGTGTTGGAGTCGCTGAATTGACTGTGACCATTATGAGAAAGGGACATATACCGGGCTCCGCGCTCGTAAAACTCTTCTATTCTGGAGAGATCGGTTCCAACCGGATAGGCATTCTCCACTCCAATCATAGCTACTTTCTTTCCGTCAGCAACTATACGTCTCACATCCTCAGAAGTAGTTGCCAGTTCTATTTTGTCAGGCGCAATTTCTTCTGTTAACCGATGGATGGCTTCAAACTTGCTGTCTGCATTATCATAGGCATCAGCATAGCCTTCTTCCGTAAGTGTATCCTGGCCGGTGTACACAACCAGCCAAACCACATCCAGGCCGCCTTCTTCCATTTTAATCAAATCCACCTGGGTATCTAACCGCTGGGTGTAATTGGTTTCTTCGGTAAAGTTATTCACGTTTATATCCACGTGGGTATCCAGGGTGATGACCCTTTCATGGATGTCCATGGCTTTATCAAAAATTTCTTTTTCGCTTGGGGCGCATCCCACTAACAGTAGTAATGCAAGAATGGAAGAGCTGAGTAGTTTTTTCATAGCAGATTTTTTTAAGTGATTTTTGCAAAAGAATCTATACTAAATTTTGGAAAGTTGTGAAGCGTCAAGGAACGCATACCCTCTGCATCCCATTTATTTAATAGATATTAACAAGTAAAGGAGCGTATATGACCCTTATGTATTTATTAAGTTATATCACCATTGGATTAGTAATTGGATGGCTGAGCCGCGTTATCACTCAGGATCGGGGAGTGACCATGTTACCCAGCATCGCCTTTGGAGTGCTCGGAGCATTGGCCGGCACCTTTATTGTACAGGCGGTAGGATTGGCTGGTACGGCTTTCTATGCGGTAGTTGGTGCGGTTGGTGTTTTATTTACGGTGAATGTATTTCGCCAGGATGATCCCATTTTTGTGGATGCTGAAACGGTTTAAATACAGAAATCTAAATTCTGCAGGAACAATTTTTGGGCTTTGGAATTAGGGTATAGTGAGAGCCCTGTCTAACCCTAAATTTACTTTCGAATGACCCTTAAAGACCGCAGAATTCACCTGTTCCTGCAACTCTTTTTCCTTCTTGTTGGCTTGTACCAGTTTGTGGAACTGATAGGTTCTCTGCAGAGCGGTCAGTTTTCCGGGAATCTTTTTGAGTTTCAATACAATGACTTACCCGCCCTCACCCTCGGCACATCCATTATTGTAGGGGTTGCATCACTGTTAAGTAGCTTCTCTCTTTGGCCTCGCGCAAGCTGGGCCTACGGTTTTTCCCTGTTTACCTCCGGTATTTTGTTTTCTTATCACCTGATGAACCTGAGCAGTGCCATCCACCAGAACTCGTATGAGATTATTCCTATTGTGTTGGTATTAGTCGTTATTCTGCAGAGCTTTCCCTTTCTTTTGCGCCGATCGTACCGCAGCATGTAACACCGGCGTATTTAATTCGTTCAAGCAGCCATGGACAAGATTTCCCAAAAAGATATTGACTGGCTGCTGAATATGGACAAAAGCGGTGCAGCGCCCGCTACTTCTCCAACCGGTTTACCCCCCAAAAAGAAGAACACCGGCTTCAGGATTTTATTCGGACTTTTGATGATCATCGGTCTGGTTATCCTTCCATTTTTTCTGCTTGTCCGAACCTCTGTTTTGCTGAATCTCTCGTACGGCTGGAACGGCTGGCTGTCCCTGGGCGGCGGGGTTTTTGTTACGGTACTGCTGATTCTCTTTTACATCCTCTTTTTGTTCAGGCGGATTGAGAATAAAAAAATGCTGTTGAAATTCAGCTTGGGCGGTGTTGGGGCGCTCGTTTTTGCATTCTGTTTTTATGGGGTGATGTACCTCTCGTCCGTTAACGCCAAAAGTAATGACATCCGCGAGGTGTACCGGTCGATGCACCCTATTTTGCGGGTAGCCATTGCCACCACCACCCTTGCCGATAACGACCTCGTGATCACCGACATTCAGCGCCAGCCCGAAGATTATACAGCAATGGGGCTGCCGCTCAACCAGCGCTCGCTACATTACACCCAGGAAACCGGGTACGTGCATGCTATCGACCTGAGAACCATTGGGAGGAATGAAATCAGGAACATTTTGCTTCGCGGTTCTCTAGAAATTATGGGGCTCAACACCATTCGGCACACCGGTACTGCCGACCATCTTCACGTTTCCCTTCCGCTTACCGAATAGGGCGGGCTTTTCCTTGTTTCTCTGTGATATAATTGCGACCATCAGGTACTTCAAAATTAGCTAAGGAGACACGGAACATGTCCACATATAAATTTTATGAACAGGTAAACAAAAACTTTGATAAAGCTGCCAAATACACCCGCTTCGACAAAGGTATTTTGGCCCAGATCAAAATCTGTAATACCGTTTATCATGTCACTTTTCCCGTTCGGCGAGATGACGGCTCTATCGAAGTTGTTGAAGGCTGGAGGGTAGAACACAGCCACCATAAACTGCCAACTAAAGGCGGTATCCGTTACAGTCATAAAGTGGACGAAGATGAAACCATGGCGCTTGCTGCTTTAATGACCTACAAGTGCGCCATTGTTGACGTACCTTTCGGAGGAGCCAAAGGTGGTATCAAAATCAGTACCCGTGAGTATTCGGAAGACGAGCTGGAAAGAATTACCCGGCGCTACACATACGAGCTGATTAAGAAAGGATTTATTGGTCCGGGAGTGGATGTGCCCGCACCGGATTACGGTACCGGCGCCCGTGAAATGGGATGGATTCTGGATACGTATCGCCAGATGAAAGATGATCTGAATGCCGAAGCCTGCGTAACCGGGAAGCCAATTCAGCAGGGCGGTATCCGCGGGCGAACGGAAGCTACCGGCCGCGGTGTCTATTTTGGGATTCGCGAAGCCTGTAATAACAAAGAGGACATGGAGAAAATAGGCCTCGACACCGGGGTTGAAGGAAAAACCTTTGTGGTGCAGGGTCTGGGTAACGTAGGATATCACGCATCCAAGTACATGACCGAAGCCGGAGCCAAGTTGGTAGGTGTTGCCGAAATTGAAGGATCTATTTACGATGAGAATGGCATCGACATTGAAAAACTGATGGAATTCCGTAAAGACACAGGGTCTATCATCGGTTTTGAAAATACCAAAGAGCTCAAAGATCGTGACAATGCATTAACTGCTGAATGTGATATTCTTATTCCTGCGGCTCTGGAAAGCCAGATTACCGGTGATAACGCAGCCGATGTAAAAGCGAAAATTATTGCCGAGGCCGCCAACGGCCCAACCACGGCCGATGCCCACGACATCCTGAAAGAACGCGGTGCTTTAATCTTACCTGATACCTACCTGAATGCGGGCGGTGTGGTTGTTTCTTACTTCGAATGGCTGAAGGATATCCAGCATGTGCGGTATGGGCGTTTAAGCAAGCGCTTTGATGAAACCAGCCTGAAGAAAATTCTGCGGGTCATTGAAAATATTTCAGACCGTGACTTTACCGACGCCGAACTGGCCGATCTGGCTAAAGGTGCCGGTGAGTATGACCTGGTGGATTCCGGCCTGGAAGAAACCATGATTACCGCTTACGAGCAGATTGCCGAAGTTCGGGATAAACATAACCTGGATGATCTAAGAACAGCCGCTTTTGTGGGTGCCATTGATAAGATTGGCATCATGTACGAGCAAATGGGCATTTTCCCGTGATACATTGAATTTTCAAGCTCCAAATCTCAAATTCCAATGACTCTGTTTATTGGAAATTGGAGTTTCTTCCTGTGGATGAACTGAATACCATATCGATTGACGGAGGCGGCTATGTGTTGGCTGCTTTCATTGGCTACCTGATTATCCTGTTTGGGATTGGAATATATTCGGCCCGCTTTTCATCTGAAGGAATTTCCGAATTCTTTATAGGCGGACGGAAAATGAACCGGCTGGTTGTGGCTCTTTCCGCAGTTGTATCCGGTCGCAGCGCCTGGCTTTTACTCGGGGTTACGGGCATGGCTTATGCTCAGGGTGCTTCCGCTCTTTGGGCAGCTGTAGGGTATATTGTGGTCGAGTGGTTTCTGTTCATGTATTACGCCAAACGGCTCCGGCAATTTTCAGAACGCTACGACTGCATCACCGTTCCTGATTTCTTCGCCGAACGCTTTGATGACAAATCCGGAAGCCTTCGGGTCATCCTCGTAATCATCTTCCTTGTTTTTATGGTGAGTTACGTCTCCTCCCAGTTTGTGGCCGGGGGAAAAGCTTTTGCTTCCAGCTTTGGTATTACCCAAAACATGGGCGTGATTCTTTCTGCCGCCATTATTCTGTTGTACACCGTAGTAGGAGGCTTTATGGCAGTAAGCCTGACCGACACCATCCAGGCGTTTTTCATGATTATCGCCCTTGTATTTCTGCCCATCATCGCGATTTATGATATGGGTGGGTGGAGCGTTGTTTCCGCAGAGCTGAACCTGTATGACGCCGCATTTGTCGACCCCACAGCACTCGGCTTCGGGGCTTTTATCGGGTTCATCGGTATCGGACTGGGTTCCCCGGGAAATCCTCACATCCTATCCCGGTACATGTCGATTGATGATGCCAAGCAGCTGAAGTACGCTGCCGTAGTTGGAACCATATGGAACATACTGATGGCCGGCGGTGCCATTTTGATCGGGCTGGTCGGCCGCGCATACTTTCCGGAGGTGGATATGCTTCCGGCATCCGATACCGAAAATCTGTATCCGCTCTTAGCTCAGAACCAACTTCACCCCGTACTGTTTGGTGTGGTAATTGCCTCTATTTTTGCAGCCATTATGTCCACTGCCGACTCCCAGCTTTTAGTGGCTGCTTCCAGTGTAGTCCGGGATATTTATGATAAGCTGCTTAAGAAAGACGAAGAGATTCCGCAAAAAACACTGGTTCTCTACAGTCGCATTGTGGTTGTCTTGCTGGTTGTTGTTTCTCTGATTTTCGGGCTGGTTGCACAGAATATTGTGTTCTGGCTGGTGCTTTTTGCCTGGGCGGGATTGGGAGCCTCCATCGGTCCGACCTCCATTCTGGCTCTTTACTGGAAAAAGACCACTAAGGCAGGTGTCATAGCCGGACTTTTGACCGGAACGGCCGTGACCATCATCTGGTATTTTATCCCCGTTTTGAAGAACAATCTATACGAGCTGATCCCTGCATTTACCCTAAGCCTGCTGGCCACCTGGGGCGTTAGTAAACTCACCCAAACACCCGATAAGCTGGAAGAGCATTTTGAAGAGATGACGAAGGAGTAGGCTTTTAAGTTCCAAGCTCCAAGTCTCAATGACCAATGACCAATGACCGAGGGTAGAATTTTATTTTGGAAATTGAGATTTGGAGCTTGGAGATTACACCTTTTTCATTTTGGGAAGGGATAGATTCCATTTTATCGATACGGTACGGATGGTGATAATGACGGCCGTTGTAAACAGGTAATTCAGGTTTTCGGGGAGATTCAGTTTCAGTCCAAGATAAAAGATGATGGCTCCGGCCAGGCAGGCGGTTGCATAAATTTCTTTCCGGAAAATGAGCGGAACCTCCCGGCAGAGCACATCCCGTGTTATCCCGCCAACCACCGCTGATATCATCCCCATCATCCCGGCAATGAAAGGGTTAAATCCAAAGGAAAGAGCTTTCTCCATCCCGATGATGGTGAAAAGAGCAATCCCGATGGTATCGAAAATGAAGATGGTTTTGCTGTAGTTATTCAGTCTTTTGCCCATCAGAAAAGTGAAGGGCACGGCCGCCAGTATAACCAGCGGATACGTCATGTCGGCCATCCAGGTAATGGGGTGACTGTCGAGCAGCAAATCCCGGACGGTTCCGCCTCCAATCGCAGTTACAAAGCCCACCACCGAAGCACCAAACACATCCATATTGATTCGGGAAGCAATCCTGATACCGCTAATGGCAAAGACGAACGTACCAATAAGGTCTAAGAGGTAGATAAGGTCCATAGATGGTGTGGCAGTTAGATGGCAGGGAAGTTACAAGCTCTAAATTTCAAATCACAATGACCAGTGACCAGTGACCAGTGACCAGTGACTAACGATGTACGAGTTGGGATTTTGAATTTAATATCTAAATAACTAAAATGGATTAAACTTAAATCAAGCACTGTCTATTACTTAAGGCTACCATTTCTTTCATAAACCTTAAACTCTAATCAAATAGACAGAGCTATGAATAAGTTCATTTCTAACCCTTTCCGCCTTCTTGTTCTTTTCGGTTTGGCCTTAGTGCCCAATCTTATTTTTGGACAAGCATCAACTGATATAAAGTTCAGCGTCAGCTATAAGGTTACTGATTCAGCAGACAACGAACGGCTACAATATGCAAAGAAGCAGTTAACGAAAGCCTTTGTTGCCAAGGGCGGTACCTATAATGAGAAAGAAGGTTTTCTTTTCTTTATAGACCTTACCGAATCGGATGCCAATAATAACATAGCCCTCTCCATCTCTACCCTTTTAAAGGTGCCTGAAGAAGTGGTGAAGGCCGGGGTAAAAGAAGAGGTATTTCACAAAGCTGTAGCCTCCGACAGTCCAAAACCTGCAAGTGACGACAGTAGGGAAATTCGGGCGTACATAAACGAAGAATATATTCGCCAGTTTACCATGATTCGGGATAGCCACCTCGAAATTATTAATCAAGACCAATTACCAGAGGCCATTCAACGCTTCGTGGACGGCTTCAAGCCACTTTAGGGTCTGAACTTAATATCTACCTTTTTAGTCGGTGACTGCTCTTTATTCCGGAGCGCCAGCTGTTGCTGCATATTCCCGGTGGCTTCCATCAATGCGGTTGCCGCTGGGGATTCACTGTCTTCCAGCACAATGGGCTTTCCGGAGTCGCCCCCTTCGCGCAAGGTTTGCTGAAGTGGTACTTCGGCCAACACGGGCACGTTCATTTCCTGTGCCAGGTGAGCAGCACCGCCTTTTCCAAAGATGTAATATTTCTTGTCCGGCATATCCGGTGGAGTGAAATAGGCCATGTTTTCGACCATCCCCAGCACGGGTACGTTCACTTTCTTGAACATCGCCACGCCTTTGCGGGCATCATCAAGGGCTACCGTTTGGGGGGTTGATACAATCACGGCTCCGGTCAGTGGTACGGTTTGCACAATGGTAAGCTGGATATCGCCGGTTCCCGGAGGCAAGTCCAGAATCAGGTAATCGAGTTCGCCCCATTCCACATCGGTCATAAATTGTTTAACGGCACTGGTTGCCATCGGTCCGCGCCACACCATTGCCTGGTCTACATCCACCAAGAAGCCCATGGAAACCAGTTTAATGCCAAACTTCTCGTGCGGAACCAGTTTCTTTTGCGTGGTGATATTCGGCCGCTCATGGATATTAAACATGGTCGGGATACTTGGTCCGTAGATGTCGGTATCCATCAAGCCAACTTTCTCCCCTTTCTTGGCCAGAGCTGCAGCAATATTCACGGCTACGGTAGATTTACCTACCCCGCCTTTACCGGAGGCAACCGCGATGATGTTCTTCACTCCCTGCAGAATTTCCTGTTGTTGTTCTTGCTGCTGTCCGGGTTTGGAGGCTTCCATTTCCCGTTTTTTTGACAAGTTTACAGCGGTCTGAATATCAACAATGGCTTCCTTGTCGATAAATTTCTGGATGGCTTCTTCACACTTCTGCGTGACCTGCTTTTCAAGGCCTTCATTCTTCTCAGGAAATTCCAGCGTAAAAGAAATGTATTTGTCCTGAACAATCACATCCTGAACCATATCCAGGGAAATGAGGTCGCGTTGTTCTTCGGGGTGTAAAACCTGGCTGAGTGCCGATTTAACCTGCTCTTTATTGATAGACATAAATGATTTTTAAAAACCTAAATCTGATGAACGGTCATTAGTTTCAATTTTGGGCGCTTAAGATAAGGATTCTTATGGAGAATAAATTCCGGGAAGGAATGTTCAAATGCCACGAATTGTCGAATACAAAAAATGGAACATGGATAAAACAGATTGAGACAATAGTAGCGGACAACACATTAAATGAGATGTCAGCATTCTACGACTGGTTCCACTCATTTTTGCGTAGAACAAGAAATTCGTATATATAATTATACTTTGGAGGTCGATTTAATGCAGGGCTTAACTCCAACTCTGACATTTTAAATGAAAACGATATCGAGCACCTGAAATAGGTGAAGTATCATAATAAATGCCCAGCCTTTGATCTCGATAGTACCTGTTTTCGTAATAATCTAAGCGGTTTTCTGCCCATTCTTTCTCTTTCGAGTAATTATAATTTCCGCTACTAAATTCATTTTCTATATACTTATCTCTTTCCGAATCATATACAGCTGGAATTATGAAAAGAGAGTTGCAATGACTCCCCATGTCTTGGTTCGCCTGGTCAAGCGCTGCATCAAACTCTGCACATCCACTAATCAACAAAAAAATAATTGCTAAATATTTCATACGAATATGTTTTAAAACAAAATTTTTGCTCTCATATATACTATGAATAGAGGAAGAAATAATAACTACATAACCATGCGGTTTTCAGAATATGATTTTTACTTCTTCATTTAAAAATTGTTAATTATTGTAACTTTTATTTCAATTTTATTGATTATGAATCGTATTTTTTTCTTTCTCGTTTTTATTTTTTTCCCGATAGCTGCTTTTCCTCAATATGAAGTGGACTGGTCTGTAGCCCCTGTTAACCCTGTTCCATATAAATACACCCTTGATCATTATAATATCAATGGTGATGTTACGAAGCGAACTAGAGTTTACTCAATTATGTCAAGTTCGATAGATTTTGACACTGAAGGTAAACAAACTTCATCTGACGGTGGGAGCTATAAGTATAACTCAAGTGGTGCGCTTAATAAATATACCACCATGGGATATGGAACCTCATATGATATTGAAACAGACTCCCGCAATCGAATCATAAAAATGGAAAGCGACGATACTATTCTCCAGTTCAGCTATGATGGTAACGGGAACCTAAGTAAAGAGTATGAGAATGGAAGCTTATCTAAAAGTTATTCTTATGATAACCAGGGAAGAGTTATTGAAGCTGAGTTATACTCCACTGAAGATGGTATGTTCGAGAATAAAATTGAGCTTGCTTACAGTAATACAAATAATTACACAAAAGTACAGATAGCATTTTATAACGACGAAGATGAGCTTTTAAGAAGAGAGGTAGAATACTATGACGAACAGGGACACTTTTTTGGCAGGACTAACCCCGGTGACCCAGTCCCTGAAAACTTCATTGAGAAAGACCTGTTGGGCAATGTACTCTATGAAATTTCTGGTAATGGCGAAGAATATACATACGCCTATTCTTATTCCAACTGGTACGGAATGCCCTCCGGGCTAAATACAAAAGACCGATTCCGGCCTGACCTTGCCTGGAACTCCAAGGAACTGCTGAATGATATTGCAGGACTCTACAGTGACCTTTGCTTCAGTTTTAGGTGGGAAGAAGCACAGGCATTTATGCATGACAATCCTGATATGTTTAGCATTGGACAATCAAGCAGAGATGACGAGACATATGCCAAATTAAAACACCCATCTGTACTAAATCAGGGAAAAGAGGTCTCTTTTAGAATTAATCAAGATTATTGCCAAGTGGCTTACTTTCCTAATACCGGATCTTTATATGAAAACTTTAAAGATGCCGTAACACAAAATGCATCAGTAGAGTTGGAGTATGATTATCTCACAGACTATATCGATGAGAATAAAGATGGCGATGAGGAAGTACAAACCTATTACAAAACTGATGCCTGGGATTTTCCAAGTATAAATGGGTTAAGGGTCAGAGTGAAACGGTTTAATCAGGAAGTAAATGGTGAATGGGATAACTGGGTAAACGCCCGTGTTTATAATTATGACCGCTCTGAGGCTACACAAATGATAAAAATTAAAGGACAACCATGGGAGGTTGTAGAACCTTATGGTGAAGAATATATCACCCTGAACCAGCGGTCCTTATTTAAAACAGGCGCAGGTATACAGGTGGATACCGGAGAAGGCATACTATCTATTTGGACCAGCGATAAGGAAGGGGTGGATGATGCCTGGACGTTTATTCCAAACTTTTACTCAAGGTCTGCTTCGTCTGATAGCTACTTTAAAATACAAAGTGACATTTTTGTTGATGATAGCCCCGAATCTCTGCCGGCCTACGAAAAGTGCAAGCAACGAATTGTTAAATGCGCAAAATATGGCAACGGCTTTAGTATGCCTGTGGACGAGCAGTCCATTCAGGTAATGAAATCCGGAAATAAGATTGAATTTCAGGCAGAAACCACTGCGGGTGAACGGTATCATATCATCATTTCTTTGGATGGTTTTACAGCAGCTTATAATGAGGCAAAAAGCACCAGTTTGTATGGGTATTAGGATACATAATGGCAGTTGCATTAACTTAGAATTAAATAATCCAATGGCTTAAATAAATGGAAGACAGAATACGAAGTTTGAACAGCACATATTTATTACCCACCATTGTTATTATCAGTCTTCTGGTAATGCTATGCACCCCCTCAGCCCATGCCCAAACACCCGGCGATGGCAGTGATGTAGAACTAACTGAGTCAGATATCATTATTTTTTGTTCAGGGCATGAGGGAGGTTCTATTAAAGCAGCCAGGGGTCACGGAAAAAAACGATTTGGATCACTGGAAAACTTCTACAACAATTACCATCGCATTCAATGTCCGCCTCACTTCCCTTCCCCACTTTATATGTCTATATCTGATCACCCCTTTAGTATACAGGTTGACAAAGAAATTGAGTTTATCTCCAGACTCTCCCCGGAAAAGCGCCACCTGATACTCAACCGTCCCTCTAAAGGATTTTTTAAGCAAACTGTTTTAGGTGTTGTTGAGAGAAAACTAAAAATAAATAGAGAAGCTGGGAACGATGAGGCGATAGCTCGCTATAAAGATTTGAGGGAAATGCTGCGAGATGCCGGGGCAAAACGGTTAGCGGAGTTAACTGAGGAAGAAAAGGCCGCTTTTAACTAAAATTAGGTGCTTATGAATAGTCTATTGTTTCCCAAATATGCTACCGTTCTCCTCCTGGCAATGCTATGCACCCCCTCAGCCCATGCCCAAACACCCGGCGATGGCAGTGATGTAGAACTAACAGAGTCGGATATTATTATTTTTTGTGCAGGGCATGAGGGCAATTTAATAGAGGAAGCTCGAGAACATGGAAAAGAGTTGTTTGGGAGTTTCGTAACTTTTTTTGAAAACTACCACCGCATTCAATGTCCACCAGCATTTCCTTCCCCTTTATATTTGTCCGTATCTAAAAGCCCGTTTAGTATACAGGTTGACAAAGAAATTGAGTTTATCTCCAGACTCTCCCCGGAAAAGCGCCACCTGATACTCAACCGTCCCTCTAAAGGATTTTTTAAGCAGACAGTTTTGGATGTTGTGTATAGAGCCTTGAAGGCAAATCAAGATGATGGTAATGAAGAGGCAGTCATTCGATATAAAAAACTTAAAAAAAATCTTGAGAGCGCTGGTGCAAAACGGTTAGCGGAGTTAACTGAGGAAGAAAAAGCCGCTTTTAACTAAAACTTTGGCTCCCAACGGCATGCAAATGCATTCCCTCCATTAGCATACACAGGCATATTAGGAGGAATAAGGCTAATATTATTGTACCGAATATGATTAAAAAATTCGTGCGGATTTTCCCCTAATTTCTCCATCACTTCAGGGACCAGCCCAGGCATAGCAAATAAGATAAATTCCCCAAAACTAACGGGCAGCCATTCATACAAATCTCCCTTCCAGTGTGGGTTAGGCAACACATCTGAGGTGCAATATTTAGCAAATCTTTGATGATCTTCCTCCGTCCAGTTGTAAAATACACAAATTGAGGCTGGGTCAGCAGGCAACAAAGGCTGGATTTTCTCTAACCAGTCTTCAGTCACTTTTTTCAGAGGAAAACGATTAACACTCAGCTCTGGATTTAACAACGGTTCCAGGCTAAATTTTAAAAAAAGAGCCACGGCTTGTGACGAATCCTCCACAACCATAGCAGGATGTTCACCACTCCCTCCGCCCAAAACCAATTGACCGGGGTTAGCTTTAAAATCTCCTTCAATATCTTCTAATGGGTGATAAACCGGAATAGAGCCAAAAAGCCCAATAATCTCGTGCTTAAATGAATCAATGTGGCTCATATATTTACTAGGCTATTATTCCTGTGCTGGTTGAAAAATAAGGACTGACTATAATTCCCTTTAAGATTTCTTGCCTATAAATCTTTTTTCAGCATATTTCCTTTTTATCAAGCCTCCTACCAACAGTATGAAACCCATAAATACGGCCCCGTAAGCAATAATACCCCCCTCAAAAAGTGAAGGAATAGTAATCGCGGCACCAACTAAAAACATGATGGTACCAAAAATCGAACTTCTAAGGCCACTTTTCCTCTGATTTTCAATAAGTGCGGTTGCAACATCATTAGAAATAAACTCAGCATCTTGCTGGTTAAACCCTTCATCAATGAGTTTTTGTGTAATCTCATCCCTTTTAATGTTTTTATAAAGCATCAGATTAGCAACATTGTCATATACTTGTTGTAATTCTGAATTAGTACTGTTTGTTTTTTTATTTCCCGAAAACATAACTATATGATTTTATTTATATCGAAGCTGAAGTTATATTAATAAAGGGTTATTATGTCTATAATTCAAGATATTTAGAGATAACACCATGTTATCCTACATTATATTTAATCATCAAATATATTTGATTAAATAATTATTGGTGAAAGGTTATTAACTACAAATAACTTATTTATATGAGCATTCTGCGTTCAATCACTTTAAAAAATTGGGTACTAATTATTGTTGTAGTCTTGCTATCAACAATAACTTTTCTGTTTACCTCTCCCTCATATTTTCGAACAAATCAATCTGAACTTTTCAATCAAAATGAATGGGAAGAAGGTGATAAATCCACCAGATCAAGTATGGCTGACCATATCGTTACATCTGATACTCTCGATGGGTTTACACATGATGAAGTCATAAAACTTCTAAATAAACCAGACTTTGAACACCAGGAAATCTATAGATATGAATTAGATTATGGACACAGTATGTGGCCCGGTGAGTCTTGGATTTATTATTTGAATATACACTTTGATAGTACCGGACATGTTATAAGTGTTGGTATCTCAGATTAGTATAGTTACGCTCACTAAGTTCCAAAAACAGACTTTAGCTTTTCAATAACATTCCCAATAAATCACTAAGTTTGGGGCAATGAAAAACGTAGCAATACAGGTTTGATGGGTAGTAATTAAGACGTTGGTACAATTCGATATACTCTCTAACCACTAATTTGAATTCAGTACATTACATGTCAAAAAAAACACCTTTTTACAGCATTCACGAACAGGCCGGCGCCAAGCTGGTAGATTTTGCCGGATATCAGATGCCGGTTCAATATGCAGGAATTAAAACTGAGCATGCGGCCGTTCGCAAAGCCGTAGGGATATTCGATGTTTCCCACATGGGCGAGTTTTTTATAAGCGGACCGGAAGCCCTGGATTTGATTCAGAAAATAACGGTGAACGATGCCTCCAAGCTGGTTGAAGGAAAGGCGCAATACACCTGCATGTGCTATGAAAACGGTGGCATCGTGGACGACCTGATTGTGTATAAGCTTTTTGATGATGCCGGGTATATTGTGGTTGTAAATGCATCCAATATTGAAAAGGACCTTGAGTGGATCAACCAAAACAACACTTTTGACGCGAATGTCCACAACCAATCGGATGATACCTGCTTGTTGGCCGTTCAGGGACCAAAATCCGTAGAGACGCTCCAAAAGCTAACGGATTTGAATTTGAGTGACATCGGATTCTATTCCTACAAAATGGGAAGCCTTGCCGGTATGGATAACGTTGTGTACTCCGCCACAGGTTACACCGGCGAAAAGGGGTTTGAGCTATATTTTGATAAAAGTCATGCCGACCCCGAAAAAGTATGGAATGCCATCATGGAGGCCGGCGAAGAATTCGGTATTGAGCCCTGTGGGTTAGGCGCCCGCGATACCCTCCGTCTTGAAATGGGCTATGCGCTTTATGGTAACGATATCACCAAAGATACGCATCCACTGGAAGCCCGATTAGGCTGGATTACGAAATTTGAGAAGGGTGATTTCAATGGAAAAAAAGCCCTTTTGAAGAAAAAAGAAGAAGGCTTAAACCGCCGGCTTGTGGGCTTTGTGGTTGAAGGTGAACGCAATATTCCACGTCAGGGCTATGAGCTCCAAAACGATGCGGGAGAAGCCATTGGAGAAGTAACCAGCGGAACAATGTCGATTACTTTGGGTAAAGGTATAGGGATGGGATACGTTGCTACTGACTACGCGGAAGAAGGAACAGAAATAGAGATCAGCATCCGCAGGAAGACGGCTAAAGCAACTGTAACCCGCCCACCATTCATTAAAAAATAATAAAGAGAGAATATGCCAGAGATTAATTATATCGACGTTTTCTTTTCCGTTCAGGCTTTTCAGGAAGAAGAGCTGCGTGGGAAAACAGCGGTTATTATAGATGTGTTAAGAGCATCATCATCCATTACCACAGCGCTGAGTAACGGGGCCAAAAAAATCATTCCCGTAGCAGATATGAGTGATGCCATGAAGATCGCCAATACGATGGATCAAAAAGATTTTTTACTGTGTGGCGAAAAAAACGGAACCAAAATAGAAGGGTATCACCTTGGCAATTCCCCGGCCGAATATGAGCCGGAAGTGGTAAAAGGCAAAACGCTGATTTTCAATACTACGAATGGCACCAAGGCAATTAAAAAATCATCCCTTGCCAACCAGATTTATGTAGGCACCTTCCTGAATCAGGATAGCATATTGAATGCCCTGAAGGATCATGACGATGAAGTAGTATTAGTCTGCTCCGGATGGCAGGGTCGTTTGTCCATTGAAGATACTTTGTTTGCCGGCTCTCTGCTGCATGCCATTTCCGGAGGAGAGCTGCCTGACTCGGCTAAAGACGGGGCTAAAGTAGCATTTGGTCTTTTCCAAAAATTTGGGGATGATTTAGAAGGAGCCATCAGCAAGAGCGATCATGCAAAAAGATTGGCTGAACTGGTTCCAAATGGCGATATTGAATTCTGTTGCAAAGTAAATGAATTTGATGTGCTTCCCGGCATGCGGGATGGCATCCTGACCAATTTGAATGGCTAAAAATAACCTAAATACATCTACAACTACGGGGCTGGATTCCAACCGTAAGGTCGAAATTATCGGTATCATTGTGATGTCGATTGCGATTTTGCTTGGGCTGAGTATTATTTCTTACAATCCGGAGGACTACCAGTACGCCAAAAGCATTTCTTTCCTCGATTTGTTTAACCCTGACGCTTCATCACGGTTGGTGAAAAACTGGCTGGGTCCGGTAGGCGCTTATCTTTCCCATTACCTGGTGCATAGTTTATTCGGATATACCAGCATCATCCTAGCGCTCATAACCGGTTATCACGGCTGGCATACCTTTCGCCGTCGGGATTTCAAAGAGCTGAGCTGGCTAACCGTACTATCCATTTGGGGCATGGTGTTGCTTTCCACTTTCATTGGCTGGTTAAACACCAATGCCGATTTCCCTTCCGACTCTATCTGGAGCGGCTCAGCGGGAATTGCTATCTCGCAAGTACTGCAGAACATCACAGGGATTGGATCTATTTTTATTCTGTCTGTTTTGATGATCGTGACTTTGCTCATGTTTGTAGATCGTGACCTTCAGAAAACCATCGACAGCGTTAAGATCTGGATGGATAACCTGCGGGATAAAATGGAAGACTGGCGGGCTGAACGTCAGCTTCGTAAAGAGCAAAAAGCCAAAGAGCGGGAAGAACGCATAGCTGCCAAGAAAGCTGCGAAGGAAGAGAAAAAAGCTGAGCAACAAGCGAAGAAAGAAGAAAGCAGTTCTGATAACGAAGAGGAAGAACTTCAGAAAAAAGAAATCGCCGAACCTCAGGACGACAAAGAACCCGTGAAGCCGGCACCATCCATCGATGAGTTGGTGGAGAAGTCGGAAGCGGAAGAGCGCAAGCAGCGTGAGAAAGAGCAGCAGGAAGTTAAGACCTTAGATACTCGCCAGAGGGCTTCGTTAGAAAAAGAGGAAGTGGTTGATGAGGAAGAAGACGATCTGGAAGTTTCCGTTTATGTAGGGAAGGGCGAAGAAGAAGCTGATGAGAAAGATCTGGACAAGCAAAACCGGGAAAAAGCCAAGGAAGTCCCGGTCATAAAATACAAGTTCCCGAAAGTAGATCTGCTGGATCCGCCGCCCAATGAAGGTAACGAAGTGGATCTTGAAGAAATTAAAGAGAACAAGCGGATCATCCTTGATAAGCTGAAGCGCCACAAAATTGAGATTGTAGGCATTAACGCGATTGTTGGACCTACCGTTACGCTTTATGAACTGGAGCCGGCTCCCGATGTGAAAATTTCCAAGATTGAAAGCTATTCCAACGACCTGAAAATGGCTACGGCTTCCAAAGGTTTGCGTATGCTTTCGCCCATTCCGGGGAAGTCGGCTGTGGGAATTGAAGTGCCGAACAGCACGCGTGAAACGGTGTACATCAAGCAGGTTATTAATACCAAGAAATTTGTGGAAACCGACTTCGTGCTTCCGGTGGCCTTTGGGAAAACCATTGAGAACGAAGTGTTCATGATCGACCTGACCAAAATGCCTCACTTGTTGATTGCAGGTGCAACCGGGTCGGGTAAGTCGGTTGGGATTAATACCATCATCACCTGCCTGCTGTATAAGTGCCATCCGGATAATCTGAAGTTCGTGATGATTGACCCGAAGAAGATCGAGCTTTCCTTGTATCGTAATATTCAGAATCACTTCCTGGCTATGTTGCCGGATGCGGATGAGCCTATCGTCACGGATACTACCAAGGCCCAGGAAACGCTGGAAAGCTTGTGTAAGGAAATGGATGACCGCTACGACCTGCTGAAGATGGCGATGGTTCGCGACATCAAATCTTACAACGAAAAATATGCAACCGGCGAACTGGATGAAGAGCTGGGACACAGGCACCTGCCTTATATAGTCGTAATTATTGATGAGCTTGCCGACCTGATGATGACGGCCGGAAAGCAGATTGAGGAACCCATTGCGCGACTGGCACAGCTGGCACGTGCAATCGGAATCCACCTGGTGGTGGCTACACAGCGCCCATCGGTAAATGTGATTACCGGTACTATCAAGGCGAATTTCCCGGCACGAATTGCCTATCAGGTGGCTTCCAAAGTTGACTCCAGAACGATCCTGGATCAGGGCGGAGCCGATCAGCTGATTGGAATGGGTGATATGCTGTTTAACAACGGAACCGGGCTGGTCCGAATCCAAAATGCTTTTGTATCTACTGAAGAGGTGGATAAAATTAACTCCTTTATTGGCCAACAGGCGGGATATAAGGAACCTTTCCATTTGCCTATCATTAAAGAGGATGTAGCAGACATCCCGGATCCGCTGGATGATATTGACGAGTACTTCGAAGCCGCTGCCAAGCTGGTGATTTTACATCAACAAGGATCGGTTTCTCTGTTGCAACGGAAATTGAAAATCGGCTATAACCGCGCCGGTCGAATTATAGATCAGTTATTTAATGCAGGAATTGTTGGACCATATCAGGGCAGTACCGCACGGGACGTTCTCATTCAGGATGAAGATGAACTTCAGGAACTATTGGACAATCTTGATGAGTATGATTAGGAAGAGCTTTCAGCTGACAGGCTTCAGCTCTCAGCTAACCGGACGACTCGTTCTCGTTCCGAACCTCTGGTTCGGAACGCCTGTCAGAACCTCCGGTTCAAAAAAATTACTTAGGGTTCTGTCTGGGCTATTTTTTTTCAGCCTGATATTTAGCTTAACCGCCGTTGCCCAAACTCCAAACTTTGATCAGCTCAAGGAAAAGTTTGATGAGGGCCTGGTGTTTCGTGCTATGTTCAACCAAACATTTACGGATTCCTACACGGGAGAAGTAACCCGGAGTGAAGGACAAATCTGGCTCGATAAAGTCCGCTATAAACTGGAAGCCGATGGACAGGTGGTTGTGGTAGATGGAGAAACTTCAAAGGTATATGATCCATCCAGAAACCGCGTCATCATTGACTTGTACAACGCTGATGAAGACGATTTTGCCCCTTCCCGCATGCTCAGTGGCATTGACACGACTTATACCGTCAGTGAAGGAAAAATGGGTGATCAGACTATAATAACGCTGATATCTAATGACGATTTTGCTGTTTTTGTGGAAGTTGAAATCATTATAGATGAACAGTTTCGTCCAACAAAAATCACAGCATGGGATATTTCGGACAATGAAATCGTAACTACTTTTTCTGACGGCGCTTTTCTTAAACCGGAAACCGGCCTTTTCCAGCTCGATTATCCCGATGATGCCGAAGTTGTAGATATGAGATATTAATGCAGACTAAAAAGGTTCTGAAAATTGCTGCAAGTGTTCTGTTAGGAATACTTTTTCTTTGGCTGGCTTTCCGTGAAGTTGAGTTTTCTGAAGTTGTTGATTCAGCCCGGGGCATGTCCTGGTCGTGGATTCTTCCCTTTGCCGCAACCACACTTTTTGCCCACTTCATAAGGGCATTGCGTTGGGAAATGCTTTTTACCAATAAAGATAAGGTCCCCTCCAAAACCACTTTGTTTACCGGGGTAATGTTCGGGTATCTCGTCAACATTCCACTTCCCAGGGTGGGCGAAGTAGCGCGTCCGGTTTATGTAGCCCGTCAGGTTGATGAAAGCAACAGCAAAATTATCGGTACTATTGTACTGGAGCGTGTGGTCGATTTACTGGGCATGTTACTGTTGATGGCATTCGTGGTTGTTTTTTTGGTTGCCGACCCACAGGTGCTTTCCCGTTTATTCGGCGTTGATATCACCAGCTCTGAGACTCAAATCAACTTTATCCTGACGCTTGGTAAGTATGGATTGTTTGCTGCTGCCGGGTTGGGATTACTTCTTTGGCTTTTCAAAAAAGCAGAAGAAAAGACCGAAGGTAAAATTGCCGATTTTGTACACAACATTCAGAAGATCATCAGAACATTTGTGGACGGATTGCTGGCCATCAAAGAGCTAAAAAACTGGCCACTTTTCATCTTTTATTCCCTCCTGATTTGGGTGTTCTACATCACCATGACCTACATTGGTTTTTGGATGTTTGATATGCAGAATGTGTATGACCTGGGAATCACGGAAGCAGTTGTACTTACGGTTGTAAGCGCGGTTGGCATTTCGATTCCCACTCCTGGCGGCGTTGGCACCTATCATCTGTTTATTACCAAGACACTTCTGATCTTATACGCGGTTCCCGGAGCAACCGGACTTGCCTACGCTACTATCGCCCACGCCGCCACGCTTGTCATCATCATTACCAGTACGCCCGTTATGCTGGCTGTTGATAAGTACCTGCTGATGAGGAAAGAAGGGGAAGAACATTGAACAAGGAACATTCAAAATTGAATGTTGAAGTGATATGGTTTGGTTTTTATAGAAGCAGAGATTCACTTAGATAAAGCATCATTCTTGTATAGGCGTCTTTATTCTTGCTAAGGAGAAAACAAAAGAGGTTGAACTATTAGGCGCGATTATAGATGTAGAATTAATCAGAGCCCGGGTTTTTAAGGCTGATCTTATAATTGAATTCGGAGGGCTCTTCCTGGAAGAAATTCAGTTCGAAAAGGCCGCCGGTTCTCCAGGTTTCAATCATGGAGTCGTAATTCGGTGAGCCGGGATTTCCGGAAGCGCCCCCGGGATAAACGCCCCAGCCTTTTACTTCAGGTCCCAATTCAACCACCATCCTCCAGGATGGTCCAAAGCCTCCTCTAATCGCATTGATAGCATCTGATGAACCGCTGCTATATATATTTTGTTTCCCCATTCCTGGAACATTTGCCAGGTGATCGATATCGTTATTTATGGCAACGCCCCATTTCCATCGGTCTCCAGGTTCACCCCAGGCATTCGTCAATTCAGAGACAGACTCTTTAAGGGTTGCCGTTGCAATGTCTTCTCTTGTTTCCCTGGCTTCGGTTTCAATATTGTCGATAAATGAAAAATCGGGGTCATTTTTTACCACCTCTACGAAGATGTCTCTGGAAGGATATCTCAGGAGCGCGTCTGTAGTTTCATACTCATCATACATCACAGCCCGGTAGAAATTCCCCGCCCACTGCCGGAATATGGCGGGGGCCATTTCTTCAGCATCCATGTAGTAATTCCATTGGGTCATCAGGTCGTAGATGGTCTGCTCTTCTTCCGTCAGGCTATCCGTATCAGTCCATGCCAACAAGCTCGGTAAAAAGGTAGATGCATAATAACTGTAATCATCCATCTGCATATCCTGCATGTCTTTTGGGGTGATGTTTTCCATAGACTCCAGCAGGTCATTGATTCTCCGTCCGCGCTCAAATGGAGCGAAGTCATCATCCAGGTAGTAGGGATAATCGGGAGCAGCCGATTCCTGATTGGCCGAGCTCACAAAACCCCGATCCGGATTTTTTATGTGGGGAATCTGATCTCGGGGAATCCAGCCCTGCCAGTCATAGCTCGGGTCAGTACCGTCACTAACAGTGCGCCCCTGATGCTCCCACTTTTTTGGGAGTTTTCCATTCACCCATATAGCGATATCCCCTTCGTTACTGGCAAATACAAAGTTTTGAGCCGGTGCGGTGTATTCCTTTAAGGCAGCTACATAATCATCGTAATTTTCAGCGCGGTTCAATCCATAAAAAGTCTTGAGATCATTGGAGGGTTCATGGGCAATCCAGCGCATGGCGTGATAAGCCGGAGCCCGATCTTCATTTACACGGGACTCTACCTTGGTAACCGGTCCGTGATGGGTGTAAATCACCGTATCCATCACCGTTTCTTCCCCTCGTACTTTTACTTCTTCGATGCGGGTTGATGTGGGTTTCCACTGCCCATCGTGCCGGTATTCCTGCATGGTTTCATCACGAAACTCAATCTCGTACCAGTCCAGCACATCGGTGCCTACATTCGTCACGCCCCAGGCTACATCTTCGTTAAAGCCAATAATCACACCGGGGGAGCCCTGCAAACTCACACCATAGGTATTAACGCCGGGAGCATGCAGTTGCACCTCATACCAGATAGAAGGCAGGGTAAGTGAAAGGTGGGGATCGTTTGCCAAAATAGGATATCCGGAGGCAGTTTTTGATCCGCTTACCGCCCAGTTATTGCTTCCTATTCCTTCTTCGGTTGTAAAAGCCTCAATTTCTTTAGCCGAAGCCGGCACGTATAAACTGTCCGGTGCTTCCGGAATATCAGCATCAAAATCCCATTCTCTGCTGGGTGGAATGATAGGGTCGTTGAGTTCGGGTTCCCGGGTGAAAAAACGGTTTACAAAGTCATCGCCGAAATAAGCCAGGGTGTTGCTGGTTCGGTCATCCCTATTGCCGGCAGCCAGTGTCCGGGTCATGTTCTTAAGCAGTAAGGCCGTTTTGATAGGCTCCCATGGCTCGGGGGTAAAATCCAGTATTTTATATTCCAGGGGATATTCATCTGGCGAAAGTTCGTCAATGTAGGCATTTACCCCATCGGCATAAGCCTCGATGACAGCCAGCATATCCGGGTCTTTTTGGATTTCCTGCCAGGCTCTTTCGGCCCCAAAGGGCATTCCCCATCGGCGGGTTTGTTTGTCTCTGTTCAGCAAAGACGGACCGATAATTTCAGCTAACCTGCCGGCAGCATCGTAGGTCTGCATTTCCATCTGGAAAAGGCGGTCGCGAGCAACAATATATCCCTGAGCCAAATAAAGGTCATGCTCATTTTGAGCAAAGATATGGGGAACGCGACGGTCATCGAAATACACGGACACAATGTCCTTTAATCCCGGAATATCCAGTTCTTGTGATTGCGGAGCAGTTGTTTCGGCATTGGCCCAAAACCCGGCATGAGGATCAAAAAACTTACCCAGAGGCGGAACCGATCCAAATTTTGTATTCAAAGAAATGATAACAGCGAGAAGAATCAGAAAAGAAATTCCGGCTTTCAAATAATTCATATAAAAAGTGCTTTGTGCGATGTGCGTGGTCAGATGCACATACTTGAAATAATTTTGTAAGGAATATATTTGAAATCGCTCTTAACAAGAAAAGAAAAAAATGAAAGTTATGGGTACAGCACAAAAATTTGAAGAACTTGAATGCTGGCAATGTGCCAGAGAATTAGTTGGGATGGTTTATACATCTTCAAGAGTTGGTCCACTATCAAAAGATTATGGGTTAAAAGATCAAATCAGAAGAGCATCAGTTTCGGTTATGAATAACATTGCTGAAGGCTTCACCAGATTTGGGAGGAAAGAAATGGTCCGCTTCTTCAATATTTCTCAAAGTTCAGCATCTGAAGTACAAAGTATGACCTATATTCTAGCCGACTTAAATTATTTACCTAAAGAGAGGTGTGAAGAAATTAGATTAAAGGCGCTGGAGTGCAGAAATAAAATTATTGCTTTCATGCGCTATCATAAGAACCAAATTTAAGGCAATAACATCGCACATAGCACAATTACCAAAGCAGCATTTTCATGCAGAAAACAGAGCCGCCACTTTTCAGGAACTGGTAGGTGCTGAACTCATGCACTTTAAATCCGGATTCTTTCAGTTTATGATTTACATCCACACAGCCCTGTTGTATAAAAACATTCTTTCCATCCGGACAGGTAGCATTACAGGCAAAGAGCTTCTCCGCCTCATATTTTGATGCTTCAATCACATTCGTAAATAAGGTGTGAATCAGCTCCAGCCCTTCATCGGTAAAAGCTTTGGGGTATATAAGTGCGGTATCGGAATCAAGGATGCACAAGCAGGTGTCAAGATGGTAAAAGCGCTCATCGATAAGCTCAAGTGCAATAATCGGGGTGCCGAACGTCTCTGAAATCACATCATATACTTCTTTGGAAGAGCGGTACCCATATCCTCCCCAAAGCAGCCTTTTCTTGAAATGCCAAATCGCATCACCCATTCCCTCAAAACTGGAGAACCGGTCGCCATCGAGGTGTACAATTTCGTAGCTGCTGTCCTCATATACTTTTTGAATGGTAGGCACTTCCCCCTTCCGCTGATCGGAGTTCATCACGCTCATAATCACTTCCTTTTTGCCATCTTTAGTGATATTTGGCAGGCTTTGATTGGCACAAAAAACCATGTCCGGGTATCCACGCTGGCCCTCTATCACATGCACGTATAATCCAAGTTCCTCATAAGCCGCTCTCAGGTGCTCCCATTCATTTTGGGCAGCCAGCTTATCCACATCCCCGATGTTACCTTCCATGTGCGGGTTAATCACATATTCCACCGAAAAATAGGTGGGCTTCACCAACAGAACTTTCTCCGGTGCCGGCATCGATTCCAGCTCCGAAAGCTTAAAATTCAATTGATTTACAGATGTGATTACCATACTCATAAGCGATTGATTTAAAGATTCCACAGAACAGCAAATATTGAAAATATCATATTGAGGAACAAGATCAAGTTTTAAAAGATAGGTATTAGTTGGAAGATTTCAGGTGTTAGGTTTTAGCAGAAAGCTAAAACCTAACACCTTGTCACTAAAACCTTTCAATCTATTAACAATTAAGCGGAAACAATCCTATTTTCGGCTTCAACAATACACTCAGCTATGACTCAAAAAAACCTTATTGTCGCTTTTGGAGGCGTTTCTACGGAACATGAAGTTTCGGTGCTAACAGCCATCCAGGCTATCTCTGCACTTGAAGACAGTTCCTACCATTGTATCCCCTTGTATGTCACAAAATCAGGGCGCTGGCTGACCGGAGAAAAGCTGCTGGATCTCAGTAACTTTAAAGACCTTCCCTCCCTTGAAAACGACAGTGTTTCCTGCGCCTTTGTAAAAGATGAAACCGGTAAGACTCATCTTAAAGAACAGGATGGTGGTGGAATATTCTCAAAGCCCAAAAGCTACCCGGTTTATGCCGTGTTGTGTGCTTTTCATGGAAGTGAAGGGGAGAACGGTGCTTTTCAGGGAGTATGCGAAATGATGAACGTGCCCTATTCGGGAAGCGGAGTGTTGGGCTCTTCGTTAGGGATGAATAAAGTGAAGGCAAAGCTGGTTGCAGCCGCAAACGGAATTCCGGTGACTAAAGCAGTTAACTTTTATGAATCTGATTGGGAAAAAGAGCAGAACGATATCATCACCATTGCCGAAGGGTACGATTACCCTCTAATCGTGAAGCCGGTGAGCCTTGGGAGCAGCATTGGTGTGGCAATAGCAAACTCCCGCGATGAACTGATTGATGCTGTAGAAACAGCTTTCCGCTATGATGAACACTTGCTGATTGAGGAAGCCGTAAATCCACTTATGGAAATTAACTGCTCGGTAATGGGCACCCCGGATGATTGCCGGGCCAGTGTGTGTGAAAAACCTTTGGGTCAAACCGAAACGCTCTCTTTTGAGGATAAGTATCAGAGCGGAGACGGAGCAGATAAAGGTATGGCCTCGGCAGACCGGGTTATCCCGGCGGATATTTCCGATGAACTCACAAAAAAAATTCAGAATCTTGCTACAAAAACTTTTTCAGCTTTGGATGCTTCCGGTTTGGCACGATTAGATTTTCTGGTGAATGCGAACACCGAAGAAGTGTACTTTAATGAAATCAATACAATACCGGGTTCTTTCTCATTTTATCTGTGGGATAAATCGGGGCTTAACTTTACCCAACTGCTCAATGAACTTATAGAAATCGGGTTGAAGCAGCATCGTGCAAAAAATGGAAGAGTTCGCAGTTATGAGACTAACTTACTTAATGAAAAAGCCATTAAAGGCATTAAAGGGTTAAAAGGCAGTAAAAATTGACTTCCGATTGCTAATAAGGGAATGATTTCCATCGTTCATATTTTGTTTTACTAAAACAGACAGACACAACTCAATGAAAAAATTTGTCCTCCTTATAATTTCAGTATTTGTTTTCATTTCCTGCGGCAAGGAACTTGAAACGGTCACCGTTAAGTCAGACACCTCTGAATTGCTGAATGCCCCGGCAGATTCCGTTTATACCGAAATTGATCCCGCCCAGGACGATTTTGTTCATATTCGGTTTGGTGAAATTGCTGCCATCGAATCTCTTGATCCGCTTTTTGCGTCCTCAAACAGCGAGTGGCGGGTGATGAATCTTATCTATGAAGGGCTCACCGGCTTGAACAGCTCCGGCAATCCTTCACCCGCACTGGCCAAAAGGTGGGAGGTAAATACCGATTCTACTCAGTTCACCTTTCACCTGAGAACCGATGTGTATTTTCATGATTCTCCTGCCTTCGAAAACGGATCTGGCCGAAGATTTGTGGCAAGTGATGTGCGCTATGCATTTGAGCGCATGGCAGATAATGATGTACCGGATTTCACTGCGAATCACTTTAGTGATATCAGAGGATTTGTGGCTTATCACAGTGAGCAGACCCTGGTAAAAAATCCCGATAAAAGAGTCTTCAATACTATCGAAGGGCTGAAAATTCGAAATGACTCAACCGTCGTTTTCTTTCTGAATAAACCTTCCTCCGATTTTCTTGAAAGGCTTGCACACCCCATGGCTTCCATCTATGCCAAACAAAGTGTACCGGCAGGGAATAGGCTTATACAGAAAGCAGCAGGAACCGGACGATTCACCTTTATTAAAAAGGAAGGGAATGCTCATTTATTAACGCAGAATAAGGCGTACAGAGGGTTCACTCCAAAAATAAACCGGCTGGATATTGTTTCGGGATTAGAGGAAAAGGATTTATACCAGCAGCTCGCCAGGAAAAATTTAGATGCACTCATTGAGGTTGGAAGTTCCACGTTGATGTCTGTTACAGACTCCACAGGTACACTTTTAGACAGTTTTACCAACACATTTCAACTCAATCAAACTTCAACCTATTCTGAATATTCGTTCTTTTACAATCGGAATTCCGGCCAACGTGCTTCTGTGAATGAGTTAATTTCAAATGCTGATCTTGAAAATCTGTTGCCACTTTCTGCCATGGGAACCGTTACCACCAATACGGTAGGATCAGCAGATGGAGCAGAGCCTGATTCGAGCCGGCAGTTGGTGATCACACAAACCGTGCATCCGTTTGAAGTATTCTTCCTGGATAGGCTTGCGACCCGGGCAACAAACATGGATTTCTCCTTTTCGATGAACGCTTCTTTTGCCCTTTATGACGATATCAGTCTAACCACCCGGCCTTATCCCGATACAGAAAAATTCCTTAGCTGGAAATCTCCGGTTTATATTTTAAGCAGCCCGGCGATTTCCGGAATCAGTATTACCCATGAGCCGTGGAACATTAGCCTGGTATCGGTCAAGAAAAATGGGGGAAGTGAATGAAGCTCGGAATCGTTGCAAACCCGCAGAAGTATGAGGTCAGGGAAGTCCTTTCCGAAACCATAAAATGGGCGGAACGGAAGAACATATCCCTTTTCATCAACAAAGAAGTTTGTGAGGAAACCGGACTTAACAACACGGAGATTCTACAAAAAACCAATTCCGATACTGATTCCATCAAAGCCTGTGACATCGTTTTGGTGATGGGTGGAGATGGAACCATTCTTTACACGGCCCGCATTTCAAAAGATATCAATAAACCCATTCTGGGGATTAACAGCGGTCGACTTGGCTTCATGGCGAACACACAGATTGAAGACCTGGAACGAGCACTCGACTGCCTGCTGAACAACGATTACACCCTTGACAAACGCTCGTTTTTGTTGGCAACCGACACGAACGGTAATAAATATCACGCGCTGAATGAGTTTTTATTTACCCGGAAGGATTCCATTTCCATGGTAAATGTGACGGCTGAATATGATGGAAGCCTGATTAACACATACTGGGCCGATGGATTGATTGTAGCATCCCCGACCGGTTCTACAGCTTATAACCTGGCGTCTGGTGGACCGATAGTGGCTCCCGGAACGGAAGTTTTTTTGGTAACTCCCATTAATCCCCACACACTCACGACCCGGCCACTGGTATTAAACTCAGCAAAACCGCTGAGGGTTGTTATTGAAAAACAGCAGAGCGAGGTTCAATTCTCGTATGACGGTCAGGTTCATGAAATTGAAAACTTCCCTTTTGAAGTGGAAATCTTGAAATCCGATTTAACTTTTGATCTCGTGCACCTGCCGGGCCAGGATTACTTTGAAACCCTGCGTAATAAATTGATGTGGGGAATGGATAAAAGAAGAAGTTAGAACCCTGGCTCCTGAGCTCTGATTTCTTATCTTCTACACAAGAGGTTCACAACAGGATATTATTTTAAATCGAAAACTGAACACTAAAAACCAAATATAATGAAAGTAACAGTAGTTGGAGCTGGAGGTAACGTTGGCTCAACCGTAGTTGACGTACTCGCACAACGAGACATTTGCAAAGAAATCGTCGCCGTAGATATTGAGAAGAAAGACGGAGATAAAACTTTTTACCCATCCAAAGGCCGTGGTTTGGATCAGTGGGAATCAGCGCCTGTCCACCTTTTCGATACACGCATAAAAGGCACCGTTGATTATGCCGACACCGCCGGATCTGATGTATGTGTGATCACTGCCGGTGTACCGCGCCGACCGGGGATGAGCCGCGACGACCTGCTTGAAATTAATGCCAATATCGTAAGTGGTGTTTCTAAAGAGCTCGCCAAGCATTCTCCTGATACCATCATTATTGTGGTCTCCAATCCTTTGGATGTAATGGTACAGGTTGCCAAAGAAGCCAGTGGACTTCCTTATGAAAGAGTAATGGGAATGGCCGGAATCCTGGATACTGCTCGCTACCGTGCTTTTATTGCAGACGAGTTGGATGTATCTCCAAAAGACATTCAGGCGTTGTTGATGGGTGGCCACGGAGACACGATGGTGCCATTACCACGGTTCACCACGCTTTCCGGAATGCCTATCACACACTTCATTGATGAAGATCGGCTGAATGAGATCGTAGAACGCGCCAAGAAAGGCGGAGGAGAGATCGTAGGCCTGATGGGAACCTCAGCCTGGTATGCTCCCGGAGCTGCTGCTGCCCAAATGGTTGAAGCCATTCTCCTGGATCAAAACCGAATTTTCCCGGTATGTGCACACATCGACGGACAATACGGAATTGATGACCTGTACATTGGCGTACCTGTGAAGCTGGGAACCGGTGGCGTAAAAGAAGTGATAGAGGTTGACTTAAACAAAAAAGAACATGACCTTTTAGAGGAATCAGCTAAAGCAGTGCGCAGTACTTTAGATGATTTCCGAAAACTAATGAACAAGTAAACTAAACAACGAGGACTAAGGTCTTCACTACTTGCATTAATCCCTCACGTGAATTCGTTCGCGTGAGGGATTTTTTTTTGGCAGAGAATTACACTTGTACAATTGTTATATTCAGCCATGGATATTGTAATTGACACATCAGCTGTATTGGCTGTTCTATTAAATGAAGCCTCAAGAAATTCAATCCTTTCGAACAGCAAGGGAATGGATCTCATTGCACCGATAAGTATTGATGCCGAAATCGGTAATGCGATATCGTCAATGTTTAAAAGAAATCGTTTGGTATTTGATGAAGCTCTAAAAGTTTTGAGTCAGTACCATCTTATTCCAATCAGAAAAACGAGTTTGGACTTAAAGGAGTCTATATCGTTAAGTAAAGAATTGAATATTTATGCATACGATGCGTACATGCTTTATTGTTGTATTAAATACAATTCCCCACTTTTGAGTTTAGACACAACACTCCTCAATCACGCAAAAAATAAAGGGATAAAAACAATAGAGGTTTAGCCATGAAAGTATATACCTACTCACAAGCCCGGCAAAACCTTGCCCAACTTCTGGATGAGGTAAAAAAAGATGGTGAAATTCGTATTAAGCGAAGAGATGGGAGAACCTATGTTGTAAAGCAACTTGAAGAGGAAAAGTCTCCATTAGATGTTGAAGGTGTAAACACCAACTTTACCAGAGGCGAATTAAATGATATTGTCAGGGAAGGCCGGCAACGCTATGATCTGAATAAAGAATAACCGCCTACATTTTTCGACAATTACTTAAAGATATTCCATTACATTCCTTCATTACATCAGCTCAGATTTAAAATTATGAATACACTTAAAAAACACCTTTTTACCCTCACTGTCCTGACCTTTATTTTTCTATGGGGCAGCGAGCTCATCGCGCAGGATGTCCAAATTCCAGTCATCGAAAATGGCCGGGCACAGGTAATTCCCGAACTTGAAAATCCCGAAAACTGGATTCGGGAAGATCTTTGGGTTGAAACCGAGTTTGACTCAGACCGTGATGGTAAACTTGACCGCATGCATGTGGATGTAACCCGTCCTAAACAAACGGAAGAAGGCCTTAAGCTGCCTGTTGTTTATGAAACAAGCCCCTATTATGCAGGAACTGCTGGTATGGTTGATGGTTTGTTCTGGAATGTGCGCCATGAGTTGGGAGAGCTTGGATCCAATGAAGTGGGTGAAGGAAAAAGCCGCCGGGCACACCCGGAAGTTATTCGACGGGGAGAACGGCCCATCATTTCAAATTCACAGATAAAAACATGGGTTCCCAGAGGGTACATTGTGGTTCACTCATCCTCTCCGGGAACCGGACTTTCGGATGGAGCTCCAACGGTTGGTGGCGATAATGAATCCCTTGCCCCCAAAGCTGTTATTGAATGGCTGGCAGGCAAGGATAATGGATACACCAGCCGGGATGGAAATGAAAAAGTGATGGCCAGCTGGTCGACCGGTAAAGTGGGAATGACCGGAACCTCTTACAATGGTACGCTTCCATTGGCGGCTGCAACTACCGGTGTGGATGGCCTGGAAGTCATTATTCCGGTTGCTCCGAATACATCGTATTATCACTATTATCGTTCCAATGGGTTAGTTCGCAGCCCAGGGGGCTATTTGGGTGAAGATATTGATGTGCTTTATGATTTCATCCATAGTGGGAGAGAATCGCTGCGGGAGCGAAATAACCTGCGAATCCGGGATACGGAAATGGCAGAAAACATGGATCGCCGGACCGGAGATTACAACGAATTTTGGGCCGGCCGCGATTACCTTAACGACATGCCCGCCATGAAGGCTGCCATGTTGATGAGCCACGGCTTTAACGACTGGAACGTGATGCCTGAACACAGTTATCGAATTTACGAGGAGGCTAAAGAAATGGGGCTTCACACTCAGATCTACTACCACCAATTTGGCCATGGCGGACCGCCACCGGTGGAAATGATGAACCGCTGGTTTACTCACTATTTGTTTGGAGTGGATAATGGAATCAGTGATGAGACCGGAGCCTGGATCGTGCGTGAATATGATGACCCTGCAAATCCTACCTTCTACCCGGACTACCCTAACCCAGAAGCTGAACCGGTTACCTTATACTTGAACAGCGGAGCTCCACAGAAAGGAAGCCTGAGTCTGAATAAGCCCGGAAAACAGGGTACAGAAACCTTAGTGGATAATTTTTCTTTTGATGGGGAATCTCTTGCACGGGCTGAGATTACAGATCACCGGTTGCTGTACGTTACGCCACCTTTAAAAGACTCTCTCCACATTTCAGGATTGCCAACTATCAACATAAAACTGGCCAGTAGTAAGCCCGCGGCAAATCTCTCGGTTTGGTTGGTTTCTCTGCCTTGGGATGAACGCAGAAATGGACGAATTACGGATAATATCATCACCCGCGGCTGGGCTGACCCGCAGAATCATGAATCCTTAACCGAAAGTGAGCCGCTTAAACCCGGTAAATTCTATGAGCTGACTTTTGAGCTTCAGCCTGATGATCAGATTATACGTCCTGGCCAGCAGATTGGGTTGATGGTTTTTAGTAGTGATAAAGAATATACCATTCATCCTGATCCGGGCACAGAATTGACCGTTGATTTGGATGCAACCACATTAACACTGCCGGTTGTTGGTGGAAAAGCAGCCTTTAGTTGGTAGAAAATACATGTAGAGACACAAGATTTTGTGTCTCTACATGTATTTTGGTGGTGGACTATTAATTACAGCTGCAAATCAAAGCTCAGTTCTTCCCCATCGCGGAGAACGGTTACGGTTGTTTGCTGTCCGGCCTTGAGCTCATTCAAAGCTTCCATGTATTTGTAGATGTCGGCTATATCCCTACCACCTATATTGATGATAATATCACCGCCCTGCAGCCCGGCATTATCGGCAGCACGGCCTTCACTCACACCTGTAATTCTAAATCCCTCTCCGTCATAGCCGTAATCAGGCAATACTCCGAGGGTAGGTCCGTCCATCGTCATGTTTCGTTGCTGTTCGCCGGGGGCTTCGGTAAATGCCATATCTTCTTTATCCAGTTCATCCAGGCGTTCAATTACCCGCTTTACATGTGTAAGAAGCTGTTCCTGCCCTTCTGCATTAATCCATTCCGTGTCATCAGAAGGTCGGTGATAGTCGGCATGCGTATCTGTGAAGTAATGCAAAACCGGAATATCCTGATAGTAAAAACTGGTGTGATCGCTGGCTCCGGTTCCATCGGGAACCAGGTCTAACTGAAGAGAATCTGTGTTGGCTTCAGTAAGAATAGATTCCCAGCTATCCGTAGTAGCTACGCCGAAAATCATCAGGCGGCCGTTGCTCATTCGTCCCACCATATCCATATTGATCATAGCCAAAGCGTTTTCCAGTTCAATGGTCGGGTTCTCCACATAATACTGAGAGCCCAGCAGGCCCATTTCCTCCCCGGAAAAAGCGAGGAAGAGAAGATCTGTTTCCGGGCGATTAGCTGAAAAATATTCGGCCAGCTCCAACACGCCGGCGGTTCCGGAAGCGTTGTCATCGGCTCCATTGTGTATGCGCGGCTCCTCACTACTGCTCAGCGAGCCAAATCGTCCCATTCCTAAATGGTCATAATGTGCTCCCACAATTATTACTTCATCCGAATCTCCGGTTCCCTGTAATAATCCGGCAACGTTCTTGCTCAATCTCTTTTCACCTGAAGTATCCGATTCACTCGCATGTGGATTATTCAACACCGCCGTGTTGATGGTGAATTCCTGAAAATAGGTTCCTTCCTCGCCGGCAGGATCAAGACCATAGCTTCGGAATAAATCGGCGATATAATTAGCAGCGGCCGCTTCTTCCGCCGTACCCGCTTCCCGGCCCCGCATTTGATCGGCAGCCAAAAAGGTGATGTGTGATAAAACATCCTGATCAGAAATTTCGGGAGTTGTTGATCGCTCCTTTTCGGAAGAGGAACAGGAAACAAACACTACAGCCAGCAGTAAAATTGATAAATATTTGGTCATGATGATGGATCATAATATGGGTTAATAAGCTTAGCTAAGATAACATTTGGAACGGGTTTTTAGAATGAAAATCGTATATCCAGAATAGGAGCTGTCTATGTTTTCCGCATTCAATGTTGAATGTTCCTTGTTGAATGTTCAAAACCCTCGTATCTTTGAAGCTCACAACCAAGGTTGGGGGTGCTTGCATAGCGGGCTGAGATTACACCCTAATACCTGAACCGGATAATACCGGCGTAGGGAAACCTGTTTACCGCACAGTTACGCAAGTTAACCTCCTCCATTAATCAAAGAAGTATCAAATGGAGGATTATGTTTAATCTATTCTTTAAGAAGTCGTTGCTAACGGCTTTTCTGTTAACAATACCACTACTCTTTTCTCAGGAAGTTCAGGCGCAAACCGTTACGGGAAAGGTGCTTGATGCCCAATCCAAAGAACCGCTTCAGGGAGCTGCTGTACGCCAGCAGGGTACATCCCGTGGCGTAGTTACCCAGGATGACGGCTCTTTCGACATCCGGCTTTCTGAAAACGGAGAAGAAGCTTTACTGATCACCTATCTCGGGTATAAAGACGAAGAAGTTGGTGTGTCTGATGACAAGAAAGACCTCGAAATCTATCTCTTTCCGGAAACGTATATCGGAGATGATGTTTTTGTAAGTGCCACTCGCGCAGATGAAGCATCGCCCATTACCTATACCAATATTGATGCGGAGGAGATTGAAAGGCGCAATCTCGGGCAAGATGTGCCTTACCTGCTGCAAAGTGCCCCATCGGTCACCACCACCTCTGATGCCGGTGCCGGAATTGGCTATACGGGCATTCGAATTCGTGGTGTTGACCCGGCGCGGATCAATGTAACTATTAACGGAATTCCGGTGAATGATGCAGAGTCTCATGGCGTATTCTGGGTGAATTTACCGGACCTTTCTTCCTCTACAGAGAATATTCAAATTCAGCGTGGAGTGGGAACATCTACAAATGGTGCCGGTGCATTTGGAGCTACGGTGAACTTGCAAACCAGCTCTTCACAAGCCGATCCTTTTGGGGAGGTGAATACCGGGCTCGGTTCCTTCAATACCCAAAAATACAACGTTAAATTAGGCTCCGGATTGATGGAAAACGGCTGGCAATTTGAAGGCCGCTTGTCCAAAATTGATTCCGATGGTTTCATAGACCGTGCCAGCTCAGACCTTGATTCTTATTTTCTTTCCGCTTCACACCACGGAGACCGCAGCTTGTTACGTGCAGATGTATTTTCCGGGCGGGAGCGTACCTACCAGGCATGGAATGGTGTGCCTGAACCCATTCTTGAAGGGGATCAACAGGAGCTGGAGCGCTACATTTCAAACCTCGTTTTCAATCCAGGTGAACAGGAACACTGGAGAGAAAATCTCGGAAACCGGCAATTCAATCAGTTCCGGTACGAAGACCAGCTAGATAACTACCAGCAGAACTATTACCAATTGCACTATTCATACCAGATTCGAGAAAACTGGAATGCCAATGTCTCCGCCTTTTACACCAAAGGGTTTGGGTATTTTGAGGAATATGAACGGGGTGAAGATCTCTCAGAATACGGAATCGAGCCACTTAATTCCGGCGACCCGACTGAATCAGATCTCGTCCGCCGACGATGGTTAGACAATGATTTCTACGGAACCATATTCTCTACCCAATACACTCACTCAGAAACCTGGGATGTTACCTTTGGTGGTGGCTACAGCTACTATGACGGAGCTCACTTTGGCGAAGTGATCTGGGCACGATATGCAGGCGACAGTGAAATCGAAGAGCGCTACTACGACAATGACGGCATCAAGAATGATTATAACCTGTACTCCAAACTTCAGTACAAACTCACTGAAAACCTGAATTCGTATGTTGATCTTCAGGTGCGCGGAGTGGAATATGATTTCCTTGGGAACGGGTTTGTCCGCAGTGCCGGCAGCAATGTTCGCGATAGCCTGGTTGCCCTTCAGCAAACCGACAACCTGTTGTTCTTCAATCCGAAATTCGGTTTTGTGTATAGCTTGCCGGAAGACCAACGGGTGTATGCTTCATTCGCTGTTGGCAGCAAAGAGCCCACACGGGATGAGTATGTAGATTCAAGCCCTGAAAGCCGGCCCAACCCTGAGAAACTCTACAATGTAGAGCTTGGGTATCGTGGCGATTTCAACCGCTTTTTTACCGGGGTGAATGTGTATGGGATGTTCTACCGCGATCAATTAGTGCCTACCGGGCAGATCAATGATGTGGGGGAAATCGTGCGGGAAAACGTTCCTGAAAGCTATAGAGCCGGTATAGAATTGCAGGGCGGTTATAGTCTGACCAACAATCTGAGCATTTCTGCGAATGCCACTTTCAGCCAAAACAAGATTGTAGAATACACCCAGTACACTGATCTTTATGACGCAAGTTTCAGCTACCAGGGGCAACAGGAAACGGTGTATGAAGATACCGATATCGCTTTTTCACCTTCTGTTGTTACCAATGGAATCATTAGTTATCAAAACAAGGGGTTAACAGCCGAAATCATATCGAAATATGTGTCCCGGCAGTACCTCGATAATACTCAAACGCAGAGCAGGTCTATCGATCCATACTTTGTGAATGATGTTCGCTTAAGTTATGGGTTCGGTGATGTACCACTATTGGAAGATATCACCGCTACGCTGCAGGTGAACAACATCTTCAATCACAAGTACGTGACTAACGGCTATACCTTCGGGTGGATTTATGATGGGACCCCGGCTCACTTCAATTATTACTACCCACAGGCGGGAACCAACTTCTTGTTTCAGGTGAAGTGGGAGTTTTAATCTAAAAGTTTAAACAAGAAGTTTGACCTTCCAGAGCCTTCAGCTTGAACACTGAAGGCTTTTTTGTTTAAAGGAGGCACTTTTACCTTGTCTTTTCCAGCTTCCGCGCTTCCTCAGCCAGCTCCAGTACCACTTTGGTGTACATGGTGCTTGGATTATAGCGCATAACCGCCTTCTCCATGCTGCCCGTTATTTCGTAAAAGTGAGACAGGTAATTGGCAACAGAGAAAATGTTATTGGGCATATAATAAAGATCAGAGCCCACCCACCAGCGATTCAGTGAATAGGGAATAAATTGGGCATAAGACATTGCCCCGGCATAACTGGATTCCAGCGATAGTATATCCAGGTCATTCTTTTTTGCAAAGATAAGAAGCTCTTCCAGCTGAGCCTTCGACCATTCACTTCTATAGCCTTCCGCATACATCGAAACGTAAGCATTAAATGGATTGTAGCTTCCTTTGTACTTCCCAAACTCAGATTCAATCCCGATAATCCCTGCAATCACATGCTTGGGGATGCCGTATTTTTCCTGGGCGGCGTCTAATTCCGGGGCGTATTTAACTAGAAAGTCTTCCAGCTTTTGCTTTTTAACATCGTACTTAATAATGCCCTGGTAATCCTCAAAACTTTCGATCTTGATTTCGACCGCTCGTGTAAACTTCCCGGTGATGTCTTCAATCAGTTTAAAGCGGGAGTCTTCCAAAAGCTGATTAAATGCATAACCTTTGCTTTCAAAGTATTCGGAAAGCTCATCGATATTGGCTTTCATTTTATCCGGATCGGAAGGGTCAGCTGATGCCGTAAATGGAATCGTTAGCAGGAATAACAGGAATGGGATGATGGTCTTTTTCATAATAGTCGCGGTTCGTTTCGCCTCTCTGAGCTCTATTATAACAAATTCAGACAGCTTTGAGTATTAAAGATTGTAGAGTTGTTAAGAAATTTATGTGTGCTGAGCTCAAATCTATCCAAAATTCAACATTCCTTGTTCAATATTCGAAGTTCAAATCAAAAACCCTTACCTTTTAGGGCTTTAAAAAGTCCGCTTCACGGTTTTGTTTGAAATGAAGCGATTAACTTCAAAAACTATTATCAAAAAGTACCATGGCAAAAGAATTTGATGTATGTGTAATCGGGTCAGGCCCCGGCGGATATGTAGCCGCAATTCGTGCTTCTCAGCTTGGCTTTAAAACGGCAATTGTTGAAAAAAGACATCTTGGTGGTGTTTGTTTGAATATCGGTTGTATTCCAACCAAAGCCCTGCTTCGTTCGGCTGAAGTGTATGAATCTATTGAGCACGCCTCTGATTACGGAATTAACGTGAAGGACTACTCTGCCGACTTCGGCGGTATGGTGAAGCGTAGCCGTGGTGTTGCCAACAAAATGAGCAAAGGCGTTCAGTTCCTGATGAAAGCCAATAAGATTGAAGTATTCATGGGAACGGGTGTTTTCAAATCCAAATCTGAATTGTCGGTAAATGATGATAAGGGCAAAGAGCAGGAAAGCATCAAAGCGAAGCATTTCATTGTAGCTACCGGAGCACGTCCTCGTCAGCTTCCAAACCTGGAAATTGATGGCGACATGATCATCGATTCTGAAAAGGCCATGCAGCTCGACAAGCAGCCTAAGAAAATGGTGATTGTCGGAGCCGGCGCTATCGGAGTTGAGTTTGCGTACTTCTACAATGCCATCGGAACAGAAGTGACCATCGTAGAGCTTCAGGACACATTGGTGCCTGTTGAAGACAAAGACGTTGGTAAAGAACTTGGCAAGATCTACAAGAAGAAAGGCATGAACGTGATGACCGGAAGCACGGTCGAAAACGTGAAGAAGAAAGGTAAAGGTGTTGAAGTAACCGTTAAAACCAAGAAAGGCGAAGAGAAAATTGAAGCCGATGTGGTTCTTTCTGCGGTAGGTGTAACCGGAAACGTAGAAAATCTTGGATTGGATAAAGCCGGTGTTAAAACCGAGAAAGGCGCCATCGTTGTTGACAAGAAAACCTACAAAACCAATGTTGACGGAATTTACGCCATTGGTGATGTAATTGGCGCTCCGTGGCTGGCTCACAAAGCTTCTCATGAAGCTGTGGTACTTGCCGAACAACTGGCCGGCGAAAACCCACACCCGGTGAATTACAATAACATTCCGGGCTGTACGTACTGCGAACCACAGATTGCTTCTGTTGGGTTAACTGAGCAGGCAGCCAAAGATGAAGGTTATGATGTGAAAGTCGGAAAATTCCCGCTTTCAGCATCCGGTAAGGCGACCGCTCTTGGTCATGAAGAAGGCTTTGTAAAAGTGGTATTCGATGCCAAATACGGCGAGTGGTTAGGTTGCCACATGATTGGATTCGGCGTAACGGAAATGATTGCCGAAGCCGTTGTAGCCCGTGACCTTGAAACGACCGGCCATGAAATTATCAGTGCGGTTCACCCACACCCAACCCTCTCTGAGGCGGTAATGGAAGCTGCAGCTGAAGCCTATAATGAAGGTGTTCACTTAGGAACTCCCGTTAAGAAGAAATAGAACATCGAACAAGGAATTCCGAACTTCGAATGTTGAACTATATGGCTCCTTCGGGAGCCATTTTTATCTGTGAATGTGATGAGCAAAAAAGTCGAACTGTACGATTTGGGTTCTGCCTCATATCAGCCGATATGGGATTTACAGCATGCCGTGCAGCAACGCATCATAGAAGAAAAGCGCGCCGAGCAAGAGGGGGAGTTCGAAGGAGAACGCCTGGATGATATTCTGTTTTTTGTGGAACATCCACATGTGTACACGCTGGGCAAAAGTGGTAATGAAGAGCATATGCTCCGGTCCATGATGGAGCTTCAGCAATTAGAAGCGGAGTTCATAAAGATCGATCGTGGCGGTGACATTACCTACCACGGGCCGGGACAAATTGTAGGCTACCCGATTTTAGATTTGGATCGCCATTTCACTGACGTGCATAAGTACCTTCGCTTCCTCGAAGAAGTGATTATCCGCGTCTGTGCCGACTATGGATTTGAAGCCGGGCGTATTGAAGGCGCAACCGGTGTTTGGGTTGATGATGCCAAAATTTGCGCCATGGGCATTCGGTGCTCCCGGTGGGTAACCATGCATGGTTTTGCGCTCAATGTGAATACCGATCTCAGATATTTTAATAACATCGTTCCCTGCGGGATTGATGATAAAGCCGTTACCAGTTTACAGAAGCTGAACGGCAGGGAAATTGACCCCGAAGAAGTGAAAAAACGGATTGTTTCTCATTTCGAAAACGTTTTCAATGTATCCATTTCTCCCAAGGGTTCTCTGCAGGAAGTGGAGCATAATATTTTGTAACTTTACACATAATTTGTCATCGCGAGGAGCTGAAATAGTTAGAATGATTGCTTAACTCTTTCGACGAAGCGATCTCCCTTAAATGGCAATGAAATTGAATAGTGGAGATTGCCACGGGAAATGGCTTCCTTCGGTCGCCGAATTCCTCGCAATGACATGCTGAAATCACAAAGAAGCACCATGATTAAAGAACTTCAGGTAGTAGATAAGCCATCCGAAAATCGCAGACCCGATTGGCTGCGTGTTAAACTTCCATCAGGGGAGAAATTCAAGGAAGTTTCGGAGAATATCCGAAAACATAATTTGAATACGGTATGTGCTGAAGCCCGTTGCCCGAATATGGGCGAATGCTGGGGAGCAGGAACGGCTACCTTCATGATATTGGGAGACGTTTGTACCCGATCGTGTGCTTTTTGCGCTATTAAGACAGGACGCCCTCCGCAAGACCTGGATTGGGATGAGCCCAAACGAGTGGCTGATGCCGCTGCCAAAATGGGACTGAAGCACGTGGTGCTGACCTCGGTAAACCGGGATGAACGTAAAGATGGCGGTGCCCCAATTTTTGCCGAATGTCATAAAGAAATCAGAAAAGCTATTCCGGGTGTGACTATTGAGTCTCTCATTCCTGATTTTCGTGGCGAATGGGATGCAGCTCTTCAAATTGTTTTTGATACCCCGCCGGATGTACTTAGCCACAACCTGGAAACCGTGCCAAGTAAGTACCGAAGAGTTCGCCCTCAGGCTCGTTACGAGCGCTCGCTGGAACTCCTTCAGCGCACCAAGAATGCCGGGCTTAGAACCAAAACCGGGATTATGGTTGGCCTGGGCGAAACCCGGGAAGAAGTCATTGAACTGATGCAGGATTGCGTGGATCACGGAGTGGATGTACTCACTATTGGTCAATACATGCAGCCTACCAAAATGCACCATCCTGTAATGGATTGGGTGCATCCTGATCAATTTGCGGAATACAAGGAGATCGGTGAAAAATTAGGCATAGAGCATGTGGAAAGTGGTCCGCTGGTTCGTTCTTCCTATCACGCCGAGCGTCACGTTTAATAGCCGTTACTTAGTTATTCCATTTTGTTGAGTGGTCAGTCAATTTCAGCCAAAAACCGTTAACTAATTTGCCACGGTTGTAGTAACTTGGAGCAAAGAAATAGCTATGGTTTCATTACTTGTTGTTTTATCAGTCAGTTTCGTGTTGGGATCGATTCCATCCTCGCTGTGGGTGGGTCAGATATTCCACAAAACGGATATTCGGACTCAGGGAAGTGGCAACCTTGGAACCACCAACGCATTTCGAATTTTAGGCTGGAAATCAGGTGTATCGGTACTGGTACTCGATTTTATGAAAGGTTTCGTAGCCTCTTTCTGGGTCAGCCTTTATGCTTTTGAAATTGGAAACGGCCCCATCGCTCCTCCCGGCTGGGAAGCCGATGCTTTTCTGAAAATCACTTGTGGGTTGATGGCTGTGGTAGGTCACATGTTCCCCATCTTTGCCAGCTTTAAAGGTGGCAAAGGGGCAGCGACCGCCTGTGGTATGCTCTTTGGTATTGAACCGATTTCTATCAGTGTTTCTTCCGTTGTATTTATCATTATTACTTTTTCTACCCGTTACGTTTCCCTGGCTTCCATCACCGCCAGTTTTATTTACCCCATCAGTTTGGTGATTATGCGGTACGGTTTCGGATATTATGTGGATGGAAGCATCATCATTTTTGCCACTTTTATTGCAGCCGGTATTATTTACAAGCATAAATCAAATATTCGGCGTTTATTGGACGGAAATGAAAACCGTGTGAATCTTTACGGAAAGAAGAATAAAGAAGAAGAGGAACAGGCTGCTGAGAAGTTGGCTGAGGCAGAAGCATGAGTAAACGAAATGTTACTATAGTTGGAGCGGGAAGTTTTGGAACGGCCCTCGCCCTTGTGTTGGACACGGCCGGGAATAACGTTCAAATGTGGGCCCGCGAGGAAAACATCGCCAACCAGATTAATGAAAAGCACATTAATCCTTCTTATCTGAATGATATTGACCTGCCGGAAGGAATAAAAGCATACAACGATTTAGAACAGTGCCTGAAATCTCAGGATATGGTCGTTTTTGCAACGCCTTCTCACACCTTAAGAGAATTAGCCGGAAAATTGAAGCCCTGCCTCGACGGACATGAAATTCTGGTAACCGTTGCCAAGGGAATAGAAAACGACACCTTCAAAACCATGTCGCAAATATTGGTGGAGGTGATGGAAGGTACTACCTATGAGGATAACATCGGAGTGCTGTATGGGCCAAGCCATGCCGAAGAAGTGGGCAAGCTGAAGCCAACAACCGTGGTGGCAGCCGCCTATTCAACCCGGACGGCACGCATTATACAGGAAACGTTTCTCACCCCAATGTTCCGTGTGTATATCAATAATGATGTGATTGGCGTGGAAATCGGTGGCTCGGTAAAAAACATTATGGCGATTGCTGCCGGAATTGTGGACGGAGCCGAATTGGGAGACAATGCCAAGGCCGCACTCATCACCCGCGGACTCCATGAAATGAAACGAATGGGACTCATGATGGGAGCTCATTCCGATACCTTCTCCGGGTTAACCGGTATGGGTGACCTGATCGTTACCTGTACAAGTACACACAGCCGGAACCGTTCGGTAGGATTTCGCATTGGTAAAGGAGAGAAGCTGGACGATATTATCGACAGCATGAATATGGTAGCTGAAGGTGTGAAAACAACAAAATCGGTGAGGGACTGGGCCATCAAGAATAATGTTGAGATGCCTATAACTCACGCCATCTACAGCGTTTTATTTGAAAATGTTGACCCGCGGGATGCGTTGTATGAACTCATGACCCGCGACCCTAAAGATGAAATCGTGATGTAGCAGGTTTCATCCAGAGTTCAACCTAAAAATCATCTACAGTCATGGAAGACGAACTCGAGTTTTACTTACAGTACACCGACAGCGTTCAGGTTTCGAAGCTTACCCCGGGTGACCTGAAAAGCCTGATCCAAACCGGTGAAAGCAGCTTTTTGGAATTCAAGCATAGCGTAGCATCTCCCGAAAAAATTGCCCGGGAAATAGCGGCATTTGCCAATACAAAAGGCGGCACCATTCTAATAGGTGTGGAAGACAACGGCGAAATGATTGGCGTGGAAGGATACCACGAAGAGGAATTTTGGCTGAACCAGGCTGCTTCTGAAGAATGCATACCTGAGGTGCCGATCAGTATAGAACTGGTAAACCTCGGCGAGCGTGATGTGCTGATTGTAAAAGTACCGGAGGCCGAAGAAAAGCCGGTGTATGTGAAAGGAAAGAACGTTAGGCAGGTGTACGTCCGCCTGGAAGATGAAAGCGTGGTTGCCAGCGATGAATATATTGAGGTGCTGAAGCAGAATTATTCTGAAGAAGGCTTCACGTTTGAGTATGGGGAAAAAGAACAGCAATTGTTTCGTTTTCTGAATGAATACGGAGACATCACGGTTAAGAGGTTCTCGTTGCTGATAAGTGTTACGACTTATCGTGCAGCTAAGATTTTGGTGAATTTAGTGAGTGCCGGCATTCTTGATTTGTTTGAGAAAGACGGGGTTACGCATTATACATTTTCCAAAAAAAGTTCGTAATTTTGACTCGTTCTAAATAAAGGGAGCGACATGAGTGTTCAAGAAGAAAATTTAGATGATGTAATTTCCTCACTGATTGATGTGGATGAAGAAGAGGAAACGGCTACACCTCAGCCTATCACCGAAAAAGACTACCAAAAAGAAGAGCTGACCGGCGAACCTGTAATGCTTACCGAACGGGCCGCCCGGCAGGTAGAGAAAATCAAACAGCAGGAAGAGATGGATGAAAACCTGTATCTGAGGGTTGCTGTTGATGGAGGAGGCTGCTCCGGTTTAAGCTATAAACTTGGCCTCGACTACCGCACCGATGAGGATAATGTGTATGAAAGCCACGGAGTGGAAATTATCGTAGCTCCGAAACACCTCATGTATTTAGAGGGAATGCAGATCGACTACCCCGATGGATTAGACGCCCGCGGTTTCACCTTCGACAACCCTAATGCCGTTGAAAACTGTGGCTGCGGTACTTCTTTCGCTATTTAAAGATGATGGTCATTCCTTCGAAAGCAGGAATCCGAATCTTATAAAAGACCCGCAGTAAAAAATCATACCATAACAAGATTCAGGGCTTTCGTCGCGGAACGATTAATTACTATTTTCCGGCGAGGATGTCAATCCCAATTGCTCTTTCACCCGCTTGATGCCTTCCGTTGCTTTCAGTTTCCAGTCTTCTGTAACGTAGCGTCGCACCATTAATACTGAACAAGGGGCTCGATCAGCAATGATGTCAGGAATGGTTCCAAACAATACATTTCGAATGCCCCATTCGTGGGAGGCGCCGATAATAATCAGGTCATCCTGATGTTCTTCCAGCTCTTCCAGAATACCACCGGTTACGTCTGTGGACTCTTTAATGGTGAATACCACTTTATCAAAACCCTCCAGCAGTGGGTTTACACGATCCCGGAGTTCCTGCTCTTCTTCCTCAACATCGATGCCCGGCTTAACAAGTCGAAGCACCCGAAGCTCAGCATCAATAGCTTGGGCAATTCGGATACCTATTTCCATTCCAAGGCGGGCATGCAATCCACCGCCCCATGGAACAACTACAGATTCAATATGCTCAAGTTCACGATCCTTAAGCACCGCGAGGTCAGCCTTCAGGTTTTTAATGATGGGTTGAATAGGGGTGTTATAAATCCGCCCGAGACTAAATCCACCCTGCCAACCCATAACCAGCATGTCGGCTTCCCGGTTTTCCGTTTCGTTGATCAGTCCTTTAAATATATCGTGAGAAGCAGCCGAAGCAGAATCAAAGGTAGTGGAGGCAAGTACTTCCTTATTTCGGTAATCGAGGTTTTCAACTCTGGAGGCCTCACTTATTTTCTGGATACTTTCCCGAACCGGTTCCTGCTGCTGAATCATTCTTTCAACGGTTGAAATCGGGGTTTGAAAAGGAACCTTGAGCATGCTTAATCCCGTCACGGAACCACCCTCTTCTTTACCGGTGGCGATTAGTTGAGAGACTTTTAGTAAAGCCTGCTCGTGAATGGGATTTGCCAGCGCTGTAATAACTTTGCGACCTTGTTTGATATCAAGTGCACGAATAGCCGGCGCCCATTCTTCAAATTCAGAATCATGGCGTTCCGGAGCTTCGAGAAGAACTTTAATTCCTTTTTCTTTCCAGTTTTGTTTGAATTGAGGAACCGCATGTTCAAACTCAACGCGAGAGCGTCCCCAAATCATGTACCAGGCCAAGCTCACCACAATAAGTACAACCACAGCAACCTGCGCAAAGGTGCCCGAAGAAACGATGATGGACAAACAGCCGATGGCAGCAAAAACCTGTAACCAGGGAGAGCCCGGCGTTCGGTAAGTGGGTTTGTACCAATCCGGATTGGAAACCCGAAGTACCACGCAGCCGATATTGAGGGCGGCATAGCTGTATAGCTGAAGTACACTGGCAATCTTAGCCAGGTTTTCAAGGCTGTCGAGTAGTAGAAACAGCAGCGCCAGGATGCCTGTAAGCACGATGGCCCGATATGGAGTCAATAGTTTGTTGTGAATAGCGCTTAGCCAGTTCGGCACCATACGGTCGCGGGCCATGGCAAGGTTTATCCGCGATGAAGCCATGATACTTGCATTGGCCGAAGATAAGGTAGCTAACAGTCCCGCTACGATAATGGCGATGGCTCCGGGATTGCCGAGGATGGTACGCGCTGCAGTGGTCAGCGGATCACGAACGTCGGCAATGGTGGATTGCGGAAACATCCCGCCAATCACCAACACAATGATTACATATAAAAGAGTAACCAGCGCCACAGATCCGATTAAGGCACGGGGCAGGTTTTTGGAGGGGTTTTTAATTTCTTCGGCTACGGCTGCAATTTTCACAAATCCTAAAAAGGAAACGAAGACAAGAGCGGTGGTAGCAGAAATGGAATCAAAACCGAAGGGCATGAACGGATCGTAGTAGTCAGCCTCGATATGAAACAGCCCGAGAATGCTGAAGCCTCCAAGTATTACAAACAGAATGAGAACCACAACCACCTGTGTGCGGCCGGATTCTTTAGCGCCCACCACGTTCAGGATGGTAAGTAAAACACCGCCAATCACGGCTCCCCAAAAAGCAGAAAGTGGTAAGAACTGAGACATATACTCCCCCAGTCCATACAGGTAAAAGGCAATGGCAAAAGTAAGGCTCAGCCAAATTCCCACACCTGAAATCGCTCCGAAAGCCGGGCCTAAAGAACGGGACACGAAAAAATAATCGCCTCCCGACTTAGGCATTCCGGTGGCCAGTTCGGCAGCGCTGGAAGCCGTAATCATACAAACCAACCCTGCTGATAAGTAAGCGAAAATTGCGGCCGGACCGGACATCTCCAAAGCAATACCAGCCAGCAAGAAAATACCTGCGCCTATCATGGTACCTGCTCCGATGGTTAAGGCGTCCCAAAATCCGAGCTCACGTTTTAAATCTGCCATAAAAAGTCTTAACTAAGTTGAGGAGCTAAGCTACCATCTATTCGAGAGAAGTAAAATCCCAATCAGCCTGTTTTTTTGGTTTTAATATGGGATAATCAGGTTGTTAGTTAAAACTGAAAAATGCTTTTTATCGAGTGTAGCGATTGGCACACCCTGTTGTTCAGCTGTAGCTGCAATAATCGCATCCGGTATTTTAATTCCGTGGCTTTTGTGGTATTTGCGCCTCAGGAGCCCTGCTTTTCTGGCAATAGCCTCAGTTACATCAATTTTGTTTACAAAGGATAAAAATGAGCCCAATTCATTCATTTCAGCCTTAGTCTTCACTCCGGAGTATAATTCTGAAACAACAACTACTGATGTAGAAACAGGCTGATTCTTTTGGATAAAGTGTACTGCATCTTCATTTCCCTTCAGGAAATCAATAAAAATATTGGTATCAACGATCATCTTTGTCTGCATCTAAGCGTTTCACTCGCCCTTCCCAGTCTTCTCTGAGTACATCAACCCGGGGAATATCTTTCTTGTGTTTCCAAATACCGGCAAAATCCATGATCGATTCTCTCTCTTTTCCGGATTCCATTTTCTTTTTAGCGACATACTCATCAATAGCTTCCCGGATAATATTGCTCTGAGTTGTTTTGCGCTCACCGGAAAGCTGTTCGATAGCCTCTTTTTCTTTTTTGGTAAGATATATTTGTGTTCGAATCATGAGTCTTTCTTTAAATATGATGTATGTAAATATACATCATTTAGGTTGTTTGCTCAAAATTTCTGTATCAGGGAATGTCGTCTTTTTTGGCAATCAGGCGTACACCGCGCTTAAAGGTGATGTAGTGCCAGGTCCACTCAGCAAACACTCTTAATCGGTTTCGGAACCCAATGAGAAAGAAAATGTGGATGAGTCCCCACAGCAGCCAGGCAAAGAAGCCGCTGAATTTAAACCCACGTATATCCGCCACAGCCTTGGCACGGCCAATGGTTGCCATGGTCCCTTTATCCACATAGCGAAATGGAGTTCGGGTGGAAGAATTCTTTTTAATCAAATTTCCCAAATACTTGCCCTGCTGAAGGGCTACGGGTGCCAGGCCGGGAAGCGGCTTTCCTTTGTCGTCTTTAACATGAGCTGCATCACCGGCTACAAATATATTTGGAGATCCGGCAATGGAAAGATCCTGCTCTACCCTTGCCCTTCCGATCCGGTCTGTATCAACGCCGATATTCAGAATGAGAGGCGAAGCTTTTACCCCGGCTCCCCATATGATGTTTGGGGTTTCAATGAACTGTCCGTCCACTTTCACGCCATCTTTTTGCACTTCTTGCACGGGAGTATTCAGCATCACTTCCACTCCCATATTCTCCAGGGTTTGCAGGCCCTTTTCCGGGAGCGGTTCATCAAAGCCATTCAGGATACCATCCGCAGCCTCTACCAGATATATCTTGGTTTCGTCCGGTTTAATATTCCGAAAGTCCCTCATCATACTACGTTTGGCAATTTCAGCTATAGAGCCTGCCATTTCCACACCGGTTGGTCCGCCACCAATAACCACGTAGGTTAAAAAAGGTTTTCTCTTTTCAGGATCAATAATCTGTTCAGCTTTTTCAAGCGAGAGCAGAATGCGTTCCCGGATCTGAAGGGCATCAGAAAGAGATTTTAAGCCCGGAGCGTGTTGTTCCCAGTCTTCATTGCCGAAGTAGTTGTACTGTGCACCGGGAGCTAAAATCAGGTAATGAAAAGGGAGGCTGGATCCGTTCTTGAGATGAATACGATTGCTGGTTTTATCAACCTCGGTTACTTCACCCAGAATGACCTGTACATTTTTTTGTTTGCTGAAAATAGCCCGAATGGGCATGGCAATATCTCCCGGAGAAAGAGCCGCTGTAGCAACCTGATATAGCAGAGGCTGAAACAGGTGGTGATTAGTCTTGTCAACAATGGTGACATTGAATGAAGTGCCTGCCAACTTTTTAGCAACCGAAATGCCGACGAAGCCCCCGCCTACTATTACTACGTTTTTACCCATATTATGAAAAGTGAAGGTGGTTATTATTTGATTCGTGGTCGTGAATCTTTCTCAACACTTTCTTCTTCATATTCATTTTCAGGAATGTCGATTTGTCCTTTTACCTCTTCCAGTTCCATCTCTTTAGATTGGATGGTAGATTTAAGATGCCGTTCAATTTTACCTAACAGTGTTTCTGACAATTCCTGTAGGTCTTTTTTTCGTTTCTTTTTACGGCTGTTTATAAACCGGGCATAAAACACGGAAGCAGTAAGAATAAGCAGTGATACAATGAGAGGAGGAGCGACTTCATTGCCTGTTTGACCAAATATGGTACCGGCAAACAGCATAAATCCACCAAAGGCAACGGCAATTCCTGGCAGATACAATTTGTTGAGCGTTTTCAGGCTTTGGGAAACCGTTACTTTCGTATTTCCATCAATTTGTTCAAGCTCAATTTCGGGAGAGTTAGCAGAGGCAATGAATTTCGAGGGCCCCACAGGCTTGGCTTTCCAAATGTACTTATTTCTTCGCCGGGTCACCTTCCCTAAGGTATTAAAGTGATACTCTGCCTGACCTTTTAACTCATCGAAAAGCTCCTTGTCTACCGTGCCTCTGGCATATCCTACAACCGAAGTACTGTTAAAATCATGATTGTCGATTACCATCGGTTCCTGAACCGGGATTCCGCCCAGTTCCATATAAGCTTCGTATGCAAACGTGCGGGGGATTCCTATCTCGTCGGTGATCTCATACAAAGATTGGATTTCCTCGTTGGTGTCAGTGGCTTTTCCGGGAGAGCTTTGTTCTCCATACTTCTGTAAAAGGGTGGCTTTTTGGACAATTTGCCGGATTTCGTCGTCGGAGAGCTTTCCCATAAGATCAGATTATTTAGTTCATTTTAGCCTGAGCATCCATCACAATTTTCTCAATCTCTTCTTTCGAAATAAACTCTCTATTGTTGCAATACTGGCAAACCATTTCCTGCCCTTCTCCGTCCATTTCTTTCAGGTCTTCGTAATTCAGCATAGCCAGGGCATTCAAAAAACGCTTGCGGGAACAGCGACAGAAAAAGTCCACCGGCTGGCGGTTCAGCTCTTTTGCTTTCAGCGGTGATACAGCCTTATTCATGATTTCATCGATATACTGATCATCGGCCAGCAGTTCGTCGATGGGCGGGAATGAACCCAATCGCTCCTGAAGCATATCAATTTGACCATCAGGGGCGCCGGGCAGTCGCTGTATCATCAGTCCGCCTGCTTCGGTAACGTTACCATCTTCATCAATGCCCACATCAGTAAGCAGTGCGGAAGGAATTTGCTCGGATTGCGCCAGGTAATGAGCTACATCACTATTCACATCTCCTTTGATAAGCTCAATGGTACTTGTTTTAGGTTCGGCTTCGTTGTAAAGCACCTTTGAAAAAGTCATGATGCCTAAGCCGATGCCATCTCCAAGTTCTGTTTCGGGATTAGAGTAATCCAGCTCGGCGACCGGGTTTTTAACATAACCACGGATCTCGCCCACTGAATTTGCCTCAGCAACTATAAACCCAATCGGGCCGTCTCCATCCATGCGCATCCGGATGCGCTCTTCCCCTTTAAGTTCAGAGGCCAGGAGCATGGTAGCTGTTAGCGCTCTCCCTAAGATGACGGTATTTAGTAATGAAAGCTGGTGATTATCTCGTGCCGTTTTTACGACTTCAGTGGTTTTTACGACAGATATTTTAAAATGACCGTCCGTTGTGATTCCCTTGATAAGGCGGTCTTTGAAATTAAATTCTTCGATGTTCATAGGAGTAATAAAAAATCTCTTTTATAGAAAAATGTATCCCCAAAGATACACAGAAAATTGCGTTTTATTTGGATGGAGGTGGGTAAAAAATATAGCCGGATGTGCGGTTGAGGATTGTGGAGCAATATTATTGAAAGTGCAAAGCCCTTTGCCGGCATTAACCCACCCCACAATCCCCGCCCGAGCGGGGAGGCTCGTTGGTTGGTTTATGAGTGAGGAAAAAGAATATACCCATTGGCAATAGCCTTAAATAAATCACAACTATCACCAACGAGTCTTCCTCTCCGCGGGAGAGGAAACAAAGGAGTGGGTCAATGCTCGTGAAGGCCTGAAAACTTGCCATTACCTTATTTTTTATAGTATTTAAAATAAAAGAGGGTACAATGAAAAAGAGAATACCAATCATTCCATACAGGGAAGATCTTATAGCCAAAGCTCGCTGGCTTAGAAAAAACTCGACTCCAGGCGAAATCGAAATCTATAAAGCAATTAAGAAAAAGAAACTGCTTGGTTATAAATTCCGGAGGCAGCGTCCAATCCATCGTTTCATCGTTGATTTCTATTGCCGTGAACTCAGGTTAGCAATAGAGATTGATGGAAGAAGTCATGACTATAAAATTGAATATGATAAACAACGACAGGAAATAATTGAGCAGTTGGGAGTGAGTTTTCTGCGGTTTAGTGAATTTGATGCTAAGCACTATACGGAGTCGGTAGTGATGGAAATAGAAAGGTGGATACTGGAGCATGAGGGAGTCTAGGGCATGAAATCATCATGTCCTTAGCTAACATTGACCCGCCCCTGAATCCCCTCCCCGGAGGGGAAGCTCTTTAGTTGGTTGGGTTCTAAGTTAGTAAAAGAATATACCCACTGGCTAGTAGCATTGAAGAAGAGTCAACTATAACCAACGAGTCTTCCTCTCCGCGGGAGAGGAAACAAAGGAGTGGGTCAATGCCCGCGAAGGCCCCTAAAACTTAGCAGCACTCAAGAACTGAAACAAAAAAAAGGGGTGCCTCAAACCGAAGCACCCCTTTCACTCACTCAAAACTCAGCAGCTGAATCAATCGATAAAGCGCTTGTAAACTTCACCCAGCCTCCCGGATACATTGGCCTTGGATGAATATTTATTCTTGATATGCCCTATGGTTTTGATACGCTTTTCAGCCAGATCATTGGAAGCTACATGAGCAGGAATGCCATGGTCTTCCGAATAATTCAGGATGTCGGTGATCGTGTTATAGATATTACCGGCATTTTGGAGGGCGCGCTCTTCGTTGTACCCTTCCAGTTCGCTGGCAATATTGATGAGTCCACCCGCATTAATCACATAATCAGGAGCGTAGATAATGCCTTTGTCGAGCAGCTGCTGGCCGTGCTTGTCTTCATCATCCAACACGTTATTAGCTCCTCCGGCAATGATATCACACTTAAACTGATCCATGGTGTCGTCATTGATCACACCGCCTAAAGCACAAGGAGTATAGATGTCCACATCCAACCCATAAATGTCATCAGGGTCAACAAGTTCACCCCCCACTTCCTCAGCAAGTTCTTTAGCTTTGTCTTCGTAAATATCGCAGATGTAGAGCTTGGCTCCTTCTTTAGCTGCATGACGTGCAAAATAGGAAGCTACATTTCCGGCACCCTGTAAGGCAATCTTCTTGCCCTCGAGTGAGTCGCTGCCGTAAGCTTTTTGAGCACAGGCTTTAACTCCCATGTACACCCCATAAGCGGTCACCGGAGATGGGTTTCCACTTCCACCAAGTGCCTTGGGAATACCGGTTACATACTTCGTTTCAGAATAAATCCACTCCATCTCACGCTCGGTCATTCCCACGTCTTCAGCGGTGATGTACCGTCCGCCAAGTCCATCCACGAACCGGCCAAAAGAGCGGAATAAAGCTTCGGTTTTCTCGGTATGAGGATCGCCGATGATCACAGCTTTTCCACCACCCAGGTTCAGTCCGGAAATAGCCGCTTTATACGACATACCGCGTGAGAGGCGCAGCACATCTTTGATGGCTGCTTCTTCGGATTCATAGTTCCACATACGGGTTCCGCCCAAAGCCGGGCCCAGCGTGGTATTGTGGATAGCGATGATAGCCTTCAGCCCAACTTCAGGGTCAGAGCAAATGACCACCTGCTCATGTTCGTAGTTAGCAAGCTGATTAAAAAGGGAAAAATTCGGGTTTTCTTCAGTCAATTTCTTGGAGTTTTTAACAGGTGCGTCAATCATTTTAACTTGGGTAAATTATACAGATGGTCCGTTATGGAACCGCTTCCAAAGTTCGGGATTTATTTGACGGTTCTCAACCAAATAAATTGGCTCAATCATAAATACTTGTAATTATTTTTTGGGGAGTTGGGGCGAATTTGAACGATCAGAGAGGTTTAGATTTTTTATGTAAACAAAGATGCTGATTTTCTCTTGTTTAATAGTATTTTATATAGGTAATAAGAACGCGATTTGCGTTGGCGTCCCGGCCTGACCGCCGATCTGCCTTTATGTATAAAAATAAAGCACAAAACAATCATGTCATTCCGCTGGGTATACGCGCAGCCGGACGAGCCAAAGTACGTCTCCAAGTTAGGGGACATGCTGGGAATTCCGGACAAAATAGCCCAACTACTGGCTATACGCGGCATAAAAACATTCGATGATGCAGAATACTTTTTCAGGCCAAAGATAGAAAACCTCCACGATCCTTTTTTAATGAAGGATATGGAAGCCGGTGCAGAACGTTTAGCTCTGGCCATACGTAAAAGTGAGAAAGTACTCGTTTACGGCGATTACGACGTTGACGGGACTACAGCAACTTCCTGTGTCTATACATTTTTGAAAGAATTTGGCGTAGATGCCGACTACTACATTCCCCATCGCTTCAAAGAGGGATACGGGATTAACCCCGATGGCATTAAATATGCCGAAGAAGTTAAGGCCTCTCTGATTGTATCGGTTGATTGTGGCATTACTGCTATTGAAGAAGCTAAAGTAGCCCGTGAAAAAGGCATCGACCTGATTGTGTGCGACCACCATACTGTAGGTAATGAAATTCCGGATGCCGTAGCCGTACTCGACCCCAAACGCCCGGACTGTGATTACCCCTTTGACGGACTTTCGGGAGCGGGTGTTGGGTTTAAACTCATTCAGGGAACCATAGAAAAGCTGGGATTGCCCTCCACGATCTCGTACAAATTCCTGGACCTGGTGGCCATTTCGATTGCTTCCGATATTGTACCCATCATTGATGAAAACCGTGTGCTTATGAAGGCCGGACTACAGATGATTCAGCGAAGCCCGAGGGTGGGTATTAAGGCATTGCTGGAGCTGATCAAGGTTTCCAAAGAAGATGTAAACACCTCCAAGATTGTGTTTTCTATCGGCCCGAGAATTAATGCGGCCGGACGAATGGGGGATGCGAGCACCGCGGTTAAGCTCATGATCTCCGAGACGCTGGGAGAAGCCAAATCGCATGCTTATGAGCTGGAGTCCGTAAACCTGAAGCGACGAGATACCGACTCCAAGACCATGAAAGAGGCGATGGAGCAGATTGAGAAGGATTTTAACATGGAGGAGACGTCCACCATTGTGCTGTACAGCCAGAACTGGCACCTTGGGGTGATCGGGATTGTAGCTTCCCGACTGGTGGATTTATATCACCGCCCGGCTATCATGCTCAGCAATGTGGATGGGAAGATCAAAGGGTCGGCGCGGAGTATTAAAGGGTTTAATATTTATAATGCCATCAAAAAGTGCGATGACCTATTGGAACAATTTGGTGGGCATGAGTTTGCAGCCGGACTTACTCTGGAGGAAGGAAACCTTTCCGAATTCCGTCGCCGGATGAATGAGCTGGCCTATACCGATTTGTCTGAGAATTCTTTTGAACCGGAACTCACCGTAGATGCCAAACTGGAGTTGGGTGAGGTGGATATGAAATTCTGGAAGCTGCTTAGTCAGTTTGAGCCCTTTGGGCCTGGTAACCTGCGGCCCGTTTTTGTAAGTGAAGGTGTAAAAGTAGTCGGTGTTCCGACCATTGTAGGAAACGGCCACCTGAAGATGAGGGTAAGCCAAAATGGATCCGGTGTTTTTGATACCATCGGTTTTAATATGCACGAATACCTGCCCGATGTTCGAAAAGGAGATCCGTTTAAAATAGCCTATGTGCTTGAAGAAAATAACTGGAACGGCCGGCGTACGCTTCAGCTGAGATTAAAGGACATTCACATTCCGGGGAGGTAGGTATTAGGTGCAAGGTGTTAGGTTTTAGGGTCATCTTGATCGGAAGCGAAAGATCTTTGCCCAAAATGATTGGTAACTAACTATAACAAAGATGCTTCGCTTCCGCTCAGAAAGACTTACTAAAACCTAACACCTTGCCCCTAACACCTAAATACCTTTTTCCCCAATTTATTATTGTATAAAGATTACAAACCCTGTATCTTTGCCGTCCTTGTTGAAAGGGACTGTAGCTCAGTAGGTAGAGCAACGGACTGAAAATCCGTGTGTCGGCGGTTCAAATCCGCCCGGTCCCACATCAAGTAAAGCCTTGTGCACTTTTTAGATGTACGGGGCTTTTTTTTGTTTATGATTTTTGACCTTTTATCTGGTCATTTTGCTTCGTCTATCTAAAATCTGATCGAAAATGCTACTGCGCTTGTTGTTAGGAAGCCATTATAGATCCGATACCTGAAATCCCTAAGCCGTACATTGAAAGCTTATTATGATAGACGAATTCACATCGATTTTCGAGAGTTAAGGCATGCCACCAATTGAAAAAGATGGTTCCCGAAGAAACCGCTTGCAAACCGGCTTATTAATCTCAGGCATAATACTGATTGCTCTCAATCTGAGGCCGGCCCTGGCATCCGTCGGGCCTTTGATAGCTGAAATACGGGAGAGTACCGGACTTTCCAACTCTTTACTGGGCTTGCTTACGACTCTCCCGTTGATTGCATTTGGCCTGGTTTCGATGCTTACTACTTTATTTACACGGCGTTTTGGTATAGAAAAAACATTATTCGGGGCGTTAATTTTACTTACCATCGGGATTTTAGCCCGATTGATCCAGTCACCGGTGGCCTTATTCGGAGGCACCTTGATGTTAGGTATCGCCATTGCTTTGGGCAATGTGTTGTTGCCCTCTTTGGTAAAGCGCGATTTTCCGGATATGTCGGGCCCGCTCACCAGCCTGTATTCCAGCATGATGGGGATCGGAGCCTCCATGGCAGCGGGGCTAAGTGTTCCACTATCAAAAGGAATGGGACTTGGCTGGAGGTACACTTTGGCATTGTGGTCTCTTCCTGCTTTTATCGCATTATTAATTTGGATCCCTCAGTTGCGATACAATACTAATAGCAGCCGGCTCAGTAGCTTTCGAAAAGCTCTCAAAAAAATGGCCGGCTCAGCTACGGCATGGCAAGTGGCTGTATTTATGGGATTACAGTCTTTAGCCTTTTACGTGATTTTGGCCTGGCTGCCTGATATACTGCAAAGCAGGGGGCTATCGGAATCCTATTCCGGATGGATGCTTTCATTATCACAGGGGACCGGAGTGCTGGGTACACTGCTTATCCCATACTTTGCAGGAAAAAAGTCCAATCAGCAAAGTATTGTATGGATGTTAATACTCATGGAAGGTGTTTGCCTTGCGGCCCTTATGCTGACGGATACATTTGGGGTAGCCGTATGGGTATCTGTGTTGGGTTTTGCACTCGGAGGGTCTTTTGGGTTGGCACTGCTATTTATCGTACTTCGCTCGCACGACACGCAGGAGGCAACCGAATTAAGTGGAATGGCTCAATCTGCAGGGTATATTCTCGCAGCCATCGGTCCCATTTTAATCGGGGCTCTTTATGATTTGACCGGTAACTGGAATGTTCCCTTGGGGTTTTTGTTAGGGATTTTAGCGATCAAAGCCGGCTTTGGACATTTTGCCGGTAAACCCAAAAAAGTGGAATTATAAGAGGGTTGCACTCCTTATGTTTTTTCTCTTTCCGCTGCTCTGCTCGGGGATGCCCTATAGAGACTCCGCCTCAATGGAATAAACTCAAGCTGAGAAGTCAAGTTCCTATACCAAATCTTCGATTCGCCATCTTTGCCTCCCATCTACAATTGTTTTTTATATAGGTTAATGAAGAGTTGAAGCACTATATTAATCAAAAGTGCTAGTAAATAAGAGGGGTAGCACTAATCTGGTCTGAAAACTAATAAGACATAATCTAATCATTAGACGAGGTACAAAATGAATACTACCATAAAACAAATACTTGTAATTACAATAATTTTTGGAGTTTCTGCTGCTTGTTCAAATACAAGTACAGATACGCAGATGGAAAATGAGATTCTTCCGGAACCAAGTGCCCTGAATAAAGCGGCAAAAAAAGCGACACCTAATACTTACGATCCCTTTGCGGATGCGGTAGCTATAGACGGACTCATAAATAACGGACAGGGTTTTCCGTTTGCTGCAGGAGGGCTGGATGCACCTCAGTTACTGAACCCTTTGAAATCACCACCTGTCACAGGTATTGGAGGAGGTTTCGTTGTCTATGATATGGGGGAAGGTGAAAGTATAAAAGATCAGGAAGGGCCGGATCTTATTGTCATTGAAGCTGACGGATCCCTGATTGCGTCAGGCTTCGGTTTTGCAGAAGGGATGACTGTTTATGCCAGTAACGACCCTGCCGGTCCCTATAAGCTTTTAGGCTCTTCTACTGGAACGGGCCTGTATGATCTTAATGCTGCGGGTTTATCAAATGCGCGATATATCCGCATAGAAGATACTGGTGGTGTTTTCCCATCCGGTGTTGATATCAATGGCCTAATTGGCGTTAATCTTGAAAGTTCGCATTTAAATTTCAGTCCAAAAAAGCTGCGAAGTGATAAAAAAGCCAGCATAAAGGCTCATGTCCAGCTTCCGGGTAATGATTCAATTATTGAAGCCGCCATAATTCTGGCTACATATAACGGGCAGCCTTCTCCAACTCCTCCTCCATATTATACTGACCTGAACATAGCAGGGAACGTAAAAGGTAATGGCAGCGTGATAGACTTTGATAGTCAGGAGTTCTTTTCTGAAGTACCCACCGGTGATGAAATTATCATTGGATTAGAGCTGATATCCGACCAGGGCAATACTTACTACTTATTCGATATTGTCTCCGTTGAGTAAATAGAAATATCAGGCCAGCAAATCTTGAAGAAGTATTTTAAAAGGAGAGCATACAACTCTCCTTTTTTTAGTTTATAAGGGCAAGCTCATCAAATAAAGTCGTAGTAATAAGCGCAATTTTTGTTTTTATTGATGTCGGTATTCACAACTCCACAGTGTGGAGCAAACAAAAAGGTAGTTAGAGGAGATTATGGAATATCTGATTATGGCATGTAAAGTAATTGTAGGGCTTAGCATTTTAAATGTATGGCTGTTGCGATCGGGCAAGGAAACTCAATGGCGGGGTGGAGACGCCGGAAGTCTGGAAGAAGAATTTAAAGCCTACGGGCTTCCCATTTGGTTTATGTGGACTGTAGGCGGGCTCAAAATTCTGTTTGCATTGGGGCTTCTGGCTTCCATTTGGTTTACAGGCTACCCGGAATTAGAAACTTATTCTGCTTACGGCATAGCCGTGTTGATGCTGGGTGCTGTGAGTATGCACATAAAGGTTAAGGACCCGTTAAAAAAATCTCTCCCGGCTTTTACTTTCCTGGCTCTGTCGCTGTTGATTGCTTTTCTATAGATCATAAAGCATCAGCAACAGGAATTTGTAGGCCAAAAAACCGTTTACCAACATAAAGAAAAAAGAAGGTAGCGTTTGGTTCAGAGAATCCCGGACCTTTATGCGCGTGCCAAAGGCTACCGCCATCATCACTGTCAATCCGGTGGCCGCGAGAAAACCCAACAGGCTAATGTATAAACCGGCAAGCAGCCCGGCGGCTCCTGCCAGCTGAGCCGTGCCGGTGAGTTTTCGTACAGTATCGCCCATTCCATAGCGAATAAATTCCTCTTTCATAAAAGGGGACCGGAAGCACTGTATGCCATAGATCAGAAAAAATCCGGCAACAATTACCGAAAGAAATAAAATGGGATTGGTCAAGAGGCTTCCGGTTTCTATTTAAATAAAGATGTTTGTTGATGAGCACCCAAAAACATTGGCAACATAAACATTCGTTCGTTTTATATGATACCGGCCAAGTAAAGAATCCCCCCCGGACCTGAAATCCTGCCTTTCATAGATTTATTTCTTCTTTTTTCCCTATAATTTTAGGCAACTCTATAATCAATAAAAGATCCCTTGAAGCTTAATTACATTATTTGGCTGCTACTATTTCTAGCCGCTTGCCAGTCAACAGAAAAGAAAAACCTAAATATTAATAATTCTATGTTCGGAGATCGTGTGTTGGTGTTTGATGATGGCATGGACCAGAAAGAAATTCAAAAAGCATTGGATGAAATTCATCAAGAGCAGGCCGGTGAGGAGTTTTCTGATCAACGATATGCATTGCTGTTTAAGCCGGGGACCTATGAGGTGGATATTACGGTCGACTTTTATGTGCAGGCTCTGGGACTTGGAAAAACCCCGGGTCAAACCACGGTGCATGGAGCGGTGCAATCGGTGGAAACCAGCAACAACAACAACGTAACCACACAGTTCTGGAGAGGGGCTGAGAATTTCAAAGTGTATCCCGATACTGCTGAGCCCTGGATGTACTGGGCTGTATCGCAAGCAGCGCCAATGAGAAGAATGCATATTATCGGCAATGTAAATTTTGATAAAGGAGGATGGGGCAGTGGGGGCGTGTTAGCGAATTCCATCGTAACCGGTCGGGCCGGTCTGACAACAGGACAGCAATGGTTTACACGAAATTCAGAACTGGGTTCCTGGGAGGGCGGGAACTGGAACCGTGTGTTTGTTGGGGTAAAGGGAGCCCCGGAAAAAAACTGGCCGGAGCAGCCGGTCACGGTAGTAGATGAAGCCCCTGTTATCCGGGATAAGCCGTTTCTGGTATTTAGTGAAGAGCATGGTTATTTCGTCTTTGTTCCGCAGCTGACCAAAAATAGTACAGGAGTAAGCTGGAAAGATGGAAATGAATCCGGCAGAGAGATTCCTATTGAAGATTTTTATATAGCAAAGGCTGGAAAAGATGATGCCGCTAGTATTAACGAAGCCCTGAGTTCAGGGAAGAACCTGTTGCTGACTCCGGGAATTTATGAGTTAAGTCAGGAAATAGTGGTAGGGAAAGAAAACACAGTAGTACTTGGTTTAGGACTTCCTACTTTGGTTCCTACCCAAGGCAATAAAGCACTTGCAGTCGGAGATAAAGAAGGCATTATTGTAGCAGGAATCATGGTTGATGCAGGGGTGCAATCTTCCGATGTCCTGATTCAGGTTGGACAGGAAGGGAGCGATAAAAATTATTCAGGTAATCCCATTAGCCTTCATGATTTATACTGCAGAATAGGTGGAGCCATTGCCGGTACAGCTAAGACATGCCTTGAGATTAATGCAAACCGGGTAATAGGTGATCATTTTTGGTTATGGCGGGCCGATCACGGTACAGGTGCCGATTGGTTTGTCAATAAAAGTGACCACGGCCTGATTGTTAATGGGGATGATGTAACTATTTATGGGCTCTTTAATGAGCACTTTCAGCATTATCAGACATACTGGAAGGGGGAGAGAGGCCGGGTGTATTTTTACCAGTCTGAAATTCCTTATGAGCCCCCAAGCAATGAAGTATGGAATGATAATGGAAAGCCGGGGTATGCATCCTATAAAATAGCCGACGGTGTAGAAGAGCATCAGGCTTGGGGATTGGGGATTTATTCTTTCTTCAGAGGTGAGGAAACAGAAAAAAATAATGTTCGTTTGGAAAACGCAATGGAAGCCCCTGAAAAGCCGGGAATTAAAATCACACATATCTCTGCTTTTGCGGGAAGGCTTGGAGGGATGAATCATATTCTTAACGGAAAGGGCCCGGCTACAAATATTGGGGAATTGAACTTGTATAATGGGTGGAATTTTGAAAACTAATTTTGTGCTGGCATGAACTGATGAAACCCCACCGCCCGCTCATCTGTTATAGCTTTTGATGCATTAGACCTGTGAATCAAAAAAGAGGACGCGATTATTATGAGTATAGAAACGATGACAGCCGAAGAAGTAGCAGAAGGTAAATTAAATGAGGCCGAAGTCGTGAAAGAAATCATGGCTTCCGGCGAAGATGTAGGGCTCAGAATCTGGAGAGAGGAAGAGCCGGATGCGGACAAAGAATTTCATACTAATTCTTATGAAACGGTAGGTTATGTACTAAAAGGTAAAGCCGAGCTTCACTTGGAAAATGACCAGGTTGTCGAGTTGACGGAAGGGAATTCATATCTGGTTCCTAAAGAAACAGAGCATACCTACAAAATCATCGAAACCTTTTCGGCAGTGGAAGCCACTTCACCTCCGGCGCATCTGCAGTAAATTATTTCTGAATTTCAAAGAGGTTAAAGCCCGGTGGTTTCATCGGGCCTTTTTTATTTATGCATAAAAAACCCCGATTTGTTTTAACCAAATCGGGGTTATAAAGTTGTTCAACAGGTCGAAATGAGGCTATTTAATCAGCATCATTTTTTTGGTGATGACTGTTGAGCTTGTTTGTATAGAGTACAGGTAAAGCCCACTCGACATTGCCGAGGCATCAAATACCACCTGATGCGCACCGGCTTCAGTAAATCCATCAACCAAAGTGGCTACTTGCTGCCCCAGCATGTTGAAGACGGTAACTTTCACGCGCTGCGCTTCCGGCAGGGTGTAAGCAATCTGAGTTGTCGGGTTAAACGGATTAGGGAAGTTGCCCAGGGTAACTTCTGCTGGAAGCTCTTCGCCGGGTCCTTCTTCAACACGGCTTTCTGTATTGTCATTTACAGAAGCGAAAAAGGTTCCATCGGACTGGGTCATGGGTGAACCGAGATCGGAGGAGGTTGTCCAATCGTTATAGGTATCGGTATCTGTTCCCAGGTCACTTCTATAAATACTGTTACCTTCTCCGGCTGATGGTAACGAGGTACTTCCCCATCCTGAGACCAAGCTATTGGCACCTCCTTCCCAGGCAACGGCGTCAATTACATTTCCGGAAGCATCTTTAAGAACTAATACATCTCCGCCGTTATTAAGCGGGGGCAGATTCACGAAGTCATCTGCATTTTTATTATACAGTGCTTTGAAATCCTTGCGATCGAGTGCGAGAGTCATAAAAGTATTCCCGCCGATCTTATGTTTGTTCGCAAAAGTAAATGACTGGCTGTTTCCATTGTCATCAACCAAAGTCCATCCGTTAAGTTGGATTTCTTGTCCGGTCGTGTTGTAGATTTCTACCCATTCTTCCTTGGATTCATTTCCGGGAGTATCATAAAAAACTTCACTGATAAGAATGTCAGGAGTGGAAGAAGCAGGCGGACTGGCCGTTGTGAACGAATAAGTTTCATCCACTGCGGTATTTCCGGCTTCATCAGTAGAGACAACCTGGTAGAAGTATTCGGTTCCTGCCGTTAAACCGGTCAGGGTCTCGGAGTGAGAGGTCACATAACTACCGCTTCCTGCTGAACTTCCATAACTGGTAGTAGTGCCATAATTCACCTGTGAATTGGCAGGCTCATCCGTTGTCCATGTAATCGTAGCTTCGGTTTCAGTAATATTGGAAGAGTTTACAGCGGTTATAACCGGAGCGGTGGTATCGGTTGCCTGTAGTGTGGCGGGGTCACCATTGTTAGCGGCTGTCGTCCAGTCGCTATCGTTGTCACTATCGGTATCAAAAGAACTGCGAACGAGGCTTTCTCCTGTTGAAGCCGTTGGTCCCGATCCCCATCCTGATGGGACACCTGCAGATGCGCCGCCTTCCCAGGCTACTTCATCCACAGTGGTTCCGGAGCCGTCATTAAGAAGAAGGGCATCCCCTCCATTATTGAGAGCCGGTATTCCACCATACTGATAAGCATCGTTGGTGTAAAGAGCGTTAAACCCAGCCTGATTGGACGCTACTGTAAAATAGGACTGTGCGTCAATGACGGTGCCTGATGGGAAAGTATAGGAGGACCCGGTACCATTATTATCTATAATGGTATAGCCCGTCAGATCAATTTGCTGTGAAGTGGGGTTGTACAGTTCAATCCATTCTTCATCAGCATCAGTGCCGGGAGTATCATAGAAGATTTCAGAAAAGAGTACGTGATCTACAGTGGCATCTGTGATTTCAGCAGTAGTTGTTGCTGTAGCTGTTGCCCCCTGATCATCCGTTACCGTTAAAGAAACACTGTAAGTGCCTGAACTTGTGTAAGTATAACCTGGGTTAGCGAGGGTACTACTTCCTCCATCCCCGAAGGTCCAACTGTATGACGAGATCGATCCATCACTGTCAGAAGAGCCGGCACTGCTGAATGTGATGGAGTTTCCGGTGTTCCCCGAATAAGGACCATTGGCCACTGCCGTAGGTGCCTGATTCTGAGGAGCCGAAGCTTGAGTTTGCGGGTCGCCATTATTGACAGCTACTGCCCAGTCGGTGTAGGAGTCAGAGTCAGATCCCGGCGAGCTTCGGTAAATAGATTCTCCGGTTGACGCGGTAGGGTCGGTACTGCTTCCCCATCCTGAAGGCAAACCAGCAGATGCTCCTCCTTCCCAGGCCACAATATCGACTTCGTTACTTTGAGTATCGGTGAGGATTAAAACATCTCCACCATTATTTAAAGCGGGAATGGATCCATATTCATCGGCGTCAAATCCATATATAGCCTGAAAACCGGTTGAGGCTGATGCAACAGTAAAATAAGAACCAGGGGTTATGTTGCTTCCGGCTGGGAAGGTATAGGAAGATCCGGTTCCGTTGTTATCCGTAATGGTATACCCACTTAAATCTACAGTTGTGGAAGTCCCGTTATACAGTTCAATCCATTCTTCATCGCTGTCGGTACCGGGAGTGTCGTAGAAGATCTCCGAGAATACAATAGCACCCGCACTTGTCCCTTCTTCAGCAGTGGTAAAAGTGAAGTTAGAAGAACTTGCTGAATTACTGGAACCATCTGTACTGCTTACCTGATAATTGTAAGTAGCGTTGGCGGATAGGCCAGTAAGGGTGATGGAATGAGAGGTAGTGTAACTTCCGCTGCTTTCAACAAAACCATAGGAAGTTGTTGTTCCGTAGTTAACCTGAGAGGTGGCAAGTTCGTCCGTACTCCAGCTTACAGTAGCTGAGTTTGCTCCGATATTGGTGGACTGTACCGAGCTGATGACCGGAGGCGTGGTGTCGGTTCCACCGGTATTCCCATCCGGAAAGAAAGCTCTTCGAACCAGCGAGGTATCCAGAATAAATGGGTTTTCGTTACCCTGATACCCGGCAATGGTACTGCTTCTGTTTAGTTCGTCGGCATCCACTTCATCCAAATAATGCCATTGGTATAAATCGTTCTTCTGTTGATCAAAGAAGTTTTGATCGGCTTGGGCTTGGTAGATTGCTACAAAATAGAATACGGCCCGGGCGGCATTTCCCTTATGTTGTTCTCGGGGTTCAAAGGTGGTGCTTCCGTAATTCTCGGCATATAAATCAATATTGCTAGACGGGATGGATGATTGAGATTGATCGAGGTAATACCAGGTATCGGTCAGGTTGTCGTCAATTTCACCTAAAGGGTCATTATTCCTGGCACTGTTTACATTCGATTTTGTTGGGAACAGATGATGAATATCTGATTTCGCCGGTTCATTCCCGGCCCCCATACTTTGAGGCCACGTGTGCTCGGCATTAACGCCTTTATAAAAAGCATCAGTACTTGGGTCTTCATTAGGATCTAAAGTAATTGTATATCCTGTATAAACACCGGTAAGGTTTCCATTGTCATTATCGATAACTGCATACATGGTATCCCGGGCAGTGTCATATCCCAGCGTTTGGGCAGGGGAGTAGTTTTGCTGCAGGTAACCGATCAGGGCCTGACCTTCCAGTCCGGCACCAATGGTTTGATTCTGAGCAATTGCAGGTTGTATTGAGAAGATGAGAGCAAAAAGGAATGCTGTGAAATAGCCGTACACATTCCTGGGCACATTATTGCCTTGGGTTAATCCTTCCATAATAGATGATGGGGTTTGATTATGTGTTACCGACTTCAGGGTGGTGACAGCAAATTTACGGTTCGCTGGTGGATGCTCCCTGACCATATTTCAGGGATTACACATAATAGCCGTTTGTCGAGTGTAATAAATATTGATCAGCTTTGCGTTACCTAAGTATTAAAAATCCCGGATTCTAATATTGCTGACTCAGAGAGTTGGCCTCTTGATAAAAACTTATCATTAAGTTTTTACTGCTTATGCCATTAAAAAACCCCGGCCTGTTTATCTAAGCCGGGGTTAAAGTCTATCCAATAAGTAAACTTATTCAGGGAGTAATCACCAGTTTACCCCTCGTGTGCAGCGATTCAATTTTCTGAAGTGCTTCACCGGCTTCTTCTAAAGAAAAAGTATCGGTGACCGGTACGGTAATTTTACCACTGTCGGCAAGCACGGTGATATGCTCCAGCTGTTCGGCATTAGGTTCAACAAACACGTATTTAAACTCAATGTCATCGCTGATTTCAGGATTGCTGTTGGTTATGGAAGCCACTTTTCCGCCCTCTTTCAGCACGCCGGTTTCCATAACCTGGCTAAAGGAGTCGCCCCGGGAGCAATGGAAAATCAAATCCACTCCATCGGGTTGAGCTTCTTTCACGGCTTCGCCAACATGATTGTCGTTATAATCAATGGTGATGTCGGCACCGAGCTCCTTCATATACTCATGGTTGGATTCACTCGCTACTCCAATCACTTTTGCTCCTACCGATTTTGCCAGCTGAATGGCCAGGGTTCCTACTCCACCGGAGGCTCCTAAAATGAGTAGAGTTTGCCCTTCTTTCAGTTCTCCGAAATCAAAAATGGATTGGTATGCCGTTAACCCTACTAAAGGAATTCCTCCGGAGGCCTCCATGGAAATATTGGTTGGCCGTTCTGCAAGGTAGGACTCGGGCAAGCTTATATACTCAGCATAGGTGCCGTGTTGAATTTTTGGTCGCCGGGCATAAGCATATACTTCATCTCCGGTGCTAAATCGACTTACGGAGTGACCGGTTTCTTCCACAACTCCTGCCACATCCCAGCCGGGCACAAGGGGAAATTCACCGGGGATGGCATCTTTCAGCATGCCCCTTACAACGGCGGCATCCACAGGGTTTACACCGGCCGATTTCACCCGTACTAAAACTTCGCCTTCACCCGCTTCAGGCTTGGGCAATTCTCCGGTAGTTACATTGGTTAGCTCTCCGTACTCTTCTATAAAAGCAGCGTTCATTTGTTCGCTCATAATCTCTTTTTGATGAATGTTTTTCAATTGGACTTCCAAAACGTGAGATAGGAGAAATGCATTCCTGTTTTAACAGCAACTTTTGGAGGGCGGATAACATTTGCAAGCCATGCCCCATGCCCTTACTATAAGATAGGTTTAACAGCTAAATACCTTGTCATGAAGCAATGCCTGCCTCTCTTAGTCATAGTCTCTTTGTTCTTTGTTGATTGTTCTAAAAACAGCACCGGACCTGACATACCGGAGTTGTCGGATATACTGCTGGAAGAGAATGTGACGGTAAATCCTTCGGGATATGCTCCTTTAACGGCTATGATAAATATTGAAACCCAGGTACCTGTAACAATCAGGATTGAAGTGATGGGCAAGGACGAGCACTCCGGAATCTATCATGCCATTGAAGGTCACCGGACAATGCATGAATTACCAGTTTTAGGTTTATATGCAAACTCCAAAAATATAGTGAGGCTAACTTTTTATGGTAATGATTGGAAGGAAATTGGCTCAAAAGAATACTCTGTAGAAACGGAAGCACTCTCGCCAGATATGCCTCAGGTAGAGATTGATGTTGCAAGCCTTTCTCAGATGGCAGAGGGTTGGACATTTGTGAGCTATTTTGGATTTGAGAAAGGCGGTACGGCAAATCCTCAGCGACCTTTTATTTTTGATGCAAATGGTGATATAAGATGGTATCTGGATTACTCAACCCACCCGGTACTGGGGTCTTTATTTTATGATGACGGTATGGAGCGGCTTCAAAATGGGAACCTGTATTTTGGAGATGGAAGTTCCGATAAAATTTATGAGATTAATATGTTCGGAGATGTTCTTAACAGCTGGGACATGCCCGGGTATGGATTTCATCATGAGGTTACAGAAAAGCCGGATGGTAATTTCATTGCCACGGTTAATAAATTGGGGGCGGATACCATTGAGGATTATTTGATTGAGATAGACCGGGAGAGTAATGAAATTACCACAGTTTGGGACCTGAATGTGTCTCTGCAGTATTCCCGCCGCACCCTTACCAACGACGACGAGGATTGGTTTCATGCTAATGCCGTAGAATATAGCGAGGCCGACGATTGTATAATTGTTTCAGGGCGTACACAAGGAGTGGTAAAGCTTACAAGGGAGAATGAGGTGGTGTGGATTATGAGTCCCCATCGTGGATGGGCAACATCGGGGCGTGGTGAAGACCTGAACCAATACCTGTTACAGCCACTGGATGCAGAAGGGAATCCCATTAATAGCATAAACGTGATGGACGGTTTCTATAACCATGCTGATTTTGAATGGAATTGGTATCAGCATGCCCCTCAGCTTATGCCCAACGGAAATATCATGCTGTTCGACAATGGCGATAATCGAAACTACAGGAGCAGCGGACCCTACAGCAGGGCAGTAGTGTACGAAGTTAATGAGTCGGATATGACCATACAGCAGGTCTGGCAATATGGCAAAGAACGGGGAGCTGAAACGTACTCTCGAATTGTATCAGATGTGGACTATGATCCGGGTTCCGGCCATGTTTTCTTTTCGCCCGGTGCTGTCCATAACTCCAAAACGTACGGTAAGGTAGTAGAAGTTGATTACCTGAGTGGAGATGTTTTGTTTGAGGCAACGATTACGCCCCCTGCTCCTCTGTTTATAATCACATTTCACCGAACAGAAAGGATGAAGATCTATGCCGACTAAGAGCTTACCGCTGAAAACTAACAGTTATCGTTAAAGGGAATAGGAGGTTACGACTTTCCACCGTTGTCCGTCATGCTTAAGCAGGTAAAGAGCATCGGCCGTAAACGAATTTTCAAAAGTTCGGCTCTTAAACTCCTTCCATGCCTTATAGAAATTCTTTTTTGTGAGATCTTTGAATGCTAAGGTGAGGTGCGGATGATAGGGGCGCTCGTCATAGTTGTAGTTGAAAAGCCCGGTATTAGAGCGGGCCAGCTCTTCCAATTGTTTTTGCATATCCATAAGGGCATCCGATTTCTCAACATCAATAAAAATAACGCTGGGCGGAAAGGTTGAAAAATTGTTGAGCCGGATTTCAAATGGTTGAAACGACTGGGTGAACACTTCGAGCAGGGAATGCAGTTTGTCTTCGTTTTGATCTTCCAGCCGAAAAGGGCTCAGCAGGGTGATGTGTGGCGGTGCATTCAGGGAATGCGAGCTGTCGAATTTCTCCTTTACTTCCAGCTTCAGCTCCTGAACTTCATCCTTCAGCGGACTTGGAGGAATGAGCGCAATGAAGTAGAGTTGGTTCATGATGGATGATAGATGTTAGATTTGAGATGTAAGATATAAGATCGGTGGTGAGGTATGTCTTAAATCTTATGTTTTACATCTCAAATCTCAAGTCTATTATATCTCTCCTTCAACAGATAATTCCCCAAGTTCCCGATACTTCCTTCATGAGTGTGATTCAATTCCGTAGGGGGGGCAAAGCTTCCGTCTTCAATTTGCTGTGCTACTTTTTGATAGGCATCTCTGAATGGCACTCCTTCTTTAACGAGCTCGTTTACCGCTTCCACAGAAAAGATCAGCTTATATTTCGGGTCATCGAGAATGTTATGATTTACCTCCATCTGTGCAGCTGCATATTCGGTGATGAACAAACAGTTCTTCAGTTCTTCGATAGCCGGGAACAGCTGCTCCTTCAATATCTGGAAATCGCGATGATAGCCGGAAGTCAGGTTAGTGGTAGCCATCATAATTTGATTGGGCAATGCTTTCAGCGCGTTGGTTTTGGCGCGGATCAGTTCAAACACATCCGGGTTTTTCTTATGTGGCATGATGCTGGAACCGGTCGTGAGTTGGTCGGGCAGCTTCAGGAATTGAAAATTCTGACTGTTGTAAAGGCACACATCGGCAGCAAGTTTGTTGAGGGTTCCCGCCAGCCCGGCCATGGCAAAAGACAAAGTCTGTTCTGTTTTGCCACGCCCCATTTGGGCATACACGGAGTTAACGTTCAACCCTTCGAAGCCAAGCAGATCGGCCGTCATTGTTCGATCCAGTGGAAAGGATGAGCCGTAACCGGCAGCCGAGCCGAGCGGGTTCCTGTTGATGATATGATAAACGGATTCAAGCAAAGCCAAATCATCGACCAGGCTTTCGGCATAGGCGCCAAACCACATCCCAAAGCTGGAGGGCATCGCAGCCTGGGTGTGCGTGTAACCCGGCAGCAGAACTTCTTTGGTGGCTTCACTTTGCTTAATGAGGGTGTGAAACAACGTTCCGGAAAGTCCGGCAATTTCTTTTATTTGATCACGGAGGTACAGGCGGATATCCACCAACACCTGGTCATTTCGCGAGCGGCCTGCGTGAACTTTCTTACCAATATCACCCAACTTGCGGGTCAGCATTAATTCAATTTGTGAATGAACATCTTCCACGCCATCCTCGATTTCAAACCGGCCGGCTTCGATCACTTCATTCAGAATCCGGTTCAGTTCTTTCGTCAGGATTTCGAGCTCGTTCTTTTCCAGCAGCCCTACCGACTCCAGCATGGCGATGTGAGCGAGGGTTCCCTGCACATCATACCTGGCAAGTTCGAGATCCAGATCTCGGTCTTTGCCCACCGTAAATTTCTCGATGAACGCATCGGTTTGAATTCCTTTTTCCCAAAGTTTCTTGTCAGGCATTTTTCCGTTTTTATAGTTCAGCGTAAATATTAATTAGCTTAAATAAGCTAATATGTAAATATGCAAAAGCATTTTCTTCGTTTAGAACGTCTGGAAGTCGATTTTATCATCTAATCCGTTATAGAAACTACCGTATGTTCCACTGGTCTAAAAGGGATATGTACGTATTGATTCCATTTCTGATTTCTTCCAGCTTAATATATTCATCTGCAGTATGAGATCGGCGGGTATCTCCGGGACCGATTTTCACACTGTCGAACGGCATGTGAACCTGGTCCGACATCGTTTTTGATCCATAGGTTTTGAGTCCCAATTCTTTTGCCCTCTGAATTACCGGATGGCCAGACTCCACACCCGAAGCATTCAGATTGGTGGACCGGGGAGTTACTTCACAATCCACATGTTTCCGGATCAGCAGCACAACTTCTTCGTTCGTGTAAAATTCATTGGGGCGAACATCCACCACAAACCGACATTCATCAGGCACCACATTATGCTGACTTCCCGCCTCGATCATTGTCACGGTCATGTTTATAGGACCCAGTACTTCCGATACTTTTTCAAACTGGTGAGAACGAATCCAATCAATATCTTTCAGGGCTTTATAGAGAGCATTCTCGCCTTCATTTCGGGCAGCATGTCCGCTTTGGCCATGACTCACACAATCCAAAACAATCAATCCACGCTCGGCAATGGCAAGGTTCATAGAGGTCGGTTCGCCCACCACGGCAAAATCAATTTCCGGCAATTCAGGAAGCACAATGGGAACGCCGTTCTTTCCGGAAGTTTCTTCCTCCGCCGAGGCCAGAAAAATCAAATTATATGGCTGTTCTTTTTTGGAGAGAAAAACGAAGGTTGCGAGTAAACTCACCAAAGGTCCGCCGGCATCGTTGCTTCCCAACCCGTAGAGTTTGCCGTCTTCCAAGGTGGGAGTAAAAGGATCTTTAGTCCATTTCGAAGTAGCCCTCACCGTATCATGATGCGAGTTCAGCATGACCGTTAGTTTTTGGGGATCAAAATCAGCCGACCAACTCCAGATGTTATTCCCTTTTCGGTGAGGATCAAACCCAAAGTCCGAAAGTACACCGGAAAGTAAATCAGCTGTCTGATTTTCCTGTCCGCTGTAGGATTGAATGGAAATCAGCTCTTTAAGTAGCTCGGTGGCCTGTTCTGTAAGTTCTTGTATGTTGTTCATGTTTCTACCTTTGTTATCATACTGTTTCAAAAGGAGGAGGACGCTTGAATTATAATGTACTCATTTAATTGACCTGCGATTATCTGCATTATTCAGTCATCCGTGTTCAATCGTCTATCTCAATAAAGTTCATGTCATTCCGGTCAAACGGAGTGCAGAACCGGAATCTCCTGAACTATATCGGAGTTTATTCCTGGAGATCCCGGATCAAGTCCGGGATGACTTAACTTTTATATATCTGCGAAAATCCGTCAAATTTGTGTCATCCGTGTTCAAACAATTATGGTACTTGTATGGGTTGAAGCTAATTCCAACATTTCGACCTCCTCTGTCTCCTCCTTCAAAAGGAGGAGGACGCTTGAATTATAATGTGCTCAATAAATAAACCTGCGATCACCTGCATTATCCTGTCATCCGTGTTTAATCATTTAACTAAGCTCGTTCCTGATTCCGGCTTGGCCACATCTTCAAAACTACGAATGCTCACCTTTATTCCTTTTCTAAGTGCTGAAAATCCCAGATCAAGCTTTGGAATCATGCCATCGGTAATAATACCCCCATCTTTCAGGTATCGGTAAAGCAGCAGGTTCATTTTTGTGATCAGTTTTCCATTGTTCATCACTCCGGGCTGTTCGAAGCAATACAAGAGTTCCGTCTCGAAGTCCTTGCTCAGAGCCGTTGCCACCGATGATGCAATCGTGTCCGCATTGGTATTGAGTATATGGCCCTTTTGGTCGTGTGTAAGTGGAGCCAGAACCGGTACCACGCCGTTATCCAAAAAATAGGATAGCCATTCGGTGTGAATGGTTTCCACATCACCGACCCAGCCAAAATCTACCGGTTTGGAATTACGTTTTTTGGCAGGGATGATGTTCAGGTCGGCCCCGGAAAGACCCACCGCTTTTGCTCCAAACGACTGAAGTTTCGCAACAATCTTTTTGTTAACCAGTCCGCCATAAACCATAGTGATTACCTCCAGTGTTTCCGCATCGGTAATTCGCCTGCCCTCAATCATATTCGGTTTGATGCCGAGCCGTTCTCCCATTTTGGTGGCAATGGATCCGCCTCCATGAATCAAGATTTTCGGACCTTTAACAGAAGCAAAATCATTCAGAAAGTGATCCAGCTTTTGATCATCGTCAATTACCTTCCCACCAATCTTAATAACTTTCAGTGACTTCATTTCAGTTCCTCCAGAATGTGTCTCAAAACTGTCTGCATGGAGTAAATCCGGTTAGTGGCTTCGGGAATCACCAGACTGTTTTTACTATCAATGACAGCATCTTCTACGATTACATTTCGGCGAACAGGCAGACAATGCATAAATTTGGCATTGTTGGTGATCTTCATCTTTTCGGCCGTTACCATCCAGTTTGGATCTTTGGAGAGCACTTGCCCATATTGTGAATAGCTGCTCCAGTTTTTGGCATAGATGAAATCAGCTCCTTCAAAAGCATTTTTTTGACTGTACTCCACCCGGGCATTACCAACGGCTTCATCTACCAGTTCATAGCCTTTAGGGTGAGTGATTGTCAGATCAAAATCAGCGGCTTGCATCCATCGGGAAAAGGAATTGGCTACGGCCTGGGGCAATGCTTTCGGATGTGGCGCCCACGCTAAAACCACTTTGGGTTTATCGACGGTTTTATGTTCTTCTATGGTGATTAGGTCGGCCAGTGCCTGAAGTGGATGCCCGGTTCCCGACTCCATATTAATAACCGGGGCAGGGCAGAATTTTTTGAACGATTCCATTACCTGCTCGCTGTAATCATCTTCGCGATTTTCCAGCTTGGCAAAAGCACGAATGGCAACGACATCGAAGTAGGAGCCGATTACGGCAGCAGCTTCACGGATATGTTCGGCTTTGTCAGAATCCATTTTGACTCCATCCTCAAACTCAAGCTGCCAGCCCTGGCTTCCAACATCCAGTACCGCCGTTTGGAGCCCAAGGTTGAAGGCCGCTTTTTGAGAACTTAATCGCGTTCGCAGGCTGGGGTTCAGAAAAATGAGGCACATGGATTTATCCCGGCCCAGCTCTTTATAGACATGAGGATTTTTCTTGATTTCCAGAGCGTCTTTTACAAGCGCCGAAAGGTTTTGAACATCTTTTATAGACAGGAATGATTTCATATTAGATAAATTGGCTTTAGTTGGAGATTTCTGATCAAGCCAGAGATGACTGTCAAATCATGAATAAATAAGGAGTGCGTCATCGCGAGGAATCTCGTTCTATGGATTTGGTATATGATGTATATTGACGTGGCGATCTTCCTGAAAAACCTGCCTTCTCTGTACAAGGAGATTGCTTCGTTTGACAGCCTGATCTTTTCTCATAGGCAAGGGCTCCTCGCAATGACTGATACTTCATTTCAGAACCTCCTTCAAAGCTTTGATTAATTCATGGCATTCTTCTTTCCCAATACTCAGGGGAGGAAGTAAACGAAGAACTTTTTTATTGGAAGAAGAACCAGTGAAAATGTGATGTTTGTATAGTAACTCTTTTCGCCATTCGGCAACCGGCTGATCAAACTCCACACCTATCATCAGCCCAAATCCGCGTACGTCCTGAACTTTTGAAAGCTTTGTCAGTTCCTGTTTCAGGTACGTGCCCAGTTGTTCTGCGTTCCTCATCAGGTTCTCCTGCTCCAGCACCTCCAGTACTGCAAGGGAAGCGGCACAAGCCAGGTGATTCCCGCCAAAAGTGGTGCCCAGCATCCCGAAAGAAGCTTCAAACTTAGGATGAAATAACACGCCACCAACCGGAAACCCATTGCCCATGCCTTTCGCCATGGAAATGATATCCGGTTCAACCCCAAAGAGCTGATGGGCGAAAAACTTTCCGGTGCGCCCAATTCCGGATTGGACTTCATCGAGAATGAGAACCGTTCCGGTTTCATTACAAAGGGTACGCAGGTGGTGCAAGAATTCCGGAGACGGACTTTCAATACCTCCCACACCTTGAATGCCTTCGATGATTACCGAACTGATGTCTTCCTGCTTCAAGGCTTTTTCAACGCCCTCAAAATCATTGAATTCAAATCGCAGAACTTCCGCTCCTTCATTTACCGGGAAAACAATGTTTGGGTTGTCGGTAACGGCTACCGCCAGCGAGGTTCTCCCATGAAAAGCTCCGTTGAAAGCCATGATTTTCTTTCGTCCGTTGTGAGCCGAGGCTACTTTCAGCGCATTCTCATTGGCTTCGGCCCCGGAATTGCACAGGAATAAATTCCAGTTTTCATAGCCCGAAAGTTTGCCCAGCTTTTGAGCCAGCTCCTGCTGAATGCCAATGGGCACAGAGTTGGAGTAGAAGCCAATTTCATTCAGCTGAGCAGTTACCCGATTCAAATAGTGCGGGTGTGAATGGCCGATAGAAATCACGGCATGACCGCCATAGAAATCGAGGTATTTTTGTCCGGCGGCATCATACACATAGCTTCCTTTTGCTTTTACCGGCTCAACATCAAACAGGGGATATACTTGAAACAGGTTCATCAGAATGCGGTGGCTTTGAGGTTAAGTCCGAGCGTCTCATCCAGCCCAAACATCAGGTTCATATTTTGCACAGCCTGTCCGGAGGCCCCCTTCAGTAAATTATCGATCACACCGGAAATCAAAACCTGCCCGTCTTCTGTTTGAACATGAATCAGGGCTTTGTTGGTGCTTACCACACGCTTTACGTCTGGTGAGGAATCCGAAACAGTTACAAATGGATGGCCGGCGTAGTATTCTTTGAAGAGTTTTTTGATCGTATCAGCCGATTCATCCAGCTCCAAATAGCAGGTAGCGAGGATTCCCCGGGTAAAGGCTCCGCGCATCGGGATGAAATGAACCGGTTGATGAAAGCCTTCCTGAAGCTGTTCCAGGCTCTGCTTTATTTCTCCCAGGTGCTGGTGTTTCAGTGGTTTGTAGATGGACGCATTGTTACTTCGCCAGCTGAAATGGGTGGTATCGGTAGGGTTTTGTCCGGCGCCCGTGCTCCCTGTGATGGCCGTTATATGAACCGGTTTGTTGAGTAAGTTCTTGCTTGCCAGAGGGAGCAGGCACAGCTGAATGCAAGTTGCAAAACAACCGGGGTTAGCAATGTAGCTGGTTGTTTTGATGATATCACGATTCAGCTCAGGCAGCCCGTAAATAAAATCATGTTCGCCTTTGATGCGATAGTCTGAACTTAGGTCAATAACTTTGGCTGACTGAGGCAGGGTATTTCCTTCAACAATCGCTTTGGACTTTCCATGGCCCGAGCAAAGGAAAACCACATCTGAATGCTGAGATAATTCGGAATCAAATTTCAGATTTGTATCCCCTTCCAGGTCAGGGTGGGCTGTATAGAGAAATTCCCCGTTATGACTTCGGCTCACAACACTCAGTAATTCCACTTCCGGATGAAGAAGTAAAATTCGGATCAGTTCTCCGGCCGTATATCCGGCTCCGCCAATAATGCCTGCTTTAATCATGGTTCTGTATTTTTTGTTGGATGAGCATGGAATTGGCCAGGATTTTGGTGAACCCTTTTACATCTTCACCACTCCAGGCGTTGTTCATTTCTCCGTACTTCCCGGCTTTACTGCCCATAAGATCATTTTCAGATTCAATGCCTTCCAGCTCAAATCGTTTGGGCCCCAGTTTTACAAAAACGTTACCGGAAACGGTTTTTTGGGTGTCTTCGAGAAAAGTCTCGATGTTGCGCATCACCGGGTCCAGGTATTGCCCTTCGTGCATCAGCATGCCATACCATTCTGCCAGCTGGTCTTTCCAGTACAGCTGCCATTTTCCCAATGTATGCTTCTCCAAAAGCTGGTGCGCTTTGATGATGATCATAGGAGCGGCGGCCTCAAACCCCACGCGGCCCTTAATCCCAATAATGGTATCACCAACGTGGATGTCTCTCCCGATACCGCAAGGTGCAGCGAGTTCGTTCAGTTTTTTAATTACTTCGACCGGGGTTAACCGTTCACCGTTAATTGTTGTTGGTTCACCTTGTTCAAAACCGAGCTTAACCTCTAACGGATCAGGATTAACGAACTCCGTTGGCCAGGCTTCATCAGGTAGTGCCTTGTGGGAGGTCAGCGTTTCGGCTCCTCCCACCGAGGTTCCCCAAAGTCCTATGTTGATGGAGTATTTAGCCTTTGCCCATTCCTGGTCAACACCATGAGATTTCAGGTATTCCACTTCTTCTTCACGGCTCAGTTTCTGATCGCGGATGGGAGTGATGATCTCGAGATCGGGAGCCACGACCTGAAATACCAGGTCGAAGCGAACCTGATCATTCCCGGCACCTGTGCTGCCGTGAGCGATGGCATCGGCACCAATTTCTTTGGCATATTCAGCGAGAGCCACCGCCTGGAAAACGCGTTCGGCACTCACCGAAAGCGGGTAGGTATGATTCTTCAGCACATTACCAAAAATGAGGTACCTGATGCCTTTTTGATAGAATTCATTTTCTACGTTCAGCATCACGTGGTTTTTAATGCCCAGGTTGTCGGCCTTTTCAGCCAGGGCTTGTTCTTCGGATTCATTAAAACCACCGGTGTTTATGGCAGCAGTATGAACTTCATAGCCATGTTTTTTCGCCAGCCAAATAGCACAATAGGTGGTGTCGAGTCCGCCACTGAAGGCAAGTAAAACTTTTTTCTTTTTATTCATGATTGAACCGTATTTGAATTAAGAATTGTCATCGCGAGGAGTACAGATGCCGAAATGATTTTACCATTTCCTTTCGACGTGGCGATCTCCTTGAAATACCTGGAATCTTGTTTCCGGAAGATTGCCACGTTGTTATGCTTCTCGATTGTGCGATCGAAGACCGGGCTCCTTTTAATGTCAGCTTTGGATGAGTTCATAGAAATAACTTCAAAGGGTTAATGATTTTTTTAATGAAAGATGCGGTCTTCAACCTCACCGAGCGGTGAAATTTCTGAATATTCTGAGCTCGCTCTGCCTTTGGCTTCGTATTGGGTCTTTCGGGATCAAACAGCATTCCCGTGCACATGCAATTCTTGCGCTCATTGCGGGTCAGGATGTCGTAGTTCGGGCAGCTTTGGCATCCGCTCCAGAAGGTCTCATCCTGGGTCAGCTCCGAGAACGTAACCGGTTTGTAGCCAAGGTCGGAGTTGATCTTCATTACCGGCAGGCTGGTGGTTATTCCGAATAATTTTGATTCCGGGTATTTCTTTCGGGAAAGCTCAAATGCTTTAGCCTTTATCTTTTTGGCGATTCCCTGTCCGCGATAGTCCGGGTTTACAATCAGCCCGGAGTTGGCCACATATTTTTTGTTCTCCCAAATTTCGATGTAGCAAAAGCCGACCAGCGTTTCCCCGTCCAGGGCTATCACCGAGTTTCCATTTCTGATTTTCATGGTAATGTACTCGGGTTTACGCTTGGCAATTCCGGTGCCGCGCTGGCGGGCAGCCACTTCGATCATGGCACAAATGTCATCGGCATAAGCAGTATGAGGCTCGGAAGCGATATGAATCTTTACGGACATGTTGGTAAATAAATAAAGTGAATTAGGGAATGAATAGACTTCTGTCGGGTAGAAGAAGTTATAGGTTAGGATCTCGCGGTTGTAAGATGAGAGCTGCTATGAAGCAGCTATAAAAATATGATTACCGCCGTCGGAGGGGCCGCCGGAGTGTGGTAAAATTGATCCTATGTGCGCATAAAATTTGCATGGCTCTAATGTAATCAATGCAGCAGCTTTAAAACAACCCCTGAGATAGATTTTAACATTTGGGAAGAGTTCTGCTGATTTCTTCCTTTAATCCATCTCTCCAATCCGTTGCTGAAGGTACTCCGCATTATAGTAAAGCAGAGCATAGCCTTCTTCGGTGATGTGTTTTCCCCGCTGGGCACTTAACTCATTGAGAAAAGCATTCAGCACGTTACCTGCCTGCTTGGGCTTATTCCTTTCAAGATGTCGTTCTACATTTCGTAGTTTAACATCCAGGCTGTTACAAATCCCCTTGTTGGTAATCCATCCCAGTTCTTCACAAGAACGCCGGCGAAAGGTTTGGAGGGTGTCGGTAAAATCCTGTAGGCTCAGGGAGGAGTCGGGGAGCCAAGGGCCGAGGGTATTGACAGATATAGAATTAGTTTGAATGTCCTCTTTATGTTCTTCATCGGTTGCATTCAAACTTACAGCAGGAGGAATATCGTTAAATGATTGTGCATATAAGTTTGAAATACCTACTAAAGATTCTGTAGAAAAAGAAAAAAACAGGCTATCTCCTGGAGCTAATGAAAAATTGCCTTTTTCGAGTCCGTCCACAGTAAGGCTTAAAACTTCATATCTGGAATTAAAGAAGTCTCTGTTTTTTGGAATTGATACCTTTCTAAAAATTGAAAATGGAGGTTTAATATGTACATCTTCAATTTTCTTCAGACTGTTATCCTTATTAAAAATATTGTATTGAAAAACAAATTCTCCACTTTCTTTTTTGATGTCAGCATTTACTAAAAAAGAAAACCCTTTTCTATCGAATTGAGAGAGAGTAAGGTTTTTTTGTTGTACTTTTTGAGTTAGTTCATAGTTTATACCATCCCATTTTAAAAGATAGTATAAATCATTTGAGTCATCTTCATCTTCGTCATAATAGTCGTAAGTCATGACTTCAAAGATGCCGTCTCCTTCAAAGTCGGGGTAAAAAATAACATCTCCCCCGGCATAAATTTTTGGCCTTCCTCTTTCATCAAGCTTATTAATGATTTGTCCAGTATTTCCGTCCCAAGAAACAATCCACAAAAATGAGCCCCGCGGGTTCACTCCCAATTTCCATCCAAAAATCAGTTCAACTTTACCATCCCCATTCAATTCTCTTGACCCTAAAAAATGTCTGTAGGTAGATCCTGCTAAAATCGGGTCTGTATTCCAAATAAGAACTCCATTCTCATAAACTCCAATCAGCCCATGTTTTATAGATGAACCTGAAGCCATAACTAAGTAGGTTCCAGTCAAGGTGTTATATGGGTCTTGATAAGCGTATGTATTGCGCCCATCAAAAGCTTCCACATCTACCAAAAAGGAAATATCGTATTTTGAATCCAGTTCTGATTTCACTTGTTGTTTGATGTCATCTATGGTTTGTCCATAACTGGCAATTGTTACAAAAAGCGAAAGAATTAAACTTAGAGTAAATTGTTTTTTCATGGGTTTTGGGGTAAAAAGTTCTTGATGTTTTTATAGATACTAGAACTATATTCACGTTTACTATTCCAGTTTGAAACAAGTTCAAACCACACCTGTTCATATCCTTTTTCCCAGTTGGAATCCGCAATTTCGTTTAGGAGTTCATTATATTTTACCATAGCTACTCTGAAATTAGTCTCTACTTCGTTCAGTTTTTCAGGAAGTTCAGTTCTGGGATAATTTGCTCCTCCAGATTTGATGGATAAAATCCCCGTAGTATATAACACTTGAAAATAACCATATGAACTGGCTATTCTTGTCTGTGCATATAAATTATCAAGCCCACCTCTCCAATCACTTTTTAAATATGCAACTAAAGAATCATTTGCCTGGGAGTATACTTCTTCAACTTCAAGATCTTTATTCTTTTCCCTTACGGCTCCAATAATATCCTCATAAACTTCTCTTGGCTGACTATAATAAAATTGTAACCGACTAGAGGTATCTTTCTTCTTGTAATAAGAATTCCATTCTCCAGATGGAGAGGAACCTGAAATAGAGGAATATTTATTAACCATTTTCCAAATTGTAACCGGATTAGAAGGATAGGTCTGTTTTTCTGTATACAAATGCACAGGAACTGCAACTCCTGATCCCATTGAACCAGACGATACACTAAAGTCATTATCCTCCCATTCCTTTTTTAAGACGTAGTCATCTTGAATGTCTCTTAACCACCATTCAACAGTAAATGGTTCGTATAAGTAGCCTGGAGTAAATCCTTCTCCAACTCCAGCGCCAAAGTCTTCAGTATATACTTCTCCACTTATATGAGCTTTCAATAATTGCGGCGGAATCCCATACTTTCCGGCATTGGCAATGATGAGGGAATCCACGTTGATTACCTGATCGAAAACATCTCTGGCTTTCGCATACATATCTCCCAGCTTATCCGGCTTCACCACTTTAATTTCCAATTCTCCCACTCGGTTTCCAGAAGAGGCTTTCAATCTCACGTTGTACGCCTTCCCGTTTTCCCAATACCGCCCTATGACACGCACGATTCCATCAGGTAAGTCCTGAACGGTTATGGAACCATTATTATCAATTATAGCCCGCTTCCGCTCCCAATATACTCCCGACTTGCCACCGGAAATCACTTCAATTAGATCGTCACCCGAAAAACCATCTGCTAAACCATCGGAAGGCAAGGTTAGGGGATCTTCTGATTGTGGATCAACTTCCAATTCTTTGATCAGCAGGTTGGTGCTATCATCAGGGTCTTGAATAGCATAAAAGTATTTTGATTCGCCCAACAAAATTTCAGTAGAACTGCTGCCTATCGTAAACTCAAAGCAATTTACAAATACTCCATTCCTGGAAACATAGGCTTCGGTTAACCCGCAGTAAGGATCGGATGCGATGTTGCTTACTGTTTTCCCCGGGAATATTGCTTGCACGGTTTCTTCAACTTCAGAGGTGTCATAGCCCTCGGGTTTGGCTTTCCCAAGCGTAAGCCCTTTTTTGAATTCCCCCATTACCCGTAGCTTGAATTTTTTGCCTTGGGTCTCCGGGCGGTTAAGTACCAAAATGTCAGTCCCTGCGTCATCGTACAAGGCCTCACTTCCATCGGGATACCCGTCCAAAAGTGCAACAAATTTTTCCTGAGACGAATTAGATAAGGCTACAGAGGGTACATCATAGAGCTCCATGCGGTACGAAAAATCAAAAAGAAAACCGGATAATAAAAGGAGAACGGACCTGAGACTGCCGACTCAATCCCGGGATCATGAGTTTTCTGACCGTTTGGTTTTATCTCAAGTTTATCTTTAATCACAACCTGTCCCATGGCATTTTGGATAGAAAGGAAAAGAAAGATCGTAAACCCCAAAAGAACGATTTTTGAATAAACTTGTATCATAAAGCTCGTATTTATTAGAGTACCCACCTAAAGAGAGGAAAAACAAACGGGCTTGTTACAGTTTTAGTTAATCATTTTTGTTCCGGAATGATATGTCGGCTAAAAAGAATCCTGAATGGTTACTCTTACGGGAACGAAAACCTGCTAAACTTTCATTTTACATGCACTATTCATTAAGAGAGCAACAGCTTTTTAACAGAAAAAGCAGAAGAGCCGGACATCCCATCCGGCTCTTTTTTTGTTGAGCAAGCAAGTGAGCATAAATCACACTTTCCTGTTATACTTACCGTTGATATGAATGCCATGAAATTTTTCCAGACCACCTTATTTTCTCTGTTGCTTTTGGGATGCGCTCCGGCGCTTGCCCAGATCCAGTCCGATACCCAGCTTACCGGCAAGGCGGCTTACATTCAGGGTATGGAAGCATTTGAAAACGAGGAGTTTGAAACAGCCAGGGAGTTATTCCTGGAGGCGCGGCGTAATCTGGAAGCACCTTCGGGTGTAAATTACGCACTGGCTGATACCTATCTGCAGCTGGATGACCTTCCTAATGCTGCTCTTTATGGAAAGCAGGCCGTAGAAACCGAGCCGGAAAACAAATGGTACCGCCTCAAGCTGGCCCAGATATATCGAGCAGCAGGCCGAAACCAGGCTACGCTGGATGAGCTAACCACTCTGCTGGACTTTCACCCCGATGATTTTGACGCTCTGTACATGCTCGCCGACACCTATAACGACTATGGTGAGTTTCTGAAATCGAATGAGGCACTGGATCAAATCCTGAAGCTGACCGGGCCCGATATCCAGGTGCTGCTGATGAAATTTAGAAATTTTGAAGCGCTGGCGGTTCCGGATTCGGCCGTGGCTCAGCTGGAAAAGGTGCGCGAAATTGACCCGGATAACCTGGAAATGCTGAATATGCTGGGCGAATATTATGTGAGAAACGGTGAGCGCGATTCAGCCAAAAAAGTATTGTCTGATGCGCTGAACAGAAATGCCCGTGATCCGCAATCACTCATAAACCTGGCCGGCATTTACCTCGACGAACAACGATGGGACAGTGCCGGCACCCTGTTAACGGATTTTATCGGTGACCCACTTATTGAGCCGGTGGACAAAATGAACATCGCCCGGTTTCTGTATTCAAGAGTTCAGCAGGATTCCCAGAACATTCAGCTTAGAATTGAAACCGAGCGTGTCTTAGATACCCTTACCGAAAGTGAATCTGGTTACGGTCCGGCGTTCACCCTTGCTGGAGAGTTTTATGCCCAAACGGCTCAACCCGAAAAAGCTCTTGAGAATCTCGAGCGGGCAAACGAGTTGCTCCCTGAAGATGACATCGCGTGGAGGCAGCGCCTGCAGTTGTTGATGAGTGAGCAAAGGTACGAAGAAGCCATTGAAGTAGGTGAAAAAGCAGATGAGTCGGTTCCGGATGATGCCTTTGTCCAATTTTTTGTGGGCAGTGCCTATATGCTCAACGGTCAAAATCAGAAGGCAGAAGAGTGGTTGGAGAATGCAACCCGCGCCCCGGCTCGCCGCCCATTCAAATCGATTGTGTACAGCACACTGGGAGATGTGAGGGCGAATCTCGAACATCATGAAGCATCGGATGAAGCCTACGAACTGGCCCTGCGCTACGACCCCGAGAACGACAATGCGATGAATAATTACGCGTATAATTTATCGGTTCGGGGAGAGAACCTGGAACGAGCCAAGGAATTAGCACTAAAAGCCATTGAAGTAGCTCCGGAAAATGCTGCTTACCTGGATACCGTAGGCTGGGTTTATTTCAAGCTGGGCGATTACGACCGGGCCAAAAGATTCATTGACGCCTCCATTAAAACCGGGTCGGCCAGCGCAGAAGTATTGGAACATATGGGCGATGTGGAAGAGCAGCTCGGCAATATGGATGAAGCCCGGGACTGGTGGCAGCAAGCATTGGAAAAAGATTCAACCCGAACACATTTGCAGGATAAAATAAATTAGCGTGAAGTTTAGATCCCGTCTTTCACTTATAGCAGTCATGGGCCTTGGGTTTATCATAAGCTCGTGTACTTCAACCCGAACGGTTACCGAAGGGGATTTTACCCGTGTTGAAATCCCCAAAGAAGAAGTGGTATCCCAAATACCAAACTATGCAACCGAACTGGATGCCATAAAAGGCAAGGGAAGGGCTTTGGTGAGTGAGCCGGGGAACAGCGATCGGGTGACCATCGATTTTGAAGCCAATCGGGAGCTGAGTTTACTGACGTTTCAAAACCGGATCGGGATTGAAGGCGGGCAGATGCTGGTGGACAGCGATTCTATACTGATCTATAATAAGCTCGACAAAATCGCTCAAAAGATTTCTATCTATGATGGGCGAATGACCACCCTGAATGAACTCGCTTCCATTAACATCCTGGATCTGCTGAATTTTAAAGTGTATGCGGGGGATGTGCAGTCTGTTTGGGAAAGCAATAATTCCTATCAGCTGAGGTTAAAAAACGGAGCCCGGGTTTTTGTGAATAAGGAAAAAGGCTGGGTTCAGCAGGTAGATCAAACCCGGAGAGGACTGGCTCCTTATTCCCGAATTATTTATGAAAGCTACGGCGAGTTGAATGGATTCACTTTACCAAGAAAAATAACGATCTTTAGCGCAGACGGAGATTCACGGGTCGTGTTTTTGGTGAGAAGCCTCGAAGTAAATCCGGGTAAACTAAATCTGGAAATCGATATTCCTAACGACATTAACATTCAAAGGATATGAAAGCGAAAAGCTGCATCCGCATTATTGGAATTCTGATTTTGGCCCTGCTGATGGGTGCTGAGTCTTTCGCTCAAACGTATCAGGAGAAAAGAGAGGAGCTGCTGAAGCGTCAGGAAAACACCCGAGCCGAGATTAACGTGCTGGAGGCCCGTATCAGGAACTATCAGCAGCGGGTTAGCCAGGCTGAAGAACGATTTGATAAGTCTTTTGAGCAATTTCAGTCATTGAACAACCTGATAGCCCTTCAGGATGATAAAATCCAAAGCCTGCAGCAAGAACAAAGTCAGATTGAAGCTGAAATTGAGCTGACCGAAAAAGAGATCGAGCTTAGAGAACAAGAGCTGGAACAGCTGATCGATAATTACAAGCAGATCATTTTGTATGCCTACAAAAACGGTAGGGCAGGAAACCTGGAGCTGCTACTGACGTCAGAATCCATTAACCAAATGGTGGTGCGGTCGAATTACCTGCAGCGATTTGAGGAGCAGAAGACCAAGCAGGCCGGGCTAATCAGAAAAAACAAGAAGGAGCTGGACCAGGTAAAAGATGATTTGCAGGACAGTTACAAAAAGAACCAGCAGGTAATCAGTGAAATTCGCGAAGAGAAAGAGGAGTTGGGTGATCAGCGCCAGCAGCAGCAGCAGACGGTAGAGAAAATTAAACAGGAACGAAGCACCTGGCTTGAGGAACTTCGCAAAACCCGGCAGGAAAAAGAGAACTTGGAAAGCACGTTCACCAACCTGATTGCTGAAGAAGAAGACCTAAGGGAAGCTGAGAACGAACGTTTACGACGGCTGGAAGAGGCTCGAAATATTGCAGATGCTGCCCGCCGGGCCGATGAAGTAGAGAAATACTCCCGCCCGATAGTGCGTGAAAACTTTGTTAGCGATGAAGTTTTGCTGACCTATGAAAATTCCTTTGCTCAGGCCAAAGGAGATCTTCCGTGGCCGGTAAACAGCAAGACGGTAGCCAAGAAATTCGGCCGTGTACGGAACCCGCTTTATGGAACTGTTACCGAACACCCCGGTATTGATATTGTAGCTGATGCCGCCTCACCGGTAAAGTCTGTATCTGATGGGTATGTATTCCGCATCCAGCCCTTACCCGGTTATGGGGACGTGGTGTTTGTGAAGCACGGTTCTTATTACACCGCATACGGAAACTTAAGCCGCATCGATGTGGAAGTGGGGTCTATTCTTGAGCGCGGGCAGCAACTGGGCTTGTCTGGGACCAGTCAGTCTGAATTAGGTGAAGTTATCTTTTTCCTCGTACGCCGTGGTAACGAGAATTTGAATCCTGAAAATTGGTTGACTGCCAAGTAGTTTTACCTTCTGGTAATTCAGGCGTTAAAAGATATGTTAGCATTGGAATTTGGGGTGCGTTTTTAGGAATTTCAGCTTATCTCAAAAACCCCAATTCAACCACTGCAAAACGTTTTGGATAATTTACCACGGTTTATTTTTTACGCTTCCGGCATTTTAATGATTTCAGCTGCCTTCACGCTCATCTCTTCTGAGTTTTTAAGCATGATCAGTAATCCTACCTATGTAGGCCTGCTTGTACTTTTAGGCTTTGGGCTGGTTTATATGAATTTAGTCTTTCTCTCAGGCCGCCGATTTATGAGGCGTTTACAGGGACCGAATCCCGCCCCTTATGTTTTCGCTCTTTTGGTTGCTGTGGCTCCGTTGGTATGGGTTCAGATTTATGATGCCGGACTGGGAGACTCCAGGCTTACTTTTATGTTTACAGTGATTGTAGCCTGTGGATCGGGGGCTTTTTTCGGCCACCGTGCCGGACTAAAGGCTCAGGCTAAGTTCCAGAAAAACCTGAAAGAATATTTAAATCAGGACGAAAAAACTCCGGACGATTTAAAGCGTTCGCATGATAACCTCAACAAAAATTAAATTTATGAAACCATTTAAAGCTACTGCTCTTTCTCTTCTTTTTATTATTGCTTTTTCAGGATTCGCCCACGCCCAAACACCCGAAATGGAAGTGCTCAGGGAAATCGGAGCGGCTCCATCTGCCGACCGGATTGAAGCCGATATCACGAAACTGGTTAGTTTTGGAACCCGACACACCCTTTCCGACACAACCTCAGATACCCGCGGCATTGGTGCGGCCCGGCGCTGGATTAAGGCTGAATTCGAACGGATCTCCGAAAATTGCGGAGGTTGCCTCGAAGTTTTTTATGTGAGTGATGTTATTGAGGGAACGCGTCGTATCCCGGAGCCTACCAATGTTGTTAACGTGATAGCCATTCAGCGTGGCACTGCTGATCCTAACCGATTTGTGGTGATGAGCGGTGATATTGATTCCCGTGTATCCGATGCGCTGGATGGTGAGTCAGAATCTCCCGGTGCCAATGATAATGCTTCCGGAGTGGCCGGGGTGCTGGAGTCTGCCCGGGTTTTGACGAACTATGAGTTTGAAGGATCTGTCATGTACGCGGCCCTTTCCGGAGAAGAACAGGGCTTGTTTGGAGGTCAGATTCTCGCGGCTCATGCCAAAGAAAAAGGCTGGGATATTAAGGGTGTTTTAAACAACGATATGATTGGAAACATCCAGGGTATTAACCAGGTTATTGATAATACCACCGCCCGGGTTTTTTCTGAAGGAACCCGCTATGTGGAAACGGAGCGGGAGGCAACCATTCGCCGTTATACCGGGGGAGAAGTGGATTCACCGTCACGAAATCTGGCCCGTTATGTAGATAAAATGGCCGATTTGTACATCCGTAATTTAGATGTAATGATGATTTATCGGCTTGATCGTTTTGGGCGTGGAGGACATCACCGCCCGTTCAATGAAGCCGGCTTTCCGGGAGTACGAATCATGGAAACCAATGAAGATTACAACCGCCAGCACCAGGATTTACGCACCGAAGATGGTGTAGAATATGGCGATGTACTGGACGAAGTGGAATTTGATTTCGCAGCCAAACTAACCGGCCTGAATGCCGTGGTTATGGCAGCGATGAGCTGGGCGCCAAGTCCACCGGCAGAAGTAGAAATTGAGGGAGCCGTTCGCCCAAGTACCACCCTTAAATGGAAAGCATTGGACCCTGAGCAAAACCCTCAGCTGGCCGGATATAAAATTTACTGGCGACTCACCGATGCCAACCAATGGCAAAAAAGCGTGTTCGTACCCGCAGATAAAACCGAGCACACGCTGGAGAATGTAGTTATCGATAATTACTACTTTGGGGTAGCCAGCGTATCAGAAGACGGCTTTGAAAGTCCGGTTGTATTTCCGGGTCCTGCCGGCTCTTTCGGTGACTAAGTCATTGTGAATAATAAGAAAATAGCGCAAGCGTCCGCTTGTGCAGTTTTCCATTGGGATGATGTCTCAAAAACCGTAGGTCGGACAGCCTGTCCGACCTACGGTTTATTAGAAACTTGATATCGCTCCGACGTTCAGCGTTGGAGCTTTTTTTATTAACCGATATAGGCCGGTTCAATCACCCGCTCAATATTGATCTTCTTCCCTGTCACTTCTTTAAGCAAGTCAGATTTACGTTCTGCTCCCCAAATCTCCAGGTAAGGCTCTCCCTCGGTACGGATATTCAGCTTGATCTGATCCTTTTCAGAATAAACCTGCAGGTCTTTCACATTCTGGTAGTGACTTCGGTCCAGCCCATCTGCCACCCGAAGAATGCCTGATAGCTTTTTGATTCGCTTTCGAATAGACGGTGGCATTTTCCAGTACTCACCATGTCGTTTTTTGGGGGTTGAACGTCGGTGGTATCGGGCCACATTGGCAATGATCTCAATCTCGTCTTCCTTAAAACCCTTCAAATCAGAATGGCGGATGATGTATAGAGCGTGTTTGTGGTGCTTGGAGTGAGAAATATAGTATCCGATGTCATGGAGATAGCTGGCATATTCCAGCAGTTCACGATCGTTCAAACTGAGGTCAAGTTCATCTTCCAGCGCATCAAAAATAGTGAGTGCCATATTGGCTACATGGCGGGAATGCGCTTCATGCCAGTTAGTTTTTCTAAGCAGTTCAAACACACTGCGTCGCCTCGGATCTGCAAAAGCGCCTGACCACTGTAACCCAATCATGTCTTTCTTCAGGTAGCGGATTACAATCCCTTCGCGCAGCGCCTGGGAAGAAATTTTCACCGTTTTAATGCCAAACTTCCGGATCAGAAAGTCCAGCAACACCACCCCGGTATTGATAAAGCCTACCCGCTTGGTATCGAGTCCGGCTACGTTTTTTCGTTCTTTTTTGGAGAGTGTGATAAACCAGTCATAGAACTTTTTGAATTCTTCAGCCGAAAACTCCATCTCGTTCAGCGTAACATCGATGGACTTATCCTTGCGGGCGGCAATCATCTGCGCAATGTTTTCCATGGTACCCGATGATCCGATAATGGTATCCGTACGGTGCTGGGCAAATGCCTGGGCCACATCCCGGAGTTGTTCTTCATAGTGGGCTTCCAGCTTTTTAATGTCTTCATCGGTAATAGGGTCGGCGGGTTTGAAGATTTCTGTCATCCGGGAAACCCCGATTTTCTTACTGGCCGTGAAAAAGAATTCCTTTTCATTTCCGATCAGAAACTCCACGCTACCGCCACCCACATCAGCCATCAGGACCGGTTCTTCTGTGAGCTTCACTCCATGTCGGACCGCCAGCCCAATCAGCTCGGCTTCAACACGGCCGGGAATGGCATTCATTTTAATACCAATATCATCAATGCTTTTTTGAATGAACTCTCCGCCGTTTTCTGCTTCCCGAATGGCACTGGTTGCGTAGGCCAGAATTTCTTCACACTCGTAGCTGTCAGCCAGTCGCTTGATGTTTCGGAGAGCGGTTAGCCCGCGCTTGAAAGCTCCATCCGAAAGGCGTTTGCCCATTCCGCCTTTGGCAAGCTGAACCATTTCCTTGAGTTTGTCGAGCGTTCGGAAGCTGCCGTCGGAGTAAACATCAACTATAATGGCGTGGAAGGAGTTGGTGCCAATGTCGATGGCGGCGATGCGTTTGATGGGGGCAACCTGGTTGTTACTACTACTGATGATCACGCTAGATAATTGATTTGGAGCTTTGGATTAATCATACACAAAAGATAACCATTTTGATAATGGGGAATGACTGCCATTCTGTAGAAAAAACGGGCAAACACATTGCATGAGTGTTGAAGAGTTTACTATTTGCTCACTTTTAGCATGCAATTATTTACTGCTTTAGCAGTGATAAAGTCTTTTTTAAGGGATTGTTCAGGGCAAATTGCTGTTCAAGTTGTAAAATTACTGTTTAAGCGGTAATTATTTTTATTTTGCATTGTTTTTAGGATGTTCGAGTTGTATAATAAGATTAATAACTGCTATAACGGTAAATAAAATTATTATGAATTATTTTGCAAAACTTATTCGCTGTCATAGAAAACAGAGTAATTTAACACAAGTACAATTAGCTGATTTAGCAGGTGTAGGTAAGACGGTAGTATTCGATATCGAGCATGGCAAAGAAACAGTTCAATTTGAGAGCTTTCAAAAAGTATGCAGCGTACTCAATATTCATATAAAATTAGAGAGTCCGTTGATGGAATACTGTGTGAAGGAGGTGTCAAATGAGAAAGGCTAAGGTTTATATGCATAATAATGAAGCCGGTTTGCTAATTGAGGATGAGCTAAACCAAAAATATCGATTCATTTACGATGATTCATACAAAGGGAAAGCTATATCAGTAACGATGCCTGTTGAAGACAAAGAGTTTAAATTTGAACACTTCCCGCCTTTTTTTGAGGGACTGCTTCCGGAAGGCGTAAACCTGGAGGCTCTTTTAAGAAGTAAAAAAATTGACAGAAACGATCGGTTTGCACAATTGATGGCGGTAGGTGAGGATACCGTTGGGGCAGTAACTGTTAAGGAGGTTAAAGCATGAATCGATGTCCGATAACCTACGAGAGAATCGCCTCGGGACGGTACAGTAAAACCGGTCTTAATAAGCTCAACCCTGCACTAAAGGAGTTAAAACCTTTGCCTTTTGACCGAAAGGAGCAGGTTCAGGAAGCCCAAAAGAGAATGACGAAAATGTCGATAGCCGGAGTACAGCCCAAACTAAGTGCACAATTAAGTATTAAGAACGAATCGTTTAAAATTGTGGACAGGCAGGGAAGTTACATACTGAAGCCTCAGTTATCAGACTATGATGAAGTTCCTGAAAATGAAGATGTAACGATGAAAATGGCTAAGGCAGCAGGTATTGAAGTGCCATTACATGGATTGATCTATGCGAAAGACCAGTCGCTGCTTTACTTCATTAAGCGGTTCGACAGATTCGGGCAAGCAGGTAAAGTTCATGTTGAAGATTTTGCTCAGGTAGCAGGAATGAGCCGGGAAACAAAATACAATTACTCGATGGAGAAAGTAATTTCACTAATTGATAAGTACTGTACTTTTCCCATGGTGGAGAAAATGAGGCTATTTCGAAGGACTTTGTTTTGTTTCTTATGCGGAAACGAAGACATGCACTTAAAAAACTTCTCCTTTATATACAGAGATCAAAAAACAGAGCTTTCTCCGGCTTATGACCTTTTAAATACAACGATCGTAATGTCAAACCCCGTGGAAGAGATGGCACTTCCACTGAAGGGGAAGAAGTCCAACTTCACTCAGGCTATTTTTTTCAAGTATTTTGGAGAAGAACGAATGGAGTTGAATAATAAAGTGCTCACAACTATTAAAAAAGATCTTTGGGATGCACGCCAGGAATGGGAAAGGCTAATTAAAATCAGTTTTTTAAGCGACGAAAAAAAAGAAGCCTACTTTGAAATTCTGGAACAACGGTTTCAGGCTCTGAACTGACTTACCAAAATTTACTTGTGCACTCGGTTTTGAATACCTACCATTAACCAACATTTAAAAAGGAATAATTACCTCGTAAGTATGAAGAAATTTGTTTTTACAGCTGTTGCAGCTTGTTTTTTAGTTACCGGAAGTGTGCTTGCCCAGCTTCAGTCACCGGCTGAATTTTTAGGGTATGAATTGGGTGAAAAGTGGACGCCCCATTATAAAGTGATGAATTATTTCCGGCACGTAGCTGATGAATCCCCCATGGTTTCACTTACCCAATACGGAACCACCAACGAAGGGCGTGAGCTGATGTATGCGGTGGTTACAACCGAGGCTAATCACCAAAATCTGGATGAAATCCGTACTAATAATTTAAAACTGGCTGACCTTGAAGCCGGTACTCCGAGTCCCAATCAAAAGGCGATTGTATGGCTGAGTTATAACGTGCATGGAAATGAAACCTCATCCAGTGAAGCTGCCCTGAATACCGTTTATAAACTGGTTACGGAGCATGCTAATTGGCTGGAAAACACCGTGGTAGTTATGGACCCGATGGTAAATCCGGACGGTCGTGATCGTTATGTGAACTGGTACAGAAGTGTGGTTGGGGAGAAAAAGAATGTACATCCTGAAACGCGTGAACATGATGAACCGTGGCCGGGCGGCAGAACCAATCACTATTATTTTGATCTGAACCGGGATTGGGCATGGCAAACGCAGGTTGAGAGTCAGCAGCGAATCCGCGTTTATAACGAGTGGATGCCTCATGTACATGTCGACTTCCATGAGCAGGGATACAATTCACCGTATTATTTCGCTCCGGCAGCCGAGCCGTTTCATATGGCGATCACAGACTGGCAGCGGCAGTTTCAGACCATGATTGGTAAAAACCACACCAAATATTTTGACGAAGAAAACTGGCTGTACTTTACCCGCGAGGTTTTTGACCTGTTCTATCCAAGCTACGGGGATACCTGGCCTACATTCAATGGGGCTATCGGGATGACCTACGAGCAGGCCGGCCACAGTGCTGCCGGGCGCGGAGTAATCACCGCTGAAGGGGATACGCTTACTTTACTTGATCGGCTAACCCATCATACCGTAAGCGGACTTTCTACAGTGGAAATTACCGCTCAAAATTCGAAACGGGTGATTCAGGAGTTTTCGGATTATTTCACCAATACAAACCGAAATGGAGCCGGCGAATACAAAACCTTTGTAGTGAAAAAGAGCAGCAACCTGGATAAAGTATCCCGGCTGTTGAGATACCTGGTAAATCAGCGCATCGATTTTGGAGTGGCAAGCCGTTCTTCCAATGCAAACGGATACGATTACAGCACGGGTGAAACGGGTCGGGTTTCCATCGAGGGAGGTGATTATGTGATTAGCACGTATCAACCCAAGGGGACGCTGGTTCGGGTGTTGTTTGAACCAAAGCCGGAGCTTGCAGATTCACTCACTTATGATATCACCGCCTGGGAAATGCATTATGCCTATGGAGTGGATGGCTATGCAATCAAAGGTCAGCTTGATACCGAGCCCCTTTCAATGAGTATGGAAGACGAGCTCACTCCGGTTATCGACAAGCCGTATGCTTATCTCGCAAAATGGAATTCTATTGAAGACTTGAGATACCTGGCGCGTCTGCTGGATGAAGGTGTTGCGGTCCGGTATGCTGAAAAGGCCTTCACTCTGAACGGAAAAGAGTATGCTCCCGGCACCTTAATCATCACGCGTAATGGCAATGAAAAACTGGGAGATAAGTTTGACGAAATTGTGAAGGATGAAGCGAATTTGCTGAACCGGATTGTGACTCCTGTTACTACAGGATTTGTGGATTCCGGCAAAGATTTTGGGTCATCTTCGGTCCGCTATATTGAGAAGCCTAAAGTGGCTTTGCTTTCCGGTGAAGGAACCAATTCTAACATGGTGGGGCATATCTGGAACTACTTCGATCAGCAAATCAACTACCCGGTAAATCTGATTAATGCAGATGATGTGGGTTCTGTAAACTGGGATGATTATCACGTGCTAATTTTGCCGGATACCTATGGCAGTGCTATCGGAAGTGGAGAACTGGATGCTATTAAAGAATGGGTAAGTTCGGGCGGAACCTTAATTGCCGTTGGAAGTGCCAATAATGACTTAGCCGGAAAGGATGGCTTCAGCCTCAAAAGAAAAGAGCGAGACAATGAGGAAAGTGAAGACCCTGAAGACAAGCTTCAAAAGTATGGAGAAGCTTCTCGCGAACGGGCACAGTACTTTAATCCCGGCAGCATATTCCAGATTTCGATGGATACCTCACACCCTTTAGCTTTCGGGTATGATGAAGATTACATGTCACTGAAATTGGGTTCTTCTGCTTTTGATTATCTTGCAAACGGGTGGAATGTTGGGGCGGCCAAGCCGGGAGCTCACCGCAGCGGTTTTGTGGGAAATAAAGCGAAGGAATCTCTGGAGCACACGCTTGCTTTCGGTGTTCAGGATATGGGGGCAGGTCATGTAGTGTATATGATTGACAATCCCCTGTTCCGCGGTTTCTGGCACAACGGTAAACTGCTGTTTGGGAATGCTGTTTTCTTTGTGGGGAATTAGAATAACGTCTTAAAGTGCGAAGGTGTTAACGTGAAGTACGCTTTGATTTACGTTAGCACCTAAATATGTTCACACTTTAAGGGCATGATGGGAGTTCTAAATCTGGCGAAAAACCTCAAATGCCAGCCACCAATTAAGCTGATGGGCTAAGTCATTATTCTTATTATCATAAAAGCCGGTTATCAATTGATCGATTTTTCTATGGTCGTAGGCTGAAAACTCTTTAGCTGATTTAGAGTTATGAAGGTCTCGGATGTATTCTTCCATAGTCATCAGGAAGTCAATGGTTTGCGGGCTTTCATACTTCATCCCAAACTTTTGTTTTAACCTCATCCAAATTGCTGAGGTATAGTCTTTCATCCAATATGGATAGGAGTAATCTCCTTTTATGAGAGGGGCGCTCTGGAGTTTTGGAGTGTTTCTTTTAATAAAAGTTCGAAAAATTCGTGCATTCTTACGGTCCTTAACGGGTAAACTAAGAGCCAACTCGATTAAATCGGGCTGTAAAAAAGGCATGTAATTAAGCAGCTCATTATCAGAGCGAGCTTGCTCAGGACCTGCCGCATTTGGTACTCGGGTCCTAACAGTAAATAAGTCCAGCCAGTTTTCTATACCGATTTCAGTGATATCCGGCATGGCATCGATTTCTTCCTCAAGTTCCTCTCCCAAACCTGAAATCATCGAGTTATTGCATTCTTCAGTAAAGATGTCAGACCGATCCAGCCGCAAAAAGGGAATCAAGGCCGATATGTCTTTTTTTAGTAAGGCGGTTTTGGATCTTAAGAGAATGTTGTTCATGAAGCGGCGCCTGGCTATTTCTCCAAAACCTCCATCTATTACTGAAAAACCTAAATCCTGAATTTTCTTATATGCTTGAAATCCTACAAAATGTGAAGGGGTTGATGTTAACATAGTTTGCCCGATAAAATCAGGAAGTAGGTCTTCGATTTCTTTGGCTTCAGGAATCCTTTCCTCAAAAACGTAATGTTCTTTGTTATAAAAACCGTTTAATAAAGTTGCGGTTTTTAAATCCGGGTGGCTTGCTTCGCCAAAGGTATGTGTGGTCCAATTTGAATTTGATTGCTGAAGAAGGATAGCAAAAAGGGTTCGTGAGTCCAGCCCACCTGAAAGTCCTAAAGAGAGAGGTTGCCCATGTTTTAAAGGCAGAGTGCTAAAATTCGACAAAGCATTCATGAAGCTTTGAGGTCCGACTTCCCTTTGATTATAATTCCACCTTTGATTTGAAACCGATACTCCTTCTGGGGTTATGGTTGCATGCCCACCCTGAGAAATACGTTCAACACCCTGTATAAAACTACCGTTAGAAAACTGGTTAATGGCCAGCCAGCGGCTTCCAAATTTTTCCCAATCGATGGTGGTGTGTGGAATAAGTTTTTTAATCCAGTCGAGCCTGGTAGAAAACAGGACAAAATCATTTGCCGGGTGAATAAACACATTCCGGATTCCCAGCTGGTCGGTGATCAATTCGGCCGTCTGATCATTCCACCGGCAGACCGAAAAATGACCATTAATTTGATGAAGATGATTAACTCCTTTCCCAATGGCCTGATCCCAATCATCTAAATCGTACAACTTAGGCTCTTCACAGGTCGAAATGCCGATACCGGATGCTACCCATCCTGCCTTCTGATCTTCATCCAATTGGTAATGAGTGGTTTGATGATGACCTCCGGCAAGCAAGAAAAAGGACTCAGACTCTACATTAAAGTCATTGCTTGAAGTAAGAGAAAGAATAGAATTCTTTAGTGATTGGTTACGACCTGCTATGCCAATAAACCAACCCATTAACTTTGCGCCAACTCAGCCTCGCTGGCAATGTACCCGAAGGCAGCCCAGTTGCCGACTTCATATACTCCCTGCCAGATTTCTTTGGCTCTTTCTCCCCTGCCGTTAATATGGTGCCAGAAACCAAGCCCGTAACCCAATGTAGCATTATCAAGTTCGGAGTTCTCTTCGGTGATGATTTCATCCGGAGAAAACACACCTTTGAATACCATCAACAATTCGTGATAACTGGTGTTTTCAATCAGTTCCATATCCGGTGAAACTTGCTCGAGTAATGCCCCGGCTTTCGCATCCCGGCCTAATTTCCTTAGGGTCATATACTTCCAGTATAAAAAAGCCACACGCATATCTGTATTATCGGAAACCTGAAGTCCATTTTCGTAAGCCAGGTTAGCCTGATCGTATTCTCCTTTCAGATAATGAGCTAACCCTAAGTGATACCAGGTATTGGTTTGAAGAGTGCTGAGCGGAATGTTTTGCTCATTGGGTAAGCCATCTTTTTCAGTGATATCGGGCTGACCTTCAAAAAGTTTTGCAGCTCGCTGAAAATCATCGATGGCTAAGTCAAAAGCCCGGAGAGTGATGTATCTGTGCCCGCGGTGCCGGTACAATCTCGGTTTATCAGGAAATTGGTTAATGGCATCGGTAAAAAGCTGAACGGCCTGGCGGTAATCTCCGGCATAGGCAGTTTTTCGGGCTTCCCCAATCATGTGATCCACCATCCGGTCTTCCTGATAAGTCAACTTACTCAGCGAATCAATCCGAATTAAATATCGCTGGGGAATAGCCTGAATGTCGGTCTTCAATGTATCGCCCAATAAAGAAATGGTTTGAACCGAAATTGGGAGAGACTCAAAATCCGGTTGCTTTTTTTCGGGCTGACAGGAAATTAGAAGAAATGATAAAATCAGAAAAACCGGAATGAGAGACTTCATAACTATTTGGTTAATTCAGGAAATGATGATGACGGGAATATATTGTTTTGGAAGCATTTTTAAAGAACCTGGCGAAAATTCGCTCCGACGCAGAGCGATCGGAGCGAGGCATGGAGTTAGAATTAGTGATCGGAGTTAGGTTTGGAATTAGGATCAGCAATCTGCTGCAAACCAACTAAACTTCAACATTCAATGTTGAATGTTCCTTGTTCAATGTTCTATAGCACATCTTCCACTTCGTCCAGCTTCACACCCACCAAACGACTGACACCTGTAGTTGGCATCGTAACCCCGTACATCATCTCGGCTTTGCTCATCGTCTTTTTGTTGTGGGTAATGATGATAAACTGAGTGTCTTCACTGAATTCTTTGATCATTTTGGCAAAACGTTCGATGTTGGCGTCATCAAGCGGAGCGTCCACCTCATCCAATACACAAAACGGCGAAGGCTTCACCAGGTAAATGGCAAAAAGTAGGGCGATGGCGGTCAGCGTTTTCTCCCCACCGGAGAGCTGTGAAATACCGGATGGTCGCTTACCGCGAGGCTGTGCCTTAATTTCGATACGGGCTTCCAGCGGATCTTCCACATCCTGCTCAATAAGAAGATCACAATAATCATCGGCTTCAAACAGGGTTTTGAATACTTTCTGAAAGTTTACCCGTATTCGTTCAAAGGTCTTATTGAAGCGCTCGGTAGCCGTTTCGTTAATCTCATCGATGGTTTCGAGCAGCTGTTCTTCGGCTTCTTCCAAATCCTGAATTTGTTCTTCGTAGAAATCCAGCCGCTCTTTCTCCTCTTTATATTCTTCAATCGCCAGTGGGTTCACTTCCCCTATACTATTCAGCTTCTGCTTAAGCCAGCTGATTCGCTCCTTCACTTCCTCGGGGGTCTTGTCTTCAGGCATTTCAGCACGTTCAATCTGCTTCATCAGGATGCCATAGGTTTCCCAGATATGGTCTGATAAAGCCTGGCTTTGCATTTCCATTTTTTCCCGGGCCATATCCAGGTGATGCACCAGCTCCATGTTCACCTCTTTGCGGCGGCGGACTTCCTTCAGCTCTTTCTCAATTTCGTTGATTTTTCCGCGCTGTTTGGCGGCTGCCTCTTCCGCTTTCTCCAACTCTTCATCAGCTTTTTTCTTAGCCTCGGCATTCTTTTCAATGCTGGATTGCAGCTCTTTAATGCGGGCACTCAGCGTATCGATTTCCTCCTTACTCTCTTCGGTCATAGAGGTTCGGTTTTTGATCCGCTTCTCTACATTCTCAATTCCGGTCTCTGCCCGCTGAACTTCTTTTTCCAGGTTCTCCACTTTGTTGCGAAGGTCCTGATGTTTAAGCTGCGTGTCGTTATAACGGCTTTGAGCAATTGACCGCTCGTCTTCCAGCGTTTCGAGCAGGTCTTTCTTTTCCTGCTGTTGTTCATCCAGCTCCAGCATTTTCTGCTGCAGTTCCTTTTGCTTGGGCTGAATGGAATCGAGTTCTTCTTGGGCGGTGCCTTCGCTGCTTTTCAGGTTGTCTTTACGGTTAACCAACTCCCCGATATTCTTCTGATATACCTGAATTTTTGAGCTCAGGCTGTGTTGCTGCTGTTCCAGCCGGCGGACTTCCTGCTCTTTTTCCTTCAATGATTTGCTGAGCTCGCCTATATCCAGCTTCTCGTATTTCTCAACAATCTGTTGCAGGTAATCTTCCAGCTTGGAGATTTCTTTGGTGGTCTTGGCCTCTTCTTTTTCGAGCTTCTCAATTTTGTCTTTCAGCCCAACACGAATTCCGGCATTTTTGCTCTTGCTTCCACTCTGGAAAAAGCGGGAATTGGTAACCACTTCACCCTCAAAAGTAACCCCTACCAGTTCATTATCTTTTTTGGTGGCGGAATAAGCGTCTTCAACTGAATCAAAAACTTTGGCATTACCCAACAGTAGTTGCTTCAGCGCCGAGTATTCCCGTTTAGACTTCACCTCATCAAACAAGCTACCATCTTTAACAGGGTAAGTGGCTGAAAGCTGGTCGAGCGGAATGAAGGTGGCGCGTCCTTTATCATTTTCTTTCAGGATTTTAGCCGCTCGCCTGGCTTCATCCAGGGTTTTAACAACCACGAAATTCAGTACATCACCCAAAACGGCTTCAAGGGCAACAGCGTGTTTTTCATCGGTATTGAAAATCTCAGAGACCGTGGTCATATCCTTAAAGTCGAACCGGTGATTTTCAATCAGGTATTTTACACTTCCCGGAAAAGCTTCGTTCGAGCTGGCGAGGTCGTTCATCAGCCGGATCTCAGACTCCAGCGACTCTTTTTTACTCTGAAGGGTACGGAGCTCGTCTTTAATCTCGTTCTGCTTTTCGGCAAATTGCTCTCGTTTCTCACGGGCCGATTCTAATTCCTCTTCCAGCTCATCCCGTTCAACAACCAGCGTCTCAAGCTTTTTCTCAATCAGTCCCTGCTCGCCGTTCATGTTGTCGATCTCATCATTCAGATCCACAATCTCATCGTTGATGCGCTCCAGGTCACCTTCGGTATTTTCCAGGCGGCTTTCAATTTTGATGCGCTTGGTTTGAAGCTGATTCAGCTCATTATTTGTGGCGCTGATCTGAACCTCAATTTCATACAACTCAGACCGTTCGCGATTGTACTGCTGCTGAATCTGACCGTATTTCTTTTTGGAATCCTCGAGGGCCTTCTCCGACTTCTCCAGGTCATCATCAAACGATTCCAGCTTCTTCCGGCTCGAATCAAGCAGCTCATTCAGTTCCTTTAAGTCCTTTTTGCCCTGCTCAATGTCTTTGGCATATTCGGCTATCACCTTCTTTTCGTTCTCAATTTTCTCTTTGGTGATGCGAAGGTTAGTGTCTGCCTCGCGAATGGCATTATGCAACTGGCTAACCCGGCGCTGGGCTTCGGCTTGCTGTTTTTCCTTTTCGATGAGTTCTGCCCGGGCTTTTTCATCAGCCTCTTCCAGCTCCTCCATCGACTTATTGATATCCTTCTTTTCCTTATCCGCATTGGTAATGCGTTCCTGCAGAGGCTCCAGCTCAGTTTTAATTTTGTTGAACTCGTGCAGCGTTACCGCTTTGTCTTTAATCTCGAGTTCATCCTTATAAACCTTGGCTTTCTCTGCCTTTTCGGCCTGAATTTCGAGCGAGCGGGCTTTTTTGCGGAGCTCAACCAGCAGGTCATCAACCCGCTGTAAATCCTTGCGGGTCGATTCCAGCTTTCGAATCGTCTTTTTACGCTGATCTTTGTATTTGGTAACTCCGGCGGCCTCTTCAAACAAGCGGCGGCGGTCGTTGTTCTTGTCGTTCAGGATTTCCTCAACCATCTTCAACTCAATCACCGAATAGGCATCTGAGCCCATCCCGGTATCCATGAACAACTCCATAATATCCTTAAGCCGGCAGGAGGTATTGTTGATCAGGTACTCACTGTCTCCCGAGCGATACAACCTTCGGGTAATGGTTACCTCACTGTATTCGATAGGGAGGATGCCTTTGTCATTTACAAAAGTCAGCGAAACCTCAGCCATCCCCAGAGCTTTCTTTTGAGCGGTTCCGTTAAAAATCACATTCGACATGGCCGAGGAACGCAGCAAAGAAGGGCGCTGCTCACCCAGAACCCATCTCAGGGCATCTACAATATTGGATTTACCACAGCCATTGGGGCCTACGATAGAGGTAATCCCACTGTCAAACTTCACTTTTGTTTTGTGAGCAAAGCTTTTAAATCCCTGAAGATCAAGTTCGGATATATACATTTATGGGTTGCGGGCTGTGTGTTACGAGTTGCGGATTGTATGTTTTAAGTTTGCCAGCTTGTTTCAACATATTTGATAAAGCTGTTCAATTTTCGGCCTAAAGTATCATATTTATTAATCAAACCAGTCAATGGTTCTTTAGAAAAGTGTATGTCACTGATCATGTTTAGTTGTGAAATGGTTTCATCGCAGGAAGAATGAGCAAAAATCAAGAATCGAACAAATTCATCTTTATAACGCCTTCTTCCGAAACCTTCAGCTATGTTGTCTTTTATGCTTTTTGATGATCTTCTTATTTGGCTTCCCTGTTCGTAAAGCTCGTACTTAGGTAACTTCATAGACATCTTATGAATTTCAATAGCTAATTCATAAGCAAGCTGATAAACCTCTAAGTCTGTATAACTTTTCATAAATCCCGCAACGCGAAACTCGCATCCCGAGTCTCGTTAAACCGTCATTATTTCTTTTTCTTTTTTCTCGAGGAGTTCGTCAACTTTGGCGGTGTATTTATCGGTGAGGCTTTGCACTTCATCTTCGGCCTCGTACTTGGAGTCTTCGGAAAGGGATTCGCTCTCTACTTTTTTCTTGATGGCGTCGTTGGCGTCCCGGCGGGTGTTACGGATACTGATTTTCGCTTTTTCAGCAATATCTTTAGAGTGCTTAACCAGCTCTTTACGTCGTTCTTCAGTGAGTACAGGAAGCGGAATCAAAATGCGTTCGCCGTCATTGTTGGGGTTCAGCCCGAGTCCGGCCGACATAATGGCTTTCTCGATGTCTTCCATGCTGGATTTATCATAAGGCTGAACAACCAGAAGCCGGGCTTCCGGGGCGCTTACATTGGCCAGCTGCTGAAGTGGTGTTTGTGAACCGTAATATTCAACTTTAATGCCTTCAAGCAGAGCAGGATTGGCTTTTCCGGCACGTACGTGAGAAAGTTCCTTTTTGAAGTAAGCGGTGGCTTCATCCATGTTGATTTCAGCTTCATCGATGATTTCCTGTAATTCTTCCGATATCATAAGGCCAAGACTTTTATTTATGCTGATTGACTAACTTTGCGAAGTTAATAAAATCAGAACTGAGGACAAACCGAAAGAACATTGAACAGTGAATAACGAACTTTCAATGATGAAATATTCTCAGGGTGAAGTAAAATATAACAGGTATAAAATAATCAAGATGTATGCAGCTGCTGAAAAAGCGCTTTTCTCATTTTTAAATGAACGATACTTATTTTGAACTAATTGGAATTATCCTGAACTTTAGAGTCCGTTTAATTTTCCTTAAAACCGCCTTACAGGCAGTAAAACAAAAGAATTTATGGCGAAGGTAGAAGTGGTTATGCCCCAAATGGGCGAATCGGTAATGGAAGGCACAGTTATAGAGTGGGCCAAGAGCGTTGGCGACACGGTTGAAGTGGACGAAACTCTGCTGGAAGTAGCCACCGATAAGGTGGATACAGAAGTGCCCTCACCCGAAGCAGGCGTACTTGTGGAAGTACTTGCTGAAGAAGGAGATGTAATTGAAGTAGGCAAACCGATCGCCATTATCGAAACGGATAAAGATGCTGCCGGCGACGTATCCTCGGGTGGATCTGATGAAGCCGAAGAAACGGCACAGGAAGAAACGCAGGAAGCCGAAGCCCAGGAAGAAACGGAAACTCAGGAAGAAACTCCCGCTGCTTCATCCGGCGGTGGTGACGAAGGTGAGCGCATCGAAGTGCAGATGCCTCAAATGGGAGAGTCGGTTGTAGAAGCCACTGTAATCGGATGGTCTAAGCAGGTTGGCGACAAAGTTGAGGAAGATGAAACCCTGCTTGAGATTTCTACTGATAAAGTTGACAGTGAAGTCCCTTCCCCGGCAGCAGGCACCCTCGTCGAAATTTTCGCTGAAGAAAATGATACGATCGAAGTGGGGCAGACAATAGCTGTTATCGCAACCGGAGAAGGAGCATCCGCAAGTTCCGGTTCAAGTAAGTCCGCTCCTAAGAAGGAAGAGAAAAAAGAAACTAAAGCTGAACAGAAGCAGGAAGCTCAACCGGCAGCGGCAACAAATGGTACCTCCGGCGGCTCTGAGCCACAGCGTGTGGGCAGTGACGGACGTTTTTATTCTCCACTGGTTCGCTCCATCGCCAAAGAGGAAGGAATCAGCCAGGAAGAGCTGGAAAACATCGATGGTTCCGGTCAGGGCGGACGCGTTTCCAAGAAAGATATTCTCGCATATGTTGAAGACCGAAAAGCCGGGAAAGTGTCCGCGCCGGCTCAGCAGAAACAAGCTGCTTCTGCAGGACTCAGCAAGCCTTCATCAGGTTCAAAATCTTCCGATGGTTCTATTTCTGCCGGCCAGCTGGACGTGAAGCATTCTCCATCCGGTGATGTAGAAGTGATCAAGATGGACCGAATGCGCAAGATGATTGCCGAACACATGGTTCGATCCAAGCAAACTTCGGCGCATGTAACCACTTTTGCTGAAGTGGATGTAACCAACATGGTAAGATGGAGAAATGCGAATAAAGTTAAGTTCCAGGAGAAAACAGGAACCAAGCTTACCTTCACTCCACTTTTTGTAGAGTCTATTATTAATGCTATGCTGGAGTTTCCGCTTATTAACAGCTCGGTTGTAGATGATGAAATTCACCTTAAAAAAGACATCAACTTTGGCCTGGCGGTAGCGCTTGGAACCGGCGGCGAAGGCGGGTTAATTGTGCCTGTCATCAAAAAAGCACAGGAGAAAAACCTGGTTGGCCTGGCGAACTCTGTAAATGAGGTAGCTGAAAAAGCCCGAAGCAAGAAATTAAGTCCGGATGATTTAGTGGGCGGAACCATCACCCTCACTAACTACGGAAGTGTGGGTAACCTGATGGGAACGCCCATTATTAACCAGCCTCAGGTAGCCATTATCGGAACGGGAGCAATTGAGAAGCGACCGGTTGTAATGGAAACCGATGCCGGGGATGTAATCGCAATCCGCCATATGATGTACCTCTCTATGAGTTACGATCACCGTATAATTGACGGTGCCCATGGTGGTGCTTTCCTGAATCGTATTAAAGAGATTCTGGAAGACTTCGACACCGACCGTACTGTATAGCATGTATTTTTCATTTCCTACATTCGGAGACGCCCCCACACAGGCGTCTCTTTTTATTTGAATATGAAACAAGTTTCTTCCATATCGGATATTCGTTCCGGTGTAGCTGAATTGAAAGCTGCCGGCAAAACCATTGCTTTTGTACCTACCATGGGTGCACTGCATGAAGGGCATCTGTCCTTAATGCGCCTCGCCAAGAAAAAAGCCGATGAAGTAGTCGTTTCAATTTATGTGAACCCGACTCAGTTTGGTCCGAATGAGGATTTTGACAGCTACCCGCGTCAAATGGAGAAAGACCTGAAAGCTTGTGAAGAGGAAGGGGTTTCAGTGGTCTTCACCCCAAACGACGAAATCATGTACGGTTCCGGGAAACGGTATTTTGGCATCACCATTGATGAGCTGAATGAACATATGGATGGTGGAAGTCGCCCCGGTTTTTTTGAAGGAATCGCACTGGTGGTAAATAAGTTCTTCAACATCATAGAGCCGGATGTTGCTGTTTTTGGCCAAAAGGATATTCAGCAGTTCCAGATCCTTTCACGAATGGTAGAAGAGTTTAATCATGATATTGAATTGGTGGCGGCACCCATAGCACGCGCAAACGACGGGCTTGCCCTCAGCAGCCGAAATGCCTATCTGAGCGATGAGGAGCGGAAAATTGCTCCGGGCTTATACCGGGCACTGCAATATTTGGAAAAGCAAATCCGCGATGGAGTGGATCAGCCAAAGTTATTGTTAAAACATCAACAGGATGAACTGGAAGCGAAAGGCTTCAAAAATGATTATCTTAATGTGTTTTCCATGGATAATATGCAACCGGTTCAAAAATTGGAGTCCGGCACAACATATATCCTTGCCGGCGCTGCTTATTTAGGTAAAACGCGCCTGATTGATAATATAATTTTAGATCTCTGAGTGAAGTACGATGAAAATCACGATGTTTAAATCAAAATTGCACCAAATGGCGGTAACCGAAGCCAACCTGATGTACGAAGGTAGCATTACCATCGATCAGGATTTATTGGATGCAGCCAACCTGTTGCCTTACGAAAAGGTGCAGGTGTTGAATATCACTAACGGTTCGCGCCTGGAGACTTACACCATTCCTGGCGAAAGAGGAAGTCGTGTTTGCTGCCTGAACGGAGCTGCTGCAAGAATGACCCAGGTTGGAGATCGTATCATCGTTATCAGCTATGCAGAAATGACACCCGAAGAAGCCAAAGACCATAAGCCGCGGGTTGTTATCGTAGATGAAAATAATGATCCCAAAGAGATTTTAGATAACACCCAGCCGGGGAAAAGCTATGACCTGGAAACAGGTTTGGTTGATAACACCCTGGTAGAAGAATAGCTTCTGCTTACATTTACCTGTTCAAGAGAGCCAATCTTTACAACCGTCTCCTTCCCATTTCTTTGATGCTTTTTGAAGCATGAGAGCCGGATCATAGATTTTATTTAGGAAATAGGATAATAAAATCAATACATTAGCGTACTTGTAAAACTATTTACATAGTATATTCGTCAATAGGTAAAAAGGGTATATTCGTGCTCATTTCTAAATTAGTTATCACATGAAGAAAAAGTATTTGATTCCGGGTATCATTATTGGGCTTTCCATGATCGCCTGGTTTGTTTTTGGAGGAGAATCATCCGAAACCGTAGAGCTTACCACCACCCCGAAGAAAGGGGAATTTGTAGTAGATGTTACCACTACCGGGGAGTTGCGAGCCAAGCAATCCGTTGAAATTAAGGGTCCACAGGGAGTACGTGAGATTCGTTTATTCAATATGAAAATTCAGCGCCTGATACCCGAAGGCACCATCGTAAAGGAGGGAGATTTTGTGGCCGAGCTGGACCGATCCGAAATTACGGGTCGCCTACAGGATGCCATGCTTGAGCTTCAGCAGGCTCAGTCTCAGGTTACCCAGGTATCTCTGGATAGTACGCTTACCCTTTCGCAAGCACGTGATAATCTCATTAACCTGGAATATGCACTGGAAGAGCGACAGATTGCTGTGGATCAATCCAAATATGAATCCCCGGCCGTTCAGCGTCAGGCTGAAATTGATCTTGATAAAGCCCGCCGACAGCTGGCACAGGAAAAAAAGAATTACATCACCAAGGTAAAACAAGCGGAAGCTCAGATGAGTGAAGTGGAAGCTGATTTGCAGGAAGAGCAAAACGAAGTAAATAAAATCAGGTCGCTTCTACAGCAGTTTACGGTAAAAGCCCCGGCCCAGGGAATGGTGATCTACAAACGAAACTATGATGGCAGCAAAGTGACGGAGGGTAGTGATATCAGTGCCTGGAACCCAACAGTTGCTGAACTTCCTGATTTTTCCGTAATGGAGTCTATTACCTATGTGAATGAAGTCGATGTTCAGAAAATAGCGAAAGACCAAAACGTGGAAATAGGCCTGGATGCCATTCCCGATAAAAATCTTTACGGAACCGTGACCAGCGTAGCCAACATCGGGGAACAACGACCCAATTCGGACTCGAAAGTGTATGAGGTTATCATCGAAATTGCAGAAACCGACAGTGTTTTGCGCCCGGCTATGACCACAAGCAACCGGGTAATTGTAAACCGCGTGCCTGATGCCATGTATATCCCGCTGGAAACTATTCACGTGCAGGATTCAACCAGTTTTGTCTTCAAAAAAGACGGATTGTCTCCGGTAATGCAGGAAGTTGAGCTCGGACTTATGAACGAAAATGAAGTGATTGTTCATCGCGGGCTTTCCATAGATGATGTGATCTATTTGTCGGTTCCCCAAGACACAGCCGGCATTGAGCGATTATACCTGGAAGAAGAAATCACATCCAACTAAAGAAGGACTGAGCGGTGCTGCAGAAAATACTCTACAATCTTGATATTGCCCTTGAGGCTATTCAACGCAATAAACTGCGGGCTTTTCTAACTTCATTAGGCATTATTTTTGGCGTTTCGTCGGTAATCGCGATGCTGGCCATAGGTACCGGCGCTCAGCAGGAAGTGCTTCAGCAGATGGAGCTTTTGGGGACTAATAACGTCATCGTACAACCGGTGGTAGAGCAGCGCGAAGGAAATGTGGGTGATGAAAATTCAGCCAAACAAGAGAAGAAAAAATTCTCTCCGGGCTTAAACCTGGAAGACCTTGAAAGTATTAAGCAGCTGGTCCCCCAGGTTGAAAAGCTCAGCCCGGAAATCATGTACGAAACAACATTTATCCGTGATGCTCGCATTCGGACGGGGAAACTCATTGGGGTGAATAAAGATTATTTTGGCATCTCGAACCTGGGCATTGTTGAGGGAAGCAACTTCAGCGACCTTCAAATCAAGAATGCGGACCCGGTTTGTGTGATTGGCTACGATGTGAAAACCCGGTTTTTTGCCGGTGAAAGTCCGATTGGAAAGAAAATTAAGGTAGGCCATCTATGGCTCACCGTGGTTGGGGTTATCGAGAAGAAAGAAGTATCTACAGAAAACATCGAGAACCTGGGCATCCGAAATTTTAACCTGGATATTTATTCTCCGGCAACAACAGTTCTGCTGAGGTTTAAAAACCGGGCTGTACTTACTGGTAAGGACCTGCAAAGCAGTGGGGGAAGGTCTGTAATATTTATGGGCGGCGCTATGATCAGCAGCTCAGGAGGAGGGAATAATAACTCCGGCGATGGAAATTACAATCAGCTGGATAAACTCATTGTGAAAGTTACGGATACGAAATATAGTGCTACCATCGCAGATGTAATTTCAAGAATGCTACAGCGCCGGCATAATGATGTGGTCGATTTCGAGATTATTGTTCCTGAACAGCTATTGCAGCAGGAGCAGCGAACCAAACGTATTTTTAACATCGTGCTTTCCTCCATTGCATCCATTTCACTGATTGTAGGAGGTATTGGCATTATGAATATCATGCTCGCTTCGGTGGTGGAGCGTTACCGTGAGATCGGAGTGCGCATGGCCGTTGGAGCTCAGAAAAAAGACATTGAACTTCAGTTTCTCACTGAGGCTCTGACGATCAGTATTACCGGTGGTTTTATCGGAATTATTCTGGGGATGGCTTTCAGTTATGCCATCGAAGCAACCGCAGATATCGCCACTATTGTAACCCCAATTTCCATTTTCATCTCATTCGGCGTAGCACTTGTTATCGGTGTAGTTTTCGGATACTACCCCGCCAAACGAGCCGCTCAACACGACCCTGTACACGCATTACGACATGAATAAACGTTTTTTCGGATTTCTGATTATTGCCCTTGCTTTCTTTTCTTCGGACCTGGAAGCTCAATCTCAGCGAACATTAACCCTTGAAGAAAGCATTGAAATTGCCAAGCAAAACAGTCCATTAGCACGTGCAGCTACGTTCGAGCTGGTTTCGGCCAAATGGAGATATAAATCCTTTCGGGCTGATTTACTTCCCAGCCTCGATTTAGATGGCGACATCCCAAGCTATAGCCGGGCAATTACCGCAAACAGATTGGATGACGGTTCCACGACCTATCAGGAAGAAAGCCAGTCACAGTCTTCGGTGAATCTTTCCATCAACCAAAACATCATGCCTACCGGGGGGCGCTTATCACTGTCGAGTGGTATCAACCGGCTTATTTTGTTTGATGGGGGAATTAACGGAGAGAATATTTATCGCTGGCAAAGTACTCCGCTGGTAGCAACCTACTTCCAGCCGTTATTTCAGTTCAATAGCCTGAAATGGAGAAATAAGATTGAACCGCTTCGGTATCAAATTGCGCAGAAACAGTATGTGGAAGACATGGAAGACCTCGCCTTCAATGTAACACAAAGCTTCTTCGATTTTCTGCTGGCAAAAATTAATGTTGAGGTGGCCGAGTTCAACGTTACCGTCAACGATTCTATTTATAATATTTCGCAGGGACGTTACCAGGTGGGCAGTATTGCAGAAAACGATCTTCTTCAAAGTGAACTTGCCCTTCGAAATGCAGAGACCTCCCTAACCACAGCCAACCTGAACTTTCAGCGAGCAGAAGAAAACTTCAAGGCGTTACTGGGAATCCCGGATGAAACTGAAGTGGAAGTAATTATCCCGGAAGAAGCCCCCAATCTGAACATTGATGTAGACAAGGCTCTGGAGCTGGCCCGGGAAAATAACAGTACATCGCTGGAGTTTGAGCTGAGTGAAATTCAGGCCAATCAATCATACGACCAGGCCCGCAAAGAAGCCGGTTTTTCAGCTTCTTTACAGGCAAGTTATGGGTTGAACCAAACGGCGGAAGATTTCAGTGACGTGTACAGCGACCCGCAGAATCGCCAATTTTTTACTGTGGGATTTCAGATTCCCATTTTTAACTGGGGAAAGAACACGGCCGAGATTCAGGCCGCCCGAAATCAGCAGGCAGCAACGGCTAATACCATTGCCTACCAAAAGCTGCAGTTTGATCTGAGTGTTCGCAGTACGGTCCGGGAATTTTCACAGCTTCGCAGTCAGGTTGAGTTGGCAGAGACTTCAGATGTAATTGCTGACCGGCGGTATGAAGTAGCCAAGAATCGCTACCTGATTGGTAAGATTGATGTAACAAACCTGTTTATTGCCCAAAATGAAAAGGACAGTGCCCGACGAAGCTACATTCAGGCCCTCAGGAACTACTGGACAGGCTACTACAACCTTCGCCGACTCACCCTCTATAACTTTGAGCAAGGCCGGCCCATCGTATTAGATACGGATATTTAGGACATAAAAATGGCGGTTCGCCAACTCTTTTTTACCTAAAAAGAAATTGGAATAGAACACGGATGATAGGGATAGGTCAGATAATCACGGATATAAAGTGATTGATTACCTTAATCCGTTATATCGATGTTATCCGTGTTCCATTGAGAATATAAATGCTACCAAGAACTTCTTATTTACGAAGCGTAATCAGGCAGCAATTCTAAAAATCTGGCTGAGGTTTTGATTCCCCGATGGAAGTCTTTCAGCGAGAAATTCTCATTAGGAGAATGAATAGCATTGCTGGTGAGCCCGAAGCCCATCAGGATAGATTCAACCCCAAGAACACGTTTGAAGTCGGCTACAATAGGAATGGACCCACCTTCGCGTGAGAACAGCGCTTCGGTTTCATATACATCTTCAAATGCCTGCGCCCCGGCTTTGAGGCCATAGAAGTCAAGATCGGTGACGGAGGCAAACCCACCGTGGTGCTCATTAACTGTAACTTTAACGGTATCGGGTGCAAGCGACTCCACGTGCTTTTTGAACAACTGTGCAATCTTATGCGGATCCTGATCCGGCACAAGGCGCATGCTAACTTTGGCGTTCGCTTTGGAGGGAAGCACCGTTTTAGCTCCTTCTTTGGTGTAACCGCCCCAAATTCCGTTTACATCCAGGGTCGGGCGGGCTGAAGATCGTTCAAGCGTTGTATATCCCTTCTCGCCGTGTAGGGCTTCTACATCCAGCGTCTTCTTGTACTCTTCTTCATCGAAGGGGAGCTGAGCAAAAGCCTCACGGTCCGCTTCTGTCAGGGGAACTACGTCATCATAAAAACCGGGAATCTGGATTACTCCATCTTCATCCTTCAGTTTGGCAATAATTTCACACAATACATTCGCCGGGTTTTCAACGGCACCGCCATATACGCCGGAGTGAAGATCGCGGTTGGGTCCAACCACTTCAATTTCCATGTATGCCAGTCCGCGCAGACCATAGGTAATGGAAGGCTGATCTTCCCCAAACATGGCCGTATCAGAAATAAGGACCATGTCGCAGGCCAGTAACTCCTGGTGCTCTTCCAGAAAAGGAACAAGGTTGGGAGAGCCGATTTCTTCTTCTCCTTCCAGAATAAATTTCACATTCACAGGAAGTTCCTGTCCGGTTTTTACAAAAGATTCTACTGCTTTCACGTGCGTAAAAGCCTGGCCTTTATCGTCGCTGGCTCCGCGGGCGTAAATCAGTCCGTCTTTAATGGTTGGTTCAAATGGCGGGGTATCCCAGAGCTCTTCAGGATCAGAAGGCTGAACATCGTAGTGGCCATAAATTAATACGGTGGGTCGATCATCATGAGGGCAGTGCTCGGCATACACAATCGGGTTGCCGGGAGTCTCATAGGTCTTTACCGTGTCAAGGTTCAGATTATTGAGCTGGCTGACTAAAAATCCGGCCGCTTTCTTAATCTCCTCTTTTCTGCTGGAGTCGGTGCTGACGCTGGGTATTCTCAGTAAATCAAATAACTCTTCAACAAATTTGTCTTTATTCTGATCAATATACTCTTGAGTAGTACTCATTAATAAATAGGAATTATTTTGTGTTTTGTCTGTGTGAATTTTGAAGCCCCTATATACGTAAAAATAATCAAGCGTAGTATAAACTTCTGCGAGGATTGAGGGCTTATAATATTTTTACTCCGTTATCCTGAATCCAGCCGTATTGGCCGTTGCCGAGCCGTACATAAAGCCAGTCAGGTTGTTCTTCGCTTTTCCAGTGATCAACGGTCAGGTCGTACCCCTCGTAAGCGATACTTTCCAGCGTTGAATCTGGGTTTGGGGCCTGCAATACGCGTTGGGAGTTAGAAATCAAAACGGCGGCATCGTACCGCTGATTAACGTAATCGGCATAGAAAGCCAATCCGGCTAAAGTTGATCCCGCTATCACTAATGCGATGACGTAGCTTGAAATATTCTGAAAGCTCAATTTGTTGAACCAGGTTAGGTATAGCAAGATCAACCCGGCGGTTGTGATAATAAATCCTATGAGAAATAACCCGGCAGCGGTTGGCACCTCATTGATCCACTGTACCGCCCGATCCCAGGGTAACTTAGGCAGCATAGCTGATTGCCTGCTGAACTGACTGTTCACATAATCCAGGGCGGTTTCTGCCCGTGATGCCGTGGTATTGAAATCGGTTGCTTTCAGGAAATAGAATTTGGCAAGGCCAAGGGAGTCGAGTTGTACGGCTGCAATCCCCATATTCAGGTAAAGGGCTCCTGAAACATGGCCCAATTGTTCGATGGACCGATAAAGTGTTAAGGCCTCAGTGAGATTCCCATTTTCAAAAAGGGTATTGGCTTCATCGAACGTGGCCTGAGGCGATTGCTGTGCAACCGAAGCCGTAAAGGAAAACAAAAGCCAAACCGAGCAGAGCAAAAGTTTCTTCATGCCAGCTTACCTATTTTTTTGATTAATGCTTTTGTCTTTTCAATGTCAGAGTCGAGGGTTTCCTGAGTGGCATTGGGAGCGTAGGCAATGGTTTCGCACTTGGTAAGTAACCGCTTCAGCTCAGCGGTGATTTCTGCATCAGCAATCTGCTCTGTTTCCCGGGTGATATCCTTATGTGAAAGTCCGGCCGGGGGCAGATTCAGTTTATCTGTGATAAACTGTACCAAAGCTTTTTCAATCAGGTGATACCCTTCTTTGATGTCTGTTGCTTGTTCAGCCTTGGTTAAGGTTTTGGCGGCTGTATCAGAAGCCGTTCGGGACCTGGCAAAAGCAGTGTCTGTGTTCATGCGAGTGTGATATTGCTTATATCCATAAGCCGCTGCCGTTAGCAATATCGGGAAGAATATGAGCGTCCACACCCAGCTCTTCTGATGCAGTGGGGTGCCGGAACTCGTTGTCCACTGGGCCAGACCAGTGATAGGTTGAACGTCTAATCGTAAATCATTTTGAGCAACGGTGCTTGCATTGGGATCGCGCTTGGCGGTAAAGGTTAATGCAGGCAAGCGGGTAATTTCGTAGCGGTTGGAGTTGGGGTTAAAATGGGCAATTCGCGTTTCGGGGATAGTGAAGGTGCCTTCATTCCGCGCAATGATGATATCCGTAAAGGTCCGTGTGCCGGAAATTTGGCGATTCCTTCGGTCTATAGTAGAACCTTCCTGCGGATTATACTTTTCAAGTTCTTCGGGAAAAGCATATTCCGGTTTATTTACAAGAGGCACATTCCCGGCTCCGGTGATGCGGGTAGTGATTTCAATGGTCTCCCCGACAAAAGCGTTTTTCGGAGAGATTTCCCTGCTGATTTCAAAATCACCAACAGCTCCGATAAATTCTGCGTTTTGGGCTTCAGGAAGAGGCCGTACATCAAGAGTTACCGGGATAGATTCAATGTTAAGCCGCTCCTGCCCAAAGCCCAGGCCAAAAGGATCGGAGTTGCGCTGTTTTCGAACCGACACGGAAATCTCAAACGGACTCAGTGTCAGTTCTCCAGATTTTGTAGGGAAAAGAGCATACTGAATCAATCGCGCTCGTTGATAACGAATGCCATTTACAATGGTCGAAGTAGTTTGAGCTCGCTGTGGGTATTCAAGTTCTTCTTTCCAGAATCCCTCTGCCTTCCATCCCGGTGTTGGTTGATAGGAAGAAACCTCAATATCATTTTTGAAGTACAGCACCACATCGGCAATCACTTGCTGCCCCACAACGGGGTTCATGGTGCTCGGTTCCAGTCGCACATAAATATTGGGAGCCCGTTCTGCATCGCCGGAGTTGATGGTTGAAGGATCCAGTACTTTAAAATCAATAGGAGCCGTTTGAAAGGTCTCATTATTTACGTTTACCGTTATGGCCGGAACGGTATAGCTGCCGGCTGTTTGGGCAATCAGGGCATATCCGAACGTGTAGGTAACGGTGGGACTTCCATTAACGAGAGAATATTTTTGACCACGGGAAGTACTGCCTCTGAGCCAGCGAAGGCCGTCAATTTCAGGAAGTACCGGTTGCTCAACCGATCCCATGCTGGTACCTGAAATGGTAATCTGTAATCTAACCTGTTCACCGGAATAGATGTTGACCTCAGAGAGTGAAGCTTCAACATTTATATCCTGTGCCTGACTTGTGGCAAAACAAGCCAGGGCAAAAACCATCAATAAGGATTGAAGAAGAGTTCGTTTACCAATCTTTGTCATGCTTGGCGCTTCCGTCCGATTTTTTCTTCTTGAATTCTTTCAGTAATTCTTTCTCTTTCTGGGCCAGGGCCTGCAGGATTTTCTCCGCATCTTCCTTACTGATTTGCTGAGAGTTCAGGTCTTCGGGGTTCATTTCCTGAGGATCTTGATCCTGCTGTTCTTCCCCTTCACTTTGCTCTTGCTCCTGATTTTCCTGTTCCTGCTGCTCTTCCTGATTTTGCTGCTCTTGTTCCTGCTGTTGTTGATTCTGCTGGTTTTGTTGTTGCTGCTGATCCTGGTTCTGCTGTTGTTGCTGCTTTTTCTGTTCTTCCTGAAGTTTTTGCATCAGGGCATTCAGCTTTGGGTTATTCGGATATTGGTTAAGTCCGGTTTGAACCTGATCGATTGCAGCTTGCAAATCAGACTGTATGAACGACTGAGCACCGCCGTGGAAGTAATCCTCAGCCGTTTGAGATTGTGCAAAAACAGCGGTTGTAACCAAAAGGGAAAAAATAAAAGCAATCAGTTTCTTCATGGTTAATTCGAGTCTATATCTGAAACATTCTTAATTCGTTCGATGAAATCGTTAAAAGCCCGAACGGTATCATCAGCATCGAGGGCGCGTTGCATTAAATTATACGCCTCGGAATACTTGCGCTGTGCCACCAGTTTCTCAGCTTGTTCTTTCATGGCTAAGGCATATTCGCTCGGTTCCGGTGGTGGCTGGTTTTGTTGATTCTGATCCTGCCCTTCCTGTTCTTCTTCCTGCTCTTGTTGTTTGGCAAGAGCTTGTTCGTAATTATGTTTTGCATCTAAATCATCCGGATTCAACTTCAGGGCATTTTTGAAATGAGCAGCAGCAGGCTTCCATTTTTGCCCTTGAGTAAGCAGGGTGCCAATGTTATACTCTGCTTTGGCTTTATCTTCAGGCGATTCCGCCAAACCTCTGAATTCCATATAAGATTGAATGGCATCTTCCACTTTTCCTTGTTTTGCCTGAGCATTTCCAAGGTTGAAATACAACTTTGCGTTATCAGGGTCTTGTTCAATCGCAGAAAGATAAAGTTGTTCCGCTTGCTTATAATCACCGTTCTCATAGGCTTTGTTGGCTTCCCGGCCATCTGTTACCGCAGAAGCGGTCAGCAAAAATAAAAGCGCTATGTATGAAAACGTTCGGATCATTCTATATTACAGGTTTTCAGCGAGAGCAACGGTTTCATCATCCATCAACATATTGGTGAATACGTTGTTGACGTCGTCATTCTCTTCAAATTTTTCCATCATTTTTAAGTTCGAGATGGCCGTGTCTTCATCTACTTTAGTTTCGGTTACGGCTTCCCGTATTAACGAAGCATTTTCTATTTCAAACCCGGACTCTTCAAGACGATTACGCACCTCAAAAAGTTCTTCACGGGTTGTGTAAACCACAAACATTTCATCGTCGGTATCAACATCGGTAGCACCGGCGTCTATGGCTTCAAGCATAAACTCCTCATCATCGAGTCCTTCAGAAGGTACCTGAATCATACCTTTTTGTTCAAACATATAACCAACGGAACCATTGGTGCCCATATTACCTCCGTGTTTGGTAAAAATGTGGCGGATGTCGCTTACCGTTCGGTTGTTATTATCGGTAGTGACTTCGATAAAATAGGCAATGCCTCCGGGGCCGTATCCCTCAAAAGTGGTTTCTTCATAGCTGGCTCCGCCGGTATCCTCACCGGTACCGCGTTTAATGGCTCTTTCAATATTGTCTTTAGGGACGTTATCGGCTTTGGCATTTTCGATGGCAAGGGATAAGCGGGGGTTGCCATCCACATCACCGCCGCCTTCGCGGGCAGCTACGGTAATTTCCTTGATGTGCTTGGTAAAAATCTTAGAACGCTTAGCGTCTTCTTTAGCTTTTTTGTGGCGAATGTTCGCCCATTTCGAATGTCCTGCCATAGGAATTGTGTGCCGTTTTTTATGCTGTTACAATCCATAAATATACAAAAATGAATGCTTGTATAAGAAATGCTTGCATAGTTTTTTCTTTTGGGCGACAGGGAAATCAATTTGTTTGAAACCAAACTGTTAAACCTTGTGTTGAGCTGCTAATCACTGCAATAGTTTATGTATTTTTGAGTTCAATACATCTAACCCAGTAACCTTAATTGTTGGAATGAATATAGGAATTGTCTGTTATCCTACTTTTGGCGGAAGTGGTGTTGTAGCTACTGAATTGGCGAAAACACTGGCTAAAAAAGGCCATAATATCCATATGATGAGTTATGCCAAGCCGGCCCGACTCGATACCTTCGAAACCGGTATTACCTACCACGAGGTGTCCATCAATTCTTATCCGTTATTTGAATACCCTCCTTACGATCTTGCCCTGGCAACGCAAATGGTAAACCTGATTGAGTACCAGGATCTGGACTTATTGCATGTTCATTATGCTCTGCCTCACGCAACCAGCGCGTATTTAGCCAAGCAAATTATGGCCGAAAAAGCCCGCCATGTTCCGGTGATTACCACTCTTCACGGAACGGATATCACATTGGTTGGCAGCGATCCAAGTTATAAACATGTAGTAGAATTTTCGATTGATAAAAGTGATGGCGTTACGGCCGTTTCGGAATATCTGAAAAAAGAAACCTATGAACGGTTCAACATAAAGCAGGATATAAAAGTGATTCCCAACTTCATTGACCTGGATCGCTTCAAGAAATCTAATAAAAGTCACTTTAAGAAAGCGATTTGTCCGAATGATGAAAAAGTAATCGTTCATGTTTCCAACTTCAGAAAAGTGAAACGGGTACCGGAGGTAATCACGGTTTTTGCCAAGATTTTAGAATCCGGTATTGAATCCAAATTATTACTCGTTGGAGATGGCCCTGACCGGCAAAAAGCCGAACAACAATGTCGTGACCTGGGAATTTGTGAACATGTTCGCTTTCTGGGGAAGCTGGAGCAAGTAGAAGATGTGCTATCTATCGCTGACCTGTTTTTGATTCCATCCGGCTCGGAAACCTTTGGACTTGCCGCACTGGAAGCCATGAGCTGCAGCGTACCGGTAATCAGTTCCAATATTGGCGGACTACCGGAAGTAAATATTCATGGAGAAACCGGATATCTGTGTGACCTGGATGATGTGGACTGTATGGCCGAGTATGGAGTCAAAATTCTTTCTGATGCAGACCTTCATGCTAGGATGGCTGCCAACGCCAGAAAGCAAGCCGAGAGATATAATCAGGATGTAGTGGTTGAGGAGTACGAGAGGTTCTACGAAGACGTAAGCGCAAAACTATTGCATAGCGTGTAAGTAATTAGAAGATCCCCCACTTTTTGGTGGCAGAGCAAGTGCCATCCGCTACATATTTTATCTTTTGAAGATTTAAGGTCTTATCTGAGGTAACCGAATCATCCAGAACGTAGGCAATGGCAATGATTACCTCTTTCATATCCTTCTCTATAAACTGGCTCTTTTTCTTTGTACAGATTACAATATGGCTTATTTCCGTGTTGATGTCTTTCTTCTTATCAACCCAAAACACATTGTTCTCCAATTCGGCTATAAAATAATCGGAGCGGTTTTTAGCGGGCACCTGCTTCTGAACGGTAGCATTTATCGGAAGCTGATAGGTAAGCTCTTCAGGTCCTTTTGAAATGGATGTTATTTCTATATCAAATGGTTTCATAGGCGGTGTATGAGATGATAGTTAAACCATTATAAATAAAAAAAGCCTGATCTTTTTACAGATCAGGCTTAGAATTGTTTAATTCTTGACGGCTGCTACTGTTAAGCCAGCACTTTCGAAACTTCTTCAGCAGCTTCCTTAAGCAGTACAGCAGAAATCACATTCAAATCACTGTTGTCGATGATTTCTTTGGCTTCTTTTGCATTGGTTCCCTGAAGACGTACAATAATCGGTACATTTTTCACTTTTTCGGCAATCTCAGGGTCTTTTACCGCTTCGATAACACCGTTTGCGACACGATCACAACGTACAATTCCACCAAAAATATTGATCAGGATCGCCTTCACATTTTTATCTTCAAGAATAATGCGAAATCCATTCTTAACGGTTTCAACATTTGCGCCACCGCCTACATCCAGGAAGTTAGCCGGCTCGCCACCTGAAAGCTTGATGATATCCATGGTTGCCATCGCAAGTCCGGCGCCGTTTACCATACACCCAACATTACCATCCAGTTTGATGTAGTTAAGGTCATATTTTTGTGCTTCAAGTTCCGAAGGATCTTCTTCAGCTTCATCTTTAAGCTCCGCAAGATCCTTATGACGGTAAAGCGCATTGTCATCAAAAGTCACCTTGGCATCCAGTGCGTAAACCTCGTTGTCCGGAGTTACAATCAATGGATTAATCTCGAACATATTGGCATCGGTCTCTTCGTAGGCCTTGTATAATGCCTGTACAAACTTAATACCTTTTTTGAGCGCATCTCCTTCAAGCCCTAATGCAAAAGCAATACGACGTGCCTGATTTGGCTGGAGATCCATTCCCGGCTCAACCCATTCCTTAACAATTTTTTCTGGAGTTTCTTCGGCTACCTTTTCAATTTCAACGCCACCCTCGGTAGAGGCCATGATTACGTTTTTGCTCACTGCGCGATCCATCAAAATACCCAGATAGAACTCGGATTTGATATCAACACCATCGGTTACGTACAGGCGCTGCACCAGCTGCCCTTCTTCACCGGTTTGGATAGTCACGAGCACATCACCCAGTAAAGATTCAGCTGCTTCTTTAACCTCATCAATGCTTTTACAGAGGACAACTCCTTTGGCGTTATTCTTTTTGGTTCGGCCTTTGCCTCGACCACCGGCATGGATCTGAGCCTTCACGACAAAAAGTGAGGCTCCGTCTTCTTTCAGTTTTTTGGCAGCCTCAACCGTTTCTTCTACGGTAGTTGTTGCAATTCCGGCCGGAACGGCGACATTGTATTTTTCAAGAATTTCTTTGGCCTGATACTCGTGTATTTTCATGGATACATTTTTAAGTATTAAAAGCGATTTTTCGGGTGCCAATAATACCGAGATTAGGAGCTAAAAGAAAGGTGACTTTAGCCGACCGGTATTATTAGATATCCTTTTACATTACACTTTATTTCAAAATTGTTAAATCATAACGCTGTAACCGATTGAAAGCGTTTCATTGCGGATATTCCTATTTGAGCTTTCTATACTTTCCTTTGGCATTTACAGCATACAAACGCTAACTTTAGCGTTCAAAAAAAGAAGGTATCCCCGCTTGAAGAAAGCACAAATCATGACGGCCGAAGATCTGGATCGCATTTACCTGCGGTTTGCCCATCAATTTTTGGAAGGCTATGATGATGTTGGGCGCCTTGCCATAGTAGGAATGCAGACGCGCGGTGTCCACATGGGGAAACGCATCGTGGAAGAAATCAGGAAATCCTTCAATACAACCATCGATTTTGGGGTGCTGGATGTAACCTTTTACCGGGATGATTACCGCTCCAAACTGAAAATGCCCGAGGTTAAAGTCACCGAAATTCCCTTCGATTTATACGACCGTGACATTGTGTTGGTTGATGATGTGCTATACACGGGACGAACGGTACGCTCGGCAATGGATGCCCTCATGGCCTATGGACGCCCGAGAAGCATCAAGTTTTGCTGTATGATTGACCGCGGGCATCGGGAGCTGCCGGTAGCCGCAGACTATATGGGAATGTACGTTCCCACCTATGAAAACGAAGAAGTACGAGTAAAAGTAAATGAGTTAGACGGTGAAGATGCTGTGTATGTAGTAGAGGTGGAGGTAACTGAGAATGGATAAACCTTCCGGAGAATATCCCTTCAAACAAAAGCACTTGCTGGGGCTTACCGACTACTCAGCAGATGACATCCGCTATGTATTGGAACAGGCCAAATATTTCAGAGAAATTTTAGATCGCCCGGTGCCTAAAGTGCCAACCCTTCGGGATAAGACTATTGTAAACCTGTTCTATGAAAACAGTACCCGAACCCGTCTTTCTTTTGAGCTTGCCCAAAAACGAATGGGTGCAGATGTGGTGAACTTCTCAACCAGTTCATCCAGCACCAAAAAGGGTGAGTCGCTAAAAGATACCATCCGCAACATCAGCTCCATGAAGATTGATATGGTTGTGGTTCGGCATGAGAGTCCGGGAGTGCCCCACTTTCTAACAAAGTGTGTGGATGCAGCAATATTGAATGCCGGGGACGGAGCTCACGAACATCCCACCCAGGCTTTGCTGGATATGTTCACCATGCAAACCATTCACCCCGATCTGACAGGCAAGAAAATTGCTATAATCGGGGATATCGCTCACAGCCGGGTGGTGAGGTCAAATATCATCGGACTGAAAAAATTGGGAGCCGATGTGGTTTTATGCGGGCCGAAAACACTGATGCCGGTATTTGTAAGAGACATGGGCGTTGAGGTTTCTTACGACCTGGAAGAAACCCTGGCCTGGTGTGACATAGCCATGGCCTTGCGCATACAGCTGGAGCGGCAGGGATCAGGTACGGAGTTTTTCCCGTCCACAAGAGAGTACCATGAGCGGTTTGGAATTAAACTTTCTCATCTGGAAAAATATCCCGAGTTTAAAATCATGCACCCCGGTCCTGTTAACCGCGGAGTGGAAATGGAAAGTGATGTCGCCGACAGCGACCGTGCGGTTATACTGGATCAGGTAACCAACGGAGTAGCGGTGCGGATGGCAATTTTATATTTATTAAGTGGTGGGAACCGAGTTTAATTAAACAATGAGCGAAGACAGAAAAGTAGATATTTTAGATGTAGCCACAACGCTGGCTTTAAGAAAGAAGACAATAGCGATAATCGTGCTGACGGCGACCGTTATCGGCACTATTTTAGCTTTTGCCTGGCCGAAGACCTATCGGTCAGAAGTGTCGTTTGTAGTTACAGACGGGAATTCGATTAACCTCTCAGGCGGTGGTTTACTCAGCGGCTTGGCAGATATTCAGATGGGTGGAAGCAGTATTTCTGCCGAGCAAGTTCTGGTTTTGCTGAGAAGCACGGAAATTCAGGATCAACTGATTGATGAGTTTAACCTCGGGGAAGTTTATGGAAATGACATCCCCGAAGCCCAGCGAAAAATGTTTGATAACAGCATTGAAATTGAAGACATCCGTGAGGGAGGAATTGGTTTTAACTCCATTATTGCTTTAAAATTGGCTCACCTCGGGGATGATCCTGAGCGCGTCTATAATCTGGTTAAAAGGTACTATGAAGTGGTTGATTCCACGGTTCAAAAGCTCAACAAAAAGAATGTTGAAGACGGTTATCTGCTGATCAAAAACCGGCTGGAGCAAAACCTGGCCGACATGGAAGAAGCTGAAGACAGTCTGGTTGCTTTTCAAAGCCGGTATGGAATTCTGGAAGTGGAAGAACAGGCGGCAGCTCAGATTGGTGCGATCGCAGAAGTAAGAACCGAGCTGGTGAAGTTGGAAATTCAAATCAACTACCTGCAGGATGTTCTGGGTGAAAACAGTTCAAAGCTTACCGATTTAAGAACTCAGAAAAGAGCCCTTGAACGACGCTATAATAACCTCATTAAAGGCTCGGGTGAAGGATTGGAAACGACCGACGGGCAATTTGATATTTTCCAGCCCGTGGAAAAAATGCCGGCCCTATTTGTTGAGTACTTAAGGAGATATCGTGAGGTCATGGTTCAGGAAGAGATTTATAAGGTGCTTTATCCGCAGTACGAGCAGCAAAAGCTCAGTTTTGAAGAAGCCACATCCGGACTGATGGTGATTGATAATGCCGTGAAGCCAACCTATAAGCACAGCCCCAAGCGAGCATATATCATGATTGCGGCTTTCCTATTTGGCTGTATAGTAGCATTCATAAAAGTTTACTTTGATAAATGGAAAGAAGAGAATCCCGAAGATTATGAGCGGTACCAAAAATTTACTTCGGCTTTAAGTTTTAGAAATGCTGACCATTGATCGGTTATTTAACGGGGTGGTACTTGTAGCGCCGCTTGTTGTAGGGGCTTTATTTACCGGCGTTTTTCTTGTGGCAGAGGACGGTAGTTCTGTGTTACCCATTACGTTTTTTCAAATTGCTCTCATCTTTTCATTGGTAATTTTTTTGGCAAAAAAGCTTATTCATGGAGACGTTACTATAGATGTTTATGGTCTTGAGGTTCTGTATGCGCTTTTTGTCGGTCTGATTTTTTTATCTATAGTTTATACCCCTGATCGGGAAGAAGCACTGTTTTACGTTTTCAGGTTTATTGCGTTGATAATAATGACATACATAGTTTATGGAAGCATCAACTCCTTTGAACAGCTTAAGAAAATATGCTTCATAATTATAGGAGCGGCTTTATTGGTTGGAGCCTATAATCTATTACAAGTCTATATAAACCCTGAAATAGCAGCCTTTAATTATGCCGGTCAGGGGCAGAAATTAATGCGTTCTTCTGGCGGTGCACTGGACCCTAATATTTTTGCAAGCAACTACTTCCTGCCTATAATGATTTTGATGGGCTTTTTTAGTAAAGAAAAATCATTTTTTAAAAGATTGGTTCTATTCGGGTTCATAGGTTTATTGATAGGCTCTGTATTACTAACCTATTCAAGAAGTTCTTGGGTAGCCATTGCTATCGGGACGTTTGTGATAATTTATTACACAAAGAACTACCGCATTTTAGTGTATATGATGGTAGCGTTTTTAATTGCAATAGCAGTAAGCGAGACAGTGCGACAGTTGGCTTTCAGTTTTTTAGAAAGATTTATAAATATTTTTGCCGGTTCTTCTGAAGACTCTTCAAAATACAGAATCTTACTTGGTGTAACAGCGATTTATATGATTTTGGACAGTTATTTAATGGGGGTTGGTTTTCAGGGATTTTCAACCGTTTTCAAAACTTATCATCCGCCAGAAACAACATTAGGTATTTATCAGCCACATAATCAATTTTATTCAGTTTTTGCAGAACTTGGGATCATTGGATTTATACTATTTATTGGCATTCTTTATGTGATATGGAAGACATCGACTCAAACAATAAATGATATGCCAAAAGGGTCAAGTAAAAGGATTATATCAGTTTCACTTTTTGCTACTTTCATTGCTTATCTTGTCTTTTACAACTTTTTGGGGGGTATGTATTATAACAGTATCCTTTTTATAGTAATTGGATTAATATTTGTATCAAATAAATTCATCGAAACTTCGGCAAGCACACAAACGAATTTAGAAACAACTTAGAAGGATCAGAGGCCCTTATCGAAGAAGAAAAGAATCATACTGAAGATTACACAATCTCTGGTGAGCTACCATCGGTAACGGTAGGAATACCGGTACTGAATGAAGAAGATCATATCGAGAGAGTCATATCAGGTTTCCAATCAACCGAATATCCTAATTTGATTGAAATATTAGTCGCCGATGGAGGGAGTTCCGACCGAACACAGGAAATTGTTAATAAAATGTCGGAAGGCGACAGTAGAATAAAATTGATGCAGAATCCAGAAAAGTATCAATCTTTTGCTCTTAATAGAATGATTGAGGAAGCAAAAGGAGATATTTTTGTTCGTGCTGATGGTCACTGTTTATATCAGGAAGATTATCTTGAAAAAAACATCAAGGTATTTCTAACTACCAAGTCAAAAAATGTGGGGGGCTCCCAGCGATATGTAGCTTCCAATAGAGCACAGGCCGGTACTACGCTGGCAGTGAAAAGTTTTTTGGGGAATGGTGGGGCAAAGTATATGAATGAAAATTATACAGGATATGCTGATACTGTTTTTCTTGGATGTTTTTGGACAAAAGACCTCAGGCAAATTGGTGGGTTTAGCACTAAAAACATTACCAATCAGGACTCGGAGCTTAATCTTAGGTTTATTGAAAAGTATGGAGAAGAGAGTATCTATATAAGTCCGGAAATAAAAAGCTGGTATTATCCGAGAAGTACATATTTGGGTTTATTTAAACAATACTTTAGGTATGGAAGGGGACGACTACTTACAAAGCTGTTACATCCTAAGAGCTCTCCTATCCGTGGATTGATCCCCTTTATGTTTATCTGTGGTTTGATGATTTATGGTTTGTTAGACTTTTTTTTAGAACAAGATCTATATTTTTTCATTTTCCTTTTGTTTCTCATCGTTGTACTGTTGGGAGAGTCAATGAGAGTGGTAACTAAGCACAAAGACAATTTTATTAAGGAAAATTGGACCGGAGAATCCCCCTCGCCGGGACTGCTGTCTTTATGGTTACACTCTATGGGCAGCATATTAGTAATGCAGGTAGGTCATTTTAGCGGGTTTCTATATCAATTGATCCGCAAATTCTTATTTCGAGTCAAGGGCTGGTAAACTACAATCACTAATCAGGAATCGTTGAAGAAAATCATTTCCATAGTTGGAGCTCGTCCGCAGTTTATCAAGCTTTCGGCTTTAACCAAAGAGCTGAACAAAAAGTATAATGAAGTCATAGTCCATACAGGTCAGCATTATGACAACAATATGTCTGAAGTATTTTTTGAAGAATTAGGTATTCAAGTGCCTAAGTATAATCTGAATATCGGCTCTGGCTTGCATGGTGAACAGACAGGGAAAATGATGGGCGCTATTGAAGAGGTTATTCATAAAGAGGAGCCCGACCTGGTTATTACCTTTGGGGATACTAATTCAACCCTGGCCGGTGCTATAGTAGCGGCAAAACTTGGAGTAGTAACGATACATATAGAAGCCGGATTGAGAAGTTTCAATAAGGCTATGCCTGAAGAAATCAACCGAGTGCTGACCGATCATGCGTCAGACTATTTGTTTGCGCCCACTCAAGAAGCAGTTAGCCATCTTGAAAGAGAAGGTTTGGGCGAAAAGACGGTTCTTACCGGGGATATTATGGTAGATACGGTATTGAATAATGTTAAAATAGCTGCGGAAACTTCGAATATTATTGAAAAGTATAATTTACACTCCAGCGGTTACTACCTTGCCACCCTGCATCGGCCATACAATGTGGATGATCCCCAAATACTCTCATTGACTTTAGAACAGCTGAACCTATTAGATAAAAAGGTTCTGTTTCCGATGCATCCAAGGACGCAAAAGTCTATCAGCGATTCTATTATTTCAGTAGGTGATAACATAGAAATTATTGAGCCGGCGGGTTATTTAGACTTTTTGCAACTGATGAGCAACAGTTATAAGATTATTACTGATTCGGGGGGGATTCAAAAAGAAGCATACATTCTTGAAAAACCTTGTATCACGCTAAGATCTGAAACCGAATGGACAGAAACAGTTGATGCCGGTTGGAATTTGTTAATTAATATTGCAGAAACCAGTGATTTTCACCGTCAAATAATCGGTTTTAGTCCCAAAGAGTATCATCCTGACCTTTATGGAATTAATGTAGGGAGCAGGATGGCAAGAGAAATTGAAAACATACTATCTTAGATAAATGGATAGTTCGTTTCCTAAAATCGTTCAGTTAAGTTCGGTTCATACCCTGTATGACACCCGGATATTTTATAAGATCTGCCGTTCTTTGGTAGATGCCGGGTATAACGTGGATCTTTTAGTGCAGAATCCCGGAAATGAAGTGTTGGATGGTATAAAGGTTTTAGGGCTTCCTGTTGCTGAAAAGAAATGGGATCGATTTCTGAAAACAATACCGGCTTTATTCAGAAAGGTTATTCAGTATCCTCAGGGTACAATTTTTCATTTCCATGATCCGGAACTTATACCGATCGGACTTTTCTTGAAAAGTTGTGGTTACAGGGTAATTTATGATGTGCATGAAGATGTACCGGCCAGTATACTCGATAAGGAATGGATTTATAAGCCTCTCCGTAACCTTTTTTCCAGAATTGCAGATAAATTAGAAAAGCTTGCTAACTCCAAGTTAGATGCTACAGTCGTAGTTACGAAATCAATAAGAGACCGATTTAAGGAATCCACTTATTTGATTCAGAACTTTCCACAGTTATCTGAGCTTGAAATGACATCACAACGAGAAGCCCGGTTAGAATCACCTCAGGTATTTTATGTTGGCCGGATTTCAAAACAGCGATGTATTGTTGAAATGATTGAGGCGATTGAAAGAACTAATGCCGAAAGAGAGATTACTTTTCTGCTGGCCGGAGCATTTGATGACAATGAGCTGAGAGAATCAATAGAAAATAGAAAGGGCTGGAAGTTCACTGATTTTAAAGGGCTGATTAACCGAAAAGAACTTTCTAAATATGCGCAAAACTCATTTGCGGGCCTGGTTCTATTTAAACCGGTCGCAAATCACATAAACGCTCAGCCTAACAAGCTATTCGAATATATGGCTCAGGGGTTGCCGATTATAGGCTCGGACTTTCCTCTTTGGCGAGAAATAGTGACGGAAAACCATTGTGGTCTTTTAGTTGACCCGGAAAAAGCCGAAGAAATATCTAAGGCTATATTATGGTTAGACAGTCATCCTGAAGAGGCGAATAAGATGGGAGAAAATGGAAAGAAAATGGTGCTTAAAAAGTATAATTGGTCGATTGAGGAAAAGAAGTTGTTAAATTTATACAGTATAATCTGCTAATACTTCAGTAAAGTTGCCAAGTAATCTTTTTTTGAATGCTTCACGTCCATATTTAGATGTTACTTTACTATGGATAACATTTCTATCGTAAGATTTATATTGCTCAGCCATTTTCCGGAGTTCATCGCTGAGTTTTCCGGAAGTGCCATTATTGATTAATAGGCCGGTTTGGTCATCAATGAGAAACCTGTTGCCTCCAACATCAGTGCAGATCACAGGAAGTCCACAAGCCATTGCCTCTAATATGGCCACGCTAAAACCCTCTCGCCGGCTTGGCTGGGTAAAGAAATCTGCGGCATGATAATACTTAATAAGCTGGCCAGGAAGAACAGGTTGATGAATGGTGATATTATCAAATGAATTGGCTTTAAGAAGCGAATGGATTTCGGTCATATAACTTTCCGGCCCTGCCGCTCCAATAATATGGAAGTGGGTATTTTTTAATCCCATTTCTTCATTTATGGATTTGAGTAAGAGGTCAATCCCTTTTTCATGACGAATATTTGCTACTGTTAAGCTATGGGTTTTTTCTGTGTCCCAGTTCAACTCCTTTTTCGCAGAATCCTTTTCTTCTACAGCCGGGACATCATATAGATGTTCATCCACCATATTGTAAATGATTTCAGATTTTCGAGACAGAAATGGAAAGTGAGATTCCATGTCTTCTTTAAGCTTTGGGCCAGAATATAAAACCCTATCTACGTGATGAAGAACCTCTCCAAACAGCTTGCTCAACGTTCTATTATTTTTACTTTGATACCAATCACTTCCATGTACAGTAAGTACTGTTTTAAAGCCCAACTGCTTCAGTTCAGGTATACACAGTGCATCCGGATAAATCCAGTGGACATTAATGACATCATAAGTTTGATTCTTAAAGTAATTCCCAACGACTTTAGAAAGGCTTGCTGAAATGAGTGTCGGGAATCTTTTACGTGGAAATGATAAATATCGAAGGCGATTAGCTTCACAGTTAACAAGTAAATCAGAATGGTTCTTCCTTTTTCGCTTGGTAAATGGAATGGAAAAAGGGGTTGGTACAATTAAATCCGCCTCAATTCCCGGCTCACTATTGAGCATGGTCAATTGGTCTTTTATGAACTTTCCTGAAAAAGGGTGAAGTTCTGTTGGGAAAAGGTGACTAATTAAAGCTATTTTCAAGAATTATTTGGTCTAAGTGAGAATGAGGACAAAAGTTTATACGATTCGATTAAAAATGAAATTTCTTTTCAACATATGAAAAAGCTTTATAAAAAAATCCCCAGTGAGTTGAGGGATATTTTTACTTTGGTTGTTGGAAATGGTTTTGCGCTATTTGTCCCTGTGATAGTTTCTCCGATAATAAGCAGGATGTATGATGCTACTGATTTTGGAGTATTTACTATTTATTTGGCCATGCTTTCTCTAATTAGTTCTTTTGCAACCGGGAGGTATGACTTTGCGATTTTAATAACCAAGAGTCGCTATAATGCGCAGCATTTGTTTAAAGTTGCTATGCTATTAACCATTGGCGTTGCAATGGTTGTAATGTTGATTACTTTGGTATTTTGGAAAGAGATTCTCCAGATATTCAATAGTCCCTCTATGGGGGCATATTTATTTTTAGTACCTATAAACATTCTTTTATTTGCTGTTATAAAAGCTTCACAGAATGGGCTAAACAGAGAAAAAGAGTATAGTCCTATATCAGTTAGCAAAACGATCAGGTCAGTTTTAGTGGGGGGCTTCCAGGTAATTCTTGGGGCAATGGGGTTTTTAAGTGGAGGGTTAATTATTGGCAAGCTATCCGGGGATCTATTTTCTTCAGGATACCTTTTAAGAAAATTGAATAAAGTAGATAATTATTTAACCTCTTCTTTTTCATTAAAAAGGGCTTCTTATTTGATGAAAAAGTATGAGAAGTTTTTGAAAGTAAATGCTCCCCATGCATTTGTAAACGCCCTCTCATTAAGTGTAATACCAATACTTCTGAGTTATTTTTTTAATGAAAAAACGGTTGGTTATTACGGTCTGGCCTATATGGTCTGTATTGTACCTGTACAATTAATAGCCAGTGCTTTTTATCAGGTATTCAGTCAAAAAGTATCTGAAATGTATAACGATAAAATTAGTTTAAGAGGTTATACCAAAAAAACACTTAAACAACTTTTTATGTTATCAGTGATTCCATTCGGTATTCTTACTTTTTTCGGGCCGGAAATTTTTCAGTTTGTTTTTGGGGTAGAATGGTTAGTGTCAGGTGAGTTGGTTCAATTATTGGCGCCTTTTTTATTTGTTGTCTTCCTAATTTCTCCTGTAACCTATATTCCTTTGATTTATAACGAGCATAATAAATCGTTTTATTTTGAGATAGCTCTCTTCATTATAAGAGTGGTAGCTATAATTGCAGGAGCAAATATGGGTGGTATTTACCTTGCTATTGGATTATTCAGTGGAGTCAGCATATTAATACAGGTAATAAACTTAATTTGGATAATTAATTTAACAAAAAAATATAAGGTTGAGTGATGTTTAGATGGCAATATATAATACCCATTATCTTGATTATTTCAGGGTGTAACCTACTTTCTGAGAAATCTGAAAAAGTAAAAGATTTGTCGGAGGTAAACCTAAAAGCTTATTCAATTCAAGAGCTCCCCTATCATGAAATGCCATATATAAGAGAATATGTTCGCTCCATGACAATGGATGCTTTTGACCAGGATTCAGTACCGATGTATGTGTACGATGGTACGCCCTATTACCACCCGGTATATATATCTGCTTTAGGAATTAGCTTTGTAGACGGATATGTACGAACCGGTGATCCGGATTACCTCAAACTTTCCAAGCGCATCGCAAATAGGCTGGTCGAAAATGCTAATCAAGCAAACGATAAGTTCCTTTTCCCTTATAACTTTGATTACACCTATTCGAGCGGAGATTTCCTAAAAAGCCCGTGGTATTCAGGGATGGCACAGGGCCGGATTTTAACTTTTTTTACCCGCCTATATAATGTAACCGGTGATCCTAAATATTCAGAGTGGGCTTCTAAAACTTTTGAATCTCTTAAGCTGCTTAAAAGCCAGGAAGAGCAATGGATTTCGCTTATTGATGTTGAAGGTTATTTTTGGATTGAGGAATACATAATAGAAAAACCTGTACATGTACTAAATGGATTTATCTTTGCAACATTTGGGCTTTATGATTATTACCTAATGACGCAGGATGAAGAAGTATTAAAGTTGCTTCAGGCCTCTATTACAACTATAGAGCGGTACATAAGTGATTACCGTAATCCTGGTGGGATTAGCTTTTATGATTTAAATAATAAGCCTACAAAAGAGTTCTACCATGGAGTGCACATTTCACAACTTAATACTCTACACAAGATTACAGGGGAGCAATATTTTAAAACGATGGCTGACTCGTTGGAAAATGACTACCCAGCCCCTGATTAAAAATCTATTCAAAGGGAAAACAACCTAACTCGGTCTTAATTCCTGATATTCTGAATAGCTACATACGTAGTTATAATTCCGGTAATGGTGCTGATACCGGTCATAATCAGCTGTATGCGGGTGTTTTTGATGCTCTCTTTCTGAATTTGATAGCTTCGTAACGCATTCAGTTCTTCTACCGGCTGGCGGTCAACAAATATGCGGTCGCCGGACTGGATTTCCGTTTCGCCCGGTCGGTACCAGGTGGCATTGCCTGCTTTGATCACGAATACACGGTCTTTGTCGGCCGACAGGGCAAATCCACCGGCGCGGCTCACATAATCCATGGCATTGGCTCCCGGCGTGTAAGGGAAGTAACCAGGATTGTTTACCTGACCAAATACAAAAAGCGTATTCTCGTCTCTTGGGATGTACAAACGGTCTCCATCAAAAATCTTCAGGCCTGCAAGCTGACTTTCGTCTTTCAGGTCGATATACACTTTGTTTTGGCTGAGCTTGGTTTCCGCTTCCAGGTATTCCAACCCTTGAATTACCTGATCGGAAGTTCGGCGCATCAGGTCTGCGTTGAACTTATTCGGAATTTCATTTCTAAAGCCGCCACTTCTCATCAGGTAGGCTGCTTGGGGGAGGGCATTGTTCGTCAAGCCACCGGAGAGTTCCAGCAGTTCAAGTGCGGTAGTTTCTCCGGAATAGACCGGGAAGTTACCGGGAATTTCAACTTCACCATATACCCAGGCCGAGGCGGAAGTATTTTTTTCGTCACTGAATGGAGCTACTACCCGGTCATTGGGCTGTAGTTTGAAAGTGTCCCAGTTTTCAGGTTCTACGATAATTTTCTCAGCTCCGGTATCCGTTCTTCGGAATACCATCAGGTAGCTGGTGTCGGCAATTACTTCAAAACCGCCGCCTATTTGTAACAGCTTTTCCGGAGTGTCCCCTTTAATAAACTGGAACTCATAATCTGCTTTCACAGCACCGGAAATACTGACTTTCGGAGTTTCAATATTCTGTTTTTTCAGGGTGATGATATCCCCGTCTTTAACTTTTGGGTTGAATTCAGCATCCCCGATCCTGAAATAGGATACCAAGTCTGCATACTCTACAGAACCGTCTTCCCGTTCGATTTTGATGTTCCGGTAGGCATAATTACCCTTTGTTAAAAAATCACTGGAATTGGAAAGGGAGGCATTTCTCAGGTCGCGACTTCCGTCCGTAACGGATGAATAAATGGCTTGATCAACCCGCGATTGGGAAGGAATCATATACTTCCCCGGATATGGTACACCACCGGTAACCTGAATGTAAATCGGTCGGGGACTTTCAAGTGTGATAACCACGGAGGCATTTTTCACATAACCTTCTGATTCCTCTTTAATCTTTTGTTCGGCTTCGGTGATGGTGAGCCCGTCTACATTTACCGGTCCGATAGATGGAATAATGACATCACCGGCGGGGTTAACCATTACGCCCCGGATAAAAAAGTTTTTAGAAGCTTCTACTCTTATCGAAAGCAGATCATTTACTCCCAGCTCATAAGTGCTTTTGTCGATGGTGCCATCATAAGGAAGCTGCCGTGCAGCCAATTGAATGCCAAGCGGATCTGAATAATAACTTCCGTCAAAAATATCGAAATTCAGGTTTAGTCCGGTCCCGCTTTGGTTGTTGCTTTGATTATTTTGCCCAATGGCAGGATGCATCGCGCCTAGTATTAAACTTAGAAAAAGAAGAGCGCTGAACAGTCGTTTTGTAATCGATTTCAAATTGGTTCTCACTTTGTTTTTACAGATTTCTTAAAGGAAGTTACAGTTAATCGTGCTAACACTATTCCGGTAATAACTAATCCGGCCCCAATATATTGAAGAACGGAGAGTTCTTCACCTAATAAAACCAGTCCGAATATCAGCCCTAATACCGGCACCAGGTTTTGGTAAGCGGCTGTGCGAACCGCGCCGATCATTTTTACGCCGTTATTCCATATAATGTAAGCCAGGCCGATCGATAAGGCCCCGCTATAGAAAATCCCGCCATAGCCAATGTATGAAATTTCACTCCAGTTCAGTTTGATCAGAAAGGGCAGTCCAACGATCAGCAAGGCAATAAGCCCGACAACCGACATAAATGCCGAATACTGTATAGGGCTGTAAATAGCCAGGTATTTTCTGGAAAGGATGGTGTAGGTAGCCCAGCACACGGCGGCAACAAGAGTGATGATATTTCCAAGGAATGTTTCGGATTCAAAGGAAAGGGTATCCTGTCCGCCCATAATGATGAGTGTCACTCCGGCAAAGGCAAATAAAACGCCGAGACCTTTCAGTAGCGTAAGTTTTTCATCCGTAAAAAACTGAGAAAGCAAAGCTACCCAAATAGGAATGGTGCCCAGCATCACGGCGGCATTTGCTGCATAGGTGTAATTCACCCCGATGATGAAGAACAGCTGGTAAAACAGGTTGCCGACTATCCCGATGCCCACTAATTTCCAAAAATGCTCTTTCTTTACTTTTAGAGAATGTCCTCTTTTGCGGGCTACATACCATAACAAGGCGGTGGCGAAGATAAACCGCAGTGCATTGAAGCTGTAAGGATCCATCTCGCGCAGAGAAACTTTTACAATGCTGAAGTTCAATGCCCATATAATGGCTACAAGGATCAGGCTGAGGTCAATTAAATACGGTCGCTTCAAAGACTGATTTTTTTGGTGAGGCAAAAGGTAAGGGTTAAGCAGTTTTAAACCGAACTTTTTATTGAACCCCAACACTGTTACACCCAATGAATCGGGATCTGAGTAACGAATTCGTGGTCATAATTTTTTTACCCGAAAAAGTTAGGAACTATTTCAGAATGTCTGTAGTTTTGTGACCTCAATTCAAAAAATGACTTGAAGTCAATATATGGGAACATCGGAGCGCAAAGAGCGCGAAAAAGAACAGAAAAAGCTGCTGATCCTGGAGTCGGCCGAGGAGTTGATCCTTGAGAAGGGACTTGACCATCTCAATATGGATGAAGTGGCTGAGCGGGCAGAGGTTAGCAAAGGCTCGCTGTATCATTATTTCAAAAATAAGACCGACCTGGTACTGGGTATTTGTAATAAAGCCACCAATATGCTTTCCGGGCAGATTTCGGATGTATTAATCCGAGACCTTCCCGGAATTGAAATGGTATATACCATCGGGGCAACCTTCCTGAATTTTGTACGATCTCATCCGGAGTTTTTCCGGTCTATGCGCTTTTTTGATAACCTGAAAGACACTGATCAGCTTGGTGAAAGTGAATACATCGAAATGTGTCAATCCAATATGGATACTTCTTTTACAAGCATGGTTCGCGCTATTCAGATAGGTATGCAAGACGGATCTATAAATGATTCTTATGATGCAAAAGAGCTGGCTGTTCTTTTGTGGAGCACCTCTCATGGAATGGTAAACCTGGCTTATTTACATCAGAATACTCCGCATTTTCATCTTTTGGAAAAGAACAAAGTAGAGATGAATTCTTTGTTCGAAGGCTATATGAAACTCATCGGTTGCGGAATTGCAACGGATGAGAGTAAAAAAGATATTGACTCGAAGTCAATTTTTGAAACAGAATCTAAATAGAACCGTAGAAGCTCCCGCTTTTTTTGAACCAATTTTCAGAACCACTTAAACTAATGACAACTCACTCACCCATGAGATTTACTTTCCTTGTAACAGGATTGCTTTTGCTCTTACAATCAACGGCATTTGGACAGGTAAAAGGCGACTCACTATTTGCTGATGCAGAACTAACACTGGAAGATGCCATCAAGGTGGCCGTTGCCAACAATCCACAGGTTAATCGGGCACTGCTTTCCGTAAAAGATGCGGATGAACTCGTTGATATTGCGTACAGCGAAGTGTATCCGAATATCTCTTCAAGCATGAGCTACACCCGGAACTTTGAAGTGCCTGTAAACTTTATTCCGGCCATCATATTTGATCAGAATGCAGATCCCGATGAATTGGTGCCCGTAGCATTCGGAACGGATAATAACTGGCAGGGTGGATTTACGGTTACCCAAAACATTTTCCGGGGCGAGGTTTTTGTAGGACTTTCCACTTCAGAAATTTTCAAGACTGTTCAGCAGGAAAACCTCCGGGCCACAACTCAGCAGATTATAACACAAGCCCGGGTAGCTTACTATCAGGTGTTGGTTGCTAAAGAGCAGCTAAGGCTGCAGGAAGCTCAGATCAGGCGAATTGAGCAGAACCTGAAAGAAAACCGTGCCCGTCAGCAGGCCGGACTTGTTGATGAATACGCCGTGCTTCAACTTGAAGTGCAGCTGAGCAATCAGCGTCCACAGTTAATCGAAGCTAAGTATGCGGTTGATGAAGCTTACCGGGGGCTGAAGTTGGCGCTGGGATTACCACTACAGGTTGATTTTGAAGTGAAGGGAAATTTCAACGCTTTTGATATCGTATCAGAAGATGCAGGTGCTGAGGAGAATGCCCAGATCAAAAGAATCGACCAGATGAACCCCTTTATTTATCAGAGAGAAGAGGAACCCATGAGCTCGTTTGTGGATGAGCGCGGCGATCTTCGTATTCTGGATGCACGACTAAACCTGAATGAAAAAGAAATTCAGGCGGTGAAGAGCCGGTTTCTGCCAACCATCACAGCATCCTACAACTTGCAATGGAGCGCAGCCGAACCGGGCAGCCCCACCTTTTTCGAAAACAACACAAGATTTCAGACACTCGGGATTAATGTAAGCCTGCCCATATTTGAAGGCTTCAAAAGAATGGCTGACGTTCAACGCGCCCAGATTGCCCGGAAGGATATCGAAGAACAAATTCGCGCAGCTGAGTTGTCTGCTGAAAATGAGGTTGCATCTGCAGCTGAAGAGCTGAACAAAAGTTTTGAGACGGCAGAAGCTCGCAAACAAGCTCTTGAGCAAGCCGAGGAAGGATATCAGCGGGCGCTTGCAAGACTGGAGAATGGTATCGGTTCACAATTAGAAGTTACAGATGCCGAAGTACAGGTCCGTCAGGCGGAAGTAAACTATGCGCTGATGGTTTTTGAATATCTGAGTGCCAAAGCTCAATACGATCTGGCAACCGGTCAGGTACCTTATGTTGATACTATGGAAATGGAAGTAGAATGATTTTTAACAATAAAGACACGAACTCAATCGAAATGAAAAAATTTAATCTGATTTTAATAACTGTTTTTGCAGCCCTTATTGCTGCCTGTTCGGGAGAAGCCCCTGAAATTGCCAATGATGAAGTTGTGGGGAAAACGGTGAACGTAGAAACAAGAACGCTTCAGCCGGAGACATTCAGAAGTCAGCTTCGGGTAGTGGGAAATGTGGAAACCAAAAACGACATCATGATTTCCGCTGAAGTGACCGGGCGTATCATGGAGCAGTCAGTTCCGGAAGGTGCTATCGTTAAAAAAGGCCAAACCATCCTGAGGATTGATGACGCTAAACTGAAGCAGGAAAAAGCCCGCCTTGAGGCTGCAACCGAGCAAGCCCGTGAAAATTACGAGCGCCTGCAGCGTGTGTATGAGGAAAGTGAAATCGGCTCGGAAATTGATGTGTTGAATGCGAAATTCAATTATCAACAGAACAAATCCGCGCTGGAGTCGATTAAGGTTGATCTGGAAAACACCACTATTTCAGCTCCTTTTGCCGGCACGGTAGAGCAGTTCATGCTGGAAGAAGGCGAAATGGCAAGTCCCGGAACACCTGTGGTTAGGCTGATCGGTACCAACAAGTACATTGTGACGGCCGGTGTGCCTGCCCGCTATGCAGATGTGGTGCAGTCAGGTGACGATGTTGAAGTATGGTTCGACACTCAGAATGCAGATACCCTTCAGGGAGAAATTTCTTTTGTTGGAAACAGTATTGACCCGCAAAGCCGCACATTCCGAATCGAAGTTCTGCTTCCGGTTCAGCAAAAAAGCTATAAGGTAGATATGATTGCCAACCTGCGCCTGAATACACTGATGGAAGAAAACGTGCTGATTGTAAGCGAAGAATTCATCTATAAAGAAGAAGACGAGTTCATTACATATGTAAAAACAGAGAATGAGTCCGGCGCTCCGGTTGCAGAAAGGAGAGTTGTGGAATTAGGGCCGTCTTACCGGTCGGATGTAATTATAAGAAGCGGACTTGCTCCCGGTGAAGAGTTGATTACCATCGGGTCGGCCTTTCTTAATGATGGTGTGAGACTGAATATTGTGGAATCTCGTGAGAGCGATCTTGCATCCAATTAATGATTTTAAAAACGATTTTGGAGAAATAGTACGATGAGTACCGACGATATAACAAATGGTGCCGGCGCAAAACGATCTATTCCGGACAGTTCAAACCGGAAAGAGTTTTGGCTTTCCTCATTTTCGATAAACAACCGCATCAGCGTGTTGGTGTTGATTATGTTGGTTGCCGTTTTAGGGATTGTGTCTTATATCACCATTCCTAAGGAGTCTTTCCCGAATATTACAGTTCCGAATATTTTTGTGGTTACGATCTATCCCGGAGTATCTCCCGAGGATATGGAAAGCCTGATTACCCGTAAGCTTGAGGATGAACTGAGCAATATCAGTGATGTGAAAACGATGACGTCCACCTCTTCGGAAGGGTATTCGAATATCAACCTGGAGTTTAACACCGGGATTGATATCGATGAAGCCCTGCAGAAAGTGCGGGAAAAAGTTGACCTGGCAAAACCGGAGCTTCCGGAAGATGCCGAAGACCCGACTATTCAGGAGGTAAACCTCTCCGAGTTTCCCATTATGCAGGTGAACCTGTCGGGCGATTACAGCCTCGACATCCTTAAAGAAATTGCCGAGGATTTACAGGAAGACATTGAAGCCGTGCCTTCCGTTTTAGGAGTTGATTTAACCGGTGGTTTGGAGCGCGAGGTTCAGGTAGATGTGGATCTGCCCAAGATGAAGTATTACAACCTCAGCTTCACCGACATCATCGCGGCCATACAGCAGGAAAACGTAACGGTACCCGGCGGCGATATTACCGTAGGTACAAAGAACTTCCTGTTACGAGTGCCCGGGCAGTACGAAACAACAGCTCCGCTTGAAGATATTGTGGTTAATGCGGATGACGACAAACCGGTTTACATCCGGGATGTAGCTACCGTTACTTTTGGATATAAGGAGCGGGAAACCTATTCCACCCTCGATGGGTCGCCGGTAATCACACTCGGGATCAAAAAACGAACCGGGCAAAATATTCTGGATACTTCCACCGAAGTGAAGTCTATCCTCGAAGAGGCACTGCCAAATCTGCCGCCAAGTACCGTTTATAAAATAACCAACGATCAGAGTAAAGACGTGGTAAGCATGGTGTCAAACCTGGAGAATAACATCATCTCGGGCCTGATCCTGGTAGTAGGTGTCTTGCTCTTTTTCCTTGGGGTGAGGAATGCCTCATTTGTAGGGGTATCCATTCCGCTTTCCATGTTTTTATCGTTTATTATACTGAGCGCGTTGGGAATCACCATGAATATGATTGTGCTGTTTTCCCTGATACTGGCACTGGGGATGTTGGTGGATAATGCCATTGTAGTGGTGGAAAATATTTACCGTTACCTGGAGGAAGGTTTTGATAACTTTGAGGCCGCCAAGAAAGGAACCGGTGAGGTAGCGCTGCCCATTATTACAGGAACCACAACCACTATCGCAGCTTTTGCCCCTATGATTTTCTGGCCGGGTATTGTCGGTGAATTCATGGGATACCTTCCTAAAACTTTGATTATCACCTTAGGTAGTTCATTGTTTGTCGGGCTGATTATCAACCCGGTAATTTGTGCTCTATTTATGCGGGTAGATACCGAGCAGGGTAAAGCGGTGATGACTAAAAAAGGGAAGCGAATTCTTTATGGCTTCCTTGGAGTGATTGGGGTGGCATTGGTGGTTTCAAGCTTTGTTACCTGGACCATGCTCATCATTCTTGGGGTGATACTTTGGGCTACTAACAAATACTTCCTGGAGCCAATCGGAAACTGGTGGCAGCTTAAAGGGCTAAATAAAGTGCTCGATAAATATGAAGACACCCTCGAGTGGGCATTAAACCATCGCCTTTCAACCATTGGAATTTCAGTAGCTGTATTGATTTCCAGTTTCGTTGTGTTTGGTGTGTTTTTCCCGGGATCAGAATTCTTCCCGGAAGACATCCCGCCAAGAGACATCTACGTTCAAATTGAAACACCTGTTGGTTCGGATGTGGAGTTCACAAAAAGCGTAGTGGATAAAGTAGCCGCCCGTGTTGAGCAAATGCCCTACAACGTGGATTACAATACTATTCTGGCAACATCGGGTGCGGCAATTACCAGCGACCCGGCCGCCTCGGGAGGGAATTCAACCCATCTCGGAACGGTTGCCATTAATTTTGTGGATTATGAAGAACGCCAGAAAGGCGTGTTTGAAGCCATGGAATACATGCGGAATGATTTGTCCGGGCTTGTTGCCGGCGCAAAAATCACCGTAGAAAAACCACAGGACGGCCCGCCCACCGGACCTCCGATTAACCTCGAAATCTCCGGTCCTCAAATGGATCAGCTAACACGCATCTCAAACCGTGTGCTGGAGATTATGGAAGAAGATTCCATCTTCGCTAAATTGGATGGACTTGAAACCGATTTACCGGAAGCCAGACCAGAAGTGAAAGTCGAAGTGGACCGTGAAAAAGCAGCACTTTTCGATTTAAATACCAATGAAGTTGGGATGACGGTGCGACAGGCCATCAACGGTGTAGAGGCTTCAAAGTTCCGGGATGGAAAAGAAGAATACGAAATTATCGTCCGCCTATCGGATGAGTACAGAGATGATCTCAGCACCCTGGCAGACCTGACTATATTCCAGGAAGGAATTCAGGTCCCTCTTTCAGAAGTGGCCACCTGGGAAGTGAGTGATGGCTTCGGCGGAATCCGTCATAAAGAGTCAGAGCGGGTTATTACCGTTAGTGCGGATGTTCGCTCCGGTTACCAGTCAAATGCCGTGCTAGCCGAAGCGCAGGTGCTGTTACAGGATTACCTGGATGGACTTCCCGGCGGCTACTCGTACGAATGGACAGGGCAGCAACAGGATCAACAGGAGTCGTTTGAGTTCCTGGGCAAAGCCTTTCTGATAGCTTTATTCCTTATTGCGTTTATTCTGGTTTCACAGTTCAATTCAGTAGCCAAGCCGGTCATTATTTTAAGTTCGGTGATTATGTCCACCGCCGGAGTATTTTATGGATTGGTGACCTTCCAGATGGCTCTTGGTCTGATGGCTATACTTGGAATTATATCGCTGGCCGGGGTAGTGGTGAATAACGCCATTGTACTTATTGACTATGTTGATATTCTGCGAACCCGGGACGGACTCGACTTACGTAGCGCCTTGATTGAAGGCGGGAAAGTTCGTTTCCGGCCGGTAATTTTAACGGCTATCACAACAACTCTTGGTTTAGTACCGCTGGCAATCGGTTTCAACTTTGACTTCATAACTTTAGTCAGCAGCCCGATTACCTTCTTCTCAAATCTCAGTGAATATATTTTCTGGGGTGGTGAACAGGCAGCCTGGTGGGGCCCGATGGCAATCGCCGTTATTGTTGGGTTGATTTTTGCCACTGCCTTAACGCTTATCCTTGTCCCTGTACTTTATAGCGTCATTGAGCGAGGCAGAAGAAAAGTGAATACCATTATGTTCGGAACTACAGAGCCGGGTATTATAAAAGACCAAAGTGAGTTGAATGGTGAGTCTAAAGGCAAGCCTGCTTTAGAACCTTCAGCCGGCTAAAGCTCGAATAAAGAATAGTTAAAGCCCGTCATCTTTTTAAAAGGAAGACGGGCTTTTTTGTTTACGAAAACTTTTATCTTATAAGAAAAATTAAAAACAACATTCTGTGATACAACGACTACAAACGGTATTTCTGGCACTGGCATCCATACTTAATCTTTCGGTTTACTTTACCCCCATTTACGAGAAAGCCATGAACGATCCTCAGCTCTGGATTGGCATTGGCCTGGCAAGTTCGTTGTTAGTGGCTTTAATCATAAACGTCTTTTCCATCTTCCTCTATAATAACCGGAAAAATCAGATAGCTTGGGTGAAAAGAGCTGCGCTGTTTCAGGTAATCGGTCTTGGGTTTTGTGTGGGTGTTTTATTTTCACTGGGAGGAATCGGAACCTACCTTTGGGATGAAGCGCTTGGAACCGGGCTTGTAATTGCAGGACTCCTGTTTCAGATTTTAGCACTTCGTTTTATAAAAAAAGATGAGGAATTAGTCCGTTCAATGGATCGAATCCGATAGGAGTATTTTGAGTCAGGATTATTCAAAAGCTAAAGTTTATCTGATCCTTATAGTTGGGCTCACCACCTTTGGCTTTGCCCCCATTTTAGTGAAGTTTGCTACCGAACATTCGGCCCTTTTGTTAGTGGCCATACGTACGGTAGGCGCTTTTCTGATGCTGCTGCCTTTTTATATCTATCAAAAAAAGAGCGACAAATACGATGTAAAGCCGGTGGGTAATGAAACCAAATGGATGGCCTTTGCCGGGATTGCCTTAGGGCTTCACTTCATACTTTGGATCAGTTCACTTTATTACACCTCGGTGGCTTCAGCTTCGGTGCTGGTTACCATTCACCCCATTATGTTGATTGTAGCCGAACGGGTGTTGTACAAAATGGAGTTTGCTCCCACCGTATGGATTGGAGTGTTTATCGCTTTTGCCGGATCCGTCCTTTTAGGAATCTCTGATTACAATACGGAGTCAACCTTTGCCAACCCCTTGCTTGGAAATGCGATGGCTTTCGGAGCAGCAGCTATCTTTGCCGTTTATTTTCTGATCGGGAGAAAAATCCGGCAAAACCGATCCTGGCTCGGGTATGTATTCCCGGTTTATGGCTATGCGGCAGCAACCTGTGTTACTATTTTGCTGATTGTGGAAGGAATGCCCCAGCACATTTCCCCGGTGGTGATTTGGGTAGGGCTGGGATTGGCCATAGGTCCGCAGCTGATGGGCCACGGTTCTCTAAACTACGCCGTTAAATTCGTTTCACCCACATTACTTTCCACCTTAATTCTGACTGAACCCGTGTTTGCGACCGTGCTTGCGTTTTTTATCCTCGGAGAACTTCCGGCGATTCTTTCCTTTGTGGCCATTTTTGTGACCTTAGTAGGGGTTGTGCTTACCTGGAAAAAGAAGCCGAAGCATAAGAGAGAGATCGATGAATAACCCGGGTATTTCGACTCAATTTATCCAATAAAAAGGGTTAGTGTATAGGAATTTGATATAGAGAATATCGGTAAGTCAATACAAATCAGGGGTAAAAGGCATTTCGCGAACCTTTTCGGTTATTTCAACGTTAGAAATGCTGAATTAGATTAAACATTACTAAGAATTCAGGAATTCAGCTTAAATAGGTGTATCATTACTTCCGGCAGATGGAATTGTGACTTCATTATAGAATTGATTTCAAACAATAATGAAACCAACATCACTTAATGCTATTTGAAAGAGACAACATTATTGGAGTGTCTAAGTATTTGCTCCTCACCGGCTGTGGAGCTATGCTTTTCTTAAGCTGTTCGCAATCTTCAGACACACGCGAGAACAGCGAAACCCTCCCTGTTTCTGTAAGTGAACCCGTTGAAAGAGACTTTGCAGAGATTAAAAGGAACGGCGTACTCCGTATGATTACCAGCTACAGTTCGGGCTCCTATTTTCTGTATAAAGGAGTTCAGGTTGGTTTTGAATACGAGCTGCTGAAAGCCTTCACAAAAGAAAATGACCTTGCCCTTGAGGTTGTGATTACCGGCCCTGATGAAAGTCCCTATGACCTGCTCAATAGCGGTCGCGGTGATATTATAGCGGCCAATTACACCATCACCCCCGAAAGAAAGCAGGTGGTAGAGTTTACCCGTCCGTACAACATGGTTGATCAGCTTATTGTAGTTTCGGATGACCTGGGTTTTAAACCGGAAAGTATTTCGGATATGGAGGGAATTCCCATCAGTGTTCGCCGGAATAGTTCATACTACGTTCGCTTAAAAGAGCTAAAAGATGAAGGCTTCCCGGTGAACATCAACATTATCCCTGAAGATATGGACACCGAGTCGGTATTATTTCAGGTAGCCGATGGCACGTATGAAGCTACCGTTGCTGACGACAATATTTTTGATGCAGCCGATAAATACATGAATGGACTTATAAAAGGACCACTAATTGCCGAAAGTGATACCATTGCCTGGGCAGTCCGCAAAAATGCTCCCGATCTTGAGTATCAGCTAAACCGTTTTCTGTACAAGCATTTTCGTTTTGATGAGGATGGGGTTCCCAAACGCTCTGCATTTCTGAATGTATTACGGAAAAAATACTTTGAGTCGGGCAACCAAATAGCTGATTACTACAGCCCTACTTATCAGGGAGAGCAATACGGCACTATTTCTCCCTATGATAATATGATTCGTGAGGTAGCCGATGAAATGGATGTCGACTGGGTGATGCTTACCGCTATAGCTGCGCAGGAATCGAAATTTAATCCAAGCTCGGTGAGTTGGGCAGGAGCCGTAGGGATTATGCAGGTGTTACCAAGGTTCTCAGAAATCTCATCTGACTCATTGTATATCCCGGAAGTGAATATTCGTGAGGGTGCTAAAATTCTGGCTTCTCATCTTGACCATTACGCCTATATGGACTCTACCAATAAATGGTCGTTTGCCCTGGCTGCATACAATGCCGGTTCCGGCCACCTTGCTGATGCCCGCCGGCTCACTATCGATCACAATAAAAACCCCAATGAATGGGAGGATGTGTCGGAGTCTTTATTAAAGCTGATGCAGCGTAAATACTACCAGCATGCACGCTACGGTTTTTGCAGGGGTATTGAGACGGTCCGGTATGTAAATGAAATTATGAACCGGTACAGCACGTATCAGACTATATTAGCGCATAACAGAGAGAAGACCGCAACGGGAACCGGAGTGCTGGGTTTAAAAACCTTTAATTAACCTTCAGCACCAGTAGGGTGATGTCATCGTACTGAATGCCATCCGAAAAGTCCATAATGTCATCGATAACAGCATTCATTATTTCGCTTGATGATTTTTCAAGATGGGATTGAATGCATTGAACAAGCCTTTCTTCCTCGTACTCTTCGGTTTGTTCTGGGTTCATCGCTTCGGTAACGCCATCGGTATAAAAAATCAACGTATCGCCGGTTTCCAGGTTAATGGAGGCTGAATCATAAGGCATCATGGAAGGCATGGCGCCTAAAATCACGCCACCCGCATCAAGTTCAACCGGTTCTTTGCTGCCTTTTTTGAATAGCATTGGGTTGTTATGGCCCGCGTTCACATAATCAAATTGCTTGCCGTCGGCCGATATTTTTCCCCAGAAGAAAGTGATGAATTTGTCAGCCGGTGTATTTTTATGAATGATATCATTAATGCTTCCGGTAGCCTCCGACAGGGTTATGTCAATCGGGGCTAAGGCATGTAACATCGATTGCAGGTTGGCCATCAACAACGAAGCCGGCACTCCCTTTCCGGTAACATCGGCAATGGCGAGTATATGCCCGTTGTCGGGAGTTTCAAGCACATCGAAATAGTCGCCACCCACCTGACGGGAGGAAATGTTAGTAGCCTCTAAATCAAAACCTTCGATGGTTGGAATTGGGGATGGAAGCAGCCCTTGCTGAATGGTTTTGGCAAGGTTGAGCTCCTCTTCCATTCGCTGCTTTTCTATCTGCTCTTCGAGCAATAATGTCTTTTGGATGGTAAGCAAAGCCAGGTTTCCCAGCGACTGTAAAAAGTTGACCTGCTCTTTACCATAAGGCTCTTTATTGGCGGGAGCTCCAACCCCTACAACACCAATTTTTTCATTTTGAAAGCGGAGCGCGATTAGCAGTTTGATGCCATTTTTCTCCAAAAAGGGACAGTCATGTTCTTCATCACAATAGAAAACATCTTCGAGTTCAAAAAGTGTATTCAGTTCTTTATCAGTAGGCTGTTCCTTTAACCCGCTGCTGGCTACAATAGATTTTTCTCCGTCAACATCCAGTACAAAAAAGAACGTTCGGATCAACATTTGCCCCAGCATGGCAAACTTGAACGTTCGGGCAATTTCATCCCGGTCCACCATCATATTGAAATCTTTACTGAGCTCCAGAAGGGTGTTCAGATCGTGTACTTTGCGATCAAGCTTCCGGTTTATCAGTCGAAGCTCCTGGAACATTCGTGAGTTGGCAATAGCCACCGAAGAAATGATAGTCAGGCTTTCGATGAACTCCAGTTCACTAGCTGTAAGCGGCTGTTTATTTCCCTTTGGCCCCAGGCATAAAAAACCAAGGTGATGATTGGTGGTTCTCAGGTTAAAAAAGATGCTGCCTTCAGCCAGCCCCAGTTTTTTTGAAATCTCAGGAAATTCTTCCGCTTTAAGTACCGTACGATCCAGCTCGGCCTCAGGAAATTCAAGCTGAACTGAATCATCCTCATCAAGATCACTCTTTCCCTTAATCTTGCTTACCAGGTAAAAATGATTCGAGCCTTTATTGATGAGAATCATTCCCTTGGGCACCAGCAGCTTCCCCATGGTAATCAGCAGAAGATTGTTCAGTACAAAATCCGGTTCCTGCGACTCGATGAGCATCCGGCTGGTTTCCAGCAGGGTACGAAGCTCAAATCGGCTTTGGCGTTCTTCAGTATTCGAAAGAGAAGTTTTTATATCCACGATGCGTCAAAGGTTTTTGACCATACGTATTTCGTTGGTATGTCCTTTGCGGTTATACTGTACCTGATCCATGAGCTTACGGATCAGGTAAACGCCCATGCCGCCGCGTTTCTTTTCTTTGATGCGTTGCATAAGGTCGGGTTCGCTGTAAGTGCTGGGGTCAAAACTATTCCCTTCATCCATCAATGAAATCCATAGCTGGTTGGCGTTTGAGCCAATTTCTATATTCACTTTTTCAGTGGGGGAGTTTTTATAGGCGTGTTTAATGATATTGGTGTAGGCTTCATCCACTGCCAGCCTTATTTCTGAAATATCTTTTTGGCTGAGCCCGATATTTTCGGCGTGGGCAGCAACAAAATCCCGCACTTTGGCGAGATGCTCTGTAGAAGCTTCAACAGAAAGGGTTTGTATGTTATTATTTCCAGCCACTCTCTTGGTTATTTAATTGTCAAAGCTTTCTAAGGCTTCTTTTTCATCTTCCAGGATATCATACAAAGTTGGAAAGCCCAACAGATCGAATACGTTATAAACGCGGTCGTTCATATTTGTCAGTTTGATGTCGCCGCCTAAACTTCTCACATCTTCGATGTAAGCCATAAAAACACCTAAACCGGCACTGGCTATATAATCCAGACCGGAGCAGTTGACGATGATAGCATAGCTTTCTTCATCAATTAACGATTTTAGTGCGTTCTCAAGCTGAGAAGCAGTATGCGCATCAAGCTCTCCACTGATATCCAGTATACTTACGTGATCATGTTGGCGTGTAGCAATACTGAAATTTTTCATTCCACTTTTATTGAGGTTGGTGAATGATGTTGAAGCTGCATAATAACGTAAACCGTAGAATTAGGAAAGTTTTTCGGAGTGGAAGGTTACGAAGTTGGAATAAAAAAGATGCAAAAAAATAGCCCCGCACATTTATCTAATGTGCGGGGCTGACTATTCATCAAGAGAGACGCTACTTGAGCGCATCTGTAATTAAGCAAATGCTTGGGAGAGATACAACTATAAATTATTTAAGCTTAAAATAGTATTAGCTTCCTGATCTCTGAACTTTAGAAACCCAGTAGCCGGTATTCAATTCACTACCCAGCTCAGCTCCAAATTCTTCAGCTTCGGCTTTCTCAGCAAAGAAGCCAACCCGCAGCCGGAACCAAACATCACCGGTTTCTTCCTTCCCTATTTTAACCGTATATACATGAGGATAATCACGATCGGTTAAGGTGTTTTTATATTCGTTTGCCTCTTCTTCCGACCGGAAAGCTCCAACCTGAACTACATACGTTCCGTCTTCAGCAAACTGAGGACCCTGTTGCTCTTCCACCATTTCCTGTTGTTGCTTGGCCTGTGCAATACTGTCTTCCCGGGCCTGCATCATCTCAGCGATTCTTTGTTCCTGAACTTGTCTGAGAGAGTCAAGTCGTGCTTGTTCTTTAGCTCTTCGTTCTTCTTCGCTTGGTCCGCACGCCTGGAAACTCACCAAAGCCACTGCCAACAACAATGTGTAGATGCTTACTTTTTTCATAAGAATAGTAGTTAGTTGATAATTATCTGTAAATGGTATTCCCGAAACGAATTAAACTTACATTATCCCAACCTGTTTCACAAATATTCACGGGGCAAAACTTTCAGAAGTATCAGATTAGTCCGTATCTTATATAGACTGAATCTAAATGAATATATTTTGGTTCAGCAACTACATGAAAAACTCTCTGTTAAAAATATCCGGATTAACGAAGTCATTCGACCAAAGCGGGCCCGTTGTAAACGATGTCAGTTTTGAAGTTAGTAAGAATGAAATATTCGCACTGTTAGGCCCCAGCGGATGCGGGAAGACTACAACTCTGCGCCTAATCGCAGGTTTTGAACAGTGCGAAGCCGGCGAAGTACACATCGAAAATGAGCTGGTTGAAAGTACCCGGAAACGTCTTTCTCCACAGAAAAGAGAGATAGGTTTTGTGTTTCAGGATTACGCACTTTTCCCACACATGAACGCGCTCGAGAATGTGGCTTTTGGCCTTCGGGAAGTAGAGAAAAAGAAGCGCCCGGTTTTAGCTGAAGAAGTGCTTTGCCGAACGGGTATGGAAAAGTACAAACACCGTATGCCTGATGAGCTTTCCGGCGGGCAGCAGCAGCGGGTAGCGCTGGCCCGGGCTATCGCCCCCAAGCCGCGGCTCGTGCTAATGGATGAGCCTTTTTCAGGACTCGATGCCATGCTCCGCGACACCACCCGAAAAGAAGTTCGTGCTATTCTCAAGAAATCCGGGATGAGTGCAATTCTTGTAACTCATGATCAGGAGGAAGCCCTTTCTTTTGCCGACCGGATCGCAGTAATGAATAACGGGCAGATTGAGCAAATCGGGACTCCGGAAGAGGTGTACTATCATCCCAAAACACAATTTGTAGCCCAGTTTTTAGGCCGAACGAACTTATTCCGAGCTCATGCTGACGGATCTGATAATGTAGAAACCCGGCTGGGTCCGGTTAAAATAAACAAAGAAGCCGAAGGCCTGATTTTATGTTCTATCAGGCCGGAGCACCTGACCATTGAGCGGTGCAAAGAAAATGGAAATGAAAGCGGCATCATTGTTGGGCGGGAGTTTCGCGGGCACGATATTACCTACCACGTACTTTTTAAGGGAGATAAGTACATTGTACATACCGATAACCGGCTTCTGTTTGATGTGGACGAGCATGTAATCGTGAAACCTCTGGAGCCGGCTGTAGTATTAGAACAGAAAGCCTGAACCGAAATTAAAATCTAACTGAAGTATTATGTCATTTTTTGGATTTCTATTGTTACTGCTGATCGCCGCTATTTGTGGAGGCATTGGGCAAAGCATCAGCGGATATAGTTTTGGAGGCTGCCTGATCTCAGCCGGGGTTGGTTTTATTGGTGCCATCATTGGCAAGTGGATTGCCAGCGAACTGGGCCTGCCTGAACTTTGGACTATTGAAATCAGCGGAAGTCCCTTCCCCGTTATTTGGTCTATCATCGGGGCCGCATTATTCACCGCTATTCTCGGCGCTATAATGAGGGGCAAGGAAAAAGCGATCTGACGTTTTCACTCTTATCATAATTGATAAGATTTGTGAAGCCCCTTCCATTTGCCGCAGGTATTTCGTAATTAGCAGCTTCTTATTAATGCTAAAATCGGGATATATGTATAAGCCATTTATTTATGCGGTGATTCTTTTTTTAAACGTGAGCGGGTTTACAGCCTTGGCCCAGGTAAACGATGAGCTGCCAAAGCGGAGTGATAATCTTGAGGTGCTTTCTCATGTGCCACTGGGAGCTCCTTTAAGTGTTACGGATATTGTAATTGAACAGGAATTAAGCCGCCCATATGCTTATGTGGGAAGGATGCAGGCCGAGAAAGGCTTCGACATCATTGACTTATCAAATCCTGAAAAAGCTGAGGTAATTTACCGCTGGCGAATGCCAAATGAAGAGCTGCATGTTGGGCTGGGCGGAATGGATCCCAAATACTTCAAACATAAAAACCGCTACTATGTGGTACAGTCGCTGCAGTTTTTTCAGGGCGGACCAAATACCGATGCCGGTGCCGTTGTCGTTGATGTAACCGGATTACCGGATGTGAGCAAAGTGAAAACCGTGGGTTATGTTCGCAATGCAGAACACCCGGGTGGCTTCCACAATATATTTATGTACAAGCATTCTGATGGCCGGCCCCTGCTGTTTGCCACCACCTCTGGAGATGATGCCTATGTATATGACCTTGGGAAATTTGTTGAAGGGAAAGAAGATATCCTTGCCGGAACCATTCCTAACCCGGACACTCCCGCTCGCATGGCCGGTGCTTCTTTAGGGTATCATGATTTTTACGTGGGATATCATCCCGATAGCCAGCAAGATCGCTTTTATGGCGGTGGAGCCGGCGGTTATTTTGTGTTTGATGTGACTGAGATGGATTCGGTCAGCTTGCTGGCTTCAGTGACCGGCGTGAGCGGAGTTGTTTGGGGACACACGGTTACTCCATCACCGGATGGCCGTTATATTGTTGGGGAAACAGAATACATGCATGCCCCGCTACGAATTTTTGATTTGAAACCTGCTCTTGATGGTGACGTTCAGAACATCAGCGATCCCATAAGTTCCTGGAATTTTGACTATGAAAACCTGGTGCACAATCACGAAGTGAGGTGGCCGTATCTATTCGTGTCCGGTTATGAGGATGGCTTACTGGTTGTGGATTTATTCAGCCCGGATGAGCCAAAAACCGTTGCCTATTATGATACCTTTCTTGGAAAGCATCAGTCCGGAATGTGTGGAGATAATACCTGTAACGGAGCTTTTGGAGTAGATGTGCGCAATGAAGACGGCCTTATCGTAGTTAGTGATATGGGAACCGGATTCTGGGCATTCCGCTTGGACGACTTCCAGGGCTGGAACGGCCGCGGCTGGGGGCTCCCGAATATCTCCAGTGCTCAAAACTGGGATGAAGGTCCTACAGAGAACTAATTTCTCAAAGTAAAAGCATTAGATCGGTTATGATCAGAAAGAGATATCTCATTATTGCCTTACTGTTTGTTGGTTCGGCTTTAAGTACAGAGCTTAAAGCCGGAACCGATGCGTGGGATATTTACCCACCTTTGGTATGTGCAGAGCGTGGTTCTGAATATTACACCATCGACCTGGTAACCACCAAGAATGTACCCGGTACAGGTTTGGCCAAGGGTAAGGCCGTCATGAAGTTCAATCCCAATCCATTTGGTATTTCCATCACTAAAGACGGTTCCTACCAACACCGGCTGGATATAAAACTGAACAAAGTGAACAAACCCCAAAAAGGAACCTTTGTGGCCTGGGTGACGACCCCATCATTAGATAAAGTAAAGCTGCTGGGGGCTCTGGATAAAAACCTGGAAACAAGCGGCACGGTGGATTGGAATAAATACATAGTGGTGATCACATTGGAAGAAGGTGTTTCGAAAAGCAATTCTTCTACGTGGTCGGGGCCTATTGCCTTTCGCGGACTATCCCGGAGCGGGCTTATGCACACCATGGCCGGCCACGGCCCATTTGCCCAGGAACCCTGTGCTAAATACGGATATTATTAATGCAGAAGTTGTACCCTAAGATTTCTTTCCTGCTCATGCTGTTTGCAGGGCTTTCCTTTTCAATACAAGCACAGCACGAGCATCATAATATGGCAGGTCATTCCATGGATACTTCCAAAGCCGTATGGCGCATGCCTCCCATGAACATGGAAATGCCCATGCTGCCCGGAATGCATAATGAGCTGCCACCAGTTGAACCGTTTATCGCCGGGCTGGGGCTTACCAAAGAAGATATTCCCTTCGCAAAACCCCAGGAAATTCTGGAGCTGGCCGATGGAGATACCGTTGCCTTACAGGCTTCTATTGTCCGCCGGAATTTAGAAGGAAAAGATTACGTGATGTATGGCTACAACGGCCAATATCCGGGGCCGCTGTTGAAAGCACCTCAGAACAGTACCGTGGTGGTAGAATTCAATAACCAGATTGAATTTCCGACTACGGTTCACTGGCACGGGTTAAGGCACGATTACCGGTTTGACGGAACCATGTTTTCACAAGATCCTGTGATGATTGGTGAGTCTTTCACTTACGAGTTGTTTTTCAGGGATGCAGGTGTGTACTGGTATCATCCTCATGTGCTGGAATATATTCAGCAGGATCTCGGGCTGTATGGAAATATGCTGGTGGCTCCGCCCGAGGAAGATTATTACAATCCGGTGAACCGGGAAGAAATGCTGATCCTGGACGATATCCTGATTGATGATCAGGGGATGATTCCCTGGGGGAAGTCGAGTCCCACTCACGCTCTGATGGGACGGTTTGGAAATGTGATGCTGGTGAACGGGAAAACAGATTACAAGCTGAATATTGACAGAAATGAAGTGCTACGGTTTTACATCACCAATGTGGCCAACACCCGAACCTTTAATATGGTATTTGAAGGGGCAAAAGTTAAAGTAGTCGGTTCTGACGTCAGTAAGTTTGAGGAGGAAGTGTACACCGAGAACGTGCCCATTGCCGTGGCCGAGCGCTACATTGTGGAGGTGTTGTATGAGGAACCGGGAACTTACCCGATTCTGAATTCCATACAGGCCATCAATCATTTTCGGGGAGAATTTTATCCTCATAAAGATACCCTTGGGATGGTGACGGTTTCTAAGAAAAAAGCAGACGAGTCTTTTACCGAAGCGTTCAACACCTTACGTGTAAATGAAGATGTGAAAAAAGACATCGCCGGGTTTGAGCCTTACTTTGACAAGCCGGTGGACAAAGAGCTGGAGCTTACGGTAGCCGTTAAGAACTTGCCCATTCCCATCATGCAGTCTATGCAGTTGGACACCGCCTACGTGCCCCATGTAGAATGGAATGACACCATGCCGATGATGAACTGGCTTTCGACCGGAAAGCAGGTGGAATGGATTTTACGTGATCCTGCAACCGGCAAAAAGAACATGGATATCTACTGGGATTTCAAGAAAGGGGATGTCATCAAGCTTCGCATTTTTAATAATCCGGATACTTTTCATCCCATGAATCACCCCTTTCACATTCACGGTCAGCGCCACCTGGTGTTGAGCATGGACGGCGTGGAAAACCCCAATATGGTCTGGAAAGACACCTCAATTATACCTGTCGGCTCAACGGTGGACTTACTGGTTGAAATGTCGAATCCCGGAAAGTGGATGATGCACTGCCACATTGGTGAACACCTGGATGCCGGTATGATGCTGGGTTTTGAGGTTGGGGAAACTCCCTAATAGACGGGGCAAACCGGTTTGGTAATTACCCAGGAGTATTAAAAGGATGAAAACCGCAAAATAGCCTTCACTTGAACATTCAATGTTGAATGTTCATTATTCAATGTTCAAGTGACCCCGCCGGGAATCGAACCCAGATCTAGGACTTAGGAGGTCCCTATTCTATCCAATTGAACTACAGGGTCGGTTTGGTTTGAACAATCATTCCTGAAAATATACGTACCTAAACGTAACTAATCAGCTTCAGACAAGTAGAAGTTTACCGATAGTTTACACTAAAATAAAATTCGAAAGGGATGCAGAAGATTTCCGTTCTTTTTCTTTTTCTGGTACTGGCAGGCAGCGTTGAGAGTGAGGCACAATCACAAATTACAGGTAAAATAGTGGATGTGGAAACCGGTGATCCGCTTCCGGCTGCACACATCATTGTGAAGGATACTTATCGGGGAACCATTTCGAACCGGGAGGGAGAATTCAGCATCATAGTCCGGGAATTTCCGATAACGCTGGTTGCCCGGTTTATCGGTTTCGAAAGCCAGGAGAAAGTGGTGACCCAGGATTCCGGTCCGGTTGACTTTCTGCTTAAGCCATCCGTGGCAACCATGGGGGAAATTGTGGTAACCGGCGAAGATCCAGCTATTGCCATCATGAGAGAGGTCATCCGCAGAAAGAAAATCTGGAGGGCCAGTCTTGAAACCTACAAGGCTGAAGCTTACACCCGCCAGCAGGTTAAAAACGACACATCTATTGTTTCCATTTCGGAGAGTATATCCGTGGCGTACTGGGATAAGGAGCGTGGCTCCCGAGAGGTGCTCAAATCCAAGCGGCAAACGGCCAACATTGACGCCACTGATAACTTTGCCGGGGTCAGCTACCTTCCCAACTTTTATGATGATAATCTGGATATAGCCGGTTTCGACATGGTGGGCGTCACCCACCCGGATGCGCTGAAGTATTATGAATTCCAACTGGAAGATATTCAGTCGCTGGATGGACAAGTTGTATATGAGCTGTCGGTGACTTCTGATCGTAAGCTGCAGCCTCTTTTTGAAGGGACGATTTTTGTATTGGGGGAAGAGTACGCTTTGCTTGAAGTAGATTTAAGGCCGAACTCCGTGGTTGTGTTTCCGCCGCCGGTGCAGGACTTCAACCTTACCTATTCTCAGCAGTTCAGCAATTTTGGCGGAGATTATTGGCTTCCGGTTGATGTGCGTATCGAGGGGTTGATTGAAGTGGGGCTGGTTGGCTTACGATTTCCACCCATTGGGTTTAAGCAGGTGGCGAAGATGAATAATTACGAGGTGAATTTAGATCTTCCGGATTCACTTTTCAGAGAGATGGACAGGTTCAGTGTAGATTCCACCACCATCAATTCCGGCGATTCTCTTTTTGTGAATGAAATTGATATCATCCCGCTGGATACCCAGGAAGAAATGGCCTATGAAAAAGTGGACAGCAACGCCACCCTTGAAAAAGCATTTAAGCCCACCGGTTTCTTTACCCGCTTTATTGACTGGGAAGAGGAAACGGAATCAGATGGTTCATCAACCACGGTAAGTGCCGGCAGTTCGGGTAGCTCAGGCGGTAATAATGGTTCTTTCTTTGCTAAACTGACTCGTAATCTTAGTCCACAGGCAAGGTTTAACCGTGTGGATGTTTTTTACGGCGGTATCAAGCATGAAAGGCGATATGTAGATAACCGGCTGTCATCAGAAGTTTTTGGCGGGTACAGTACCGGCTATGGCGATGGTACTTTCTCGTACGGGGCAAAAATGGGATGGTGGCCGCTTAAGAAAACCCGGAGGTTTGCGATGTCGCTGGCCTATAGCGCAACCACAGAAACCCGCTACAACTCCGACATGTACATGCCTTTAATGACCAGCATCCCCAATCTATTCGGCTACGCTGATTATTTTGACTATTACCGGAATGAAGGAATTGATTTCGTGGCTGCATATCGCCCAAGCGGAGTGAATGGTTCCATACGCTTTAATTATATGTACGAAAATCACGAAGCCATAAATTTCAGCAGCAGTTATGATATTGTAGGAAGAAACTTAATACAACGCCCCAACAGCTATATCGATGAAGGAACGTTGAGTGCAGTCAGGCTGACTTTCAGTAATGGAGAGGATAGAAAAGCGTTGGGTGCTATCGGTGCTGACGATTTCTCACTCAGTGTAGAACAGTCAGCGAAAGCAATCGGGAGTAGTTGGGATTATACCCGGTTCAAGATCGATCTGTATCGCAGGTATGAAACCTTTTATCAACGCCGGTTCTTTCCGAATACGCTGGATATGAGATTGAACGCCGGAACCTATATCGGAGATCTGCCCATCCAAAAAAATGAAGCTCTTGATGTTGCCCTGGGCGTTGTCACTCCATTTGGAGCATTCCGGGCCAAGCGATTTATTCCTTACGAAGGAGCGAGCTATGTATCACTGAATGCCGAGCACAACTTTAAGAGCGTACCGCTGGAAATGCTGGGGTGGAGAAAAGCCACTCAAACCGGGCTTAGCATTATCGCTTTTGGAGGAATCGGACGAACGTGGGTGCAGCAGGAGCAGGTGGATGAATTCAATACCCGTTACGGATTCCCCCCGGTTACTACCGACGACTGGCATATGGAAGCAGGACTTTCCCTGAGTAATATATTTAATCTCTTCCGCGCCGATGTTGCCTATCGTATTGACAACCCGGGAATTTATGTGGGCGTTAGTGTAGCCAGATTCTTTTAAGGCTACATTCGGTTTTTGTATTAACAAGTGTCTGTTGAAAAATTCGTCATTGCGAGGAGCCCGTGAAGTGATGAGGTTCCATTGGTTTAATCGACGAAGCAATCTCCATGACTAGTTCAGGATATTAATTCGGGGAGATCGCTTCGTCGGCATACATAACGACATACACTGACATTTGTACTCCTCGCGATGACAGATATGTTTTTATAATTAATCAAACAGAACGGTCAATTAAGATTAGGCGTGTCATCTATATATAATCTCCTCCGTGAAACACTTTCAGAACCGGTAGGTGCTGAAAGGTTGTCCAGATAGGGGCTAATTTTTCAAAATCACCCCAATAAAAAAGGCTCGCTGCATAAGCAACGAGCCTTAAATTTGTTGTCTGAAAATCAGCTCAGATTACATTCCCGGCTGGTATTTCAGGGTACTTACAGGATGTGATTCTGCACGTCGGTTTCTTTCGCAACCGGGTGTATTGGCATCCATTTCAGCTTCGGTACACTCAACAGGTGCTTTACCTAAACCACGAGATTCGATGCGGTCTTCAGAAATGCCGTTTTCTGTGTAGAAATCTACAACAGAAGTTGCTCGACGAAGGCTGAGTCGTAAGTTATACTGATCGCCACCCACGTGGTCAGTGTAAGCGTCAACGCGTACACGGAAAGCAGGAGCGTCTTTAAGAACTTCAACATTATCCATCAGTGCTTCGGCTGCATCAGCTCGGATATTAGAGCGGTCAAAGTCGAAGTTGATAGTAGTGAAAGAATCTTCAGTCAGGTAAACAGGGTCGCTGTCGTCGGTAGGGTTGGTGCCCATATCGATTTCCTGCATGTCGGTAAATCCGTCGCCGTCAGAATCTGCGTTGTTAGGATTCGTGCCATGAGTCATTACTTCATCATAGTCATTGAGTCCGTCACCGTCAGAGTCGGCATTGTTAGGATCTGTTTCGTGCTCGTTGATTTCATCGCCATCGCTGAGCCCGTCGCCATCAGAATCTGTACTGTTAGGATCGGTGTTATAAGAGTTAACTTCGTCACCGTCACTCAGGCCATCGCCGTCAGTGTCAGAGTTCAGAGGGTCTGTTTCGTAAGTGTTGATTTCGTCCGCATCAGTAAGTCCGTCGCCATCAGAATCCGCTGAATTAGAATCAGTACCTAATTCTGCTTCTTCGGCATCGGTAATTCCGTCGCCGTCAGTGTCTACAGGTTCCTGGACAACGGGTTCGTCAGAACCACAGCCATACTGTACTACGGTACCACCTACTAAGAAAAGTGTGAGAACGAGAAGATGGATAGTTCGCTTCATATTAAGATTTCTCCAATTCAATTAATTATTAGGGTTATAATATACACTATTTTGAATGAAAATAATGATACTGGGGTGTGTATCAAAAGAAAAATTAGCTAAAAAAAGTTAGCATAAGTTTCATACTACCGGTATCTTTGATATTCGTTTGGGGCTATAGCTCAGCTGGCTAGAGCGTCGCGCTGGCAGCGCGAAGGTCCGGGGTTCGAATCCCCGTAGCTCCACATAAGCCTTTTTCGCTTTGGAAAAGGCTTTTTTTATGCAATTCAGTAAAATATTAGGGTTTTTAATAAGCAGGTTCATAAACATTAGAGTTAACCGGATCGCTTGTTTGTATGCTGCTTATCCTTTAAAATGAGCATGATTTATAAAAACGGGAGTTACAATGAAAATGAACAAGAGATCATTAAAAATTTGTCTTGCACTTTTTGTACTTGCACTCATAGGTGTTGTTCCCAATAAATTTGCCTCAGCACAGGACGTCGCCTTAAATGTTGAGCCGAGTCCAATTTTGGATAATGCTCAAACACTCAGCCTTACCGGTTTAGGTATTGATACAGAAGGTAATGGGCCGGTATTGATATCCGCTACCATGGAGAATCTCTCCGATGAAACCATAGACAATCTGTACTTTGAACTGATTGTGTCGGCCGGCAAAATAGGGAACATCGTTGAAGTAACTCAAAATGCCTCCCGTCCGTTTTCCCTGAAGCCATTTCAGTCGGTTTACTTTACTAACAATGATTTAGCGAACGAACGCATTCCCGGGATTAACCAAACATTTTCTTTTACAGGGGGATTAACAACAGAAGGTGAAGATTTTCTGAGTGATTTATCCGGCTCTACTACTCTGCCCCGTGATACATATACGCTGGAACTGATTTTGTTCAGAGTAACGGATGCACAAGGAAGACAGAACCTGGCCAGGGATATAGCCGAAATTGGCGGGGGCAGTATGACCGGAGCTTCTTTTGAGGAAGGAAACATTTATCTGAAAACACCGGGCGATGTGGTGGGGACGGAAAGCGAAATCACAAACCCCTTTCCTCAATTCAGCTGGGAAGGAGAAAATAATGTTTCTTACCGGCTGCTGGTGGTAGAGCAGCGAGGACAAGACAGTCCCGAGTCGTTGCTTGCCAGCGCCAAAAGTTCGGCTCCCGTAGGTAATGGCGGCTCACTGCTTTCCTTCGAAAACCTGGATGTAATCGTTCAGGCCAATTCCTATCAGTTTCCTTCATCGGGCGTGCAGCCTTTGGAGAAAGGCAAAACCTATTACTGGCAGGTTGTAACCACGGTGCAATCCAGTGGAGACAGCGAGGAAGTATCATCAGAAATATGGAGTTTTGTACTGAAAGATGCCGGCCAAGCTACAGCAACAGCGCCTATTTCCACAGAAGTACGACGTGCAATTGAGCGATTAATCGGGCAGGATGCGTATCAAAGGTTGAAAGACAGGGGATTTACCCTGGAATCGATACAGTACGACGGGCAGGAGTTTACCGGTCCTGCTGCCTCATTAAAACTGGAAGAGTTGCTCCAGAAAATAAGAGATGAAGAAATTATCGTGGAAGGAAACTGAGGGATCACATGAGTATCATTAAAAAGAAATTGTATGCTTTTATCGTACTGCTTGTTGTAGCAGGGTTTGCACTGCCGGAAATTGCCCGTGCTCAATCGGAACGGCCAATTGCCATCGTAAAACGGTTCAAACCTGATGTTACACTTCAAAATCTTGAAGTTGATAAGTACATTGAGCTTAACCTCGAAGAGAACAAAGGTGAACGTCTTTTTGACGGGGACTCACTTACAACAAACGAAGAAGGTTTTGCACTGGTCGTATTTATGGATGCCAGCGTGGCTAAGGTGAAACCCAGTTCATTGTTGATTTTGAACGGTTCCGTAGCCACTGCTTCGAAGGCCATGAATACCCGGATTAATTTGAAGAACGGGGAAATATTCTTAAATGTGGAACCACAGGGAGGCAATGATTTTGAAGTGGCCACCAGCCGCTCGCTCGCTTCGGTTCAGGGAACTGATTTCGGTAGCCGCTTTGATGGTTTTGTATGGGTTGAAGAAGGACAGGTTGATGTAATGGCACTCAACTCCGGGGAAACCGTTTCGCTGTTTGATCAAATGTTTGCCCAGGTAGATGAGCAGGGAAACAGTGTTGAGTCGGGCACGCTGACATCGGAAGAATTGAGTGACCTGGGAGAAGGGTACGATGAAATGGAGAACGATCTCGTTCAGAAAGAAATCATCCTCAGGTTCAGAGACCAAAACGGACAGCTTCGGGAAGTAAGAATTGATGTGTTTGAGGAAAGTGATAATTAAATAGAGTTGTGCGTGGGTTTCGGATAGTTTAAGATTAATAAATACATATACAGTGATTGGGGTAGTAAAAAAAGGACTAATGCTATTGCTGTTTTTAACAGTATCAGGGGACGTGTGGGCACAATTCACCATACAGCACCAGGCGCCGGTAGCCGTTGAAAGAAATGTACAGAATATGCTGGAATTTCGGGTTCCCGGGATTTCGGAAGCTGATTTTCAACGAGCAAATCTATTCTATAGGTATGATGGTGATTTTGGATATCAGCAGCAGGAAGTGGAGTACAGAAACGGGGTTTTTCAGGCCTTATTCACCGTCCGAAATTCCAATGCCAGTTCACTGGAATACTATTTTGAACTGACACTTAATTCCGGAGAGCAACTTTACTATCCCAACAACCTGCCATCAGAAAATCCGGTTGAGGTAGAAGTTGTTGAAAGCCTGGAGGAGCAAAAGCCAAAGCTGGAAGGGGTCGATTATACGATTCTTTCTCCCCGGCCGGGTAATGGTGTTACAAGAGATGATGTAGTAATAGCCATCGCCCTTTTTTATGAGAAGTCGGACCTGGAGCCCGGAGAATTTCAGTTGCTGATTGACGGGCAGGATGTGACCTCAGAAGCCGACACCTCCGCATATTATATATCCTATGTGCCGGATGATTTATCCCCCGGTCCGCATACCATATCCCTTGAATATAAAACGGAAGATCAGAGCTATTCAGTTACCGACTGGAGATTTGCAGTGGTTGCACCGGGGCAGGCTTCCTTTAGGGGATTTGGCCCGAGCCGTGTTCCGCAAGGTCAGGTTGAGCTGACGGCCAGAAACCAGGTGATAGCCGGTGACATAAACAATGCCTACACCGGAAGGACAAGCATTTCAGGAGCGTATGGAAAATTCCGGTATTCAGTGAATGGGTACCTGACTTCCCAAGAATCGGTGCGACTTCAGCCCCAAAACCGGTATGGTATTGATTTAGCCTATGGAGACTGGTGGGACTTTGAAGCCGGGCATGTATATCCGGTATTGAGTCAGTTTACAATTTCTGGCCGGCGGGTTCATGGGCTGAATACATCACTGCATTTGCTGAATGATAAACTGAATCTGCAATTTATATATGGGGAACTGGATCGGGAAATTACCAATCAGTACGACAGTCTCGTTGTTGAAGAGGTAACCATCGGGGCTGATTCTGTGGTTGACCGTAATTATTTGTTGACCTATCAGGATGGTGGAAGAGGAACGTTTCAGCGAAGGGTTGTGGGGGGAAGAATTGGAATTGGAAACGAAGAAAAGTTTCAGCTTGGGTTCCACCTGTTAAAGGCACATGATGACACCACATCCATATTTAATGTGCGGGATTACATGGACCTTGTTAACTCAAATGTGCTTCTGAACAGCAATCTCGATCAGCCTGCAAGGGATACACTCCTGGCTAACCCGGATCGGCTGGATGTACGTGGTGGAAATATCAAACCTCGCGATAACCTGGTGGCCGGAACTGATTTAAAATTAGGCTTCAACAATAACCGAATTCGGTTTGAGTCGGAAGCGGTGATCAGCGCACTGAATAACAATATTTATGACGGTCCGCTTACTGTGGAACGAGCGGAGGAATTAGGATTTGATGTTGATCAGGGTATGGCAGATTTACTGGAACAGCTGTCATGGCTCATCATCGTCAATGAAAACATGAACACGCTGCCCTTCAGAATTTCCGAAGATGAAAACGGGGATATTTCAGGAGATGCTTTTTTTCCAACCAGTATTTTAGCGGGCAACAGCGAGCTTTCATTCCGCTACCCCAATAACAATTTCAGAGCGCAATACCGATGGATTGGTCCCGGTTTTAATTCCCTGGCTAATTCTACCATCCGAAAAGATGTGGCTGGGTTCACCCTCACCGACCGGATGAACTTCTTGGCTAACCGCTTGTACCTGACGCTGGGATATGAAAACCTGAACGATAACGTGAGCGGCACCCGCGATGCCACCACCAATACCATCACCTACCGAACCAATGTAAGCTGGTACCCGGTTGACCGTAAACTGCCGAGGGTTAGTGCCGGCGTACGGTATAGAACACGAGACAATGGCATTGAACGCCAGAATTTCTTACTCCCCGATGATTTAGTGAAAGCCGCCGTGCAAAATATACGGCAGGAAACCAGAACCATTAATGGTCAGGATACACTGATCACCCTGGTTACTCCAACGCCACGATCAAATTATACCGTCAATATCAATACATCGGTGACACAACAGTTTAACTGGATGAATGCCCGAAATGATGTATCTCTAAGCTTTTCGAACCTCAAAACCACGGACGAAGTATTTGCCTACGGAGATGTATTAAGTACCTCATTTTCATTGAGCCTGAACTCCCGCTTTTCTGAATTGCCACTGGAAACACAGTTTGGTATCACCACCAACAGTACGGAAGCGGGCACAGGCCAAAACGATATAAATATATTCGGAATTTATACTTCCGGTAACTACCGGCTGATGGAAGACAATCTGATTTTGAACGGCCGGCTGGCCATCACCCAGAATAAAACAGCATCACGAATGATTGAAATTCGGGATGACCCTAATTCCGAAGTCCTCAACGACAATCCGCGCGATAACTATTTTGTGCTGAGTGATGAGGTTACCAAAAACACTTATTCTACATTTGTTTTACAGGCTGGAGCACGCTATAATTTCAATGAGTATCATGCTTTGGTTTTTGATGCCAATCTTACCAATGTAAGCGGCCAAAACCGGGCAAACGATCGCATTGTACAGCTCAGATATGTATTCAGCTTTTAACTAAATGGCCCCCAAGAAGAAAAGACTTACTTCCGTTGCTCTTATTGCCATTGCTGCGTTTGTTGTGTCTTTTGTGCTCATGCTGATCAGGCCCATTCAGGTAACAGAGCTCAAGTATTATGATCAGCTTTTTGAGTGGCGCGGTCCTCTGGATGTGTCGGACTCTCCTATCGTTTTGGTAGCTATTAGTCAGAAAGCCGATGAGGATATCCCCCAGAAATTTCCATGGCCTACCAACCTTCATGCCCGGCTTGTTGAGAACCTGAACCGTGCCGGAGCCAAAGTGATCGCCTTTGATGTGGTATTTAATAATCGGGATTTATACGACTATAAAAATGATACCACCTTTGCGGAGGCTATCAAAAAGCATGGAAATGTGATTCTGGCCGGCGACCTGCAGCGAACGGTTTCTGAGTTCTCGGACGAAATATCCACCTTGTTTCCAACACCGGTGCTGCGCGTCAATAATCCAAACCGGGTAGCGCTGGTGAAAGTGCATCCGGACATAGACGGCGCTATCCGTTCTTACCGCTTTGGGCAGGAGCATCAGGGGGAAGACTATTACCGGTTGGGACTTGAAGCACTGAGGTTATACCATGGAATTCCCTATGAAGAGATTGACCCCATCGGGCCAAATCCTGGCAGCGATTACTTTACATTTGGTCCTTACGAAATTCTGAAAGACCGGCCGAACTCTTTTCTCATCAATTATTATGGGCCGGAAAGTACATTCCCGGAAATTTCTTATGAGGAAGTGATTGACGATACCGGCTACACCACCGTATTTGAATCTGAACTGGGTGGGGTGAATACCTTTGATGATCCCGACTTCGGACATTTAGCCAAGGGTACTTTCGAAGATAAGATTGTGATTGTAGGCGCCACTATGCCCTTGCTGAAAGATTTCTATACCACTCCTTTTGCGAACGAAGGCAACAATCCGCGGCCGGGATATCAGGTTCATGCCAACGCTATTCAAACCGTTTTAGATGGCAACTATATCGAGCGGTTTCGAGGATGGTACACGCTGCTAATTATGTTTTTTCTGTGCCTTGGAATTACTTCTGTGAACCGGGTTGCGGGAGCTTCCTGGGGCATTACGGCTTCGGTGGTATTGGCGGCCGGTTATTTTGGGATTACGTACTGGGCATTTATGAGCCACAATGTGTTGATGATGATCACCGGTCCGCTGATTGCCGTTATTATAACCCAGGGTGGTATGGTAAGTTATGAATATTATATCGAGCAGAAGGAGAAGCGGCGGATTAAAGGGATGTTTGCTTCCTATGTTTCTCCGGAGTTGGTTGACCGTATGATTGCCTCGGGTGAAGAGCCTCAGCTTGGGGGCGAAGAAACGCACATGACCGCCTTTTTCAGTGATGTGGTAGCCTTTTCCACCTTCTCCGAGCAGCTGGAAGCCAAAGAGCTGGTAACCCTGATTAATGAGTACCTGAGCACTATGACAGACATCCTGAACAGTCGTGGCGGTACGCTCGATAAATATATCGGCGATGCCATTGTGGCCTTTTTTGGCTCGCCCGTCCCGATGAAAGATCATGCTTACCAGGCGTGTGTGGCTTCTCAGCTCATGCAAAAAGAATTGAGTGAACTGCGGAAGAAGTGGGAGAAAGAGGGATGGTCGGATTTAGTGGCGAATATGCATCAGCGTATTGGCATGAATACCGGGGTGATGGTAACCGGAAATATGGGTTCGTCCCGGCGCTTTAATTATACCATGATGGGAGATAACGTAAACCTTGCTGCCCGTTGCGAAAGCGGGGCCAAGCAATACGGAGTGTACACCATGGTAACGGAATCGACCAAAAAAGAAGCCGAAGAGTACGGGGATGATTGCCTGTTCCGGCTGCTGGATAACATTGTGGTGAAAGGAAGAACCCAGCCGGTGAAAGTGTATGAAATTGCCGGCTTACGCGCTGATGCCGGTCAGGAGCAGCACGACTGTATAGGGTTGTATGAACAAGGATTGGAGTACTACTTTAAGCAGGAATGGGATGCAGCAATAGAGAAGTTCAAAGAGTCCCAAACGCTGGAGCGCTATGAGAGAAATCCGTCGGGAATATTTATTCGGCGTTGCGAATTGATGAAGGAAGAATCACCGGGCGATGACTGGAACGGCGTGTTTATTATGAAGAGAAAATAGACAAGCAAAAAATGCGGAGAGGGAGGGATTCGAACCCTCGATACCTCGTTAGAGGTATACTCCCTTAGCAGGGGAGCGCTTTCAGCCACTCAGCCACCTCTCCGTTTTTGAAGGGCAACAAATATAGCGACCTTTCCACACTAATAGCAACCCTGATAAAGCTTTAATCTGAGTGTTTTCGGGAAAGGTTTTTTTGCTTTTGAAGCCTTGTTTCAAAGTTGAAATACGATGATAACTACTCTACTTCTCGTCAGAATCTAACACATAAATTTGAGAGAGATTTCTCCCTTCCTGTGCATAATCGAGTCCATACCCCAACACAAAAGCATTTGGAATCTCGAAGCCCACATAATCGAGCTGAACATCGTGATGGGTGGCTTCCTTTTTGTGGAGAAGCGTACAGACAGCCACTGAAGCCGGGTTGTTTTCTTTAATCCGCTTCACCATATAGTTCATGGAAAGACCGGTATCCACAATGTCTTCTACCAGGATCACATGCCGCCCTTCGATTTTGGCATCAATGTGCTTCAGCTCCGTTACCTGTCCGGATGAAACCTTCTTATCGCCATAGCTGCTGAGCTTCATGAAATCCACCTCACAGTCGATGCTCACATGTCTCATGACATCAGCAAGGAAAATAAAAGCCCCGTTCAGGATGCCGATAAAAATAGGTTTCTTACCCTCATAGTCCTTATCCAGCTGATTGCCAAGTTGGTTCAGGCGTTCATCGATCTGGTCTTTGGTAATAAAAATTTTGAATTGTTCACCGTTACAAGTCACTGTATCCGGTTGGTAAAAAGTAGAACTCATACTAACTGAAATTTATCGTCAAAAAAGTAGTTGATGTGGATTCGCATTTAGCCAATTCAGAGATGGCTCCCTGCTCATTATTAGTCGCGGGAACAGGATATAGAATAGCATAAATAGTACTATCTGATCCGCACAATACCAAAGCTTTTTCTTTAAAATGTGAGGGGATTTTCCGGTTTGTCAGATGGTCGGATACTTTCTGATGCCCGGCCATCCCCAAAGGCTGTAAGGCATCGCCATCGCTCCAGCTTCTCAGCGTCAACGGCCAGGAAAGTTTGGAGGCATCCAGCTTCAGCGCGGATTTGACGGACGGCTTCTTTGTTTTTTTCAGGGTGACGCCATTCAGCCTATAGCCTTCTCGTGCATTTTCTTTCGAGATTTTTTGGGAGACGTCGTCAATGCTTTCATCTTTCTGAAGGTGAATCCCGTTCCGTTCGCGAGTCAAAACGAGGTTTCCGACTTTCATGCTTTTTCCGGGTTGCAGAAATTCAAGTTCCGTTAATGTTTCAAGCTGACCTTTGGAATAGACGCCCTCCAGCCCGAACTGATCAAGCAGTGTTTTGAGCACAGCCGGCTTCAGGATTTGCGGAAGCTGAGCGTATTTCTTCAGGTTGATGCTGTTGTTGTTCGTCACCTGCTCAGTGATTTCCGTGATACTGGCTTCAAATAATTTGCCCTGTTCCGGGAGGTTCAGAATGTTTTGCTTCCAGCCGGGGAGCAGGTTGTCCATTTGTTGGGCGAATTCATTTCGGATAAAATTTCGCGCATAATCAGAACTTTTATTGCTTTCATCGGTGCGGTAGGGAATAGCTTCTGCTTCGCAAAAAGCGAGAATATCTTTTTTATCAAAATTGAGCAGGGGGCGAAATAGCTTGCCATCCCACTCTCTCATACCCTGCCAGGCAGCCGGACCGCTTCCCCGAAACAGCTTCTGTAAAATAGTTTCCACCTGATCATCCTGATGATGAGCCGTAACAATAGCTTCAGCTTTAAAGTCGCCCTTCAAATCCCGAAAAAACTGATACCGTTGTGTGCGCGCCCAGTTCTGAAAGTTCTCGCCTTCTGCCTCTTTTGGATTCAGCCGAATGGAACAGCACTCAAATCCCCACTGAAAAGCCAGCTGCTCTACCAGTTCCTGATCTTTGTCTGCCTGCTTCCCGCGCTTGCCATAATTGACATGAACCACCAGCGCCTCCCGCTCCAGCAGATGAAAAAGATAGAGCAAAGCCATCGAATCGGGCCCGCCGCTTACACCCAGAATGAAAAAGGTATCCGGTTCAAAATAATCGGCGAGGCTCTGAGAAAGGTGCTTCTGAATTTTTTTGGAAATAGATTTTGCCATAGAAAAAAGTAGGAAGAAATTAGGAAAGATGAACACCCAACAAGGAACATCCAACTTAGAAGTTCAAAGGCTTGTATGAAGTTATCTTCTCTTTAAACGTTCGGTGTTCCTTGTTGGGTGTTTCGCACAGGCTTGGAACTTGGAATGTAAAACATCGATATTCCCATCTTCAAAAATCAAATTCAAACCCGACCAATGTACCCCAACCGCCCCTGGATTTACCATCACGATGAACCACTGACCCGTTACTCGCTGGGACAGGAAGGCGATAATCCGCTGATTTGTTTTGGGGTGAATCCCTCCACGGCCAAGCCGGGAGATTTGGATCCCACCGTGGCATCTGTAGCCCGATTTGCGATGGAAAACGATTATGACGGCTGGCTCATGTTCAACCTCTATCCGCAGCGGGCCACCAATCCGGATAAAATGCACAAAAACTTCCAGAAGAAAATTCACGAGAAAAACGTGGAAGTGATTGCGGAACTAACTGACGATCTGTCCGCCGACATCTGGTGTGCCTGGGGAACGCTGATTGAAAAACGACCGTACCTGTCGCGCTGCCTGCAGGATATTTACGACGCCATCTCAGGCAACGGCAACCGGTTCTTTACCCGCGGACGCATCTCCAAAGCCGGGCATCCTCACCACCCGTTGTACCTGAGGAAAACGGCTCCCATGGATGAATTTGATGTGCAGCGATATGTGGAAGAAGTGATTTAGAGGAAATTCTAAATTCCAAGCTCCAAGTACCAAATCCCAATATCCAAATCTCAGCAACTCTGCCTCAATTCAACATTGAATGTTGGATGTTCCTTATTCAATGTTCCGGAGGAGAAGTTCTTGCAAAAACGGTTATAATTGCTTCAATTCCATGCATTCAACACTAATCTAATCCGGGGATCATGGGAAAGAAAACAATACTGCTTCTTTGTCTGCTAACAGCGGGCAGTGGACTATATGCACAGGAAAAAGAAAACGGGGAAAAAGAGTCCAAAACAGACTACACAGAGGCCATTGTTTTGGTGGAAGTGTGGATGGACGCCATGCAGAAGTTTGATGAAATACCCGGCATCAGTGCCATAGCGCTGGAAGACCAGGAGGTCATTTGGAAAGGGGCCTACGGAGAAGCAAATCCGGATGAAGATGTGAAAATGGAAACCAACACCATTTGCAGCGTGTGTTCTATTTCCAAGCTATTTACTTCCATCGCAATTATGAATTTATATGAAGATGGAAAACTGCGACTGGATGACCGGCTGGAAGACGTGATGCCCGGTTATGACCTTGAACAGCAATTCGAGCTCAGCGGCCCTATTACCATTCGTAATCTACTCACCCACTCTTCGGGATTGCCACGCGAAAATGCTTATTCGCACTGGACTGATCCCAGCCTTGAATTCCCGAGCAAAGAGGAAATACTCTCATCGCTGAATGAACAGGAGACACTATATCCCTCGTCCACTTACTTTCAGTATAGCAACCTGGCAAAGACTTTACTGGGATATATTGTGGAAGAAGTATCCGGGCAGACTTATGATGAATATGTAACAGAACACATCCTGGAACCATTGGAGCTGGATGATACCCGACCCGATATGCCGGAAGATTTATGGGGAGGTCAGCTTGCTGTTGGATATACCGTTGAAACTATGGAAGGCAAACAGCATAAGCTGGATTTATTTGACCCCAACGGGGTAACCCCGGCAGCTGGATTCAGCTCTACAGTAGAAGACCTGGCGGATTTTGCTGCCTGGCAGTTTCGCCTTTATGATGCGGAAGAAGAGGAGATCCTGCATCCCTCCACCATTAAAAACATGCACAACATTCACTGGATGGATAGCGATTTTGGAACCAGCTGGGGACTGGGGTTTTCTGTGTATAAAGGTCCCGGCGACAAGAAATGGGTTGGCCATGGAGGGTATTGCCCCGGTTACCGAAGCACACTGATGATGAATCCGGAATCAAAAAGAGCCTACTCGGTGATGACTAACAGCAATAATCCCAGTCCCGGAAAATACGCACGGGGCATCCATGCTATTTTATCCAAAGCAGGGAGTATAGAAGCGGCCGATGAAGAACTGGCTATGGAGCTGAAAGCATATGCCGGTTATTATGAGGGACAGGTTGGTCGAGGCATCAGCTATGTAGGCACCTGGGGAGATAAACTGGTGAGGATGGGACTTCCGGCCGATAACCCGGGTGAATTTTCCAAATACCGCCGGGTGGATAAAGACCATTTTGTACGTATCCGGGATAACGGAGAAGATGGCGAAAGCATGCGCTTCATCCGCAATGATAAAGGTGAAGTCATTCATATGAAGTACTACGATAATTATATGTCAGATAAAATAGAGCTGGAGTAAAACCCGGGCTTAAAAAGTCTAATTTAGCCCCCTGCGTCATCCCGGGCCTGCCTATGCCGGCAGGCAGGTGAAGTGTAACGCAGATTCGGAATCTCCTATTCTTAGCCACCAACTAACCAAGGCGTCCTTTCCCCTTAACCAAAGGGGAAAGACAGAAAGGGGTCCGCCTGCTAAGGACAACACTGGTCAATTAAAGTCTCCGCTACACAGCATCAGCGATCGATTTTCTGATTTGCGAATGATCGATAGACCGAATAACCGATTTGCGAATTTGTATTCTAAGACCATAATCACGATTAACCACAGCGAAGGGTTGAAACCCATTCGCTTGTGTAAAGGAATACATCCTGCCCTCATAACCCGGAATCCCGGGGGTGCCTTTGCAAAAACTTCAACATTCAATGTTGGATGTTGGATGTTCGGTGTTCCACCGGCAGATCCTTCGCTACGCTCAGGATGACAATTGCACACTCGGGCTTTCTAAGCTGCCCTGCGGGCAGTCATTTTCCTGCGGACAATTCATCCTTTAAAGTTGGATGTTCCTTGTTGGATGTTCATATTCCCTCATTCTTCAACAATCTCAAACTCTATAACACAAGCCATGCTCCGCTATTTTTGTGCTATTCTGATTATTGCAACTGCCTGTACTTCTGAAACCAAGCCGCCGATTGAGTGGGGCGAGTCGCCATGGCCCGAGATACGGAAGGAGCGGATTTCTACCCTGTTACCGCAGGCCATGGAAGCAGCCGGAGTAGATGCGTGGATCGTCATCTGCCGGGAGAATAACAATGACCCCATCGCCGATCACATTGGCGGGGAGAATGCCGGAGGTACGGCGGCCTTTCTATTCTATCGGGATGAAGACGGTTTTCATTCGCGGGTATATTCGCCCGTTGGGGAAGCTACCGCCCTGGATGAACTGGATATTCATGATGAGGTAATTCCGGTAGAGCGGGGCCGGTCCGCTATGGAGCAGGCAGCAGATTTCATCCGTCAGAAGGATTTCGAAACCATTGCGGTAAACTCATCTGCCTCCAACGCCCAGGCCGACGGACTCAGTTTCACTCAGCGGCAGGCACTGGAAAAAGCATTGGGTGCTGAGCTTTCCGGCCGGCTGGTTTCATCGGAAGAGCTGATTTATGAGTGGCTGTCGGTGAAAACGCCCCGTGAGGTAGAGATCATGACCAAAGCTGCAGAGCTGACGGCTCAATGGCAGCTGGAAGCTTATGAAATCATTGAGCCCGGGGTAACCACCGATGCCGAGGTAGCCGCCTTCCTGGATGCGAAAATGGAAGAGTATGGAGTGGGAGAAGCCTGGAACCCTACGCAGAATCCAAATGTAAACTCAGGAGCCGACCGCGGACATTCCCACGCCACCGACAAAGTGATTATGCCCGGAGATGTAATCCAAACTGATTTCGGCATTAAGTTGTATGACCGGTGGGTGAGTGACATCCAGCGTTTTGCTTATGTATTAAAAGAAGGAGAAACCGAAGCCCCGGAAGACATTCAGTTTTACTGGGAGTCGGCCAAAGCCGGAAACCGTGCGGCTTTCAACGCTATGAAACCCGGCGTGCGGGGCGAAGACGTGGATGCCGCCCAGCGAAAGCTGATGGAAGAAAACGGATCGGAATATGTGATGTGGAGTACCGGTCACCCGGTGGGGTATGTAGCTCACGACACCGGACCGAATTTAGGCGGTTCCCATATCCCGGGGCAGCGCCCCTCAGCCCAGAAGCTCCTTAAGCCGGGGATGGTGTTTGCCTTCGATGGTTTCCACAGCTGGCCGCTCACCGACAGCACCTATAAAACCATATCGGTAGAGGAAATGGCGGTGATAACGGAAGACGGGGCTGAGTTTTTGATTCCTCCTCAGGAAGAGTGGATTTTGGTGGAGTGAGTTGAAGTTCAAATTCCAATGACCAATGATCAGTGATCAGGATCGAGGTTTATGGGTTTTATAATACCAGTCATTGCGAGGAGGCGGTTGGGTATGATTGGTTTGGGATGTATAACGACGAAGCAATCTCCCTGATTAGGATCAAAGTTCGTTACAGTCCCTTTGCATTAAACCCATTCGCAAATCGCAAATCGGTCCATCGATCATTCGCACATCAAAGAGATTCTTCGTTAACCGCTATGTTCTCGTTGTTCTCGTTCCGAAGGTCCACCTTCGGAACGCCATCCCGGAAGCTCCTGCTTCCCTTCCCTTGCTTCTATTTTTATTTTAAGACTCTACCATAACGCAGAAAATGTGATTTCCCACAAGCCGGAATATTACTTCCTCCTCCGGGGGGTGACCGAACAACAGGATTGGGAATCCTGGCTCATTTTCATGTTAAAGGCCGTGGAAGTAACCGCCGAAAAAACCATGAAGCGGATCGATGACATACGCATCCTGCTGGATGGAATCCTGGAAGAAGCCAAACACAAGCTGCCCGACCGGGTGTATTCCAAGGAGTTGATTGAGTTGCTCTTTGAACAGCCTTATTGCAAAGTTAAATTCCTGGTAGGCCGAAACTCGGCCAAGCGGCAAACCGCTGCCGACTATTTAAAAGAACTGGAGTCGGCCGGAATTTTGAAGAGCAAACAGGTGGGACGTGAAATGTTATACCTGAATACGCGCCTCTACGAGCTGCTTTCCTCCTGATATGTCGATGATTTCGACACGTTGCCGGAATATGTCGATGAGCCAATTTTGAACAAGGAACGCCGAACTTTCTGGGGGGTGTTTAATCGATTAATAGAATCACTAATCGCTCTATCGATCATTCGCAAATCAAATGGTGTTCTTTTGATACTAAATAAGTTTATGATTTAAATAAATCGGTGAGGTAGTTTGGGAAAGTAATTCCTGTTCCGTTCTTAGTATAGCTCATGTGTGTAACGATGGATTGGTTAAGGTTGATCGGTTTTGTCGTTACACCAAGATCAATGGGTAAAAGATGAGACTCGCTGTTTGAATGATGAATACTTTAATCGATCCCACATCATTGAACCACCGTGCCCGAATGACTGGTCGGTTGGTAATCCGCCGATGGGCGGATTTCTTGATGTTTGTAAAAAACAGAGCTTAAAAGCTGAAAACCTAAATTGTTTTGATGTTCAAGCTTTTTAAATATTCAAATGTTGGGTCATAGAAATCAGACTTTCTGGTATGGTCTTCTGAATCTCCCTCTGGCACCACAATAATCATTCCTTGTCTTGCTCTTGTTAGTAAAACGCGATAGGCATTAACTAAATAATCCTGCCTTTCCTTTTTAAGAATATTCTGCCATTTGCTGCCTCTGAAAGAGTTAAAGTCCCATCCATTTTTCGAGTATCGTAAATCCCCATCCCAAATCAGACAAGTCCAATCTAATTCAAGTCCTTGAATATGAAATTCTGTGGCAACTTGTTCCAAATAGTAAGAAGACCGCACATCATCTTTACCATTTAAAAACCAGTGAATTGGATTCATTGGAGATTTAACATCAACTGCATATGGTTTCAACCTTTCTGCCTGTGATGATACGATTAACCCATACCTTTCACTTCCTCTGGCTTTTTCTTTCAACCATTTTTTGGCAGCCTTTAAATCACGAGTTAAGACAATTGGATAATCTACTGGGATACTTTCTAATGCTTTTTGAGCCTTTTCAACATTTAGGTCTAAAAGATGTTTAATAAAAGCTGAAAGATTTTCTGCTCTATATGAACGTAATGAAACAGATAAATGAAGGTCTTTGTTTAGATGTACTTTGGTAATTTCACTTAACTGCTGAATAGACTCTACCGCATCATATTCTGAATCCGTTAAATTGGGTGATATATAAACTTCCCAATCTGTGAAACGATTTTTAATAGCTCTCAACCATTCTGAAATTCCTGCTTCACCAGTATTGATTTCTTGTCCACCACCAACCAAGCAAATAATCACGGCCCAATCATCATGCCGATCTAAACATGAAACCAAGAATTCAGGTTCTGATGAATCAAAATCATCAATTCCTTTCCTTCTTTTCATAAAGCTTACGGTTTGTTTCTTAGTCCACGCTCGCTGAGCTTCATCAAATATTGCCACGTGGTCTACAGGAGGTTTAGGATCTCTGATGTATTCATCTCTATAGTGGTGAATATTTTGAATGAATGTTTTTACACTGGATCTTGCCCGCTTTTTAGTCAGCTTGTTTCCTTTTGCTCTCTCCCTTTTTACCCGATCTCTGGCAAGAGCTTCTTGCAGAATATTTACTAAGGGGCCATTTCCTGATAGATACACGCTTGCATCACCATTTTTATGATCGAGGTGTTCAGTTGCAACATTCAGCCCAACTAATGTTTTACCTGCTCCTGGGACTCCCGTAACAAAGCAGATCTTTTTTTTCCTTTGTTTTCGTGCTTCATCAATTAGTTTTGTGATTACATCTGTTGTCTCTGACAGGTTTTTGGCGCTAGCATCACTTCTCGTGATTTCATCAACAGAGTGAGTGTTGTATAATGAAAGAGCTGCCTCAACAATTGTTGGTGTTGGAGCATATCTTCCTGCTGAATATTTTTCCCCATCTATAACTTCATTTTCACTTAAAAAGTCGAGTGTAAGTTCAATTGATTTTCTTAACTCTGATTTATTGGCCTTTATGGGGTTAATAAGATTATCGTTGTGTGAAGTGGTAGTTATATCGAGAAAAGAGTTTTTAGCCTCAGTGGCTACTAATATTGGAACTAGTACGGCTTGATGACTAGGTTCATGAAAGTTTTTCAAATCAAGTGCATAATCCCAAGCTTGATCGATGTCGTAACTTAAATACTTACTTTCACCTACTTTAAATTCAATCACAAATATGACATCCTGAATTATAAGTAGGACATCAACTCGACTCCCCATTCTTGGGATTGAAAATTCAAAAAATAATTCTCCTTCAAAGCCCTTAAGGGTTTCCTTAAGTATTGAGATTTGGATTTCCCATGCTTTGCTTTGGGTATTTCGCGTATCAAAGTTATCGGAATGGGCAATTTCTCCTAGTATTGTTGATGGAGCTTTTTTTAAAAATGCAGAAATAGAATCTTTGTAGAAATAGTTAAGCATCAAAAACTCTCCTGAAATTCTTCAAACTTCTCATTATGATATTCCAAAGCCTGTCCTGAGGGACGAAATGACTCTTCCGGTAGCAGAATGGATTGATTGTTCAGCTCCCAAAGTTCTCCGATTTCATTTCTTTGGTCTTTCAGCCAGCGGGAAAACTGAATTTTAAAATTCGGATTCACAGTAAACATGAAGGTATCAAACATCCAGTGATGTGAACGGCATAGGGAAATGCCGTTTCTTGGATCGTCATTTCTGCTTTTGCTCCAGGGAATGATGTGAGCTCCTTCAACCAGTGTTTTTCCTCCAGGCGTAACAACCCGGTTTCTGCAGAGGGCACAGGTATAGTTATAATTACTTCTTACAATTCTTGAAAATCCCTGTTTTCTGACCTGATATTTACCCGTCCGGTATTTCTGTTTATCGGTTTTATCTCCATGAAACTTTACGAAAGGGTCGGCGGCAATTTCAACCAGTCTTCTCGTGTATTGATATGACTGAACGTTGGCTGAACTAATCTCTAAAACTTCTTTGGCTATCTCATCAGAAAAATAGGTGTCGGCAAGAAAAGAATGCAGCTGATGGTTCGTCTCTGAATTAAGGAATAACTCAAAAACGCCGGGGTCAATCACGGCATGGGAAACACGTTCCTGAAGTCCGCCAAGCGACGGGGCATTTGAATATTCAGGATAACCCTGATTGTATTCAAGCTGCCAGAAATCCTCACTTTTCATATAAAAGAAAGGCAAAGCGAGGGTTGTTGACCGGTCTTCACCCATGATGGCATTCCAGTACGTGAAAAAAGTTTCGATCAGCTCCTGAGTCAATGCTATCTGATTGCTTGCAATCCATCCCTGTTCTGTTCCATCCAGAATACTAAGGAGTAAAAAGGGTTTATGTGGAGCCCTGCCTTTGGTACGTTCATTCCAGTATTTAGGGTTTTTATCGCTGTTGAGATTTCCAAACAGCTCTAATATGTGAGCAGGGATTTTTTCCATGTGCTCAATGATAGCTTACTGTTTTCAAAAAGGCTAAATCTTATCTGAAAAAATCATCAAGACTTTTGAAAATTTCTATTTAGAAGAAAATTTCAAAACGTATAGACGATAATATTTTTTTATATAGATGATTTTGTAAAAGCATATAAGGGTTTTTGAAAAGAGTATAGATTGAGTTGCTCGTATCCCATCACCCCCATAAACAAAGCCTATGACACGGCCGGAACCATTCTTCCCCGAATACTTTTATACCCATCAACAATTCAAACGAAGAATACCAAACGAACCCCGGATTTACGAGATGAAAAAATTATTACTGCTTGCACCTGTTTTATTTTTGATAGCAGCGTGTGGCGATAGCAAATACAGCACCAATGATAAAAATGTAGTAGGGCAGGAGATCAGCTACTCCACCGATGAGATTACCATGAATGGGTATATCAGTCAGGACGAAAACAACTTTGCCAAGCGCCCGGGGGTGCTGGTGGTGCATGAGTGGTGGGGCCATGATGAGCACGCCCGCAGGGCAGCGGATGAACTGGCCAAGCTCGGCTATGTAGCCCTGGCCGTGGATATGTACGGTAACGGCAAGCAGGCTTCCCATCCCGATGATGCCATGAAGTTCTCCAATAACGTGATGAGCAATTTCGACACGGCCAAAGCACGGTTTAATGCTGCCCTGGAAACCCTCAAAAACCGGGGCAATGTGGATTCGACTAAAATAGGAGCTATCGGCTATTGCTTTGGCGGAAGCGTGATCCTGGCCATGGCCAACTCCGGCTCCGACCTGGATGGCGTGGCTGCTTTTCATGCCGGACTCCAACTCCCCGTGATGCCTCAGGACACCCTCTCCTCCCGCATCCTGATCTTAAATGGCGCCGATGATCCCTTCGTGACGGAAGAGCAGGTGACCAACCTGACCGGTGCGTATGAAGAGCTGGGCGCAGACTATCAATACATCAATTACGACGGCGCCCAACATGCCTACACCAACCCCGCCGCTGATTCCCTCGGCCAGAAGTTTGACCTCCCGCTTGCCTACAACGCCCAGGCCGACAGCCTGAGTTGGGAAGAGATGAAGGGCTTTTTGAATGAGACCTTTTCCGGCAATGAGGTGGAGAAGTAATAGAGCTGTTACTCAACGAGTAACGTCCGCCTGGAGGGCGGCTAAGAATACATAACAACGCCCAGTCATCCTGAACGTAGCGTATGCGGATTGAAGGATCTGCCGGTGGAATATTGAACATTCAATATCGAACATTGAATGTCGAAGTTTTTGCAAAGGCAGGCCCGAATGATTGGTGATGAGGGGAGGTTGCATTCCTTTACTCAAGCGAATGGGTTTCAACCCTTCGCGGTAGTTGATCGTGGCTATGGTCGTAGAAAACCAAATCGAAAATCGGCTGTCCGGTCTATCGATCATTCGCGAATGAGGGGCGTTTGGGGGTCTTTAATTGAAGGGTTTTGTCCTTCGCTGGCGGACCCTATCCCTGCCTTTGCCGGCAGGCAGGTCTGTCTCTTTCCCTCCGGCGAGTGTGTAAAGGATTTTTGCAGGTATCTACCGCCGCAGGGAAAGAGGACTCCTTGGTTAGTTGGTGGCCAGGAATTCGACTTCGCAAATCGGTTGTTCGGTCTATCGATCATTCGCGAATCACAGAGATCCCTCAGTTGTTCGCTAGGCCTGCCTTTGCCGGCAGGCAGGCTCACGCCTTCGGGATGACTGGGCTTATTCACACATTCCTTACGCCCCGTACCGGTGCGATGACGATTATTGCGTCATATTTTTTGTAAGGAATTGGTTTAGTGTGGCTCTGACTGTGTATGAAAACCTATTTTACCTATATCACAACAAACCGAAAGTATGGGGTGCTTTATACCGGCATGACAAATAATCTGATTGTCCGTACCAGTCAGCATAAAGAGAAAATGTTTAAAGGCTTTTCTTCGAAGTACAATACTGACCGACTGGTATGGTTTGAAGAATTTCAGTGGGTCCATAATGCGATCATCCGGGAGAAAGAAATCAAAGGCTGGAGGAGGGAAAAGAAGATTGAGCTTATCGAATCTATCAATCCGGAGTGGGAAGACTTGTATCCAAAATTACTTGGAAAGTAATGCCCGCCTGAAAGGCGGCTTAGAATAGTCGCCAACGCCCCTGTCATCCTGAACGTAGCGTATGCGGAGTGAAGGATCTGCTTGAATAAGCTTGATGATGTTAAGGAAGTGCCTCAGCATATCAAGGAGATCCCTCAGTCATTCACGTTGTTCATTCCTTCGGGATGACAGGGCGTTATCACACATCCCTTACGCCCCGCAGGCGGGGCGATGCCGCGATGCGCCATTTTCATTTTTTAGACAAATAAAATCACCATGGCGGCGTAGGAAATGACAGCCAGGGTTCCGGCGAGGATGGCCAGGGGGAATTGGGTTTGCACGTGGTCCATCAAATCACAGCCGGTGGCCAGGGAGGAGAGGATGGTGGTGTCCGAAATGGGGGAACACTGGTCTCCGAAAACAGATCCGCCGATTACCGCTGAAAAGCATAGGGTTAGGAAAAACACATCCGGCACCACGGCCCAGGCCAGCGGGATGGCGACCGGAAATACAACCGCATAAGTTCCCCAAGAGGTGCCGGTGGAAAAGGCGATGAGCATGCAGAGGATCATCAACAGTCCGGGCAGGAGGAAGGCCGGGATTACATCGCCGACGGTATCAACCACATAAGCGGCGGTTCCGACTGCATCGGCTACCTCTTTAAGGGTGACGGCCAGGGCCAGGATAATCGCTCCGATGGTAACGCCTTTACATCCGTCAATAAAGCCATCAACAACCTCCTGCAGGTTCATGCCTTTGGCTAAGGCGATTCCAAATCCAACCAATACAGCAAGCACAAAAGCCTCGGCAATCAGCAGCATGGAGTCTTCGCCCATATCCAGGAAAAAATAGGTGACAACATAGGGGATGATGGCTACTCCAAGCAGGGTTCCAATTGGACCAAAAAAGTCGATGAGTCCGGGGTTGTAGTCTTCGGGAACAGCACTTTTGGTAAGTTCATCGGCAGCCATAGGCGTAGCTCCTTCACGATCGAGGCCTTGTCCGGAACGGGCGCGCTTGATGGCGGCTCTCATTTTCTTTCCGGGTACGAAAGGGAACTTGTCCCACGCGAAAGCAAGGGTGAGCAGGATGGCGAAAATCGCATAAAAGTTATAGGGCAGGGCAGTGAAGAAGAAGGCGATACTCTGCTGAGTCGTTTCCAGAAAAGGGAGGGTTCCGATGATGAGTCCGCCCACGTAAAACGGCCATACGTTGAAGGGGATCAGGGTGGCGGCCGGGGAAGCGGTGGAATCAACCATGTAAGCCAGCTCTTCGTGCGACACCCTGTGTTTGTCGGCCACAGGCCGAACCGTAGCTCCAGTCAATACGGTACTGATGGTTCCTCCCTGGTGGAAAACGAGTCCCATCAGCCAGGTGAAGAACTTGGCGGTTTGAGGTCCGCGCACCATTTTCTTACTGGCCCAAACGGCAAATTTCTCCGCACCGCCGGTTCGCGTCCAGATGCCAATTAATCCTCCCAAAGCCCATAAGTACACGATGATAATCAGGGCAAAACTTTCGGTTCCAACGGAGGGAATCAGGAAATCCTGTACGATATTGAGCTTGCCGGAAATCACACCGCCCAAACAAATCCCGATGAACAGCGAGCTAACCACTTCGCGGGTATAAAATGCCAGAACAATGGCTACCAGCGGCGGCATGATGGACCAAAATCCGTAATGTCCGCTTTGCTCCGGGAAAACCTGGTTCACTCCGGCATACACCCCGGCGATAATCAGCGCGATGAATGCACCAACACCTATCCTGCGGCGGGTTTTGGGATCTTTCCACTTCTCTTTGGTTCCGGCAAAATCATTACTCATAGGCTGGGTTGTTTGTTTAATATCGCAATGGATGGTACCGAATGAACACTGAACATTCAATAAAGAACCTGAGAACATCCAACAAGGAACTTCCTTCGGAACATCGAACAAGGAACATTCAACATTGAATGTTAAAGTATTGGAGAACCGGTTTATCGAATCTATCAACCCCGGCTGGGAAGACCTGTATCCAACATTGCTTGGAAAGTAATGCCCGTCCGCCACCTGGCGGACGGCTAAGGATGTATAAAAACGCTCCTGTCATCCTGAACGTAGCGTATGTGGAGTGAAGGATCTGCTTGCATAAGCTTGATGATGTTAAGGAAGTGCCTCAGCATGTTCGGATGCATGACAGGGAGATCCCGGATCTTCGTTGCACTTCGCCTGCCTGCCGGCATAGGCAGGTCCGGGTTGACGGGTGGGTAGGGTCGTGGAAACCAAATCGCAAATCGGCCGTTCGGTCTATCGATCATTCGCAAATAAGGGGCGTTTTGGGGTCTTTAATTGAAGGGTGTTGTCCTTCGCTGGCGGACCCCTTTCTGTCTTTCCCCTTGGTAAGGGGAAAGGACTCCTTTAATGGTTGGTTGCCATAAAAAAGAGATCCCGGATCTCCGTTACACTTCGTCAGGGATGACGGGGCTTGTTCCAGCATTTCTTACGCCCCGTACCGGGGCGATGTCGCGTTGCGCCATAAAAAAGGCGCACCTGATAATCAGATGCGCCTTAAGTTTGTGGTACTAATAAATCACAAAAGCTCTGCGATCATTAGTTGAACAGCTTCTTAATCCAGCCGAAGGCTCCGTCGGATTTGCTTGGACTTGGACGTTTGCCGTTGCTATCTCCTTCTTTTCCACCGGAAAGTCCGTCATAACTTGGACGGGGAAGTCCGTTAGCGGATTTCTTCTCTTTCGGCTTTTTACGTCGCTTGCGGTCGCGGTCGTCGTTTTTGCTTTTCTTATTTTTATTGCTGCTCTTTTTCTTGGAGCTTTTATCTTTCTTATCCGACTTCTTGCTTCGGCCTTTTTTCTCCTTCACTTCTTCAGGAAGGGGAATTTCAGTGGGGGCATAGCCTACTTTCTTCACAATCTCGTCGATGTCATCTTTATCCATTTTGGATACCAGCGACACCATACGGGCAGCTTTCCCATTTCCGACCAGCTCCGCGCGATATTTATATTCTTCCACTTCGTTAGGCACGTCATAATTGATGACCTGCTTCACTTCATTCAGTTCTATTTCAGTGGCAGAAAGTCCGCCAACCAGCAGAATCTTCATGTCGCCGGAAGTAAACTTTCCGAAGCGTTCGTCATAATACTCCTGCTTCAGTCCTTCGTTGATGCTTACTACACCCCATCCTTTTTTACGGATGATGCGGAACAGACGGTCGGTAGTGCGCTTGGAAGCAGCAAATACCACGATTTTATCCGTCAGCGTATCTTCAAGGTGAGCAAGCAGGGTAGAGATTTTCGCTCTTGGAGGAACATAAATGTATGCCTGGGTCAGGTCTTCAGGAACGGTAGGCTCTTCTTCATTATCGGAATCAGCCTTAGCTTCCTGCTCGTCCTCTTTTTCCTCTTCCTCTTTATTTTCTTCCGGGTTGAGCACGACGCTTACACTGGCCTCGTCCAGTTTGCGGTTCACTTCTTCCTGATCCAGCTCAAAATCTTCCGATTCTTCTTGTTCCTGTTGATCAGATGGTTGCTCTTTAGATTCTTCTTTTGCTTCGGATTTTTGTCCGGAGTCGGAATCAGAGTCAGACGCAGCTTCCTTAACATTGGATTCATCAAACCCATGAACCACAGGGTCTTTCAGGAAAGCAGAGGAAAGCTGTTGGGTAGCTTTGTTGTTGGATTCAGAGAAAATAAGCGTTTGTGGCTCACCCTCGGTTAACTGCATGATGTCCTTCACCCGGTTCACCAGGTTATAGTTCTCCATGCCGTGGGCTTCGTCAATAATGACGAGATCCACTTTGGGAAGCTTCAGCTTATTCTTATCCAGTATTTCAATCAGCCGGCCGGGGTTTGCCACCACAACCGGTGCTCCATCTTTAATAGCTTCTTCCTGAGCGGTGCGAATTCCTTTCATGGAAAGCGCTGCACTACTTATTTGAGCATGGTAGCCCATGGCCCAAACTTTTTCGTCTATTTCCTTAACTCGCTCAATAGATGGTGTTAGTATTAAAACTCGTATGCCAGAAACCTCTCCGTTGCTTGTCAGTTTTTGCAATGCAGGTATCAAAAATACACCGTCATCACCAGCTTCATGTTTTACAAGCATATGTCTGCCTTGTAGTGCCGGTGGTATAACTTCAGTTTGGAGAGGTGTGGGTTTTTCAATTCGTACGTCGGCCAGCCCACTCATTAATTCGGGGCTAAGGCCAAATTCTTCAAAAGACAATGGTTACACCTCATTCAATTTTGGCGTTATAGTTCAATTTTCAAAGATCGTGTCTTTAATCAAAAGACTTCACAATATACAAAAAATGTATATGAAGCTCAGGGATTTTGAACATCGAACAAGGAACATCGAATTTTGAACGTTTTAAGGGTGATTCTTTAGCGATGGTTGTTGATGAAAACGAAATCACAATTCGGTTAATCGGTCGTTTGCAATTCAGGGAGATCCCTCAGTCATTCGCTATGCTCATTTCTTCGGGATGACAGGTGGTAGAGTGATGCTGGGTTGAGGCAGGTTGTAATCAATTATCCAAGCGAATGGGTTTTAACCCTTCGCGATGGTTGGTCGTGGTTACTACAGAATACCAGTTCGCAAATCGGTTAATCGGTCCATCGATCATTCGCAATTCAGGGAGCTTCTTCCGCGATTGTCTTCTGCTCTGTAAAAGTATTCGAAAAAAGATCAGCATAACCTATTCTAACACCGCTTTGTTTAAGATAAAGAACGGTCAACCCTAAAATCAGAAGGATGCCCAGCACTCCGATCAGTCCGGCTTCGGGGCCAAATGAGCCTCCGGTCCACCAATCGGGGCCTCCTTGCTGAATTTGTATCAGTGAGTTGCGCACTTCCATTCCGCTTACCCGAAAGCCGAATATCCCCCCCTGGAAAAAATTCCATGAAAAGTGAATACCGATAGACAATCCCAATCGTCCCGTTATGATAAAAGGCACGGCCAGCATCACCCCGGCTAAAAGGATGTTAACAACGGCAGTGATGTTCGCATTGGGGTTTCCGGCATGACCAAGCCCAAACAGCGCGGAGCTGATGATAACAGCGATAACAGCCGCTTTTTGTGGGGTGATGTTGCCTAAAGTGAATCCTTCGGTGATGTTGGGCAACAAATATCCCCGGGCCATTACTTCTTCATAAAAGCCGACAGAAGCCATTTGTACAAAGAAGATCAAAAGCGGGATCAGCCAAAAGGTTTCCCCGCTACGATTCCAGCTAAAACTCGTGATTTCGAGCCCGCCGGTTTGCCAAAGGGTAAGAAATATAAGTCCCATTGTCACCGCAGCAATAACAATCCCGGCTGCACATTCCATAAACCAGGTTCTATCTAAGTTTAATCCCGAGAAGCTCCATGGACGCCCATCCACATAGCGGAACATGATGTAAAACAGCCCAAGGGTGAGTATGGATCTGCCTATGTAGTCCAGAGCTGTGTAGGGGATCAGGGATGGAATTACCATCATAAAAACAAACAAGAAGATAAACAGGAGTACCCGAAATAAAGATCGAAGCCGGTTTTCTTCCGAATTAAAAAATGGATTTTGCATGGGTAATGGTTGATATAATGTTTGGAGGAAGGTAATAAAAAAAGTGTGTATTTAACGCAGAGGGCGCGGAGAGACACGCAAAGCTCGCAGAGGGAATCGCAAAGGGCGCGGAGTTTATAGTTTGTTTACCACTCGATGTATCCCTTCTTTTAAGAGCTTCACATTGAAGTTTATGAGCAAGCCCAGCTTTTTATTCGATAGTTTTAAATAAGTGAGTAATTGTGAATAATGGACCGGTGCTAAACTTTCTACAGCCTTAATTTCTATGATAACCCGGTTATTTACGAGCAGGTCTAATCTGTAAGCAGTTTCAAAGTGCATCTCTTTATACAATAACGGAACTGAAACCTGACGTTGAACATGCAACCCCTTCTCATTTAATTCAGAAAATAATACTTCTTCATAAACTGATTCCAAAAGCCCGGGGCCAAGCTCCCGATGAATTTCAATGCAAGTTCCTATTATTATTTTTGATAATTCATTTTCTATCATTCCTGATTTAAGCATTTATTCCTGAAAGAGTCAACATAGAAGGCTCAGCATTCTCTGCGAAATCTTTGCGTCTCTGCGTTAAAAAAATGAACAATACCTCAGGCTTTTTTCGTTAACCCTATAAATCAAGCTAAATAATGGATTTATGAAGAGATACGTATTAGAAGCCGATAAATTTATTATTGAGGAAGCTTTTGGTGGCCAGACCGATGCTGAAAGCCTTTTCAATCCAAATTATAACGTCATCCCCGGTAATACGATGCCTATTGTTGTGAAGGACGGGGATAGCCGGGCGGTGGTGAGCTCGGTATGGGGACTGAAGCAGGAAGAGGCTGACGATGACTTTTTTGAAATAGGGCAGGAAGAATTTGCTGAAAATAAAAACCTGAAGCAGCTTGCTAAAACCTCTCCCTGTATCATTCCGGTATCCGGGTTTTATAAGTGGAAGGAAACCGTGGACGACCCGCTGCCTTTCTACCTGCGGGTGCTTACAACAGAAGTGACCGGTTTAGCTGGAATCTGCACTTCATTTGAGCAGGAAGACGGCCGCCTGATCCACTCATTTGCAGTAATCACGATGCCGGCGAATGCCCTGGTTGAACCGTTGGATGACCGTATGCCCGTTATACTGGAAGAAAAAGATTACGGACGCTGGTTGAATGGAAATGCTCCTGAAATGTTAGAAAATGGGTTCTCAGGTAATCACCTGCTGCCGGATATGTCTGTTTTTCGAGTTCCTGAGTTAGTGAATGACCCTTCCAACAACTCCAAAGAGCTGGTGCAGCCAATCCCAAAACTCCGCAACTACGACGGGCCGGAAGACGATTGAAGAATTAAAAATGTTAAATTCAAAATGAAAAATGAGTTCATGCTATTCTCAATTTTTCATTTTGAATTTTTAATTCCCTGAAGGAGTTGTGCCGGGTTTGCCTTCGGTGGGGTTGTCGTAGTAGCGGATGGTTGGGTAGGCAAAATCGATGTCGTCGTGCTCATCAAAACGGTCGAGAATGGATTCCCAGATAGCCTGAGAAACGCCCCTTCTTCGTCTTGGATCTGATAAATACCGTATGGAAAGGTTGATGCCACTGTCTTTAACACTGGTGTACACAATGGGAGTCAGATACCGATACTGAATGAGATAGGATTTTTCTGCTTTTTTGACTTCCTCCCGGGCCTGTTCCACAAATTCATGCATATTCTCCTCAACCACCTCTTCCAGGATTTTCTTGGCTTTCTTCCAGTCGCTTTCAAAGGTGACGAGTACGCCCATCTCATTCCAGATAAACTCAAAGTCGCTGGTATAGTTGGCGAGGTCTTCGGTAAATACTTTGTGATTGGGAATGTGAATGACCCGCCCCGTGCTTTGATCGGCATCCACCCAGTTTCCTATTTCCAGGATAGTGAATTTAAACACCCGAATATCAATGACATCCCCTTTGGAATTCCCTACCTGGATACGGTCGCCGATATCAAAAGGCTTTCGCCATATTAAAAATAGCCAGGCTGCGATGTCGGTTACCGGATCTTTAAGGGCAATGGCGATACCTGCAGAAAGCAGCCCCAGAAAAGTCCCCAGGGAGCCCAGCGCCAGAAACCAGATTTGCCCGATGATAAGCACGCCGATAAAAAAAGCGATGTAGGTAATGTTCTTCCGCCATTTATAGATGGCTTTCTTGTCTTCTACATTTCGCTGAAGAACACGGACGGCAATAATGCGGACAACCCAGAGGATGAGGATGATGGCAACAGTTTCCACAAGTTGTACTGCTATACTGGGTGAGCTTGCAATGAAATCGGCGATTTGATCTGTGAAGTCTTGCATCCGTGTTATTTAATTAATTTTGATGTCCCAATGCTTGGGATAGTATGTAAAAATGGATATCTTTGCACCCTTCTCAAAAAGATAAGAATCTAATTACATGCTTTATAATATTATTGTAGGAGTTATTGCTGTTATTTGCTTCCTGTTAATCGTGGTTGTTTTACTGCAACCGGGACAGGGACAAGGAATTTCCGGAATGGGTGGCGGAGGCGGCCTCGGTGGAGGCGGTGGTCTCGGAGCCCGGAGAACAGCTGACTTACTGTCGAAATCAACATCGGTACTTGCAGCCCTTTTTCTGGCACTATGTGTGCTCGCTAACTTCGCGATTGATCGCGGGGAAGTAGAACGGAGTATTTTACAGGAAGGCGGAGGTGTAAATGCACCTATTGAATCTCCTTCCCAATCAGCTCCGGCTATTCCTCAGCAGCAGCAGGATAACAGCCAGGACAATTCCGAAGACAACGGCGATAACTAACAGCCGGTTACTTCAAGAAATTTAAAGCCTCGTTCTTAGTTGAGCGAGGCTTTTTTTATTGGCACCATTATATGGCGTGATCGCTTTCCTCCCCTCAAAAAAAGTCTTGCTTTGTGTGGCAGATTTGATCCTTTTTTCTATTTTATTTCGCATTGTAAAACAGAGGCAGCTCTTAAATTTGAAAATAAACGGAGATTGACAATGAGAAGGGTTTTAGGAATAGTGTGTGTGGTATCGACACTAATAATTACAGGTTGCATGATGCCGGGGGCAGAAATGCTAAACAAAGTACCCATCAATTCAGTGACGGTGGAAGTACTGGATCAGGAAGGTAATCCCATTCAGGGGGCACAGGTAGAAGCTTCAAATGGCCGGAAAACCACCACAGGTGCAGACGGTACAGCAAAAATCAGGTTCGGTTCGTTGGGTATTCACAATATTTCGGTATATGCTGATAACTATATGCCGAATAATATGATTGTGACCATGCCTGCTGATAACAAGAAAACGGTTACCGCCCGGCTGACGGGAGAGGTGCAAATGGCTTCCCTGAATTTCGGGATTAACATGAACGTGAATATGTACCCGATGATGTTTAACTACTTGTTTACGGGATACGGGTATGAGCTGGAGGTAGAAGATTACCCGGAAGGCGGCTGGACCCAATGGCAGGTTTCGGATGGGGATGGTGATGTTGGTACCATCATGAAAAAGGGATTCCTGAAAGAGCTCGAAAACGGTCAACAGTGGTGGCAAATCGTGATGTTTGAGGAAGATGAGGACGAACCGGTTTATATAGCGGAAGTTCTGTTTTCGGACGAAAGACAACAAATTGTACGATTGCGCGAGAAGATGGGAGATTCCGAGCCCCAGGAAAAGCCGGTATCAGAAGGCTGGTATTCACAACCTCAAAAGCTGACACAGGAATCAATTGAGGGAGCTGTTGCAGCAAAAGGAGTATCAGTTCAGGTACCCAAAGGCACCTTTACGGCCGACCTCATAGATTTTGGGGTAGCTCCCGAAATTTCTCTGAAGCTCTGGAGAGTGACTTCAGAAGCTGTGCCGGGTGGAGTGGTAAAATCGTCAACGATGGAAGGTGAAGAAGTGATTTCCTCACTGGAACTTATTGACTTCGGAACCGACGCCGAAACCATGTTGAATAGCTTCTGAAAAACTAGTTTGAGATAGTTTGGTGAATCAGTCCTGTGTTAGCGCACAGGACTTTTTTTATTCAGCTTTTTTAACACAAAACTGTTCCGAATGACCGGTTAATTTTCTTTATTAGGCTAAAAGTGCCAATTAAATTCAAACAATGATGTTTGAATGCTAAAGGAGAGCGGTATGAAAATCACTATAAAAGCTACGGTTGATGCGGATATCCGCAAGGTGTGGGACTTCTGGACGTTACCGGAACACATCATGAACTGGAACTTCGCTTCTGATGACTGGCACTGTCCAAGCGCTGAGAACGATTTGCGCCCCGGCGGTACGTATAACGCCAGGATGGAATCTAAAGATGGTACCATTGGCTTTGACTTTGAAGGAGTTTATGATGAAGTGATCGACCAAAAGAAAATCAGCTATACGCTTGGAGATGGCCGAAAAGTAGTCACCGACTTTGACCAGGAAGAAGGCAAAACGAAAATAACGACGGTTTTTGAGGCTGAAACCGAACTTCCTGTTGATATGCAAAAGGAGGGCTGGCAATCTATTCTGAATAACTTTAAAAAATATACCGAGGCCGGATAGCTTCAGAGTTAAAAATTAAAGTCCAGCTCAATCTGCCATTCCCCGGATTCCTGTTTCTCCCATAAAATCATATATAATCCGCCATTTCCTCTGCGTTCAGCACCGGTAAAATACCGGCCAATTTCGAGCACGTTGCCTTCAGAGATTCTCCAAAACCGTTCCTTTTCAAGATCCACCTGGTAATTTGGGTTCTCCATGTAGGAATATCGCTCGGCAATTTCCTGGCGTCCTTCTGATTTTTGCCCGTTCCCAAAATAGGTAGCGTCTTCGGTATAGCTGACTTTGATGTGAGCTTCCGGATTGTGCTTGTTTGCAAGTTCGACCCATTTCTTACGTTCCTGGTCAAATAACCGGTCTGATACAGAGCTAATCTGAGTAGTTTCACTTTCTAAAGTCAGAATAACATCAATTTCCTTTAGCCAGCTTCCCTCCACTTCGCGCCAGCCGGTTAGCAGCATTAAAGAATCCGCTGAGGTGAAGAGCTTGCCAACGGTTATATATCTGGATTTATCATGTTGAAAGCTTTGAATGGGAAAATATCCCTGAAGGTTTTGAATCTCTTCCTTTTTCAAGACTTGAATTATGCTTTCCGCATCAGCAGTCTTTATTTTTGAATAGATAAGACTCCGGTCATCCCAATAAAAGCCGGCTGTTGAGTCGCCCATTTTGATTGCATCTACCCATTCCTGCTGAAGGGATTGAAGGTCGGGCTGGGCTTCCGCCGTTATTCCTGCCAATAAAAACAATAGAAACAGAAAGAGTGCTTTTTTCATCACGGGATAAGTTAATTATACTATCTGATTAGTATAGTCACCCCCTTTTTAAATACCAAATGGCTTCAAACTGGCAAAAACTCTCTATTTCGGTTATTTACAATGATCCCGAAGCAGCTCATCAGCAGTGTCACTTCCCAGCTGTTTTGCCGTGGTGAAATTAGAGCAGGCGCTGCCGTTTTCATTAAGCTGAAGGAAGGTTTTGCCCCGGTTGATGAATACTTCGGTATTGCCGGAATCCAATCTTGTAGAAAAATTATAATCAGAAATGGCTTCGTTGTAATTGCCCAAACTGTCGTTGGCCTGTGCCCGCATATAAAATGATTGGGAAAGAGTAGAATCGAGTCCGATAGCATACGAGAGGGTATTGATGGCTCCCTGAAAATCACCGTTTTCAAACTTGGCTTTGCCCAAAAAGAAGAAACCACCGGGATTGGCCGGTGCCATGGTTACCAGCTTCTCATAATCGCGAATAGCTCCCTTGTAGTCATAAGAATATAACTTGGCTTCTCCTCTCAGCGCATATCCGTATGGGTTGTTGGGGTCGGCCTCAATGGCATTATCCAACAGGGGAATAGCGTCCTTAAAGTTCTGTACATAATAGGCTGCACTGTCTTCTGGAAAACTGCGGGTTTTGGTCAGGCTTAACCCAATGTAGGCTTTGTTGTAATCATAGCCGGATTTCAAAGCGTTTGTAAAAGCCGTTTCGGCTTCCGGAAACTTATCCTTATCCAAAAGCTTATAGCCCTGACGTAAATAATTAACCCGGTCTTTTTCTTTGGCACAGCCGAATGTTACGGTAAGCGCCAGCAGCATTATGACTAATCTCATTGATCTATTATTGAATGGATGAACAGTGGATGATAATACGGAATAGCTGAAAGGTTGGATGTTAGAAAGGGCTTACTTGATCTGAAAAATGTGAACCAAATTATCGGTTCTTTTCTATTTCAATATCACCGTGAGCTTCTTTAATAGGCAAGCCGAAAAAAGTTACTTTGTTATTGAAAACAGAAATTCTCAAAGCATCTCTCGCACATCCTTGTGAACAGAATTCTGAAGAAAGTTTAAAATCTAACGCTATCTCATTTTTATCTCTTCCATCAGGATAGAAATACAATTTAAGATTCTTTCCAACTTCAAGATTGGGAGTAGTAGTAGATACTGAACCAAACTTATTAATCTGGTCATTAGAATCATATTTATTATTCAAGTACCATGAACCCATGTTCTTTATCCAAATTTCAGCTCTTTCACCCACTGTTGCATCTTCTCTTAATTCAACCATAAGATTCAATCTTATTGACTCGTTTGTTTGAGTAAATGCTGTTCTCTTTTCAGGGAGTTCATTATTAGCAGCCTGAATTTTTGGATCTTGGGATTCAGTACTATCACTTTGAAATTTTGATACACCCCAAAACAAAAGTATCAGACCCAATACGACTAAGTAAGCATTTCTCCTTCGATCTTTAAAAACTCTTTCACTTCTCATAATTGCACGATTTATATGATGGTTTTATAAGATAAACAAGTTAATTAAATATGGATAAGTATATGTAAAATAGATCATTGTCGTTGTAATAATTTGCTCTGGTGTGAGTTGAGTTAAAAGAAAGCATTTACTACTTCCCGATACAAAACCGGGAGAAAATAGAATCCAGCACATCTTCATTGGTAATTTCTCCGGTAATGGTTCCCAGCTCTTTCAATGCCGCCCTTAAATCTATGGACAAAAAGTCGCCGGTCATGCCCAGATCCAAAGCTCGCAGAGCGGATTGCACATGATCTTTGGTTTTTTGGAGAGCATCGCGGTGGCGGGTAGAGGTGACAAGCAGGCTGGAGGCATCGTAATGCTTGTTCTCCAACGCGCGGTCTTTAAGCAGCTGCTTAAGTTCTTTGATGCGCTCTCCCTCCAGGGCCGAAATCTTTAAATCAAATTCGGTGCGCCATTCCTGCTCTGCTTCAATATCTGCTTTGGTGCCAATGAGGATAAAGGGAGTATCTTTTGCCCGGGATTGAAAATCCGCAATTTCCTTCCGCTCAGTTTCTGAGAAAGGTTGAGATAAATCTTTCAGGTAAATCACTAAGTCGGCCTGTTCAAAAGCCTTTTGGGAGCGTTTTACCCCTTCCGCCTCCACAACATCTTCGGTTTCCCGGAGTCCGGCGGTGTCAATGAGCTTGAATAATAATCCGTCGTAACTCCAGTCGGCATCGATGGTGTCGCGGGTGGTTCCGGCAATTTCGGTCACAATAGCCCGGTCACTTCCCACCAGGGTATTCAGTAAGGTGGACTTCCCGGCATTGGGCCGACCTATGAGTACCGTTTTAACGCCATCTTTCACCAATCGTCCGGTTTCATAGGTCTCAAGGAGCTCCGTGATTTCGGCATCCAGCTCTTCCAGTAGTTTTTGAAGCTGTTCTTTGTTGGCAAACTCTACATCCTCCTCTATAAAGTCGAGCTCGAGTTCCACCATGGCGGTGGCATCAATAATTTGCTGCCGGAAACTTTTGATATGTTCACCCAAGCGCCCTTCCAGCTGCTGGTGGGCGGCATCCACCGCTTTTGAGCTTTTGGCATGTATGAGGTCGGCTACGGCTTCGGCCTGATCCAGATCCAGTTTGCCATTCAGGAAAGCGCGTTGGGTAAATTCTCCGGGTTCGGCCGATTTCACCCCGAGAGCTAAAATGGTTTCGAGTACCGACTGTGTAACCAACACACCGCCGTGACAGGATATTTCTACTGCCTCTTCACCGGTGTATGATTTTGGGGAATGAAACAGAGTCACCAGCACCTCATCCACAGGCAGTCCTTTACTGTTCATGATCTTCCCGAAATGAACGGTGTGGGAGTCCGGTTTTGTTAGGTCTTTGCCTTTAAAAGCCTTATTTACCAATGCAATAGCATCTTTGCCGGAAACCCGGATGACAGCAATTCCGCCTTCGCCAACCGGTGTAGCTATAGCAGCTATTGGTGTTTTTTCTGAAATTTTTTTATTCATTTATTCGTTCTTTTGGATACAACAAGCTAATTACATATAATTAAGTATGCTTGCAAAGAAAGAAACTACACGAAAATACTATCCGAAGTTGCATTACACTAAGAAGGGAGCAGTTTATGCAAATCCTAAGGATATTATTACGAGTGGTTCTGCTCAAAAACAAATTAAAGAGCTCAAGGATTCTAATCTTGTAAAAAGTATAAAGTCGAGAAGAAGTCGAAAAAAACAATAAAATTTGACTGGTACATCATACGGGTTACTGATATTGCCACTGCTCAGTGGTTTTATATTTATAAAAACATCTCAGTACTATAGTTTTAAAATTTATAGATATAGCAATCAAGAACTTTTCTTATTGTCAGGAGTTTGGGGAACGTTACTTTTTATTCCAGCATATTTATTATATCTCTATATTTTAGAAGGATTTCCAAGTATTATTGAACGTTGGGATGATTTTATCAACATTAGCTATTCACTCCCAGTCTTCTCAACACTTTTTATAGGGTATTTATTTGGAAAATACACCAACTTTTTGACCACAAAAGAAGAAAGGATTGGTCAGTTAATTTATGAAGACAACGATGCGATAGAAATTCTTTTAATGAAAGCTCTAAAAGAGGCTAAATTAGTTTCAGTAACACTAAGATCTGATAAGGTTTATGTGGGATTTGTATCAAACAATTTTGTATCTCCTAATTTTGACACAAAATCATTCAAATTAATCCCATATTTGAGTGGTTATAGAGATAACAATAAAGAACTTATATTCACAAATTACTATGAAGAAATAACAGCCAAAGTTGAGGATGAAATTAAAGGGCAACTTGATGGATTTGAGTCGAGTGATTTTGAGATTGGAATAGTCTTCTCGGAGGTAATTTCAGTAAATATTTTTCACCCAAGTGTTTATGATTTATTTCATGCTAATGAAAAAACAGATGATGATATCCCAAATCTTCTGGATTTAATAAGTGATGGAATATCTTACTTACGAACTTTCACCTGAACAATGGATAAATTTATCTCAAGCTTTTTTAACCTAAAATCAGCGTTTGTAATACTAACAACATTACTAACTTCCAATTATATTTTCGCCCAGGAAAATTACACCCCCGACAGGCCGGGTATTGGCAATGGCTCTTATGTGGTAGAAGCCGGAGTTTTTGGCCTGGAAACGGGCGTTCAGCTTTCAACGGGGAATGCCGTCAATCAGTTTGACATCGGGCAAATGCTGTTGCGCTTTGGGGTGATGGAGAACCTTGAACTTAGAGCCTTGCTGAATTCCTATTCCACCCAATACTTTGACCGGACCGATGCCGTTAATTCAGGTTTTCAGGATTTAGGCCTTGCTGCGAAGTATAAGTTATATGAGGCTGAGGATGGACAGACGAGGATTTCAACCATCGGTAAAATCAGCGTGCCGGTGGGGGCGTCTGCATTTACGAACGATGAAATAGTACCCACTCTGTTCCTCGTGGGCGACCAATCCTTAACAAATAACCTGAGTATTTCATCGAACCTGGGTTATACTTTTGGGGTTGGAGACCTCAGCGATAATTGGTTGTTTACACTGACTCCGGGATTTAGCTTCCCAAATCAACAAAATTTAAGTGCGTATGCGGGTTATGCCGGAATCTATGACGGAAACAACACCAACCTGCATTATGCAGAAGCCGGGTTGGCGCTTGTGGTAAATGATGGAGCCCAGCTGGATCTCAACGCCGGCTATGAGTTTGAACGGGAGTCGTTTTTTATCGGGATTGGTTTTGCCCAGGGGTTTGCCACCGCTCGTAACTAATTAACAAACCGGTATCGGTATGGAGCAATTTGTATTAGCATTGGATCAGGGCACCACCAGTTCAAGGGCTATGCTTTTTAACAAGAAAGGAGAGATTGTTTCCGTAGCCCAAAAAGAATTCAGGCAGATTTATCCTGAACCGGGCTGGGTTGAGCACGATGCTTTGGAAATTTGGTCAACACAGGCGGGGGTGGCAGCTGAAGCGGTTGCTTCAGCCGGAGTGAATGGAAAAGCTATTGCCGGAATCGGGATCACCAATCAGAGAGAAACGACGGTGGTTTGGGACCGTGAAAGCGGAAAGCCGATCTACAATGCGATTGTGTGGCAAGACCGCCGGACCTCCGATTACTGCGACAGCCTGGTCGAAGCCGGCCACGCAGATATGATTCAGGAGAAAACCGGCCTGATCGTCGATTCTTATTTCTCAGCCACCAAAATAAAGTGGATACTTGACCATGTTGAAGGAGCCCGCGATAAAGCAGAACGTGGAGAACTCGCATTCGGAACCATCGACACCTGGCTGATTTGGAAATTTACCCAAGGAGCTTTGCATATCACCGATGTCAGTAATGCTTCCAGAACCATGCTGTTCAATATTCATTCCATGCAGTGGGATGATGAATTGCTGAAACTCATGAACATCCCTAAAAACATGCTGGCGGAAGTAAGGGATTCAAGTGAAGTGTATGGGGAGACTAAAGCCAGCCTTTTTTCAAGCACTATTCCAATTGCCGGAATTGCGGGGGATCAGCAAGCGGCCCTGTTTGGGCAAATGTGTACGGAACCGGGAATGGTTAAAAATACCTATGGAACGGGCTGTTTTATGCTCATGAACGTTGGAGAAAAACCGGTGCAGTCCGAGAATAACCTGCTTACCACCGTGGCCTGGAAAGTGAATGGGAAAATTAATTATGCACTGGAAGGCTCGGTGTTTATTGGTGGAGCAGTAGTGCAATGGTTGCGGGATGAGCTGGGCATTATTCAGGAAGCCAAAGACATTGAGTACCTGGCGAATAAAGTGGAAGATTCCGGTGGAGTATATCTGGTGCCTGCTTTTGCCGGACTTGGCGCTCCATACTGGAAACAACATGCCCGGGGTATGATGGTGGGGATGACCCGCGGCACCAACCGTTCTCATTTGGCACGGGCCGCCCAGGACGCGATCGCTTATCAGGTATTGGATTTGTTACATGCAATGAAAGCCGATTCCGGAATCGAGGTAAAGGAATTGCGGGTTGATGGTGGAGCTACCGCAAATGATACTCTGATGCAATTTCAAAGTGATCTTCTGCAAGGGGTTCCAGTTATCCGACCGGAGGTAACCGAAACCACAGCATTAGGAGCCGCTTATCTTGCAGGACTGGCCGTAGGCTTTTGGGAAGACATCGAAGAAATCCGTGAGCTGTGGAAGGCAGATAAAAAATTCAATCGTCAGAAAGACCCGGCTGAAGTTGAAAAATTAACCAGGGGCTGGAAGCGGGCAGTAAAAGCAACCATCGCCTGGGCAGATGATCGCTAAATAAAAAAGGCTTCCTCAATTGAAGAAGCCTTTTTGAATAACGTCTTGTTTCAGGGTTCTATTCGATATCCCCCATCAATTTCTGAACCGGTGGTGCTGCAAGAAGGGCAACAATACCACCACCTCCAACAATCAGTGCAACCATCTGGAAGAGACCGGATGGCGCCAGGTTCTCGAGCTGACCTGCAACAAGTCCGGCCATCAGGTTACCGAGAGCTGTAGCCACAAACCAGATTCCCATCATCTGAGATACACGGTTTTTGGGAGCCAGCTTTGTCATGGAAGAAAGTCCAACCGGCGACAGGCAAAGCTCACCAACGGTATGCAGGAAGTAAGTTACAATTAACCAAGCCGGAGAAACCAGGCTGGTTGATGAAGCATTGGCAGATCCCCATGAAAGCACAAAGAAACCGGCGGCAAGGCCTAACAATCCAAGTCCGAATTTAACCGGAATGGAAGGGTTGGCTTTTCTGGAAGCCAGCCAGGTCCAGAGCATCCCAAAAATAGGGGCGAAAATTACGATAAAGGTTGGGTTAATGAGCTGGAGGGTACTTGCCGGGATAATCCACCCATTACCTATTTGTGTAAATAACCAGTAGAAAAAGGCAAGCAAGCCAACACTGGAAACAGCGACAGCCACTTTTGCCATAACCCAAAGGTCTTCCCGCTTAAAGGTTTTGAAAGCATACCAGCCGATGGGAACAGCCAGAATAAGAGTGAGTATCAGTGATCCCATTCCACCTAAAAATTCACTCGGACCGGCAGCACGATCAGTTAAATCGGCCGCAAATAGGTTAAGAGAAGAACCCGCCTGCTCAAAACCACTCCAAAACAATGCAGCCAGGATAAACAGCCAGAAAATAACACCCAGTCTTTTCTTTTCCTGTTGGGTGTGCCCGCCAAAGAAAATGATGTAGATAAAGAAAATAAGCGTAATGATTACCGCCACAATACCCAGGTTCTGAGCAAGTGCTTCAAGAGCTACGTTGATGGCGCCTGAACTTTGCAGGAATCCAAAGATTACAACTGCAGCAGCAAGGAATGATGATATTCCGTAAAAAAGTCTGCTACGTTTTTTAATCTGCTCATCGGTAAAGCTTTCATCAAGGTCGCCGGCACCTTCCAGATATTTGTCGCCTATTTTATAGGATACCAGTCCCAATAACATTCCAAAACCGGCCAGAGAGAATCCGTAATGCCAGTTGTAGCCTTCACCCAGCAGTCCGCAAAGCAGGGGCCCTAAAATAGCACCGAAGTTAATTCCCATGTAGAAAATGGAAAACCCGGCATCACGACGTGCTCCGCCTTCCGGGTATAAATCGCCGACCATGGAGCTTACATTCGGTTTCAGCAACCCGGTTCCGACGACAATTAATGCCAGTCCAATAAAGAAAAAGGTGGTGGTGGGCACGGCCATGCTAAAGTGACCAGCTGCGATGATACATCCACCCACAAAAACAGCTTTTTTCTGTCCCCATATATTATCGGCTACCCAGCCGCCCGGAAGAGAAAGTACGTAAACGAAGAAGGTGTAAATACCATAAATAGCGGCTGCTTCCCCTACACTGAATCCAAGTCCGGGATTACCTCCTACCGCTTCTGCCGTCATGAAAAGTACGAGAAGGGCGCGCATTCCGTAATAACTGAAGCGCTCCCATAATTCAGTGAAAAACAATGTCGATAAGCCACGCGGATGTCCAAAGAAGTCGTTAGTGGTGGCTGGGTTCCCGTTTGCCATAGTTTATAGAGATTGGTTAAGGGTTTAATAATCCATAAAGTGCGTGATGATACCTAAAGAGCTACTCGGTTGCAAGAATGGATTGAATTCAATGTGATATCTAACGACTTTGAGACTCTAAATTAACTGTCAACTTTTCCAAAGTTAGATTGGGAGAATGTTTGAAGTTTCTTCTCCTTAATAACTTTGGAAAAGTTATGTAAGGCAGGTAAAAAAGGAATCTAAAAAGGAAAACATGCATAAAATTAAGATCAGCAGCTTATACAAGGATATTGAACGGTCTTTAAATCAGCTGAAGAAAGATCCTTCTCCCGTTTTGGATGCCCGGGCGGTGGTGGATGATGCCCTCACCAAAAATGAAGCCTTTTACGGTATTAACACCGGTTTTGGCATCCTTGCCTCTAAACGAATTGGAGACGACCAACTTAAACAGCTGCAACGAAACCTGATTTTATCTCATGCGGTGGGAACCGGAGACCTGATCCCCAAAGAGATTTCCCGGCTGATGCTTCAGCTCAAAATTCATGCGTTGGGAATAGGTTTCTCCGGAATTTCTAAAGAAACCTTTGACCGACTCATGTATTTCATTGATCATGATATGATTCCGGTTATCCCTGAAAAAGGCAGCGTGGGGGCTTCAGGTGATTTAGCTCCGCTTGCTCATATGTCGCTGCCGCTGTTGGGTTTTGGTTCTTTCTGGAATGAGGATGGAACCGATACGATTCCAGCAGATCAAGTTCTGAAAAAGCATAACCTGCAACCGATTGAGCTTCAGCCCAAAGATGGACTATCCTTAATAAACGGAACTCAGTTGATGAGCGCTTACGGGGCATTTGTACTGGAGAAAGCTCTAAAACTATTGAAAAGTGCGGATCTGTTGGGAGCAATGAGCCTGGAAGCATTGCAAGGCAGCATCAAACCTTTTGATGAGCGTATTCATGAAATTCGCCCCCATACCGGACAGCAAACTGTAGCCCGGAATGTTCGTCATTTGCTTCAGAATAGTGAGATTTTGGAATCGCACCGAAATTGCGGGAAAGTGCAGGACCCATATTCTCTTCGTTGTATTCCACAGGTTCATGGAGCCAGCCGGGATGCCATCGCTCATTGTATTTCCACGGTTCAAACCGAAATAAACTCGGTAACGGATAATCCACTGGTTTTTCAGAACGGAGATATTATCAGTGGGGGCAATTTCCACGGACAGCCGCTGGCACTGGTGCTCGATTATGCCGCTATAGCATTGGCAGAACTGGCAAGTATTTCGGAGCGGAGAACGTACTTACTGCTTGAAGGACACGATGGGTTACCTACCCTGCTTATGGAAGAAACCGGGATTAATTCCGGCTTTATGATTCCGCAATATACATCAGCTGCGCTGGTGTCGGAAAATAAGGTACTGTGTCATCCTGCATCCGTTGACTCTATTCCGACCAGCCTCGGACAGGAAGATCATGTAAGTATGGGAAGCATCGGGGCACTGAAGTTGCTGAATGTATTCAAAAATGTAGAGCAGGTGCTGGCTATTGAGTTGTTTACGGCATCCCAGGCCCTTGATTTCCGAAAACCGCTGAAGCCGGGAGCTGGCGTGGATCGTGCGCACAAATATATACGTGAGCAGATTCCGCATGCGCAGGAAGATCATTTTTTTAAGGATGAGATTAACGAAGCGGTGCAACTGCTCATGCAATCTGATTTACTGAATCCGCTTGGGCTGGAATGATGAAACTTAAAGGCTTCAGAATCGTGTAGCACCCATGGAACTTATTATACTTATTATCGGTGCATTGTTAATGCTAATTGGTTTGGCCGGAGCTTTTCTGCCGGTCGTGCCCGGACTTCCTTTCAGTTATGTGGGGTTGCTGATTCTGCAGTTTTTGTATGCCCCTTTTTCTCTAACATTTCTACTGGTTTGGGCAGTGATCGTAATTGTAGTGGGGTTTGTGTTGGATAACGTGATCCCGGCCTGGGCAACCAAAAAATTCGGTGGATCTCCCTATGGTGTCACCGGCTCTGTAGTAGGCTTGGTTGCCGGACTTTTCTTTCCACCCATCGGTTTTGTGCTGGGCCCTCTGGTTGGTGCTTTTCTTGGTGAACTTATCGCCGGAAATAAATCCGATAAAGCCCTGAAGTCTGCTTTAGGTTCGTTTGTAGGATTCATGGCCGCAACCGGTTTAAAAGTGATGGCAGCCGGAGTAATGGCCTATCACTACTTTGCGAATGTCAGTTTTTAGTTAACCGGTGAGTATGAACCTGAGTTCGATTAATATTGAGTCAAAAAAAATAACGCGCTTATACTAAAGAAAAGGCCAGTAGTGTCATCTGAGAAGCCAAAGGATCTTAGCCTGAAAATAGTTGGGATATTTTATACTACTTAACCCTTCCAGGGTTATGCCTCTTTGCCAGAGTAAGGATAATTGCTGTAATCCTGGAAGGGTTATTCAGGCAATGCAAGGCTTATAGGACTAATCTAACCCTGGTTATGAATAAAAAACCCGCACATTAGATATGTACGGGTTTTTTTGTATTGAAGTGTTTTCTTAGTTCTCAATCGTCATTTCCTCTACTTCCAGTTCGGTGTCAGGACGCTGATTTTCATCTCCTTTCAGGTACTCATTAAACCATCGCATCATCCGTAGGTTATAGTCAAAGCGAGCGGTTGCGTGGCGGTTACCATGTCCTTCTCCCGGATAAAGTACCAATCGAACAGGAGTATCAGTCCGTGTTTTGATGTGGCGGTAGAGCTCATAAGACTGTCCGGGATCAACCCTTGTATCTTCCTTTCCATGCATAATCAGCAGCGGGGTTTTTGCATTGTCCACATGGTAGATAGGGCTGCGCTCAAGGTATCCCATATAATCTTCCCAGATTCGCTTACGGGCATGCACGTAATACAGCTCTTCAGGAATATCACTGGTTCCCCATTTAGACAGGTTGTTGCTGATACCGACAAACATCACTCCGGCAGCAAAACGATCGCTGTATTTGGTGCTCATCCATGCAGTGGCATAACCGCCATAGGAACCGCCGGTTACACCGACCTTAGCTTCATCGGTCACACCTTCTGCAATCAGGTAATCAACCCCTTCCACGATATCATCGAACTCGGCTCCGGCTAAATCGCCCTGGCTGCTCATGGCGTACTCAATCCCGCGTCCGGTACTTCCGCGATAATTGGGATAAAATACGACAAAGCCTTCTGCAGCACCCATTTGTCCGGCCATGGAGTAGGAGGTCAGCCAGCCGTTATCGTAGTGAGCTTCAGGTCCGCCATGCACCACAGTGATGGTTGGGTAACGCATTTCTTCTTCATAACCCAGCGGGTAAATAACAATTCCTTCTACTTTCATCCCATCTTTGGTGGTGTAAGTAACCGCTTCTTGGTTTCCTTTTGGAACTTCGTCAAGCCATGGGTTGCTGTTGGTTACTCTTTGGGGCTGCTTATCTCCTTTCTTCATCAGGTACAATTCACCGGGATGATCAGGAGTGTTGGCGTTGAAAACATGAGTTCCGTTTCCGGCATGGGCAAATGAATTCAGAATAGCTCCGCCGGTAGGGACAATCGCTTTCATCTGGCTCCCGTCACTTTTAATGCTACCGAACTCTGACCAAACACCTTTACTGGCTAAATAGTGAATGGTGGTGGCGTTCGCCCATTCTATTTGTTCGAAGCTGCCCTTGAAGTCTTCTTTAAGTAAAGTAGTTTCGCCGGTGGCAGCATCGGCAATCTTAAGTCGGCCCGCAATAGGATCGTTGATGGTGGCAGCTGCAATCATAGCCAGTTTCTTGCTGTCAGGGCTCCAGGTAATTTGTCCGAGCTTCCCTTCATGGTTAACTTCGGCAACTACATCACGGGTTTTGTGATCAATAATTACCACTTTCTGGCTCATGTAGAAATCATCAACCAAAGGAGTAGGAGCAACGGCTACAGCAAGTTTTTGCCGGTCCGGACTCCACACGGCATCATATACAGAACCTTCAACCGGAATCCGGTGGGGTTCATGTTCTGCCATGGCAACATTTTGGATGTATGCCCAGGTGTTCGTCAAATTCTCTTCATAAACTTCCGGGCTGTAAGGGAGCGGCGACTCGCTTTCATCTTTAGGTTCTGCAGACCTGAATACGATGTGATTACCATCAGCAGCCCAGCTGTATCCGGCAATATTACGTTCAAAGGAATACAGCTTCTCAGACTCTCCGGATTCAGTGTTCAATTCATACAATGAAGTGGTTTCATCTTCTTCTTTTTTAGCCAGGTAGGTGATGTTAGTGCTTCCGGGCCTGAAGGCAATGCCACTTACACTCATGTCGGTAATTAGGGGTGAAGTCTCCCCGCTCGAAACATCCATCATGTACAGATGAGTACTGGGCAAAGCGTTTTCTTTCATGGGGTCGGCCGGCACGGAAAGCGTGTAGGCGGCAGTGCTTCCGTCAGCTGATAAGTAAACAGAGCCGACATTTTTAATTTTGGCAACTTGTGTTGGGGTGAGGCCGTTTTGGGCCAGCCCAAGCTGCATAAATCCAACCGTAAACGCCAGGATAAGCGTTGTTAGATAGCTCGATTTTCGGAATGAAGAACAAGTCATTGGTTACCTCCTGATTGTGATTGATTGAGTTGATGGAATATACTTAATAAGCCCGCTCATCTAAAGACTTAGGTGAAAATTGAGTGCAATTTGTAAAGCTGATTTTAAATGCTTAAATCCGGTCAAAGATCAATTTTGGAGAACGTTATGAGATACAGTACATGGATTTTTTCAGCATTAATAATAGGGGTGATTGGTTTTGCCGGTTGTACCGAATCAGATCCTGATAAAAAAGTAACGGTAATTTCGGGAGCTACTTTATTTGACGGAACCGGCGCTGAAGCCATCCGGAACAGCATGGTGGTAATAAGGGGGGGAGAAATCGACTGCGTGGGTAAAGATGGAGAATGCTCTGTACCGCTGGGGGCAGAAGTAATAAATGCAGAAGGAAAATTTATCACTCCCGGACTAGTAGATGCACACATGCATTTTTTCCAAACCGGTTTTTTTGACAGCCGGCCGGACGCAATGGATATCACCGACGTATATCCATTTGCAGAAGTGGCGGCCTATCAAAAGCAAAACCCTCAGCGATATTACAATTCATACCTCTGTTCAGGAATTACCGCGGTGTATGATGTAGGTGGAATGAGCTGGTCTATCGATTTTCAGGAAGAAGCCGAAAATAATCCCAAAGCCCCACATGTAGCGGCAGCAGGTCCATTGATTACTCCGGTACCCGGCGCTCCTTTTGATCTTCCTTCAGGCAAAGTATTGGTCACTCTAGATTCCGAGGAAACAGGAGTAAAAACGGTTCAGTACTTATCCGCTTTAGGAAGTACAGGAATTAAATTCTGGACTTTTGATGAAGACAGCGATGAATATATGCAGCGTGTAGAAGCCACAGCTGATGAAATTCGCCGGCAGGGAAACCAAATGATTTCCCATGCCACAACCCTTGATCAGGCTAAAGCGGCATTGCGTAATGGAACCAGGCTGTTGGTACATAGTGTGCAGAATACGGAGGTCGATGACGAGTTCATCAAATTGGCGAAAGAAAATGGTACGTACTATAACCCGACCCTGATCGTAAGTGCGGGGTATATGCTTGCATTTCGTGCAGCAGCAGATATTGCCCCGATTCCGGTTACAGATCCCAATGGCTGTGTGGATTCCAAAACCATGGATCTCATTACTTCGGCAAGTCAGTTTCAGGACCATTCAAGATTATCCGGAAATATGAAAAACCGGCTTCAGTCATTTAACTCTGAAACCGACATGACCCGGGAGATGCTTTTAACGAATCTTAAGAAAGTGTATGAGGCCGGTATTCCCATTGTTGTAGGGACAGATGCGGGTAATCCGGGAACTCTCCATGGGGTTTCTATTTTTGATGAAATGGAATACATGCAGCAAGCCGGTATCCCGGCCAAAGAATTGATTGTAATGGCCACAAAAAACGGGGCCGAATCTATGCGTCGCGGGGATGATTTCGGAACACTTGTATCCGGGAAGCTGGCTAACCTGATTTTACTTGAAGAAAACCCCGCCGAGGACATCTCAAATATGCGGTCATTAACCCACGTGATGATCAAAGGAAAGCTGATGGATGTGGGGGAGATTCAGACGGAATAGCCTCCGAAAGTAACTTTTCCAAAGTTATAATGAGAAGTTGTTGTATTGATATAATGGTTTAACTTTGGAAAAGTTATTACGGGCTGATGATTTTATCGCATACCTTAACCTTTCCAAAGTTGTTTAAGGTAAAATGTAGTTCCAGAATATTAGCTTAACTTTGGAAAGGTTAACTAAGGGCAGCATCTTTTGAATATCAACAATCGCAGTTCACCAAATAGTAGAACCATGAAAAGCCATCTTTCTTTACTTCTGATTATTCCCCTGTTCCTTTTTTCGTTTGACGCAATAGCTCAGGATAAGCTGTTGGGTAAAATCGACTTTCCAAATTCCGGAGCGGAAGTAGCGCAGGCTGATTTTATTGAAGGCGTAAAGTTTCTTCATAATTTTGAATACGAGGATGCCGCCCGTGCTTTCAGGCGAGCTCAGGAAAAAGATCCCGACTTTGTGATGGCTTATTATGGGGAGGCCAAGTCTCACAACCATCCCATCTGGATGCAGCAGGACCGGGTAGCAGCAATGGCCATTTTAAGTAAGCTGGGTGAAACGGTTGCGGAAAGGCAAAATAAAGCAGCAACGCAAAGGGAAAAAGACCTGCTTATGTCGCTGGAAGTGCTTTACGGAAATACCGAGGAAACAAAGAACCTCTCCAAAGAAGAGCGGGATGATTTGTACATGGAATTCATGCAGGAACTACATGAGAAATATCCCAATGATCACGAGATTACAGCATTTTACGGGTTGTCTATTTTGGGAACCGCACATGAAGGGCGCGATTTTGCCATTTACATGGAAGCCGCCGCTGAGCTGTTTGACGTATGGAATGCCAATAAAGAACATCCCGGTGCCGCGCATTATCTCATTCATTCTTTTGACGATCCTGTTCATGCTCCGCTTGGCTTACCGATGGCAAAGGCGTACTCTGAGATTGCTCCGGCCGCGGCACATGCCCAACATATGACCTCACATATTTTTCTGGCTTTGGGCATGTGGGAAGAAACCATTGATGCAAATATTGTTGCTCGCGATGTTCAGCAAAATCGTCAAAAAGAACTCGGGGAAAACTTAACCGTTTGCGGTCATTATACCTGGTGGTTACAATATGGATACCTTCAAGCCGGAAAAGAAGAAAAAGCCCGCCAGGTTCTGTTAAACTGCTACGACCGAATTCAAAAAGAACCGACAGGCGGAGAAAAATGGCACTTTTCTGTGATGCGCGGTCACTTTATTGTAGATAGTGAAAGCTGGATGGAGGCAGGGGAATGGACGGCAGATTATGATGAAGGAAACAGAGCCGGGCAAAACTATTTCTTCACATCTGCGCTGGCAGCCATAAAAATGGATAACCTTGATAAAGCCCGCCAAAACCTGGATAAGTTGATGGAAGTTCCGGAAAGCCCGGATCGAAATATCCAGATGAATCAGATAAAGAGTTTACTGCTGATTGAAGAAGGAAAGAATGAGCAGGGACTTCAACTGTTGAAAGAAACGGCTGTGGCCGAGTCTGAATTACCCATTGACTTTGGCCCACCAACTATTGTAAAACCATCCTATGAGTTATTAGGTGATGTGTTGCTGGACATGAATAAATACGAAGAAGCCATGGTCGCTTACGAAAAACAGCTGGAGCGCACGCCCAAACGCCGGAGGTCAGTACTCGGTAAGGAACGTGCTAAGGGGCTGGCTTCGCGGTAAATCTACTCAAAACACCTTTCTAACTTGAAATTTTGCCGCATTATTATACCTTAGAGTAAGGGTTAACAAATGGAGTGCGGTATGAAAAAGGTTGCTTTGCTTACGTTCGTGTTAGTTTGTGTGATGGCTGTGACAGGATACTCACAGACTAAAGAAGGGGCCTATCTTAATGTAGACTACCTGAAGGTTGAAACTGAAAACTTGGCCAAATTTGAAAAATTATTTAAATCGCAGTGGGAGCCTGTACTAGAAGCAAAAGTATCTTCCGGAAATTTAATTGGCAGCTATTTTTATAAGATTTTGTATCCCGGCGGCAACCTGAGTAAATATAATTATGTGCTGGTGAGAACCTACCAGGATCTGGATGCTGTAATGGCGGATGGAGAGAGATTAAACGAACTACTGGCAGGCGGAGGTAAGGGCGTCTTGTCTAAGTCTCTGGCACTGGCAGATTTTCAGTTTTCTGAACTTTGGAGAACCGAAGCCGGAGTTATGAATATCATGGATACAGAGCCTGGTGCTTTTGCAATTGTAAATTTTATGAGGGTAAAACCGGGAATGGAAAATCAGTATCTCGCCCTGGAAAATGATATTGCCCGGCCATTGCACGAGGAGCGGATTAAGCAGGACCAGATGCACAACTGGCGAACTTATTCCTTAATGAAGCCTGGTGGTTTAGAATATAGGTACAATTTTATTACGGCCGATTTCTATGATGTTATCAGTAATATGGAATATGGATTCTCCAATGAAATCATGCAGAGTGTGATGCCGAGGGCTAATTTCACTGAAACTATGAACGCTATCATCAATACCCGTGAAATCATGAATAGCGAACTGTGGAAATTATTAACTTATCAGAAAAAATAGTCAGTTCCCTAACATGACAGACTCCGAAAAAGCGAAGCTTCGAGAGATCATACTTTCAAGAATTGAAGAGACAAAAGAAGAAATTGCTGAGCTTCAGGAGCTGGTGAAACCCATTCCGCTGGATGCTTCGATAGGCTGGGTTTCGAGGATGGATGCCATTAACAATAAGAGCATAAATGAGTCATCGCTGAGAGAAAAAACCCAGCAGCTCAAAAAGCTGGAACGCGCTAAAGAGAATGCAGAAGCCGATAATTTTGGCCTTTGTTCACGATGTGGGGAAGAAATTCCATTCGGCCGTTTAGAGTACATGCCTCATACTACCCGGTGCGTGAAGTGTGTGGGTTAGCCGTTCGGCTTTCTTACAATTTTTGAGTGATACTATTGCTAAATATTAGCCGGTTAAGTAACATCGGCAGCTTTGAAAAATGTAATTCTATATCTCATACCGGCCCTGATCTGGGGCTCCACCTGGTTTGCCATCACCTTTCAGGTTGGGGAAGTTGACCCTATTGTTTCGGTAAGCTACCGGTTTTTGTTGGCCGGATTGATATTGCTGGGATATGCTAAAATCAGGAGATTAAATCTTATCTACAGCCTGTCCGAACATAAGTTCATATTTCTTCAGGGTGTGTTTTTGTTTGGATTTAACTACTGGATGGTATATCTCGCCGAGCAGACACTTACAAGTGGGTTGGTAGCTCTTGTTTTCTCCACCATGCTGTTCATGAATATTTTCAACAGTCGTATCTTTCTGAAAAATGTTATCCCCTGGAAGGTATATGGCGGGGCAGTTCTCGGGTTAATGGGTATTGTGATGATTTTCTACCAGGACCTGCTGAGCTTTTCTTTCTCTGACTCCGCTTCCATTGCGCTGTTGCAAGCGGTTGGCGCAGCATATATTGCGTCTTTGGGTAATATCATTTCGGCAAGGAATCAGTCAGCGGGTTTGCCGGTAATCCAAACTAATGCTATAGGTATGACCTATGGCGCAATTGCAATGGCTGCGGTTGCTTTGTTAGCTGGATATGAATTTTCGTACAGTGCAGCCTTCTCCTTTAGTCTTTCTCTGCTGTATTTGGCGGTGTTTGGATCCGTTTTTGCATTCGGGGCTTATCTGAGTTTGATAGGTCGAATTGGTGCCAGCCGGGCGGGATATGTTCAGCTGGTAGTTCCTATCATCGCCCTCATATTATCCACCATATTTGAAAACTATAGCTGGACGATAACAGGCATCGTGGGGGTGGCTTTCATTATCTCCGGTAACTTTATTGTACTGGAACGCGGCAAAACGAAGCAGGCGCCTCTTGCCTCTGAATCTATATAGCTGCCAGAACAGCCTTCAGTGTAAATTTGTTTGAACATTGATGTTCAGACATTATATTGAGCGCAATTATATCATCTGCAATAAAAACTGATTATATGAGTGCTAACGCTACTGCAACGGCTCTAAAAAACGTCTGGCGCGAACTGAGAACGAACATCTTTGAAACGGAAGTCTGGCTTCGGGCGGCCATAAAGGAGTTCCTGGATGAATTCGATTTAACACCGCAACAGCTTTCTATACTCAGAATATTGAAGGCAGCCAATAATGAACCGATGTCCACCAAGCAGATTCAGGAGGAAATGATGGACAAAAGCTCGGATACTTCCCGCCTTGTGGACAGGCTTATAAAAAAAGACCTGGTCCGTAAGCGTAAAGATCCCAACGATGGTCGCTTGATTCAGGTATTCATCAAATATGAAGGCCTTCGTTTATTGGCACAGATCGAAGATCGTATTCATACCCTCGATGAAAAGTTCACACTGATTTCCGAAGAAGAAGCCGAGCAGCTGAACTTGTTACTGGAAAAAGCGCGTTCTTGAATTTAACCCCGTCATCCTGTACTATCGGTCAATTATTTTAAAATTCAGGCGGAGGAATGTATTAGATGAATAATGCGATAAACTGGTTCGAGATACCGGCCAACGATATTGACCGGGCAAAAAAGTTCTACGAAACTATCTTTGAGTTTGAAATGCCGGAACTTGATATAGGAGATGGTTTACGTATGGCACTTTTCCCTGCCACTACGGGAACTGTGGGTGGCACAATCATCGAGAATAAGGAATGGTACTTTCCGAGTGATAGTCACGGCCCTCTTTTATACCTGAACGCCAATCCCAATTTACAATCCATACTTGATCGGGTGGAAGAGGCCGGGGGGAAAGTCATGATCCCCAAAAGACTTATCACCGAAGACAATGGCTATATGGCCGTGATACTGGATAGCGAAGGTAACCGAATAGCGCTTCATTCCAACGAATAACACCTACCGGTAGAACTCTTTATTCTTAAGCTGAACCGAGGCCGCGTAATAAGCCGCGCCCACAATACTTGCATTATTAAGCAGGCTGGCAGCCTTAAACTTGGTCTTTATTTTGATGTAGGGAAAGGTTTTATCGGCTTTCTTGGAAAGCTGCCCGCCAAGGATGAAAAGATCGGGATGAAAAAGCCGCTCATACTGCTCTAATACCAGCTGTAGCCGTTTGCCCCAGGTTTTCTTTCGGATTCCTTCTTCTTTTCGGACCCGGTTCGAGGCTCTTTCTTCAATGCTAATTCCCTTTATTTCAACCTGGCCTAATTCAGTGTTGGGAACCAACGTGCCATCCACAAATATGGATGAGCCAATTCCGGTACCTACCGTTAATACAATTACGGTTCCGCGCTGTTCTTTGCCCACGCCGAATTTCATTTCCGCCAAGCCTACAGCATCCGTGTCGTTAATCACGCTTACGTTACATCCGGTGATTTCGGTAAACAGATGGTCGGCATCGGCATCCACCCAGCCTTGGTCCATCCGGGTGGTGGAGAGTACGATTCCTTTGCTGGTTGCTGCCGGGAAGGCGCATCCGATCGGGCCATCCCAGTCAAACTTCTTAACCACCTTGTGCAGTTTTGAGATGAGCTTATGCGGGCGGGTATCATCAATTTTATCAGTTGTACGTTTCTTGGATACAATCTCTCCTTTGTCTGTATCCACGATGGCACCTTTGATGCCGTAACTTCCAATATCGATCCCTAAAACTTCCACAAATCCGGTGTTTAATTAGTTCGGGACAAACATAGCGAAAAAATGATTAGGTACATAGTAGAGTCACAAAATCTTGTGACTCTACTATGTTATCTGCAATGAAGGTTGAAGGAATTATTTCTCTACAACTACCCAGCCTTCTTCATCTACCATCCGTTTGGCGTATTTCCATTTGATCTCTTTGGTTTCGCCGCTGCTCATGTTTTGGACAGTTACATAATCATTTCGTCCGGGTTCATCGGCTACTTCAACCGGCTGACGTTTGGCATTGCCACCCTGTGGTTTCTGCCCCCCATTTTGTTGAGGCTGAGCCGGCGCCTTGAGTCCCATACCGGTAGAATCGGCGTGCTGGGTTTCCATCGAAGAAGTGTCGAAGCGTGACTTCTGCTTCTGGGCTTTCTCAAGTTTGGAATCCTCGGCCTGCACTTCTGGTACCGCCTTCCATATCAATGAAATAGCTTCCTGGTTGATGTCGTCGAGCAACATCTTAAACATGTCAAATGCTTCACGCTTGTATTCAAGCAGCGGATCTTTCTGCGCAAACGAACGCAATCCGATACCTTCTTTAACGGAGTCCAGTTCCCTCAAGTGCTCCATCCATTTTTGATCGATAATGGAAAGGATGGCGCTTTTCTCCAGGGATCGTGCAACTTCACGTCCTTCATTTTCAAGAGCTGATTCCACATCCACCACAATGCGCATGCGACGAATTCCATCGGTGAAAATAACCTGAACTTTATCGGGGCGATTTTCCGGATTGGCTTCCGTAATTCGCTTCATTACCTCGTAAAGCGGTTTGGCCATTCGTTCTTCTTTCTTACGATAAGCAGCAATAGCTTTATCGATAATGTGGTCGGTGAGATCCCGCTCGTTCATGTTGAACCATTTCTCTCGGTCATAGTCCACATCTACGGCAAGGTGACGTAATACCGACTCATGAAGTCCGTCATAATCGCCGGCAGCTACATGTTCTTCCACCATCGACTCGATCAGGTCATCCAGCATGTCCATGATGTCTGTTCGCAGCTGATCCCCGGAAAGAGCGTGCTTTCTTCGGGCATAAATCACGTTACGCTGATTGTTCAACACGTCATCATATTCCAGCTGTCGCTTACGGATGCTGAAGTTATTTTGCTCTACTTTACTTTGAGCTCGCTCCAGCGACTTGGTAATCCATGGATGAGTAATAACCTCGCCTTCTTCAAAGCTGAGTTTATCCATCACATTGGCTACCCGGTCGCTCATAAACAAGGCCATCAGGTCATCTTCCAGCGACACATAAAACTGTGATTCGCCGGGATCACCCTGACGACCGGCACGTCCGCGAAGCTGTAAGTCAATACGGCGCGATTCATGCCGCTCGGTACCCAAAATAGCCAGTCCGCCTTTTTCCTTAACCCCTTTGGCAAGCTTAATATCGGTACCACGACCAGCCATGTTGGTAGCTACGGTTACGGCTCCGATTTCACCAGCTTGCTTTACAATTTCACTTTCCTTGGCGTGCTGTTTCGCGTTCAAAACATTATGCGGAATGCCGGCGCGTTGCAGCATACGGCTCAGTTTCTCAGATACATCAACACTGGTGGTACCCACCAATACCGGCTGACCTTTTTCATGGTATTCGCGGATTTTCTCAACCGATGCGTTAAATTTCTCCCGCTTGGTTTTAAAAACAAGGTCCTCTTTGTCATCGCGGGCAATAGGCTTGTTGGTGGGGATGACAACCACATCAAGTTCATAAATCTCGTTAAACTCACCCTCTTCTGTTTCCGCGGTACCGGTCATACCGGCAAGTTTGTTGTACATTCGGAAATAATTCTGAAGGGTAATGGTAGCATAGGTCTGTGTGGAAGCCTCAACTTTTACTTCCTCCTTAGCCTCAATCGCCTGGTGCAGGCCATCGGAATATCGGCGTCCGGAAAGTACACGACCGGTGTGCTCATCCACGATATTTACCTTGCCATCCTGAACAATGTATTCCTCTTCCCGCTCAAAGTTGGTGTAAGCCTTCAGCAGCTGATTTACGGTGTGGATACGATCTCCGCGTTCGGCAAATAACCGGTGCAGATCGTTGAACTTGCGCTCTCGTTCCTGCCGGACTTCCTGCTTGGCCTCTGCTATTTTCTTCTCTTTATACTCTTCACTGAAATCGTCATTATTCTTGATTTCATTCAGCTTCTCTTCTTCGAGCTCTTCAATTTCTTTTTCGATGACGGCCGTTTCTTCCCCTAAATCCGGGATTACGAAAAAGTCTTCATCTTCTCCTTTTTTGGTGATGAATTCCCGGCCTTTCTCCGTCATCTCGATAGAGTTCATCTTCGGGTCAACCGCATAGAACAAATACTCATCCACCACAGGCATGTTTTTGGCGTTATCCTGCAGGTAGAAAGATTCGGTACTCTGAATCAGTTTCTGAATTTTAGGATCCTGCTGAAGTTTTCGCAGTTGTGAGTTTTTCGGGAAACCGCGAACGGCACGAAAGAGAGCGAGTCCGGCTTTTTCTTCATCGCCTTCATCCAGCAGCTCTTTTCCTTCTTTCACAAGATTGGCAACCAATTTCTTCTGAGCATTAACCAGCGATTCCACACGAGGCTTCATTTCCACGTATTTCCCGGACTTGTTGTCCTGCGGAACCGGACCTGAAATGATAAGTGGAGTACGGGCCTCATCAATCAGGATGGAGTCAACCTCATCAATAATGGTGTAGTGATGTTCGCGCTGAACCAACTGCTCCTGTTCAACTACCATGTTATCGCGGAGGTAGTCGAAGCCAAATTCGTTATTGGTTCCGTAGGTGATATCCGCTTTGTAGGCTTTTCGTCGCTGTTCGGTGCTGGGTTGATAGCGGTCCACACAATCCACATGCAAGCCGTGGAAATTAAAAATAGGTTCATTCCACTCGGCATCACGCATGGCAAGGTAGTTGTTCACCGTCACAACGTGTACGCCTTTTCCGGCAAGTGCATTCAGGTAAGCCGGGAATATGGCGACCAGCGTTTTACCTTCACCGGTTTTCATCTCAGCGATGCGGCCCTGGTGCAGTACAATCGCGCCAATCAGCTGTACATCATAAGGCACCATTTCCCAGGTAATTTCATTGCCGCCTACTTTCCAGGACTTTCCGACAAATCGTCGGCAGGTATCTTTAAGCACGGCAAAGGCCTCGGGCAAAATGTCATCCATAACCTCTTCGATGATGTCCAGCTCCTGCTGTTCCAGCTCTTCCAGGTGCTCGGCCATTTCACGGTGTTCGCCGGGACCGATGTTCTCAATATCATCAAGCTGTTTTTTTATCTCTTTTATCTCGGCAACCGTTTCGGCCGTAGCATCTTTGATTTTTTGCTTAAACTCTTCCGTTTTGCCTTTAAGCTCATCATCGCTGAGCTGCTTCATTTGCTCTTCGTAGCTCTTGATTTTATCTACGATAGGCTGAATCTTTTTAATGTCCTTCTCACTCTTGGAACCAAAGACTTTGGTAATCACCTTACCAACTTTATCTAATATATCCATAATGGGGTACTCGTACTCTGCGAATAATTTTTAATGTGAAGGTTGAAGTTAACCTTATATAAAGGGCGGTTCAACTGTTTACACGTTAATGATTACAAATATCCTGCCATAATTTATTTTGGCAGAACTATTCAGGTAAAACAGCCTATCTGTTCGGTGTAAGTTTGATCTCGTTCCCAACGCCCCGTTGGGAATGCCTGGTTGAACCTCTGGTTCAGAGGGGTTGCTATAGGTAAAACAGTGCCATAAACAAGGAACCAGAGGTTCTGTCATGTATGACGAACCGGAAGTTTGTAACGAGGAAAAGATTAACAAAAAGCCATTCCGGTGATTTTATTTTCTTAATCCAAACACCTTATGATGGACAATTGCTTAGTTATAGAATCGCTTCCGATATTTTATTATTTATACAATTTTATAATTCTGACTAAATAATTAATGTTCATTAAAATAATAGCGTTCAAAAATATTGCATTAGTATTGTATAGATTAAATTTTATAAATAGATTTAAGTGTCTTTAACCTTCATAAAACTCACTTGTCATGATTTCAAAAGAATTCACTCCAAAAAGAACAGTATGTAAAGTAACACTTACGATCCCCGCCGAATGGGCCGAAAAGGAAGTGGCCGTTGCCGGCGACTTTAACGACTGGGATACCGCTTCTGAAAAACTGGAAAAGAAAAAAGATGCCTGGACCACCACGCTTCGCCTGAAGCCTGAGAACGAGTATAAGTTTAAATACTTTATTGATGGCGAGCGCTGGGAAAACGACGATGCCGCGGACAAATACGTGCCTAATGAATTTGGTACCGAAGATTCTGTAGTCTCGATTGGGGAGTGATAACAGATCCCAATTTTTTGCTGGAACATTACCGGGTTTATTTTACTTTGTATGATTCGGTGGGTTTATCACTAACTAATGCGAGATTGAATTTTGTTCGATTCAGAACTTTTTGAGAATCATTTAGCTACGTCCTGGCTGGGGCGTAGCTTTTATTTTTTTGAGGAATTGCCCTCAACCAACTCCTATTCAAAGCAGCTTAATGGGGAGAATTCTCAACATGGAGCGCTGGTTTTAACGGATGATCAAACCGGGGGGCGGGGGCAATACGATCGTATATGGAAGGCTGAACCGGGGAAGAATCTAACCTTCAGCCTGGTTTTTGAGCCTCAGAAAGCCGAACGGTTTACCTTGCTTACTTTAGCATGTGCCCTGGCTGTTTCAGAAATTGTGAATGCCTGCGCAGAAGTTGATACCAAACTGAAATGGCCTAACGACATCCTGTGTAATGGCAAAAAACTCTGCGGTATTCTCACCGAAACTCAGTTCTCCGGAAATAAGCTGGAACGTGTGGTAGTTGGCCTCGGCTTAAATATAAACCAAGTTGAGTTTCAGGGAGGGTTGGCTGAAAAAGCTACCTCTTTAAGGAAGGAATGCGGCAAAGAGTTTTCAAGAGAAAAGGTGTTGGCCGATATCCTTCAAAAAATTGAATACCGCTATCGGTTATGGAATCAGTTTGATGCCGACCTGGTGAAACAGATAAACCGGGCACTGATTGGTTTTGGAGAATGGACCCGGCTGGAAGTAAATGACGAACAGCTGGATGGCGAGTTTAAGTTTCTCGGAGTGGATGAATCGGGTTCGCTCATTGCGCTCAATAAAGATTATGACATCCGAAGCTTTTCTCACGAACAGGTCCGCGTCCAGGCATAATATGCATTTGCATATTAATGCATATAAGTATTGATGAGGCTGATTCTGGCTCAAGCGTCTGCTTGGACGAAAGGTAATTCTAAATTGGTTTTCCTGTTCAAATAAAGCACAAGCGGACGCTTGCGCTATTTGGGATGGGATGCATAAAACAAAAAAAGCCTGCTTGAATGAACAAGCAGGCTTTTCAATAAAATTAAAAAAGCAGGGCTTTAATTAAGCACTAAGCTTTTCAGCAGCTTCGAATACAAACTCTTTGATTGCCCCAAAAGCTTTAAGAGTTTTTTCGATGTGTGCATCGTTATGAGCTGCGGTAGGGATGAGGCGAATCAGTACTGTTCCTTTAGGAACTACCGGATAGGCAACACCACTTACAAATACGCCGTGTTCTTCACGAAGCTTGCGCATAATATCCTGGCATAGATCCGTGCTTCCTTTAGTCAGAACCGGAGTTACCGGGCTTTCTGATGGAAGAACCGTATATCCCAGATCACGAAGTCCTTCGCGAAGTTTGAGTGTATTACTCCACAGTTGTTCTCGCCACTCAGGATGATCTTTAATCATCTGCAGGCGTTTGCGTGCAGTAACAGCCATAGGCAGAGGTAGTGATTTAGCAAATACCTGACTGCGTGAGTTGGCTTTCAGGAATTCAATAACACGCGGCTCGGAAGCAATAAAAGCTCCGATCAAGGCAAATGATTTTGCGAAAGTACCGAAGTACACATCAATTCCATCCTGAATGCCAAGGTGTGTTCCTGTACCGGAACCGTCTTCACCCATTGTTCCAATACCGTGGGCATCATCTACCAACAAGCGGAAAGGCACTTCTTTTTTGAGCTCAATAATTTCTTTAAGAATACCGAGGTCTCCGGTCATGCCAAAAACACCTTCCGTTACAACAAGGATGGAAGAATTGTCTTTGCGTTTTTTGTCGGCACGGTACAGTTGCTTTTTAAAGCTTTCGATGTCGTTATGCTTAAACACAGACTTGTCGGCCATGGAAAGCTGCTTTCCATCTACAATACAAGCGTGGCTCAGCTCATCGTAAATAAGGAAGTCATTGCGATCTACCAGGGAGTGGATGGTACTCATAATGCCCTGATAACCATAGTTGAGAAGCTGAGCAGATTCTTTGTGTACAAAAGCTGCCAGTTCTTCTTCCAGTTTTTCGTGCTCGGTAGTGTTACCGGTCATCAGCCGGGCACCCATTGGTGCACTCAGGCTGTATTTTGCGGTGGCTTCAGTGTCCACTTTTTTAATTTCCTCGTTGCTTCCAATGCCGAGGTAGTCGTTAATACTCCAAACGACCATATCCTTGCCGTTGAATTGCATTTCCGGTCCCAAAGGTCCTTCCAGTTTAGGAAAAGTGTAGTACCCGTAACCTTCAGAAGTGAATGGGCCAAGCGGACTTGGTCGGCCCTCAAGCTTATCAAATAAATCCATAAATATGCGCTGAGATTTTCGCTGTAATTGTGATTAGAGTGGCCTTTCCGGCCATGTTAAAAGCGTGCTAAATGTACGTAAATATCCCCTTATCTCAAAAGAACCGACATTTCGGTAACATGCAGTTAACATAGCTGTAATCCGGACGCCAGAATGAATGCAACCGAAACTGCCCCTTACAGATACAGAAAAGCCCGAAGGTGAATTCGGGCTTTAAATTTCAGGAATTTGGCTGAAGGTTAATCCAAATTAGGGCGAACGATAAATAAGCCGGTTTCGATATCACTTAGAATAACCATTCCGCTTTCAAAATAGGGATAGTTACTCCAGGTTCCCTTAAAAGAGGAGGCATCGGTGGCAGGCTGAGTGTCGAAATAGGCAACGCGCTCAAGATTGGCATTTTCTACATCCGACAGGTCAAGAATCTGCAGTCCGGAATTATAATTCGTTTCGTAAGCATAATTTCCTTTCACATACAGGTTGTGATCAATGGAAAAGGTGCTGTGTTCGTAATATCCTACAAATTCCGGATTCTCCAGATCGCGAACATCCCAAACATACGTTTTGGTACCGCGACCGAGGTTTCGCTCATCAAGTTCATCATTCATTAAAAAGTAAGACTGATCTTCAGTCAACCAACCCTGGTGCGAGTACTGCATATCAGCCTGGCGCTCAAAGCCGATGGTGGTTGGGTTTTCTTTGTCTGAAACATCGGCGATAACCACATTACCTTCGGCAGAGTTAAAGCACACTTCTTTACCCTGGTGCTCAGAATCAGGTCCGCTGTAAATTACGCACTGGGCATCGTGAATATAACCAGGAGCCACACGATAAAAGCCCGGTTCGGTATCGATGTAGCAACCGGAATACGTTGGGTTTTTGGGATCACGAATATCAATCATGTGTAAGCCGGTGCTGTCCCGGCTACCGCACATCATGGATTGCGTTACGCCGGCGGCATAAGCAAAACCGGTTTGCTCGTTTATAACAATGTTGTGGGATGGCCCGAACTGGTCGTATAAAGCATCATGCTCGAGCAATATGGGTGAGCCGTCGTAGTCGCGAAGTTTGGTGAGGTCCAGCACCTGCATTCCATGGGGCTGAGCATCACTAACCACGAATGCATGATTGTCATACACTTTCACATCGCGCCAGGAAGAGCCCTGATTGATTGATTTGGATCGTGCTGTGGTTCCAAGCCCGAGATTACAAGCCGGATATTGATCAAGCGGAAGCGCTTTATACTTTGCATTAAGGTTCGATTCCGGCATCCGGCCAACCACTACCGGGTTCTCGGGATCAGAAATATCCACAAAAGACATTCCGTTCGTCAGGCCAACCAATGCATATTCTTTTTCGGTTTGTGGATCGGTCCAGCCCCAAATATCATTTAAATACACCCCGGATGACTGTCCGGTAAGCTCAAATATGGAAACATGGGCGAATAAATCCACATTGTCACAAGCATAATCCATGGCGGTGCCATCTTTGCAAGGAAAAGGGGCGTCACTTTTTTCTTTTGTTTCGGAAAGGTCACAGCTTGAAAAAAACAGGGCCAAAACGGTGATGGCGACAGGTAAAGGGGAACGGTTAAACATAAGGCGGTTGATTAATCTCTTAGAATGTTCAGAAATATAAACGATAAATACTCAGAAAACATATTCAATGTAAGCAGGTATGAGTACTTTAATGATAAACTCTGGTCCGAATATATTATTCTGACTAAGGACCAAATAAGATTTTAAACGTTATTTCAGTTACTTTTGATCTTGAATAAATTAAGGTAAGGAGCAAATATGTTCTTGTTAATGCGTTACATCGCCAAGCTGCTAAAAGCACTGGCTTCTGAAGCCTCGCCTGGGCAGATAGCAGGTGGTATCATCCTTGGAATGATAATCGGGCTTACTCCCCTGTCGTCGTTGCATAATCTGTTAATTGTTGTGCTGATTCTGGTACTTAAAGTCAATATCGGGATGGCCATTCTCTCATTTACCATCTTCAGCGGAATAGCTTATCTCGCAGACCCGCTATTTCACAGCTTCGGAGTTTGGTTGCTGGAGCTGGAAAGTATGCAGGAAACCTGGACGGCAATGTATAACAACGAATGGGTTGCTCTTACCGAATTCTATAACACCGTAGTTATCGGAAGTTTTGTGATCGCCATTTTACTATGCTTCCCTGTTTTTTCATTGGTCCGGTATGGGGTTTTGCAGTATCGGGAGCACATTCATGCCAAAATCCAAAAATGGAAGATTGTGCAGGCTTTTAAGGGCACTAAATTCTACAGCATTTATCAAACAGTAAACAGGGTGAGAGGATAAGGCGATGAGAATAGGCGGAATAATTACGGTTTTAGTACTGGCGGGCATTGGATTTGCCGCAACTTATTTCATTACCGAGGAGTGGGTGGAAGGGCAAATTGAATACCAGGGTAGCATATTGAATGAAGCCAAAGTAGAGCTGGATGGTTTTGATTTCAGCTTATGGGACCTCCACATAAAATGGAGCCGTTTGCAGGTGGCTAATTCCAACAACACCATGCAAAACACTTTCGAAACCGGGGAAACCGAGTTCAGCATGGAGTTCTGGCCCCTTATTCTCCGTAACAAAGTGATTGTAGATAATGTGAGGCTGACAGGCTTTCAGATGGACACGGAACGCGAAACGGATGGTTCGTTTGAAATACCGGAAGAAGTTAAGAATGAAGAACCCGGATTTGTGTATAGCGTGGTTAGTCAGGTGACCAGCGAGGCAAAAAAGAATGCCGAAGTTAAATTTACGGATGTTCGGGACGACCTGAATGTGGACAGCCTGATGGCAAAGGTGAATATTCAATCCGTTGATAAAATTGATTCGCTAAGGCAGGGAATTCAGCAGAAGTATGCCAAATGGGACAGTACCTTTAAGAATACAAAGGTGAATGAAGAGGTTGCCAAAGTTCGGAGTACGGTGGAATCCATCAACCCAAAAGAAATTAAAAACCCGAAGCAGGTGGTGGAGGCCATTGAAAATGTGCAGAAACTTCGAAAACAGGTAGATTCACTGAAAACCCGTGCCGAAAAACTGAAGAAAGACTTTGAACAGGATTATGGAACTACCCGAAATGATATTGACCAGGTGGATAACTGGATCAGGGATGATTATCAGCGGGCTCTCAGCGTTGCCAAACTACCGGATTTGGACGTTCAGAATATTGGGAAAGCCTTATTTGGTCAAAATTTGTTAGGTGACTATGCCGCTTATCTTGAATACGTAGCTATTGCCCGGGAGTATGGAAGCCGGTTGGTTGGGGAAGAGGATTCGGTGCAGGAAATCCCAAGATATGAGGGGCTGGATTACGAGTTTTCGGATAAATATGATTATCCGGGATTCTGGTTTAAAAACATTGAACTGTCCGGTAAAACAAAATCGGATATCTCTATTTCAGGAACGGTAACCGATATCAGCAGCAGCCAGAAAAAGACCGGTCAGCCGGTAAAGTTTAATGTGCAGGGGCAGGATGAGAATGAGGTTGCATTGACGGTAAACGGCGAGTTTAATTACCTGGAAGAAGAACCGCGCGAAAGCTTTAGGGTGAATTATTCCGGCTTTACCCTATCCAAAGCGAGGTTGTCTGGCTCTGATTTGTTACCGTATGAACTGAAAACCGGAACGGGTGAACTGAATGTTGAGATGAGCATCATTGACAAGCGGATTGACAGCCGCATCGATTATCTCGCCAAAAATATCAGCTTTGATTTTGCTGCTGCTGGAAAACCCAAGAACCGGGTGGAATCCCTGATCCGAAATGCCATTGGAAGTACCGATCAGGTTGATGTTACGGCACTGGTGGATAATGTGGACGGTCCGTTACGGGTACGTGTGCGATCCAACGTGGATGATTTATTTATGAATGCGCTGAAGCAAACCGTAAGCCAGGAAGTGGAAAACGCGAAGCGTAAAATCAGGGCGGAAGTGCAGAAGGAGGTTGCCGGTAAAAAGCAGCAGCTGGAAAAGCTTAAAGCCGAAAAAGAGGCCGAGCTGCGCAAACGCTACGAAGAACTTCAGGCCAAAGTAGATGAGCAGCTGCAAGTTGTAGAAGAAAAAAAGAAAGAGCTGGAAGAGCGCAAGAAAGAATTAGAAGACTCGCTGAAGGACAAGATCAAAGACAAGATTGGGATTGATTTCTAAAACCTCAGGCTAAGTCCGGCTGAAAGTGCCGATCGCCTCTGATTGAAATCAGAATCATCGAGTGGAAAATAAAGGCGAAAGTCGCCGCTGAAAAAGAAGTTTTTATAAATCGGAATGTCTGCTCTAAAACCCGTAGCAAGATTTAAGTAGGTTTCTTTGATTGTAATCAGAGGTTCTGCCTGTATGTTAGCTGGTAACATTCCAGAGCGGGTTTGTTCAATTACTGTTTGATTGATATTCAGCCCTGAATACACACCTAAAACCACCGGAGTGTCAACGGTTTGCAGTTTTATGGTTGACCCAATAGCATGTCCTTTAAAATTATATTGGGGGCAATCCAGACAGGCATAGGTGTTAAGTCGGTCAGTTTCTCTTCGTAATGAACCGTTTAGCCCGACACTTAGCTCCGATTTTTCAAAATTGAGAAAAGGGTAGAAGGCCTCAATCTCATACATCACTGTGTGATCTTGTTCATAGTCAGGATTAAAAGAATGGCCGCTAATTCTTTGTATGCCTGTTTTTAAATTTATCTCCGGAGAAAAAGACTGGGCGAGTACTTGCCCCGGAATCAAAAAGAACAGGATTATGGTTAAGTGCTTCATCTCAATCACCTGAGTTACCGTTTCTTCAAATATAAAAGAGATTATTTAGATAGCAACATCTTCTGTGTGAAGGTAACTTCACCGGCTCTCAGCTGATAGAAATACACTCCGCTGGATAAACCGGAAGCATCAAACGTGGCCATATGTGAACCGGCACTTTTCATTCCATCCACCAAAGTCACAACTTTTTGTCCAAGTACATTATAAACGGACAGGGTAACATCAACCGCATTTTTTAACTCATAACTAATGTTGGTAGTTGGGTTAAACGGATTTGGGTAGTTTTGGTGAAGGTTGAAATCGTCGGCGATGGTTGGGTTTTCGTCTTCATTGGAAGTAGGAGTTTCAAAGGTCTGATTGGTGTTCACCGAGCCTTTAGTGTTAGATTCGGTGAATGCCCAGCTAAAGTCCTTGTATGCTGAACCGGTTCCTTCAAGAGAAAGTGAACTGCCCACAGAACTGTTGCCGGGCTGTTCCACTCCAATGTCCGTACTTTCAACATCCTGGGCAGGGCCGTCAACCGCAGTAAAAGCACCTTCATAAGAAAGAAACTGAATGAGTTCGCCGCCAATATCCAGGCTCATGCCATCCGGGCTACCGTTTTGTAATCCGTTTACCGGAAGATCCACATAGAAAATGGAAATACCGTTTTCGGTATCGCCGGCGGTAAAATCGTTGCCGGAGTAGGTGGCATAAACGGAGCCGCCATTTCCGTTGTACAGGCTTAGGGTGACATCGGTGAGGTCAGCGAATTCCGAATTTACCGCAATTTCTACAAATTCCCCCTGATCACCGCCGTCATTATCATAATGCATTTCATTTATCCAGGCAGCTGAGGGTGTTTCCCCATCATTATCCCGAATGGTAATCTCAGTGGAGTTCGCAGACCCAATCACCGCTTGCTGTGGCCCGGAAACGTTTTCTAATCCCAATAAAATGGTTTCGTCTCCTTCTTCCAGGTCATCATCAATTAAGGTGAGAGTCACCGATTGTCGATCTAAGGATCCGGCCGGGAAGGTTACGCTTTGGCTGGTAAAGACCTGGAAGTCATCGCCGGAAGTAGCGGTTCCACCCGAGTAAATCACATCCACCGTAGTGGCTGTATCTGCATTTGGGTTGGTGATGGAAAGCTCGATTTCTATGGCTCCGTCTCCTTCACTGAAGTTCAAAACAGAAGCTGAAAATTCTACGTTAGTCTGGCTGATTTCACCTTCAAAATAAGCGCGCTCTACCAGGGATGGGTCAATCACAAATGGGTTCACTTCATTCCCTTGTATATCCGCGATGGCACACGTCCTCTCGTATTCCGTGGTTGAAACCGCGTCCACAGAATTCCAGTTGCGGAGAAAATCTTTCTGAATTTCAAAGAAAATAGGGTCGGCATTGTCGGCCTGTGTTTTGTACATGGTGTAGAAGTAGAAAACGGCACGGGCAATATCACCTTTTACGCTTTCGCGGGGTTCCCAGCTGGCCGAATAAGAACTGTTGGGGTGTGAATCCCTGTACTCGCTGTATTCATCAACTACATTGCCATCAGGATTGGAAACATCCTGATCAAGACGCCACCAGGTATCGGTTTCCTGGTCCGGAATTTCATAAAAAGGGTGATTTCCGCGGGCACTGTTGGCGCGGGAATAGGCCGGAAAAAGATGATGCATATCGGAACGAGCAGGCTCCGTTGAAGCTCCCTTACTTTGCGGCCAGCTGTGTTCTGCGTTTACGTCTTTTTCAAAAGCATCCGTACTTGGATCGTTATTGGGATCGAGATAGATTCTATAGCCGGTATAAATTGTGGTCAAAGAATCATTTTTATTATCAATTTCAGAATAGAGAATATCCCGGGCGTTATCATAGCTGATGTTATCTGTGGTTCCGTATTCCTGTACCAATGCATCCAGCAGTTCCTGCCCGGAGAGTTCTGGAAAAATCTGGGTGCCTTGTGTCGGACAACTTTGAGAAAATGCGGAGGTGGAGAAAAGCAGTGAAAACACAAAGATTAAAGCCGCTGCTTTTTGGGTGATGGAATTTGGGTATGCCATGCCTTCCGGTTGGATTAGATGATCGTTTTTAAAAAAGAAGTGGTGACGGCACGATTTACGGTTGTGCCGGTGGAAGCTTCCCTGTCCTTATTACCGGGAATTACACATCGGCCATAATATAAGATTTCTAAGCGGGAGTGGGATAAATCTTTTGTAAGGAACCATCAGGTATTTGAATCTGCCAGGTATTCATGAACATATTTGATGGCCATGGACCCTTCCCCCACAGCAGAGGCCACACGATTCATGGCTCCGGCACGCACATCGCCGGCCGCAAAAATACCGGGTGAGCAAGTTTCTAACAGAAATGGCTGTCGGTCCAGCTTCCAAGTTTTTTTAAAATTATCGTATCGCTGCAGATCTCTCCCGGTTTCAATAAATCCGCGTTCACTTTTAATAACATCCGCTTTGATCCAGTCGGTATAGGGCCGGGCACCGATAAAAATGAAGAGTCCATCTGCCTCCACATCTTGCCGGTCGTCTTTCTGATTATTGAACAAAACCAACTTCTCAAGCTTTCCATCACCACAGGCTTCTTCCACTTCGGTGTGGGCTATCACTTCGATGTTTTCTGTATCATTAAGCTGATGTATCAGGTACGAAGACATGCTTGAAACCAACGATTTTCCGCGAATCAAAATCTTCACGTCTTTTGCAAAAGTGGATAAATACATAGCGGCTTGTCCTGCTGAGTTCCCACCCCCAACGATGTACACCTGCTTATCCTTGAAAGCATGGGCTTCCGTCATGGCTGCACCATAGTAAATCCCGGCGCCCGTAAAATCGGAAATCCCTTTGCTTTCCAGCTTCCGGTAATTAACCCCGGTGGTAACCACCACCGCCTTGGCATTAATCTCAGAACCGTCCGCCATTTTTACGGTTTTGTATTGATCGGTGAGTGAGATGTCAACCACTTCCTGCGGAGATAAAAACTCCACGCCAAAACGTTTCGCCTGTGTGATGGCACGGCGGGCTAAATCAGACCCACTCAATCCTTTGGGGAATCCGAGATAATTTTCGATCCGCGAGCTTGTTCCCGCCTGGCCGCCCGGCGCCCGCTTTTCGATAAGCAGTGTTTTCAGTCCTTCCGAACCTCCGTAAACGGCTGCGGCAAGTCCGGCAGGACCGGCACCAATGATAGCTACGTCATAAATGGTTTCATTTGCGGTGGGATTTCTTCCCAGCTTCTCAGCAATGGTTTTAGGGGAGGGTTCGGTAAAATGACTTCCATCTTCAAAAAAGATAGCTGGTAGGTCGTTGGTATTGATTTCGTAATCATCCAGAAGCTCCCGGGCTTTATCATTAGCTTCAATATCAAGCCAGCGGTAGGGAATCAGATTTCCGGAAAGGTAGTCTTTGACCGCATGAGACTTTGGCGAGTACTGATAGCCTACCAGTCGTATTCCATGAAATTCCGGTTTGAAATCAGCGAGCCATTCATCCAGTTGGTCATCCAGAACAGGATAAAGTTTTTCTTCGGGAGGATCCCAGGGTTTCAATAAATAATAATCCAGCTGCACATCGTTGATGGCTTTGATAGCGGCTTCCATATCGGAATAAGCAGTCAGTAACACGCGCTTGGCATCGGGGTAGGTTTGCCTGGCCTTTTCCAGAAACTCGACTCCCATCATCTCCGGCATGCGCTGATCGCTGAGAAAGAGTGCTACTGTTTCACCCTTTTTCTTCAGCTCAGGCAACGACTCCAGGGCTTCTCTGCAAGAATCGGTACTCATAATCCGATACTCACTGCGGTATTTGTTGCGCAAATCTCTCGTTACCGCACGAAGGACCTGGGCATCATCATCAATTACAAAAATGATCGGTTTACTCATTCCTGAAGGAATTAAAAATTTAAAATTTAAAATTAAGGACGAGGCTATAATTAAATGCTGAGGATAATTTTAAATTTTTCATCTTTAATTTTGAATTAGTTAAGTGGAAAACAGAGTTCGAAGATGGTTTCGCCGGGTTTGGATTGTACGGAGATGGTGCCATTGTGCTTATTTACAATTTTACGGACAAAATCGAGACCGAGGCCGGTTCCTTCTCCTATACCTTTGGTTGTAAAAAAAGGATCGAAAATTTTGGTTTGAATGTCCTCCGGGATGCCTGTTCCATTGTCTTTAAAATAAATTCTAAGGTCTCCGTTTTTGGCCTCGGCAGAAACCTCGATACGGCCCTCTTTCTCAATCGCATCAACGGCATTGTCGAGCAGGTTCATCCATACCTGATTCAATTCACTCACAAACCCACAAAACTCTGGTAAATCATCGGGGATGTTTACTTCTACCGATACCTGTTTTTCTTTTATTTGATGATTTAAAATACTGAGCGTGCTTTTCAACAACTTTTCCAGTTCAACCGGCTGCTTCTCATTTGCCTGATCCATATGCGAATAGGTTTTCACCGACGAAACCAGGTCAGAAATACGACGAGATGCATCCTCAACCTCAGCAATCATCTTTTCGGTAACAAACACATCTTCAATCCATTTAAAAACCGGGGGGAGCAAGGCTTCATCACCGATATCTTTGATTTGTTCAAGAGACTCTACATCGAATCCGTGTTCAGCAAATGTTTCTGCCAGTTCATAAGCTTCTTCAATACCGTGACCTTCCATCCAATCAGCCAGGTCATCTTCAAGCGATGTTCTTTCTATCAAAGAAAGGGAGGGAATCTCAGCATTCAGCTTATTGAAAATCACCTTGTTTATGGCATCCACTTGTTCTTCTGAAAGTTTGAGCTCCATCATGCCTTTAAACTTTTCGGGTTTGGCGTGAAGGTTTGCTTTCAGGGAAGTAGCGCTTCTGACCATAGCCGAAGCGGGATTATTCAGCTCATGGGCTAAACCGGCAGATAGTTTACCCAGGGCCAGTAATTTCTCGTTTTGTTGCTGCTGGGTAGTGAAATGACGAATACGATCGGAGAGGGCATGCACAAAAGATTCGATTAGCTGATAATGAGCAGCAATTTCGGGGAATTTATCCTCATGGGTGATTAAAACAGTCGATTCCTCTATTACAGTTACATAAGCCAGAGACGATTGAAGTCTTGAAAAGGGAAGCTTTCCGGTGAGGTCGCCGGCTTCAAAAGTATCGATAACGGTAAATTGGTCTCCCCGCTTAAGTTGCAGCCGAATGTTTCCTTCAAGCAGCAGGTACATCTTGTTGATTTCGTCACCGGGCTTTACAATCACCTCATCCGGTTGGTAAGTGCACACTTCCGACAACCGAACATACTCCCGAATTTGATCTTCCGGAACCTCGGAAAACTGAGGAAACGATTGAATCCCTTTTACGATATAGTCGTCCATCAGGGCCTCATGTATAGTTCATCGATATAACACCAGCGCCATTCTTCACCGGGTTCGACAGAGCGGATGATGGGATGATGAGATTCCTCGAAATGAGCGCGGGCGTGTTTGTTTGGGGATGAATCGCAGCAACCCACATAACCACAAGTCATACACATGCGCAGGTGAACCCAAGAACTGTCCTGCTCCACACAATCCGGGCAAACATCTTCGGCAGTATTTACAACCTTGATCATATCTTTGTGCGAGCAAGCCATAAGCGTTTATTTAGTTCAGGAAAGTATCAACAAAAGCCTTCAATTGATTATAATCCAATTCACCGGAATATCGCTTTCCGTTCACAAAAAAAGTAGGAGTGTCGTCTACGCCGCTTTTAACACCACCCCGGAAATCAGCGGTAACCCGACCGGCAAATTCATTGGTTGTCAGGTTTACCTTAAAGCGATATAAATCGAGCCCGATATCTTCAGCAAATTCAAGAATTCTGTTTTCACTCAGCCTTCGGTTGTGTTTAAAAAGCAGGTTGTGCATCTCCCAGAACCGATCCTGAGCACCGGCGCACAAAGCCGCCTCAGCTGCTAACTGAGCGTTCGGGTGTTTTTTGCGAAGCGGGAAATTTCGGAATACAAACTTCAGCTTCTGCTTATACTTCTTCAGCAACATCTGCGAAAAACGATATCCCAGCCGGCTGTATGGGCACTCATAGTCACCATATTCGAGCAATGTGACTGGTGCATCAGGGTTACCCAGCATATAGTCATCATCTGATATTTCAGCATATAAATCGCTCATCGGTCAAAAGTCAGGTTAAGCGAAGTGCTCTCTGACGGGCCTTCTTCGAGGCTGAGTTCAGCTAACTTTTTCCCAGCCTGAGACATCGGCAGACAAACCGCCGTAGCTCCCGCTTCTCTAAGAGCTTTATGTTCGTCGCTTCGCATGGTCAGGGCCACTACATCTCCATTATAACCATATTGACGGAGCAATTTTGTGGCTTCCACTTTAGTGCCGGGATTTGGGATAGCCAGCATGATGGCTTTAATATTTTCAAGATTGATGTTCTCCCATAATTCGGGATCGCGGGCATCACCGTACACTACCCGTCTTTTGCTTTGAATATTTTCTTCCAGCTTGGCCGGATCTGCATCCATACCAATTACTTTGTGGCCGTAATATTTCATGTACTCATAAGCGGATGAACCGGCCTGCCCCATTCCAACCACCAGGTAATTTGCACTGCCAAGCGAGACCACCTGCTGACCCGGATGTTTGACATCCCGTTCGTACTTGAGCAGGGAAAGCTCAAACCGACTCCAAAGGGCATTTACATTTGCAGAAAGCGGAGCGTTGATGGCATAAGATACTGCCACAAGCAAGGCGAAACTGGTAACAACGGTTTCCGGGATGAAGCCACCTGAAACGGCTACAATTCCGGCAATGAGGGTAAATTCACTGTAAGAAGTGAGCGTGGTAGTAACCAGAAAGGAGTTTCTGGATCGCAGTTTGAATCCCACCAGCAAAAAGAAGTAGAGTATGGATTTGATGGGGAGTAAGGCTAAAATGACCACGCAGAATATCAGTTCGTTGTAACCCGGTAATCCTGCAAGGCCCACTTCCAGAAAGAATCCAACCAGAAAGGCCTCTTTGAGTCCCCAAAGTTTGTGGGTGAGTTCATCAGCAAGTTTATGGCCGGAAAGCAGAGCACCTGCTACTAAAGCACCCAGTTCGGATGATAGTCCCAATACTTCAAAAAGAGCTCCGCCGCCGATAGCTAAAATTAAGGCGAATAAAAGCTGAAGTTCATCATGTCCGCTAGCAATTAGGGCTTTAATTAACAGCGGGCGGAAAAGGGGCAGAGCCAGTAAAGCCAAGCCCCATATGGAAGGCACGCCGCCACCGGTTAAAGCCAGCAAAGCGATGGCAACAATATCCTGCAAAATCAAAATACCGATAGAGACACGGGCGTGGAAAGCGCCGAGTTCGCCGCGGTCTTCCAGGGATTTGGCGGCCAGCACCGTACTTGAAAAGCCCAGAAGGATACCAATTATGACAGCTTCAACAAGCTCGTATCCGAAAAAGGAGGCAATCAGTCCGAATACTCCGGCAGTTAAGGCGAGATGGATACCACCCGCGCCCAAAACTTCCGGTCGCAGAATACTTTTAAGGCGCAGGTGAAGACCTACCGTAAACAGTAGAAATAAAACCCCGAGATGCCCGATCTCGTGAAGGGTGTCGGTGGTTTCAAATCCCAAAAGAGAGAGAATAATACCGGCACCGAGAAAACCGACCAGTGGCGGCAACTTAAGTCGCGATACAGCCATCCCCAGAACATAGGCTGCTGCCAGCCAAAGAATTTCCATGTTTGTGAATTAAAGATTCAAAATGAAAAATTAAAAATAGGTGTCCAACCAATTTTTAATTTTTCATCTTTCATTTTGAATTTAATAAGGCATTAATATGCTTGATCTCATCTTCATTCACAAGGTGTCCCATGCCCGTGTATAGTTTTTTGGTGACATCTGCGCCCAACTGCTTCAGAAGTTCTTCGGTTTCATTAACGCGTTCTTTGGGGATATGTGGATCAACATCACTGCAGCCTAAAAAAGCCGGAGTTTTTTGAAGGTCGCCGGTGTATTGGTCAAAATCCACAGATTCGCCGATCACACCTCCACTCAATGCAATCAAGCCGGCATACTTTGCAGGGTGACGCGCTATAAACTCAGAAGCAAGACACGCTCCCTGAGAAAACCCCAGAAGAAAGATTCGGTCTTTTGAGATGCCATCCGACTCGAGTTCCTCAATGATGTCATGAATTTTCTGAAGACCGGAAGACAGGCCGGGCTCGTTCCTTTCGGTTGGGGCCATAAAAGAATAGGGATACCAGGTGTGTCCATTTGCCTGAGGTGCCCGATAGGTGATTTTTTTATCGGTTTCGAATGCGGAACTCAGGTCGAGTATGCTGGGAGCGCTGGCTCCGCGACCGTGAATCATAATCATGGCGTAATCGGCCTCTGAAGCAGGTACTCCGGCTTTAGCTACTGGTGTGTTTTGATGGGGACCTTCGAAATTTGTGTTGTCTGTTACACGGAATAAACTCATGAATGCAATTGTAATTGGATTGGACTTGGTAATCATTTTCTAACGTAGAGACACAAGATTTTGTGTCTCTACGTTAGAAATGTGCTAGGATGTTGCCTTTGAGGTTACCTTAATCTCCGGCAGGATTTCTTCAATCCGGTCCCGTTTGTTTTCTAACCATGGGGGAAGAATCAGGTGTTCTCCCAGGTGTTCAAATTCTTCATCTACGGTGTAACCGGGGTCATCAGAAGCCATCTCAAAAAGCACGCCGGCAGGTATCCTGTAGTACACAGAGTTAAACCAGTGGCGGTCGATAATTTGAGTTGGGTGAAGTCCGCGCTTACTTACTTGTTCGCGAAGTTGGTCCAGTTCTTCCTTATTCTCAGTCCGGAAAGCGATGTGATGCACTATACCCCGACCATTCTGTCCGTGAATGGGAGCATCAGCGACTTCGATAATCACCGAATGCCCAATTTCAGCATCGGTTTGATATAAGTATAGGTTGTCTTTATTCGCCACTTGCTCGAACTCGAATAACTCGTTAAGTAGCTTCTCGGTGTGCTCACGCTCGGTCAGGTACATGCGCGCTCCCCAGAATCCCTGAATGGTTTTGTCGAAGGGAACGATGTAATCCACATTCTCCACTTTTTCTTTTGCCTGCCCTTCAAACACCAGATCCAGTTCCATGCCGTCGGGATCGCTGAAACGAAGTGCGGTTCTTCCGAAAACATCTTCCACTGTATAATCAACATCGTGATCAGTGAGGCGAGATTCCCAGTAACCTTGTGTTCCTTCAGGAACCTGAAGTGCCACATTCACAACTTCACCAGTTCCGGGTTTGCCCTGAACAGCATTCGGCCATGGGAAGAAGGTTAAACTTGAACCCGGATTGGCAGACTGATTTCCATAAAACAAATGATAGGTACCAGGGTCATCCTGATTCACCGATTTCTTCACCAGCCGCATGCCCAAAACCTGCGTGTAAAATTCGGCATTGCGCTGAGCATCTCCGGCCAATGCTGTAATGTGATGTATTCCTTTCTGATGTTTCATTGCTTCTCGTTTATTTGGCATTTATTAAACCAACCACAAGATACAACGAATCATTCAATAGTTTAACATTAAACTAATTTGTTATTTTCTATCATCTGTATAGATACGCAGGTTGGCAGGGAACAAAGCGGGGCTTGTTTCTTTTATATCAGTAAGGAACCGAATCAGCAAGCTTAAGTGATTAGAATTATGGATTTATTAGCGCAATCGTACATATTGATGGATGTAAGCATCGCTTTGATCTTGGGCGGTGTTTTAGGGCTGGAGCGAGAATGGAAGCAAAAGCCGGCAGGATTAAGAACGAACATGATTATAGCGGGATCAGCGGCGTTGCTGGTTTCTTTGGGAAGGGTCGTGGTTCAGGATTTTGGCACGCTGGCCGCTACCGAAAGCTTTGGCGTTGATCCCATTCGTATGCTTCACGCGGTGATTGTGGGCGTTAGTTTTATAGGAGCCGGCACCATCCTGAAAAGCACCTCAAAAACCATGGTGCGGTACCTGACTACCTCCGCAACTATTTTGATGGCAGCAGGTATTGGAATCAGTATTGCCTTAAAACAATATATGCTGGGAGCAGGGGCTACTGTTATTCTGGTGACGGTTAACTTCCTGTTCACCCGACTGAACAAATGGGTGTATAAAATTTCAGATTATGAGAGCCCGTATTCGAAGTAGATATGAAATGAATGGCGGAAACGTTATCATTATTGAGTTCCGAAATTTTAGGAGAGAACCATGAAAAAAATAACAGTCTTTACGTTGCTATTGATATGCGGCATGTTGCTTTATTCCTGTGAGAATATGCTTTTTAGTGATGAAGGCGGAAACATAAAAGCAATTCAAACTGATTTTGAAATTGGGCAGCCATTTGAGCTTTCATATGGAGGAACGGCAACCAATACCAATGAATCCATTCGCATTGAGTTTACAAAGGTGGAAGACAGTCGTTGTCCTGCAAATGTAACGTGTGTTTGGGAGGGTAATGGTGAGGTTAAGCTGGTGACAACCATTGACGATGATGAACTGGAAGTTAAACTCAACACCCATTCCAATTATAAAAAGAGTGAACGGGTTAATGGAATTACCCTGAAGCTATTGGAATTAAATCCATATCCGGAATCGGCAGAAAAAGGGATCCCTAAAAAAGAATACAAAGCGATTCTGTTGGCTGAAAGAGAAGAATAGGCGGTTGTTTAACTCAGTAAAAACATCAGTATCTTTGGTCAGATTTTAATCAGCCTGAACCAAAAAGTTTCTTTACGTGAATATTTACGCCATCATTATTCTGGCAACCATTGCCATCGATTTTATTCTTGATATCACCTCCAACTACCTGAACCTGAAATCTCTATCAAAAGAACTTCCTGAAGAATTTGAAGGAGTATATGATGAAGATACCTACGCCAAATCTCAGGAATACACCAAAGTAAGAACCAAGTTTGGCTTTCTGACCGGCGGATTTGACCTGGCGCTGGTGTTGGGATTCTGGTTCTCGGGCGGATTCAACTGGCTGGATCAGATTGTTCGGGCCTGGGGGTTTGGAGAGCTGGTAACGGGTTTGATCTATATAGGGATTTTACTGCTGGCTAAAACCATTCTGAACCTTCCATTCAGTATTTATTCTACTTTTGTGATTGAAGAGCGATTCGGCTTCAACAAAACCACCCCGAAAACTTTTGTGTTGGATATGGTGAAAGGACTGGGGCTTGGATTATTAATCGGGATGCCTCTGCTTGCCGGAATTCTCTGGTTCTTTATGTATGCCGGAGATTTGGCCTGGCTGTATGCCTGGGGGGCGGTCACTGCCTTTACGTTGATTATGCAATATGTGGCCCCGACCTGGATCATGCCGCTGTTCAATAAATTCACCCCACTTGAAGAAGGGGAACTTAGAACCGCTATTGAAGAATATACTGAGAAGGTGAATTTCCCTCTGCAGGGTTTGTTTGTGATTGACGGCTCCCGGCGATCCAGTAAATCGAATGCCTTTTTTACCGGCTTCGGGAAGAATAAAAGAGTAGGACTTTATGATACGCTGGTCGAGAATCACACCGTACAAGAATTAGTGGCGGTCTTGGCTCATGAAATCGGTCATTACAAGAAAAAGCACATCATAAAAGGGATGATAACCAGCGTAGCGCAAACAGGAGTGTTGTTCTACTTGCTATCGGTATTTCTGAACGCCGGGGGATTATTCGATGCGTTTTATATGGAACAGATGTCGGTTTATGCCGGTCTCATCTTTTTTGGAATGCTGTATGCTCCCATCGATATGATTTTGTCTGTATTCATGCAAATGATTTCCCGCCGGCACGAATTTGAAGCTGATGCTTTTGCAGCAGAAACAACCGGTGAACCTGAAGATATGATTTCAACGCTTAAGCAACTTTCAAAGGATAACCTGAGTAACTTAACCCCTCACTCGTTCTATGTATTTCTGAATTATTCTCATCCGCCGGTACTGGAGCGTATCCGGGCAATCAGAAATGGTAATCAGGAAAGGTGACTTTCGTTTACATCCGAGAGTCTGAATGACAACCGAAAGAGTACGCCGGGTTCTGTTTCCCGGGATTTATATTCATAGTCTGCTTCCAGCTGATCTGCCAGCGTTTGAATCAGTACCATGCCGAGTGAATCCTTTGTTTCCGGCTGATCATCATCAGGAAAGCCAACCCCGTTGTCTGTTATCTGCAGGGTGATCTGCTGATCATTCTTTTGAAGCTGAACGGAAATCAGTCCTTTCTGCATATCCGAAAATGCGTGCTTAATGGAATTGGTCAGCACTTCATTTACAATCAAGCAGCAGGGCACCGCTTGGTTAATGTTCAGGTTGATGGGCTCAAGGTTGAATTCAGTCTCAATTTTAGAATGATCATCCATGGTATCGAGAATGGCATGAACCAGGTTTTTTAAACCGGCATCAAAATCCATATTCGAAAAGCTGTTGGATTGGTAAAGCTGCTCGTGAATATTGGCCATCGATTTAATGCGAAGAGTACTGTCCATCAGCTTTTTCTGAATACGTTCATCCGTTTCTTTGAACGACTGCATCTGAAGCATTCCCGATATTACTGCCAGGTTGTTTTTTACCCGATGGTGGATTTCAGCAAGAAGGGTGTTTTTCTCGCCCAGCGAATTCTCCAGTTCCCCCTGATAGCTCAACAGGTTTAGCTTGAGTTCTTTCTGGGATTCAATAGTTTCCTGAAGTCCGCTAAACAGCATGGGCATAAATACCACGGCGACTATACTCAAGAGAATAGAATTAGCCGAAATGGCAATCCATGAAGCTACCTCGTAGCTTTCGCGCAATGGGTAATCAACAAGGCGGTTGTGAATTAATAATGCCTGTATCACACAAATGAGGATATTGACGAAAATGGTAAGCACCCCGGCGCGGGTAGGCAGAATCAGCAGGGAAAAAACCGTGGCTCCAAATAAATAAGTAAGACCTGCCCCGAGTTCACCCATAAAGAAAATAAGGATGGCAGCTACCGAATAAATAAGGGTAAGGAAAAGATATTTGCGATAATTGATCTGCAACCCGCTATAGAGAGAAATGACTGTAATAGACAGCCCAAAAAAGATATAAGCGACGGTTAATGAAAGAATGTCGAGCGCAAACACAACTAATGCAGAGGGAAGTAAAACAATGATTCCAAGGGGGAAGAGGTATATAATGATGGTGGTAAAGAGCTTGTTTCTCCAATATTCCAATCCATCAGAACGGGTCAAACTGCCCATACAGTTCTCGCGAACCCTAAGTTTATAATTTTCCCAAAGCTTAGCCATTAAATTCTATTCTGTAGAAATGATAAGTACTGCCAACAGTTATTTTACTGTTCCGGCTAAAATAATATCAGTTGATAATACAATGAAACCACAAACCAAAATCAACCTAACCTAAAATTCAGTGATGTTTTCCTTATCGGCAAATTCGGTGTTAGCATTAGAAATTTACTCAGACTGAAACTTAGGTAGCTATTCAGCGAGTGAGTATCCATAGATTTTGTTTATTTTGGGGTGAATCAAATACGCACCGATTACCCATGAAAAAACACATTGAGACGATAGCCATCCATGGCAGCATGAAGGAACAGGTTGGAGAGAATGAGCCCATTGTTCCGGGAATAGAAATGTCCACCATTTACGAGCACCGGAAGTCGGGCAGGAAGGATGACGACTGGAAATACACCCGACATTCAAACCCCAACCGTGTACAGCTGGAAAATGTGATAAGAGATCTGGAAGGCGGAGATCATTGCGCGGCATTTTCATCAGGGATTGCGGCTATCTCCTCGGTATTTCAAACTATAGCATCCGGGGCACACGTGCTGGTTCCCGAGGATGTGTATTTTGGTACCCGAAAGCTGATCTGGGAGTTTGCCGAACGCTGGAACCTGGAGGTTGATTTCATTGACATGACGGATTTGAATACCGTTTCATCATCCCTGAAAGAGAACACCAAACTGGTTTGGATGGAAACCCCTTCAAACCCACGACTCCTCATTACCGATGTGGTGGAAGTAAGTAAAATCGCCCAAAAACACGGAGCCATAGCAGCCATCGATAACACCTGGCCCACACCATTCAATATGCGCCCACTGGAGCTTGGGGCCGATGTGGTGATTCATTCTACAACGAAATACCTTGGCGGTCACAGTGATATTTTAGGCGGTGCCGTTATCACCAAAGGGAATGAAGAGTTGTTTGAGCTAATCAGAAAAGTTCAGGTGGTGCAGGGCGCCGTTCCCTCTCCGCAGGATTGCTGGCTGCTGAGCCGGAGTATCCGTTCGTTTCCGTATCGAATGCGTGCTCATAACGAGAATGGCCGAAAAGTAGCTGATTTTCTGAATGATCACCCAAAAGTTGAAAAGGTATTCTATCCCGGTTTATCCTCTCACCCCGGACACGACATAGCCAAAGCGCAGATGGATGACTTTGGAGGGATGATCTCATTTCTGATCGACGGAACGGCTGAAGATGCCATAAAGGTTGTTGCCGGAGCAAAAATGATCAAAGCCGCTACCAGTCTCGGAGGCATTGAAAGCATCTGGGAACACCGTAAAAGCAGTGAAGGGGAAGAGTCGCCAACCCCGGATAACCTGATTCGTCTGAGCGTGGGGCTGGAACATCCCGATGATATTATTTCAGATCTGGAATTAGCCTTATCTTAAAAACAAAGTAATAGAAAGCCCGTTGGGTTCATCAAAAGAGTGTACCATTTAAAACCATATTCATGATCAATAAGATTATTTCTGTATTTCTGATTTCTATCACTGCTATTTCCATGGCGCAGGCTCAAAACCGGCCGGATATGTTTGACTGGAAGCCACTTTCAGAAGCGATGGAGCTGGCTGAGCAAAACGATAAAAAAGTGCTGGTGTATGCCAATGCCGTGTGGTGCACGTATTGCAAGAAGATGGAGAAGGAAGTGTTTACGCAGGAAGCGGTGCAACAAAAAACCAAAGAGCATTTCTATTCCGTGTGGATGGACATTGAATCGGATGAGAAACTGACTTTTCGCGATCAGGAAATGACCCAGATTCAATTCAGCCGGGCCATGCGAATCACCGGAACCCCCACCTTCATTTTCTTTGATTCAGAAGGAGAGATTATAGCCGGTCAGCCCGGATTTATCCCGGAAAAAATGTATCTGCAAATCCTCGAATTTGTGGGAAGCGATGCCTACCTCGATCAGAGCTTCGGGGAGTTTGCGGGGATAGAGGCGGAGAATTAGAATGGCGTGAGTCTTCCCTCAAAATCCTGTACATTCCTGCCGTGGAATTGTTTACAGGAATAAAAACTGATGGAGATGGGAAGAACTATTAAAGCACCAACGGGAACCGATCTGAATTGCAAAAGCTGGCTGACGGAAGCTCCTTTCCGAATGATCCAGAATAACCTTGACCCGGAGGTTGCCGAAAAACCGGAAGAACTGGTGGTTTATGGCGGTATTGGTCGTGCTGCCCGCAATTGGGAGAGCTTCGATAAAATCCTGGATTCGCTGAAATCCATGAGCGACGAAGAAACCCTGCTTGTTCAATCCGGTAAGCCGGTCGGAATTTTTCAAACCCATAAGGATGCCCCGCGTGTTTTAATCGCCAACTCCAACCTCGTTCCAAAATGGGCCAACTGGGACCACTTCAACGAACTCGACAAAAAAGGCCTGATGATGTACGGACAGATGACGGCAGGCTCATGGATTTATATCGGAAGCCAAGGCATCGTACAGGGAACCTATGAAACCTTTGTAGCTATGGGGAAAAAGCATTTTGACGGGGATTTATCCGGCAAGTGGGTTCTTACAGGCGGTCTCGGTGGCATGGGTGGCGCTCAGCCGCTGGCAGCCAAAATGGCCGGCGCAAGCATGCTGGCTGTGGAATGCCGGGAAGACCGGATTGATATGCGCATCCGAACAGGGTATGTAGATCAGAAAGCTACTTCTTTGAACGAGGCTCTGGAGATTATTGAACAGTCTGTTCAGGACAAAAAGCCGGTTACCGTTGGTCTTCATGGAAACGCAGCAGATATTTATCCCAAACTGCTAGACAGAAAAATTATGCCGGATGCGGTGACCGATCAAACCAGCGCCCACGATCCACTGAACGGGTATCTTCCGCTTGGTATGACGGTCGCCGAATGGGAAAGCAAACAGAAATCCAATCCCAAAGAAGTAGAGCAACGGGCCAAAGAATCTATTTCAGTACAGGTTCAGGCCATGTTGGGCTTTCAGCAGCAGGGTATTCCCGTTTTTGATTATGGCAATAACATCCGGCAGGAAGCTTATGATCAGGGTGTGGAAGATGCATTTAATATTCCGGGATTTGTGCCTGAGTATATTCGTCCATTGTTTTGTAAGGGAATTGGTCCTTTCCGGTGGGCGGCTCTGTCCGGTGATCCCGAGGATATCTATAAAACCGACCAAAAAGTAAAAGAACTCATTCCTGATGATCCTCACCTTCACAACTGGCTGGATATGGCCAGAGAACAAATTCACTTCCAGGGATTGCCCTCCCGTATTTGTTGGGTGGGACTAGGTCAGCGTCATAAACTGGGACTAGCCTTCAACGAAATGGTGAAAAACGGGGAACTGAAAGCCCCGGTCGTTATTGGCAGGGATCATCTGGATTCCGGTTCCGTTGCAAGTCCAAACCGGGAAACCGAAGGCATGAAAGACGGTTCAGATGCCGTATCCGACTGGCCGTTGCTGAACGCTTTGTTGAATACCTCATCCGGAGCCACCTGGGTTTCCTTCCATCATGGCGGGGGCGTGGGAATGGGTTTCTCTCAGCACGCCGGACTGGTCATTGTTGCCGATGGTACCGATGATGCCGCGGCACGACTAAACCGCGTGTTATGGAATGACCCGGCCAGTGGCGTTATGCGTCATGCCGATGCCGGTTATGAAATTGCCATCGATTGCGCCAAAGAATATCAATTGAAATTGCCGTTTTTGGAATAATCGGCAGAAATATCATCCGTGGGGACGTATCATGATACGTCCCCACGGATTGATGATCATATTTTAATCTAACATCCATGCCTGATTTATTAATCCAAAACATATCACAAATAGCCACGCCGAAACCGGGCGTGCTTCGTGGCTCAGAGCTTCGGAGTCTGAATGTTATTCAAAACGGAGCGATCTATATTTCGGATGGAGTTATTAAGTCCGTGGGATCTTTGTCAGAAGTGCTGGAGCAGGTAGAAGGGCATCCCACTATTTTAGATGCGGAAGGCAAAGCAGCCGTGCCGGGCTTTGTGGACTCCCATTCCCATTTGGTGTTTGGGGGAAATAGGGCCGATGAATTTGCCATGCGTTCGGCGGGTATGAGTTACGAAGAAATTGCCGAACAAGGCGGTGGCATTGTATCGACGGTAGAGGCCACCCAACTGGCAACCAAAGAAGAGTTAAAGAATGTTGCCCGCATTCATTTACAGAAAGCGTTGAAGCAAGGCATCACCACCATGGAAATTAAGAGTGGTTACGGGCTGAACCTCGATAACGAGCGGAAGATGCTGGAAGTAATCAACGAGCTGAAGGAAGAACAGCCTGTTGAACTGAAGGCCACCTTTTTGGGAGCTCATGCGGTTCCCAAAAATTCTACCAAAGAAGAGTATGTGGAAGAGGTGCTGAATATGATACCGGAAATTGCCGAACTGGCCGATTACTGCGATGTGTTTTGTGAAGACGGATATTTCACAACTGAGGAGTCAAGAAGCATACTTGACAAAGGAATGGAGCATGGACTCAAACCCAAGATTCACACCAATCAGTTCAATGATATCGGCGGGGTTGAAATGGCACTGGACTTAGATGCTGTCTCGGTAGATCACCTGGAAGTGCTGTCTGACGAAGATGTAGATCGCATCGCCGGGTCCGATACGGTAGCCACCATTCTGCCCGGAGTTTCCTACTTCCTCAACATCCCCTATTCCCCGGCGCGTAAGCTAATTGACAGGGGGGCGCTGGTAGCGCTGGCTACGGATTTCAACCCCGGTTCATCTATGACTATCTCCATGCAGCTGTTGATGAGCATGGCTTGTACGAAAATGGGGATGTCAGTAGAGGAAGCGCTAAGTTGCGCCACCCAAAACGGGGCCAAAGCCCTGGAAAGGAAGAAACTGGGCTGTATTGCTCCCGGTTTCCAGGCCGATATCCTGTTGCTCGATACGGATAATTACAAAGACCTGGCTTATTTCTTTGGGGAAAATCACGTGCATACGGTCATCAAAAAAGGAGAGAAAGTATGGGAATCGAAAGGCTGAAAGCTATTCTAAAACCGGTTTCCAATTCGCTTAAGTCGATGCGCTCTCATGACCCAAACGACCACTGGCTGGTTCAGGAGATGTTGTTTGATGCGAACGATTACGACCAATCAACCCACGTGTTGATTGGCTGCCCGCAGCATGAAGGAGTGTTGAGAAACAGTGGAAGAACCGGAGCCGCCGAAGCTCCCAATAAAATCCGTGAGCAGCTGTTTAAATTACAGGTGAAAAAGGAAACCCCCATCCGGTTATTTGACGCCGGCAATGTGAGTACCGATTTATTTGACTCCTCAGAAGTCACCGACTTTCCCGACCTTGATCAAAATCCGGATGTATTGGAAGAAATTCACAACAGGTTAAGCACGGCTGTGATTGAATTTTTGCGGGACGGCAAGAAGGTGATTGTGCTGGGCGGGGGGAATGACATTTCTTATGCGGACGTAAGAGCACTGGCCGAAACGAGCAGGGAAATTTCCGCCATCAATATCGATGCCCACCTGGATATGCGTGAGGCCGATGAAATGACCAGCGGCACACCTTATCGAAGACTCATTGACGATCATTATTTGAGCCCTCATCAATTTTATGAGTTTGGTATAAGGCCGGAATCTAATGGAGCTTTTTACCTCGAGAATGCCGGTAAACTTGGAGTGAATGTCCATCTGTTGGCTGATATTCTGCAGGAAGGAGTAAGCCCGGCCTTTCAGCATATTCTGGGGCAAATCGGGGAGCGGCCTTTCTTCCTTGGCTTGGATGTGGATTCCATTCAGGCTTCGGATGCCCCGGGGGTAAGCGCATCTTCACCGGTTGGATTTTCAGGAAGGGAAGTGCTGGAATGTATTCATCAGGCCCGACAAAAAGAAAACCTGAAGGTGTTTGAAATCACGGAAGTCAATCCGAAGTATGATATTGACAACCGTACGGTGAAGTTAGCTGCGCAGTTTGTTTATAAGTTTATATTTGGATAATTGTTAAAATTAGGATTCTTAGATAAGACGAACGTAATAAGTTGTTTGGGGTATATAATTTTCATTATTTGTCACTAATTCTTGGATGTGAGAAAAAAAATAAACTTTTTTATGAACCCGAATGTTAGTATCATAGAATCGAAGAAAATAAGACCTGCCACGCCTCTCCATAGTGACGCGCACCCGGGCGGGTTTTTTTATTATACAACTTAGGTTATGCAATTTGATAAATCTCCTCTTAGCATAACGCAACAAGTTGAGCTATTAAAAGGTCGGGGCTTGACGATAAAGGATGAAGAAAGAGCTGAACATTATTTGTCATACATCAGCTTTTATCGTTTAAGGGCATATACCTACCCTTTCCAGGATAATGAAGATTCAGATCACCCTTTTATCAAAGAGATTACGTTTGATGAGGTCTTGGATTATTACATTTTTGATCGTGAATTACGATTGATTGTTTTTGATGCAATTGAGAGAATAGAAATTGCTTTTCGTACTCAAATAATTTACCAGTGTTGTATGGCTCATCAAAGTTAATGGTATGAAGATGAATCTCTATTTCGTAATTTGCGACACTTTGAGTCAGACTTAAAAGCAATTGATGATGAGCTGAGGCGCTCGGCAGAGGTTTTTATAGAACATTATTACAACAAATATTCAAACCCTGAACGTCCGCCGGCATGGATGACTTTAGAGGTAATATCTTTAGGAACTCTTTCAAAACTATACCACAATTTAGAATTGGGGAAAACAAAGAAGACTATTTCAGGTAAATTCAATTTGGGACATCCATTTATTTTAGAGAGCTGGATGCATGCCATTAGTAATGTTCGAAATATTTGTGCCCATCATGGCCGATTGTGGAACAGGAAGTTGGCTGTGGCTCCAAAACTCCCAAAACTGACATCCCTTCCTTTCATCAGAAATAAAGATATTGACGAGCACAAATTATATGCCTTGCTTTGTTGTATGGCATATTTAATGGATGTAATTAATCCTGATCATCACTTTAAACAACGATTGAAAGATCTTTTTAATCGTTATGAAATGATTGATTTGAAAAAAATGGGTTTTCCTGAATACTGGGAACAAGAAGCACTTTGGAATGGCTGACTTATCAGGCTCGCAATTAATTATACTGCTAAATGATCAATCTATTTCATCTCATCTCTCAGAATGACTAAGGCAAGATTGACCTAATTGAATAGAACACGGATAACACAGATACTGCGGATTTTCACAGGTAATGATTATAGTACAGCGAACATCTGCAGTATCAGTGTCATCCGCGTTCCATAAAAATTATTCCCAAACTACGGTAGTCCCCTCATCTTTGCCGTCCACCACAATCTTCTTCAGGTTTCCTTTCTTGTTCATGTTGAAGACAATGATCGGGGTTTTATTTTCTCGGCAAAGGGTAAAGGCGGTAAGGTCCATAACGGACAGGCGACGTTTCAGCACATCATCGCCGGTAATGGTATCGAATTTTTTGGCGTCTGCATTTTTCTCGGGATCGGAATCGTAGATGCCATCCACGCGGGTACCTTTCAGAATTACGTCACTTTCAATTTCGATGGCACGAAGGGAACCGGCCGTGTCGGTAGTGAAATAGGGGTTTCCTGTTCCGGCTCCAAAAATAACCACACGTCCTTTTTCAAGGTGACGGATAGCGCGGCGACGGATGTAGGGCTCGGCAATGGCTTCCATACGGATAGCGCTCATCAGACGGGTTTGTACATCAATTTGTTCGAGGGCATCCTGCAGGGCCATGCTGTTGATCATAGTGGCAAGCATCCCCATGTAATCTCCCTGAACGCGATCCATGCCCTGGGTGGCTCCCTTCACCCCGCGGAAGATATTCCCTCCGCCAATCACGATAGAAACCTGAACGCCGGCTTCCTGTATGGATTTAATTTCTTTTGCGTAACTACTTAGAATATCGGCATCGATGCCATGCCCTTGCTCACCTAAAAGTGCTTCGCCGCTGAGTTTGAGAAGCACTCTGTTGTATTTATTTCCCACGATTTCCTCGATTAGTAATTATAAGACAAAAAAAAGGCTGTCAATTTTGACAGCCTTAATGTAAAGAAAATTTATTAGTCGTTTTCGCCCAGTTGCAGCCGGTGAAATGATTTCACCAGGGGAGCATCATTCTGCTCCAGGTACTGCTGTACGGAAACGCTGTTATCTTTAACAAACTTCTGCTCCAGAAGAACGCGTTCTTCGTAGAAACGGCGAAGTTTACCTTTGGCAGCTTGCTCAGCGATGTGCTCAGGCTTGCCTTCGTTCAGAAGTTGTTCTTTGGCGATTTCAAGCTCTTTCTCAACCAAAGAAGAATCAACGCCGTCTCGGGTAACAGAAAGAGGTTTCATAGCTGCAACCTGCATGGCTACATCTTTACCGATTTCTTCGTCGGTAAGGTCGCCATCAAATTCAGCCAATACGCCTAACTGGTTTCCGGGGTGGATGTAAGAAATCAGTGTGCCTTCAGTTGTGGCCAATATCACATTGTTGATTTCAATTTTCTCACCGATTTTACCCACCATCTCTTCCAGGTGCTTTTCAATGGTCAGTCCATCAAGCTCAATCTTCAGAAGATCGTCAGCATTATCGATGTCATTTTCGAAAGCAGCGTTCAGGAACGACTCGGCATCATCCTGGAATTCCTGATTTCGGGCTACGAAGTCAGTTTCACAGTTGATTTCAAGCAGAGAAGCTTTGGTTTTATCATCGTTGATACGGCTCAGGATCAATCCCTGGTTAGCTTCACGATCAGATCTCTTCTCAGATACTTTTTGTCCTTTTTTACGAAGGATTTCAACAGCACGGTCAAAATCACCATCTGCTTCGGAGAGGGCTTTCTTACAGTCCATCATACCCGCTCCGGTCATGTCACGAAGTTTTTTTACGTCAGCAGCAGAAATGCTCATTATTCTGAATAGTATTTTTGGAGTTGGAAATTTTTATTCTTCTTCATCTTTGCTGTCAGCATCGGCTTTCGCTTCGGCTTTGTCAGCTTTGTTGTCGTCTTTTTTGGAAGACTTTTTCTTGCGGCGGGAACGTAACTTGGTTCCTTTAGCAGCGTCTTTAACGTCAACGTCATCACCTTTGTCGTCGCCTTTGGCTTCAGCAGCAGCTTGTTCCATCACGTCTTCTTCCTGCTGTGCTTCACGCTCGGCTGTACCTTCAATAATTGCATCGGCAACCTGAGTTGCTACCAGCTGGATGGTACGGGCTGAGTCATCATTACAAGGAACTATGTAGTCAGGAATATCCGGATCACTGTTGGTATCAACCATTGCAATGATTGGGATGTGGAGTTTAATTGCTTCGCTAACGGCAAGGTGCTCTTTAATAATATCTACCACAAAAATGGCACCGGGAAGGCGACCCATGTTTTTGATACCGCCAAGAGTGTCATTCAGTTTGTCCTGCTCGCGTTGCAGCATCAAACCCTCTTTCTTGGTGAGTTCTTCAAACGTACCGTCAGTCTTCATGCGCTCAATTTCCTCCATTCGGGAAATACTTTTGCGAACGGTACTGAAGTTGGTAAGCATACCACCTAACCAGCGATGCGTAATGTGTGGCATTCCACAGCGTAACGCTTCAGTTTTGATGATTTCGGTAGATTGCTTCTTGGTACCTACAAAAAGAATGGTTTTACCGGCACGAGAAAGTTTTTGAACTTCGTCGAGGGCTTCCTGTAAATATTTCTGAGTTTTCTTCAGGTCAATGATGTGAATCCCGTTTCTTTGCATGAAGATGAAATCCTTCATTTTTGGATTCCATCGACGGGTTAAGTGACCGAAGTGTGCGCCTGACTTAAGCAGGTCTTGTATTGATGCAGCTTTTGGCATTGTAATAAGTATGTAAGTTTAGGTTAATCCTCTGTGTGGGTCATTCCCGAACGTTAATCCTGAGTCAATTAAGCTCAGGACACCAAACGCAGGGTCGCCACACATGTGTGATTGTGTTTGAAAAAAATTGGTCGCGTAAATATTAACGCTTGGAGAACTGGAATTTCTTACGAGCTTTAGGCTGACCGTATTTCTTACGCTCTACCATTCTGTCGTCTCGGGTAAGAAGTCCGTGTCCCTTAAGAACATCGTGAAGATCTTCATTCTCTCCGTCCAGAGCACGTGCAAGAGCATGAGAAATAGCACCGGCTTGTCCGGTACTTCCACCACCGCGAACGGTGATTTTGATGTCATACTTGCCTTCCGTTTCAGTAACGCTCATTGGAAAAAGCGCAATGTTACGGCGTGCTTTTACCGGAAAATATTCTTCAATGGGTTTGTGGTTGACGAGAATGTCGCCTTTACCCGGTTTGATGTACAAACGGGCCGTTGCAGTTTTTCGTCGTCCTATGTAATTCGCTTGTGCCATTATTGATTAAAGCTCAATGATTTCTGGTTCTTGTGCAGTATGCGGATGTACGGGGCCTGCATAAACTCTCAAGTTAGTGGCAATTTTATTGCCCAACTTGGTTTTAGGAAGCATGCCCTTCACAGCAGTAGTTACCAAAGAGGTTGGATCTTTCTCCAACATCTCGGCTGCTGTTTCAAATCGCTCTCCGCCCGGGTAAAATGTGTGACGGAAGTATGTTTTGTCCGTCATTTTCTTACCAGTCAGCTTCACCTTCTCAGCATTGATAACGATGACGTTATCACCTGTATCCATATGTGGGGTGAAGGTAGGCTTGGTTTTACCTCTCAAAATTTTTGCTACTTCGCTACTCAGGCGCCCCAATGGCTGATCTTCAGCATCAATGAGTACCCAGTTCTTTTCAATATCGCTGGGTTTGGCCGAGTATGTTTTAAAACTTAATGTGTCCACGATTAAACTCTTTTATTTCGTCAAATTGGAAAGTCGAATAAGATAGAAGTAATTCTTGTAGATATCAATATTAGAATGCATAAAAGTTGCCTCCCGAAAAATATCAAATGAACAGGGTGCCTATCAACTATTTAAATTAATCTTTTCAAGAAAGAAGGCGGGAAATAGAAAAGCCTTCCCAAAATTACAGGAAGGCTTTAGCTTTGAAGTAAGTTAAGTTAAGTGTGAATTATTTAATCAGTGTCATTTGTTTGGTGATGACCGAGTTTACAGCCTGCAACCGGTAAATGTAAATACCCGATGAAAGCGTGCTTGCATCAAAAGTATAGGAGTATTGCCCGGGTGACTGCTGCTGGTCCACCAAGGTCACTACTTCCCGGCCTAACATGTCAAATACTTGTAACCGTACGGTACTGTTTTGGGGCAATTCGTATTTGATAACCGTTGAGGGATTAAACGGGTTCGGATAATTACTGAGCTGTACATTGGTTTCTTGGGCTATACGTTGTGGGCGCTCCGCAGTACTTCCGGATTGTACATCTTCCTTGCGGCGCTCTAACAACCAGCTTAATTGTTTGAGTTCGGCTTCGGTTTCTCCCCATTGCTCCAGGTTGGCCAGTGTTGCCTGGGCAGCCTGCATGTCTTGGGTGCCCAGTAGGTAACTGTAGAACAGGCGTCGCCCCATGGTGGTGCGAATGTCCGCCGGTGTTACTTGCGAGGCCAAAAGGGTATTGGCTGTTTCAATGGCCTGCTGGTGATTGTCCAGTCGTTGATGCAGCTCTACCTGTATAACTTTTGCCCATTGTTGTAATGCCGGGGGTAGCTCAGGGCCTGATATCCGGTTTAACTCCGTAAGGGCTTCTTCTCCTTTAAATCCGCTCAGGGCTTTTCGGAGGGTAGCCACGCTGTTGATTTCACCAACAGCATGCCCGGCCGTTTTTGCTTTTGGTTCATTACCGCTAGAATTACCTCGTTTCTGAAAACCGGCAGGTAAGGGATCAAAGAACAGGTGATTGGAATAATCAATAGATCCGCCCGAAACTTCCTCAAACTGGCTGGGAGATGGAAACGAAGACCCCCACCAATTTCCGGTAGCGTCGATGGTAGAGCTATAGGCATACCCATCCCGGTAGCTATTATCGTGTATGCTGGAGGAGTTGATTTCAAGGTAGGAACTACCATTGGCCTGTATGCCATTGGTCCCTCCGTCATAGATGCGGGAATTTACGACTCCTTCCAGACTCGCTCCGCCCGTCAGGAAAAGTCCGGCTGAGGGATTATCGACCATGATGCTGTTTGTGAGCTCATCGTTCGAACCTCCATCATAATACACTCCATAGGTGCCATTTCCATCTGCACGTAAATATCCAAACCCACCGGTGGGGGAAGAAGTGGAGGTATTGATGAACCGGAACCCGTCCCAGGTGCTGTTAAAGACTTCTACGTTTTGTACTTCCAGCCCGGATACATTATAAGACGTAATTCCATTGACGGCGTCTTCAATATCAACATAGGCAATAGAAGAATTATCTTCATTGATTTCCAAACCATCCCAGTTGGAGCCCCCGGAAGCTTCCAGTGTAATTCGGTTAGGGTTTGTGCCATCCATTATGATTACTCCATCTCCCTCTATTCCTTGACCGCTATCAAATGATAGGGTAGCACCTTCATGAATGATTAATTCTCCACCTGTGGCTACGTCAATGTGAATATCATTTAAGATTGAGTTCTCTCCAATAATAAAGTCGCCATTTACTTGGATTTGTGCATTTGATACTCCATTAAATATAGTGCCATAAGGTCCAGCCTCAAACGTAACCCCACTTGGCACTGTCAACGTCCCAGAAATCACATATTCCCTGCCATTCAATGTTTGATCATCTGATAATGTACCAGAGAGCTGAGGCTCCCTATATTCTGAAGTAGTAGTATTGGTTTCACTAATTTTCCGAGCATTGTCTGCATAAGTTACATCTCCCCTCACTACACCATTGTGGGTTTTATCTGGATTGGACCAGAAATTCTCTCGTTCCTGAGTCTGTAAATCATAATAAGACATGATAGTTGCCCAATCTCCCGGATCGTATAAAAAGCCGTGATTATATGTACCAGTAGAATCTTCTTCTATATTATGTCTTCCTCCTAAATTGTGCCCGGTTTCATGGGCAAAGGTACGGGTATCTCTTACACGATCATAATTACCAATACCAAACCCAAAACTTGAAGTTCCAGAATTTGGATTTTCTATCACATATGCAATTCCTGAAATATCAGACCTATTAGTAATCAGAAAACATAGATCAGCTTGGTATTGATCCCGTAAATCACCAACCGTTGTATTATTTCTAAAATTACTTAGTATTTGATTCATTGAATCATTCCCTTCAGAAAACCCACTTAACTCAAACATATGAACCAGATTGTATTCCATATCCAGATCGTCCGCATCAAAGGAATCATTGGCATCCAAAATGGCATCCTCTATAATGCCTTCGATTCCCGTTATATTTCCAGCAGCCGGAGTATAGGCCACTAACACATCTATAATGGCGGTACCCGACATAAGGGACTTCGATTGCTTGAATGCCCCTTCAGCAGAGTTGGAATCTATTTCTATGGGAGGGGCCTCCGGTTCGTAGGATGAACGATCTACCTCTATAATGGCATGAAAAGAACCGCCTAAAGGAATAATAGCATACAACTTCTTATCAATATGAATTCTGCCGGTCACCTTATCGCCTCTTATGGTGATAGCAAACGAATCATTCCCCGATACCCCTTTTATCCGATGGCTTCCACTGCGTTTTGTTTCATTGGTTTGAACTTCAAATTCATGGGTACTCCCATCAAAAGGAGTGAAACTGATTCTTTTTAACCCGGACAAATTGGACTTGGTGAATTTTACCAGCTTTAGTTGGTGATAGCTCTCGTTTTCTGTTACAGTATCCAACTGTTTAATCTGCTCCAGGTTGGTAATCGAACTCCTCTCGACCTCATCAAAAATGGTTGATGCTTGAGACAATACATGCTGTGGCACGGCCAGAATCCACAGGAAAGTGAATAGTATCGCATTTGTTTTCATGGTGTACTCCTTGATATTATTGTTTCAGTTCATACCTTTTAAGCAAATCCACATAATCCAAATACCAATAAAGATTGGGAACCAAAAGCAGACGGACTTTGGCAACTAAGCCTACTTCTGGTGCATAATATTCGAACAAGGTCAAATATCCAGCCACATCTATCGGTTCATCTACCATGGTTCTAATGACATAGCACTCGAAGGTACCTGCGGGAGTAGTAATTACCTCATCTTTTGATACCACTCTTCGGTCATAAACATCCACTACTTTTAATATCCCGTCAATTCTTAAACTAAATTGACCATCCCAAGGTGTATCAGGTAAAGGATTAGGTAAATAAAGGCCTTTTTTTAATAGGCTATCTCCTTTATTATCATATATACCTAAGTTGTAAATATCCTCTTTACCGAAATAGTAAGGATAACGAAATCCATTGTTTATAATTTGAGCATTATATAAGGTATCCTTTAAAAGGATGTCTTTTTTTTCCTCAATTTCTACAATAAACTTGCTTTGGGTGAAATCAATTGAATCAAATTTAATATGGAAGGAATCAAAACTTTCATACTCCCAACTAGTATCGCTATTTACAAAATTTGATGTTACATAACGGTCATAAATCCATTGGTTTCCCACTGCATTGGGCCAAAGGAAGTGAGAATAAGATTTTGCAATAACAGGATCTTTTGGGGCCACAATTTCATTTTTGCAACTAAAGATAAAGAGGCTGGTGAAACAACTTATCAATATAAATGAAGAAACACTTTTCATAATTGCATCCTTTATTTTGGTTCATAGCTTTTCAGCTAACCCACACCCATTCAAAAGATAAGCAAGGAGTAAAATAAGCCCCTGTTGTGCCGTTAGTTTTAGCATAAGATCTCTCTGGTTTTACCGGCGGATATTAATAAGAGTACATACACCGGCATTTGTTACAAAATTACTTTAATTATAACAATTGCTTATGAGTTTTGTTGCGCAGCGGGTAAGAGATGAGGTTGGAACCCGGCAAATATGTACGCACCAAGCTTGAGTTCCTGTATGAAGCAGAGATACACTGGGAAAAGCAGAAATGTTCACTTCTTTGAGTGAAATCCAAAAATAACCATTTTCCCGGCAGCACATCAAAATGAATAGTGCCTATACCCGCATATTCATGCTAAATTATTGTATCTCTGATTACAATTAAATACTATCACGGCAGTACGATTGATTATGAAGTTTAAGCGTCCAAAAAACATACATATGAATAAAGTCTCATCGGTTCTTTTTGCCGCCGTTTGCCTCTTCCTTTTTTGTACGGGCTGTGAGCAATCCTTCCAACCGCTGGATAAAACGGACGATGTGTTTACCATTTACGGAGTGCTTGATGTGCACAGCGACACGCAGTGGGTGCGGGTGATGCCCATCGGTGAAAGTTATCTTCCTCAGGATCCTTCGATCAGGTCAAGTGAGGTGCACCTTACCCGCGAAGCGACCGGAGAGACGGTAACCCTTAACGACTCGCTCTTTAAGTTTAGCGGGGACACCTACGTATGGAATTACTGGCTGCCCGATTCCGTCTTTACCAATGAAGTATATACTCTTGTAGCAGAAAACGAGGACGGCGAGCAAAGCAGGGTTACCCTGGAAACCCCCTCCTATTTAGAACCTCCGGAAATTGAAGAAAGAAACGGAGAAATCCGGGTTTCAGGTTTGGCAAATGACTCATTGGTGGTAGCTTCTGCGAATTACCTGGTTCAGCCGATTACAGATATGGGATGTGGACAAGAGGTTGAAATCTCAGTGTCACAGCTGGATCATACCTTATTAAATCCTGACGGAGGGTATTTCTTCATTGTTCGGGGGAGTAATGCTATTCGGGATGAGTTAGGGACAAGCAATTATATTGTAAACAGGTCAGCGGTAGAAGTGGTGACTGCCACCGATAGCTGGCCGGACGCGACAAGCCTGGAGGATATCGAAGTGGCCTTGCCGGAAGTGGTATCAAATGTTGAAAACGGAACGGGAGTGTTGGCCGGTGTTGCACGGCGTGAAGTAATTTTAACTCCCCGGAAGCCGCCATGTACAAATTAACTTTCAATGAATTTATCAGTTAGCGGGATAACTAATCATCTCAATAGATAATGTCGGAACTAAAAAAAAGTATTTTCCTACTACTTTTGTTATTACCCCTGAAAGAAGTATATGCCCAGAATAATGCGGTCAGGGGTATTATTTCAGACCAGGGAACCGGGGAGGCTCTGATAAGTGCCACCGTTTCAATCCAGACCTTCTCCGGGGAGATAGTGAAGGGTACGGTAACGGATAACAACGGGCATTACCAGATAAATAACATTGACCGGGGAGATTATATTTTCAAGGCGAGTTATGTGGGTTACCAATCCTACACCGATACCATTCGGGTAATTAATTACGGAGGAGCCATTCTTAAAAACATAACACTGAGTCCTTCCAGTGAGGAGCTTGGAGAAGTTACCGTCTCTGACCGAAGCCGGGGCGATAATGTAGGGCAAACCCGGATTCAGCCCGAAACCATTGGCCGGGCACCAACACCGGCAGGCAGTGCCGATTTGGTGAGCTATATTCAAACTCAGCCCGGCGTTTTAGCTACCGGAGACAGAGGCGGTCAGCTTTTTGTTCGGGGAGGTACTCCTTCTGAGAATATGGTGCTGATGGACGGTACCCTGATTTATCAACCTTTTCATATTGTCGGGTTTTTCTCGGTATTTCCGGAGGATGTGGTTTCTTCAGCCGATTTTTATGCCGGTGGATTTGGCCCCAAATACAGTGGACGGTCTTCATCGGTTATGGATGTGAGGCTGAAGAACGGGAATTTGTACGAGCCCGGGTGGTCGGCATCTGTGAGTCCTTTTATTTCTGATTTATTTGTGGAAACGCCGGTTAAAAAGGGAAAGAGCTCTCTGCTTTTTTCCATGCGGGGATCTTTAATTGAGGAGACGAGCGATGCGTATTTACAGGAGCAACAGCCGCTGAAGTTTAACAGTCAGCTGATGAAATTTAATAGCACCAACAACGAAGGCCTTGGCTGTTCTGCTCTTTTAATGCGAACCTACGACCGGGGCAAGCTCAATTTTGATTCGGATCAATATTTTAAATGGAGCAATGCAGTTGCCGGAACCCGCTGCTTTGGAACTGCCCAGGAATCTTCCCTTTCATTTATGGAGCTGAATTTTGGCCTTTCCAATTTTAACAACGAAGCGGGCGGTGGTGGAGGAGGGCGTAGAACGTCCAATATTTTCAAGTCAAACCTGGATCTCAGTTTCGTTAACTATGTGAGCGATATCAAAATTGAGTATGGTTTCTTTGCCAACTACCGAACGGTGAACTTCGACATTCTGAATAGGTTCAACTCTTTGGATGCGAACGAAGAATCATTTTTAACAACCGGATTATATTTGGAGAGTGAGGTTCCGGTAGGGAAATACTTATCCCTGAAACCCGGACTTGTTGCCAATTCATATATGATTCGGCTTGACGGTACCCTGGAGCCTCGGTTTAGGTTTTCTTTAGACTTCACGGATGTTTTTAACGGGGAATTTCATGGAGCAGCAGGCGTGTATCTTCAGCCGTTAATTGGCTTGGCCGACTTACGTGATGCCGGCACCGCTTTTACAGCCTGGATGTTGCCGCCCGGTTATAAAACCACGATCAGAACCACCCATTACTTGCTTGGGTGGAGACAAACGGTGACTTCCAGTTTCGACTTCACCGTAGAAGGCTACTTCAAAACCATTGAGGATACCCCGATTTCGGTGTGGAATCCCGTGGCGCAATTTACAACGGAGCTGGCCTATGCAGATGGTACGGTGCGCGGGATTGATGCGCGGTTGAACTTCAACCACAAAGCATTCTATGCAGCGGTTGGCTATGGCTATTCAATCACAGAATATGAAACTTCTCAGGATCACTTTGTGCAATGGTTTGGCAAAGAGACACAGAGATATAACCCTCCACACGATCGCCGCCACCAAATAAATGCACAGCTTGGTTTTGACTGGGGCAATTTTTCAGCCAATCTGAACTGGATCTACGGCTCGGGCTTACCCTACACTCAGCCCAAAGGATTTGACAGCTTTTTTAATTTAGATGAAGGAGTTCCGGAGGTGAGAGATGAATACGGAACACCCAGGGTTTTACTGGAGAAACCTTTCCAGGGAAATATGCCCGATTTCCACCGGTTTGATGTATCACTCCAGCAGAAATTTCAGCTTCCCTCGGCTAACCTGAATGTGCAGCTTGGAGCCATTAACCTGTACGATCAACAAAACCTGTTCTATTACGATGTGTTCTCCCAAAGAGGAATAAATCAGTTGCCTATTGTACCTTATGTGGCCCTGAAGGTGGAGTCGAAATAAGCTTTATCTCCTTAGCGAGTTTTTTCTCATTGCGGCGCTTTGCTCCGCAATGCCCACCCGAGGCTCTGCCTCAAATACTGCATTCATATCTTTACACTATTACCCCTTTAACTAACATGAGGCGGAGCCTCACAATGAGGTTCCGCAGCGGAGCGGCGAAACCAGTCTAAATTGTAAAGTTGAATCTATCACTGCATTCAATAAATCTCATAGATACTTGATAAAGACAAAGCCCAAAAAGATTTGTACCTTTGGGCATTAGGAGAAAGAAAATCTAAATCGAGTAAAAAATGAGCGACAAACTGAAGCAAACCAGAGTTGAATTTGAAACCGGTTCGGGCAAAGCCTACCTGCACAGCCTCCCAAAGCTGAAAGAACTGGGTTATAAGAGTATTGACAAGCTCCCCTTCTCTGTAAAAATATTATTGGAAGCCGTACTCCGCGAATTTGACGGATACGCTGTTACTGAAAAAGACATTGAAGCACTGGCGAATTATAATGCCAAAGATCCGCAGGGTGAAATTCCTTTCAAACCATCCCGCGTAGTGCTGCAGGATTTTACCGGTGTCCCGGCTGTAGTTGATTTAGCAGCTTTAAGATCCGCTATGAAACGAATGGGTGGTAAAGCCACTGACATCAACCCGCAAGTACCTGTAGATTTGGTGATTGACCACTCTGTGCAGGTTGATATGTTTGGGCAAGATGCCGCGCTGATGTTCAACGTGGAAAAAGAGATGGAGCGTAACAACGAACGCTACGAATTCCTGAAATGGGGTAAAGAAGCTTTTGATAATTTCCGTGTGGTACCTCCGGGGCGTGGAATTGTGCACCAGGTAAACCTTGAGTATTTAGGCCGTGGTGTTTTCACCCGAAAAGAAGAAGACGGAACAACAACGGCTTACCCGGATACGCTGGTGGGAACCGATTCTCACACAACCATGATTAACGGACTCGGTATTCTCGGCTGGGGTGTTGGCGGAATTGAAGCGGAAGCCGCTATGCTTGGTCAGCCTATTTCCATGCTGGTTCCTGAAGTAACCGGAATGAAACTGACCGGAAAACTTCGTGAAGGAGTTACCGCTACCGACTTAACGCTGACGGTAACTCAAATGCTTCGTGAGCACGGCGTAGTAGGTAAGTTTGTAGAATTTTATGGTGATGGACTCAGCAATATGAGTCTGCCCGACCGAGCTACCATCGCAAACATGGCTCCTGAATACGGAGCAACCATGGGTTTCTTCCCAATCGACAAAGAGTCGTTGCGTTATATGAGAAGAACCGGACGTTCCGAAGAGCTGGTACAACTGGTTGAAAATTATACCAAGGCACAGGGCTTATTCAGAACGGATGATACTCCGGACCCTGAATTCTCTTCAACCCTCGAACTTGATTTGAGCACTGTTGAGACTTCACTTGCCGGACCAAAACTTCCTCACGACCGAATTACCCTCGGTAATATGAAGAAGGCATTTGAAAACTCACTGACCAGCGATAACCCAACCATGGGTTTCAATCTGGCTCAGGAGAAGCTGGCCAACAAAGGCTTGTACAAAAACGGGCAGGAAATTGAGATGAAGCACGGTGATGTGGTTATTGCCGCTATTACTTCCTGTACCAACACTTCCAACCCAAGCGTAATGCTGGGTGCCGGAATTGTAGCGAAGAAAGCCTACGAAAAAGGACTTAAAGTGCCTGCTTACGTGAAGACCTCACTCGCGCCCGGTTCTCGTGTGGTAACAGAATATCTGAAAGAAGCCGGCTTAACCGAGTATATGGATAAGCTTGGCTTTAACCTGGTAGGATACGGATGTACTACCTGCATCGGTAACTCAGGTCCGCTGCCCGAGCCGGTTGAAAAAGCCATCAAAGAAGGCGACCTGATTGCAGCCGGCGTGCTTTCCGGAAATCGTAACTTTGAAGGCCGAATTCACCCTTGGGTGAAAGCGAATTACCTGGCTTCACCTCCATTGGTAGTAGCTTATGCACTGGCCGGAAGTGTGGACATCGATCTTGCTACCGAGCCTTTAGGTAAAGACAAAGACGGCAATGATGTGTATCTGAAAGACATCTGGCCAACAACGGCAGAGATAGCTGAACACTTGGATGCAGCTATTCGTCCGGAGCTTTTCGAGAAGATGTACGGCGATATTTTTGAATCCCCAACCTGGGAAGAAATCCCGGTATCCGGTGGCGATTTGTTCAACTGGAGTGAAGAATCAACCTACATTCAGGAGCCTCCATTCTTTATGGATATGAATGAAGAGCCGGAGCCTATCAAGCCTATTAAAGGCGCGAGAGCCCTGGTGAAAGTTGGCGATTCTATTACCACTGATCACATTTCTCCGGCCGGTAATATTAAAGAAGACGCTCCCGCAGGTATTTACCTGAAAGAACATGGAGTGGAGAAAAAAGACTTCAACTCTTACGGTTCACGCCGAGGTAATGACCGTGTGATGACGCGCGGTACCTTTGCCAACGTTCGGTTTAAGAATCAGCTGGCTCCCGGTAAAGAAGGTGGGTTTACCAAGTATTTCCCTGATGATGAAATCACTACGATTTATGATGCATCCCTGAAATACAAGGAGACAAACACACCGCTGGTTGCCTTAGCCGGTAAGCAGTACGGAACCGGTTCATCCCGCGACTGGGCTGCAAAAGGAACTGCGCTGCTTGGAATCAAAACGGTAATAGCGACTTCGTACGAGCGTATTCACCGATCAAACCTGATTCAAATGGGTGTACTTCCCCTTCAGTTTAAAGAAGGCGAAAGTGCTGACACTCTTGGTTTAGACGGTTCGGAAACATTCGACATTCACGTGGATGACAATGTGAAAGCCCGTGACGAGATTAAAGTAACGGCAACCAAAACCAATGGTGAAGTTGTTGAATTTATGACCGATTGCAGAATCGATACTCCGGTTGAGGTAGATTACTACCGCAATGGTGGAATCCTGCATACGGTATTGCTTGATTACCTCAAGAAAAGTAAAGCAGAGAGCTAATCAAGGCGATTTAATCATTCTAAAAGCACAGAATTTTATTCTGTGCTTTTTTTATTTTCGAGATTGTTTATTATTGGAGCAGAAATGCAGAGCTGATTACCTGTCTTTTCTCAGCCTCTGATAAGTATAATTTTTCGGGTATCGTTATTAAAAATCAGGACAAAAATATAGTCAGGGAAGGACCTCAGACTCCAGGCCATGAAGCACTCCTTTTGCATGTGGTAGATGGTATAAACCGAACACTGCAACTAAAGGAAGTACTTCGCAAATGTATGGAGGCTGCCAAGGTAGTGATGAACTCGGAAGCGAGTTCTCTTATGCTTTTGGATGAACTCACCGGTGATTTGAACGTCAGCATTCCAACCGGCCCCGTGAAAGATGAGATTATGGGGATGGCCGTTCCGAAAAGCAAGGGTATTGGCGGATGGGTAATATCGTATAACCAACCCTTCATCTCTAATGATGTGGTGGAAAGCGATATTTTCTGGAAAGACCTGTCCACAGGCTTCACAACCCGGAATATCATTTGTGTGCCTTTGCAGGATAATGAGGGGCAGGCATTCGGCGTACTTCAGGCCATCAACAAAAAGGACGGGCAAATGTTTGTGAACGAAGATGTGCCTGTTTTTGAATCGCTGGCCCTTCATGTTGCTTCCGCCATCGAGCGTTCCAAAAAGTTTGACGAGGTGGAGAGAAAACTGGCTGAACGGGAGGAGGAAATCCTGGACATCCACACTCGGCTGAATGATAACTTGTCTGCAATTTCTGACCTCCTTGAGTTTGACCTGGAAGAAATCAGAGATCTTGACTCCCGAAAAATACTGAAGGCTACGAATACACGCATTAAATCCATGATGAACGTGCAGCCTCTCTTGTCTGAGAAGTCGGAATCCGGAACCATCAACTTATCAAAATACCTGGGACTGATAGCCGGTCAGGTAGAACAATCATTCGAAGATTCAGATGTGGATGTGAGATTTACTTTACGTTTTGAAGACGCACAGCTGGATGGCAGAAGAAGCATGCTTTGTGGTTTAATTTTGAATGAATTGATGACCGCTGCATATAAAAAAGCATCTTCCAGTAAAGAAATAGGAGAGGTAATCGTAAGTCTGAAGCAGACCGGGAAGGAAAAAGTTGTGGTTATTGTGACGGATAATGGCCGTGGAACAGAGGATATTCAAAAGGATGTTGAAGGAATGAAAAGTCCAAAAGCCATCATTCGAAACCTGGCGGAAAAGCTGGAGGCAGACCTTACCTACACACAAAACCCTGAAATCGGTTCAACCTCCATTCTTTCATTTCATATTTAAATCCACCAGCTGCCGAGCCCCCGCATTGTAAAAATCTCCGCTACTTTATTCTTGAGGGGTGAATGCAGCATGCCCTTTACAAACAGGTTTCTGAATACAGGCATCCTTTGTTTTCGTCCCAGTGCCATATTGATTTCCGCTCTTCGGGCCACTTTTTTTGCAATAGACTTTTGATGTTCGGAATACCTTCGAAACTCCTGTTCAGCGATACCAGAATCTTTGTTTTTAATTAGAGCAAAAGAATCAGCGAGCACCCGGCCGTCCAGCCAGCCGAGGTTCATCCCCTGTCCTCCGATGGGGCTTACAACATGAGCGGCATCACCGGCCAATAATACCCTGCCTTTTGCAAAGGTTTCAGCCATAAAATGCTGCACTCCAAAACTGCTGAGCATTGTGCTTTTTATGCCAAATAAGTCATAACCCAGCCTGTCCTGCACCAAAGTAGCGAGTTTTAGCTGACTTGGTTCCGGTATATAATCATCGGTCTTTACCACCCAGCGTCTCATGCCATTCGGTAGCGGGAAACATTCAATCAGGCCTTCTTTTAGCAAAAATACAGCCGCATCGGGACCGAAATCGGTGGTATCTTCAAAATCGCCCATAATGTAGGTGTCGTTATATCTTTTCCCGGAATAGTGGATTGAGGCTTTTTGGCGGATAGCACTGTTTTTCCCATCACAACCGATGATGTAGTCAGTCGTTATTCGCTGATTCGCTTGCTGATCAATGGAATAGGTGATTTCCACAAACTGCCCATACTCATCGAAGTGTTTTACGGTTGCTCCGGTTATCAAAGCATCTTCATCAAGTTTGCTCAGTTCATTACGCAGAATTTTTTCTGTGGTGAATTGCGGACTAGCGAGAATATAATTATGAGGTGTCGGGCAATTTTCGAAGGAGATTTCACCCAGCTTCTGGTCTTTGGTAAGCGCAATTCCTTTCCTGATTTTCAAACCGGCACTTAAGAATGGCTCCGTGATCCCCACTTCATCAAACAGCTCCAGCGATACAGGGTGAATGCCCAATGAGCGTGAATCTGGTACGGGTTCTTTTCGCTTTTCAAGTACACGGCATGCAATTCCTTCTTTAATAAGGCAGATGGCCAAAAATAATCCAACGGGCCCTCCACCTACAATTATCACCGGTATGTCGGGCTTAGTTTTTGTCATACTTCAATAATAAACGAAAGGGAAATAAGCGTTGAACCTGCCATCCGGCAGGGGCGACTTCAGCCAATTCCGCCTTGGTGTAACTTCGTTTTATGGAAATCAATCCATCGGGAACAATGAAGGAATTACGAAAAATCAGCCGGGCAAAAGTGGCAAAGAGGCCAAAGCCAATATCACTCCGTTCAATATCATTGAAAATGACTTTTTGAAGGGCAAGCGACTTCGCTTCGTCTAATATCTGTAGCGTTTGATTTTTTGACAGGTGATGAAGCACATGATTGGAAATCACGAAATCGTACGCACGGGATTGGGATTTCAGATCCGTGGAAGAACAATGCCTGAATGTAACCTGATCAGGAGCCTTCTGCTGCCGGGCAAATTCAAAGGCTCGTTGATCAGTTTCTATAGCTGTGATTTGCAAATCGAGCCCATCCCTTTTTGCCCATTCAGAAAGTTTGAGAGCTACATCTCCGCCTCCAAAGCCGATGTCGAGGAGAGAATAAGTTTTACCTTTCTCCATCAGTGGCCGAAGTTCGTTTTTATAAATCCGTTTCCATTGTGACAGCAGCAAGTTAATAGTCGCAAACTGCCGATAGGTATTTTCCAGCAGGTGAGGATCACAATCATCCCGATCCATATATTCAATTAAATCCGGCCGGCGCTTTGACAGAAAAACAGGCATGGATCAATCCTCGTCCGGATGGTGAACTTCAAAGAGGCCGCTTTCGATGGTCAAACCCGGACCAAAAGCCATGGGAAGAACGTACTGTCCGGCTGTTAAATCAGAATCCAGCAGCTTCTTGAGTACAAACAGAACCGTGGCGCTGCTCATATTCCCAAACTCGGAAAGCACAGCCCGGGATGCTGATATTTGATGGGGTTTCAGATTCAGGCTGTCCTCAATTTTGTCAAGGATTGCACGCCCACCCGGATGCAAAGCCCAGTAATCGATATCCGCTCTGGAAAGCTGATAAGCCTCATAAAGTGGCTGAACAACAGATTCCAGGTTCTCTTTGATGATGTCCGGCACATAAGTGGAAAGGATCATATTAAAGCCGGAATCACCAATGGTCCAGGCCATATCTTTTTCCCCTTTTGGAGCCAGGGAAGAAGCAAACTTCCGGATTTCAAAACCTTGCTTTTTGGGTGGTTTTGAAGAGATGATCATTCCTGCTGCCCCATCTGCAAACACAGACCCGGATAGCAAATTGTCGATGTCATTTCTGAATTGAAAGTGAAGCGTGCATAGCTCAGCTGCAACCACCATCACCACGGCATTCGGATCGGCTTTGCAAAATGATTGGGCCATTTTCATAGCCGGGAAGGCGGCATAGCATCCCATAAACCCCACATGAAAACGTTCGGTAGAAGGTTTCAACCGGAGAGCTTTCACCAGTTCATAATCGGGCCCGGGAGCAAAAAAACCGGTACAGGATACAGTGACTACATGGGTGATTTCTTCGGAAGAGATATGAGGATTGTCAGCAAGCAGTTTCCGCCCGACATCCACAAAAAGCTTTCTTGATTCATCTTCATACACCTTGTTCCGGGCGGCCGTACCGGGCTCAGATTTAACCTGACCGTTAAAAAATAGTCTCCCGTGTTCGTTGGGTTCAAAATCCTGTACCACAGAATGCCGTTTCTCAATGCCCGACTGCGTATAAATGCGGTGAATAATAGCTTCGGTTTTTCGATCTGTGCCCACATGCTTTTTCATTACCTCGCGGATATGCTGCTGATCGCTCGAAAAAGGCGGAACTGAAGTGGCTATGTCATGAATGAATACGGGCATATGGTAGGATAACAATTTGGGGATGTTATCCAAACCTTTTGGGCCGGGTCTTCATTCAGTTAAGTTCTGGCTTTCGTGAGCCTATTAAACCGGTAGTTATGTAATACAGCTGCTACAGTCAGTCCACCGATCAGCCCAATCCATAATCCTTCCGGGCCATATCCGAGATAAATCCCTAACAGGTATCCGGTCGGAAACCCCACAAGCCAGTACGAAATGAAGTTCACGATCATGGGAATGCGAGTGTCCTTTAATCCACGAAGTGCGCCAAAAGCACCGACTTGCAGTCCGTCTGAAATCTGGAAAATAGCGGCCATAAACAGTAAGGAAATGGCAACAGAAGCTACTTCCATATCATCGGTGTAAATGCTGATGATGAATTCCGGTGCCAGGAATAACAGCAAGGCGGTGAGCGTCATCACGCCGGCACAAATGACAATTCCCACAAAACCCCGAAAGCGGGCATTGGCCATAGAACCTTGTCCCAGGGAAAAGCCGACCCGTTGGGAAATAGCCATGGAAAGCCCGAAAGGAATCATAAACATGGTAGCTGCCACATTAATCGCAATTTGGTGAGCAGCGGCAGCTTTAACGCTCAGTGTTCCCATCAGCAAGCTGACGGTAGCAAAAAGAAGGATTTCCATAGATGAACTCACCCCGTTTGGTACACCTACTTTAATGAGTTCACCAATGTACTTCCACTCCGGACCGGTTGTCCGATCGAAAATATTAAATCGTTTGAATGGCTTAAAAGATGCGGTAAAGGCGATGAATACAATGGCCCCGAACAGATTAATGATGGAGGTTGCATAGCCGGTGCCAACCGCTCCCAAAGCCGGGAATCCTAATTTGCCGTACATCAGCACGTAGTTGGCGCCGACGTTTAAAACCAGGCTTGCCGCGGCAATGTACATAGCCGGCTTGGTAACCGATAACCCTTCACTGAAGTATCGTACACCGGCGTAGGCAAGCAGCGGTAATACGCCCCAGGAGATGGCTTTGAGGTATCCATCGGCGAGGGGGATGATTTCCGCGGTTACGCCCACCAGGTGCATCACCAGGTCCAGGTTTCGGATCAGGAAAAAAGCGGGAATGGTTAGTAAGATGATGAGCCAGAACATCTGCCGGGCGCTTTTGCCAATCTCTTCAAACTTTCGGGCACCCAGAAATTGAGAAACCACCGGATTGATGGCGATCAACGTGGCCATACAAAAAATTCCAATGGGCATATAAATGGCATTACCGATGGCGACGGCCGCAAGATCGAGGGCAGACAGGTTTCCGGCCATTACCGTATCGGTAAAATTGAGCCCCATTCGTAAAAGCTGAGTGGCAATGATGGGGCTACCAATAGCTACTAACTTCAGCCCTTCTTTCTTTATATCTTTGCGCGGATTTTTCATAGGAGGAGCGCAAAGGTACGGACAAATTTTCTCCAATAGCGATAAAGATTGGCTATTGGGTCTATTCGGTTTTGTCTAAGGGAAGATGAATGATGAAGGTAGTTCCCTTTCCTTTTTCGGAGGCAAAAGAAATCTCGCCATCGTGTGCTTCAATGACTTTTTTAGTGATGGCCAGCCCCAGTCCGGTTCCGCTCGATTTAGTGGAAAAGTTTGGCACAAAAATCTGACCCTGAGTTTCTTTCGGAATACCTTCGCCATTGTCTTTCACAGATATGACCGCCTTGTCTTTTGCCCTGCTCAGAGCAGTTGTCAAGGTGACTTTGCCGCCTTCGGGCATGGCCTCATGCGCATTCTTAACGAGGTTGATAAGTGTCCTCCGCAGTTCGTCTTTAACGCCAAGAACCCGGAGTTTTCCTTGGTGAAGTTCAGTTTTTATGGTGAGGTTCTCTTCCGGCTCATACAGCTCTGCCACCGATGCAATCAGTTCATTCATTTCAACCGGTTTAAACTCCTGATCGGTAGGGCGGGCAAACTTGGAGAAATCGGATGCAATTTGGCTGAGTGATTCAATCTGTTCAATCATATTTGCCGCGATCTTCTCAATTTTTGGCTTCATGAGTTTGAACTCATCTTCCGAAACATTCAGCTGTCGCTCCAGGTGTTGGAGGTTTAGTTTCATGGGCGTAAGCGGATTCTTGATTTCGTGGGCAACCTGCTGGGCCATTTCTTTCCAGGCAGCTTCCCTTTCGGCGCGGGCCAGGTCTTTCTGTAAGTCTTTCAGCCGGTACACCATAACGTTATAAGCATTGGTCAGCGAGCCGATTTCATCTTTACTTTTTACCGGGAGAGTAGTTTCCAGATCGCCCCCTGATATTTTTTTAAGCCCTTCCCTAAGTGCTTCGAGTGGTGAGGTTAATTGGGTTGAAATCAATGAAGCGGCAATAATGAACAGCCCGAATATGATGACATAAAATCCGAGCAAATAGCTAGTTGTTGAAAGTAGCTGTTCATTGAATTTCGGGGCTTCCAGAAAGGTAGGAATGGCAACAATACCGGCAATCGACCCTTCTGTGTTAAGCCAGGGCTGATATCCAATCAACAGTTCCTGATTACCAAGGATGGCTTTTCGGGTAACCTGGCTGTTTCCCCGGTTATAAATGGAATCGTACACATCCCAGGGCAAAATTCTCGGAAGCAGGTGCTGATTATAAATCTGGCTGGTGGTAGAGGTGTTGATGGTTTTGTCTTTATAAAGAGCAGCATCAGCATCCAGTGTTGAAGTAAGTTCACTTAAGGGAATTGGGGATGCGTTTGGGGATTGTTTCTCCTGCAATGAGATGGCGTCAGTCAGATTGCCCAGTTTATCCAACAGTTGGTCTTGTACGCTTTTTTGGTTTTGGCTTTTGATGGCATAATATGTGGTTGCGATCAAGGCCATCAGGCAAAGCAGGGAGGCAAATACAAAACGGTCGATAAGCCGGTCTCTAAATCGACGGTTATGCCCCAGAATGTTGAGATCTTTTTTCCAGAACAGGGAGCCAAGCACGAGGAGACCGGTAATCAACACACAAAAGAAAAACCGGAGCAGCGAAAACAGGTGATTATCAAGGCCGGGGTGATTTGTAGCAGCCCGTATTATTTTCTCACTTGAGGTGGCAATGAAAAACTCCCTGATTTGCTGATCTCCAAGACCCGCTGTTCTGAACATGGTGGAATCATCTTCAACCACAATATCTTCAATAAGCTCTCCGGGAAGTCGCAGGTAACCGGGCATTTCCAGGGGTATACCCACAATGTTTCTGCGGGAAGCAAGACCGTTCACATATTCCGTGATACTGATTGACGCGTTCCAGTTTTCACTGCCCTCTGAAGCAATTACAGCACGCAGTGGTTTCTCAAACTGAGGGCGCTCGCGGTACACGGAGCAAAGAATCCATCCAATACGCTGCGGAGACGAACCATTTTCATAAAGGGGAATCCAAGCCCGGCGGAAAGAGGAATAATTTGAGTTGGCTTCATTTAAAGGCCGTTCCCGGACAATAGGCCGAAGGTTTTCCAGCCGGATTTGTTCCTCCTCAAATGGAATCACCAGCGACATTATATTGAAAGCGCGGGTCCATGCCGGGGAATCTAAATCAGAAGAGTACTCCCCAATGATATCCCCATTATTATTTACAAGCTGGGTTGAGATGGAGAAACGCTCCCATTCTTCGGTAATAAGTTGTTGGGTTTGCTGGGTGAAATAATTCTCAACAAAAGCGGGGCGCTGATTTAAATCTTCTTCGGTAAGATTAGAGACTGAGCGCTCAAGCCCGGTAAGTAAACTTCTGGCAATACGTTCGGCCTGGGTGGCTTCTTCATCAACGAATAACTCGGCTGCCCGCTGCATCTGCCCATTCAATCGTTCAGAATAGCCTTTGTACACAGCTATATACGATAAGCCTACAGAGATAAAGCTGAATAAAAGCAGTAATCGTAAACGGGAGGCATAGGTAAATAAATCAGGATCTCGATTGGCCAGGAAAACGAAGCTAAGGATGGTTCCAAAGAAAATGCCGGTGGTAAGGGAAATCCATCCCGCAATATGGGCATTGGCACTCAGCTCAAAGATGATAAACATCCCAAGGATATATCCTGAAAGGATGAATAAAAAGGGAATAATGGGAGGGGTGACGGTGAGCTTAATGATAAACCAGCCCAGCAAGGTTAACAGCGTGATGCACGAAATGGCGAAAACCCCGGACATCACATAAAAAACGAGGGTGTCCCAGTTGGGGAATACTTCAAGATCTAACACCGGGATAGAAGTCTGGGTAAAAAGAGAGTAAGTTTCAATGATATAAAAGTGAAGCAGGAAGGCGCATAAAAACCCAAAGAAAACCAGGGTTAACGTCAGGGTGATTTTAGGTTGTTTTTGCAGCTCAATCTCTGAAGAAATTAACGGGCGGAAGCAGACGATGGTGAGCAGCAGAACAAATAACGCATGTACTCCATATTTTACCAGGGGTTTGAGCGTCAAAAAATCTTGTTGACCCAAAGCATAGAATATTTCAATCCATCCCACCCCGTAATCAATATTCGAAAAGAAAGCCCATGCCAAAGTGATGGCAAACAATTTCAACAGCAAGGATTTCCAGGTGCTCAATTCCCGGGAAATAGAAATCAAAAACAGGGTAATTAGACATATGAAAACAGCGTAGAAAATAGCCCGGTATAAAAAGTAACGGTTCTGTTGGTTTGACCGATAGGTGGCATAGTCTTCCGAAAGGGTGTAAACGACTCCGGCTGAATCTATATTCGCGGTAGATATTTTTGTTTGGAACTGAATGTTAGCCGGTGGGTTTTCAAAAAAACTAAAGTGAACCGGGTACTCCGATTCTGTCTGAAAAAGAGTTGAAGGACTTATCTCGGCATTGGTGCCAATGGGGAGAATATTTTCCTGCTTAATTTTCTTCCGGGTAATGAGGATAAACGGTACGGAAGAATCCGCCTCATTGACGGTGAAGGAGGTTCGGTATTGCAGAAAAGTGACGTTGTTATTCTGTTCAATGCTTAAAACGGCTTCGCTGCTATCCGAAATGGTGGGGAGAGTCTTTGCGGCAAAGCCGGTCCAAAGCAACTGGTCCTGATCTCTAAAAAGTGACAACCCCCAGAAGTCGAAACCTGCTACTGCTTCTTCGGCCAGAGCATCTGTCGGGACATTGTTTTCTTGAAATTGTTTTGCGGTAGCCGCATACTTTTCACTTTCATTAATGAAGTCCTGCTCAAAATCGCTGTAGTTTTGCAGTGCTTTATAAACCGATTGATTGGCTAATTGAACCTGTTCAATCTCAGAAAGCTGCCCTTGTTCGGTCCATATTTCAAATATCCCGTAAGCAAGGGCGATCAGAGTCAGCAAAAAGGCAAGAGCCCAGGTTTTATTTTCTATGGGTGATTTCAATATAGCGCTACTCATAAAGGTGAGAACGAATATGAGCGTAAATTAACGGCTAATCAAGTTTGGTATTTCGCTGTCTGCTTTACCTTCAAGGACTGATGTGATCGCTTCGGCGGCAAGCATGCCGATGTCTTTTCTGGTGCGATGGGTAGCACTGGCGATATGCGGAAGCAGCAGGGTATTTGGGGCCGTTAATAGATCGGGATGTACTTTGGGCTCTTCTTCAAAAACATCGAGTGCGGCTCCGGCAATTTGGTTTTGGTGCAATGCCTGGGCTAAGGCGGCCTCATCAATAACCGCTCCTCTCGAAATATTGATCAATAATGCGTGCTCAGGCATCGAATCTAAAAGCTCTTTATCCACCAGGTGATGGGTTTCTTCAGTGAGAGGGCAGTTCAGACTCAGTACATCAGCGCGTTGGGCAAGCTCTTTATGATCGGCAATAAATTCGGCTTCAAGTTCCTGTTCTGTTTCTTCATCCACTCTTGTGCGGTTGTGGTAGATAATCTTCATGCCAAATGCACGGGCCCGGTCTGCAAAGGCCTGCCCAATTCTCCCCATCCCTATGATGCCAAGGGTTCGGTCTCTCAGTTCCATTCCTAAAAAGCCAAGGGGTTCCCAGCCGGCAAAATTTCCGTCACGCAGATATTGTTCGGCTTCTTTGAATTTTCTGGAAAGTGCGAGCAGCAGGCCCATTGCGTAATCTCCACAAGCTTCGGTAAGCACATCCGGGGTGTTGGCTACTTTAATGCCAAGGTCATGAGCGGCTTCTACATCAATGTTATCATACCCAACGGCGAAGTTGGCTACTACCTTCAGGTTTTGCCCGGCTTTTAGTACCGTCTCAGAAACCGGGGTGGAGAGCATGCATAGAAGTCCGTCGTATTCCGGGATATCCCGAATGAGCGCTTCCTCAGATTGGTAGGTGCCTTTATCCCCAACAGTGACCGATGCGAAGTTCTTCAAATAATCAATTACATCATCAGGTATAGGTTCTGTGATCAGGATCTTAGGCATGTCAGGTTATTCTGTTGAAGAGCCAAGCGGCAGTTCAAATTCCTTTTCATTAATCACAATCAGCTTTTTTTGTTCCCACTGCTCCGAACTGATGCCTTTATGGATATAGGTGAATGGAGTGATAGTTTGGGCACACATCTGCTGATATTTTTGCCAGCCGATAATATTCAGTGTCAGCATTTCGGGGACGATGCGCTCATCCACACGAAGTATTTGGGTGCAGGGATTCGGGAAAGTTCCTTTTACTACTAATGCTTTTTCTTTCTGCACTCTGATAAAGGCGATACTGTCGATAGCGATCTCTTTCTCTACATATGGAATACGGTGCGGTGGATTTTCATCAACTAAATCCGGGTAACGTTCCTCCGGGGATGGTTGATTTGAAGCACATCCAACTCCCAGAATAATCACAGCGATCAAATAAATGAGGAGATTATAAACTTTCATTCTTCAGAAGCATCTTCAATGTAGGTAACCTTGGCATCATTCCACATGCGCTCAAGTCCGTAGAAGTCCCGCTTTTCTTTACTCATTACGTGTACAACAATGTTTACAAAATCCAGGATTACCCAGGAGCGTCTCTGCAAACCCTCTTTCTTCCAGGCTTTCTCGCCCATTTTTTCGCGTACATCTTCTTCCACAACGTCGGCGAGAGCTTTAATTTGAACGTCGGAGTTACCATGGCAAACAACGAAATAGTCAGTAAGGGTGGTCAGTTCGGAAACATCCAGCACGGTTATTTCTTTGCCTTTTCGGCTAAGCAGAGCCTCCGTAATTACTTCCACCATTTCCTGAGAATCAGGGGTGTCATCCGAGAAGGCATTTTCAAATTGTTTTTTTGCTGGTTGTTTAATGTCGGTCATAAAGTTAATCAGTGTTTAGTTTTTCAAAGTCGTGGCCAATAATTACGCTCACGTCGAGATAAAAATCAGGAGACGATTCCCGAATTACGTTCCGTTCAGGAACGCCTAATGCGTTAGCCACACGATATGCATTATCCATCACTCCGCTTCGTGATATTATAAGGGTTTCCTGGAGGTCAAACGTTTCAAAATTTCCGGTTTCAACCACATCGAACCCGTTTTTCCGGAGCAATCCGGTATAGGAGTTGGCGATTCCTGAAATCCCGCACCCATTCAAAACCTCAATTTGAATGATTTCGCTTATAAGTTCTGATTGAAGCTCTGCCCGTTCATTAAAAATGCGGGGATAAATGATGCGGGTAAATAGTGCTGCTACCAAAACCAGCAGCAGAACACTTAGAAATCCAATAGCGGCGTTTAAAAAAAGTTCGTTCGTACCGGAAGAGCTGTTACCTTTTGTTTCTGCCATCAACTACGTTTTAAAAATCCTTTCTAATACCAGGGGTTGAACCGGTTATACCCATAGGCTCCGAATCCATAGGGGTTGTGGTACCCATAGCCTGCCGGTAGTTGTTGATATTGCAACTGAATGCGCGCATTGTCGCTGATTTTGTAGTTCAATTCGGCATTCCGGATTAAAACCTGTCCGCCTAAATTATTATTAGTGTTAACAAAATCAGAACCTCCGAATGGAGAGTGAAGGAAAGAAACATCCACGCGGCCGGTAAGGTCCGGGGTAAACATAAAGTTGAGCGTGTTGGTGTAAGCGTTAACGTTCTGATAGGAACCGCCAACAGCGCCAAAACTCATTGAGTAAGAGTGGCTCATCGTCACGTTGTTCTGGAAGAAATCATTCAACCAGGTTTGGACAGTAGATGTCTGGGAGTTAATAATGGGCCCTGAAAAGTCGTTGTATCTGGGAAGATCCTCTCTCAGCTGGGCAGATAATTGAACACTAAAAATAATAGCGAACGCAAAAGTGAGTGTAAATAATTTTTTCATGATGCTCGTCAAAGTTTACAGTTGAACGCAAGAGCAGATACTTAAGTATAACGAATTGGCCTTTAATAATAAACAACAGACAATGGGTACAAGCTTTGAAATCCCATAAAAAAAACTCTATCTTATTCAACTTTTCTAACAGTACTGAATAACCTGATAAATAGCTAAATGAAGCTTACCGATTTTAAATTCGAGATTGACGATTTAAACATTCCTGAAGAACCGCTGAAAAAAAGAGATTCAGCCAAGTTGATGGTTCTTAATCGTGCTGAAAAAACCATCGAGCACACCACTTTTGATAAAATTCATGAGTACATCAATAAAGATGATGTCATGATCTACAACAACACCAAAGTATTCCCGGCCCGTCTGAACGGTAAGAAGGAAAAAACAGAAGCGGATATCGAGGTTTTTCTGCTGAGAGAATTGATGCCGGAAAACATGCTTTGGGATGTGCTGGTTGAGCCGGCGCGTAAAATCCGAATCGGGAATAAACTGTATTTTGGTGAGGAAGACGAAGAGCTGATGGCTGAAGTAGTGGATAACACAACTTCACGCGGGCGTACTATTCGTTTTCTTTATGAAGGACCTAATCAGGAGCTGTACAACAGGCTGGATGAACTCGGTAAAATGCCTTTACCTCCATTCATCGAACGTGAGCCGGTAGAAGAAGACAAAGAGCGATACCAAACTATTTTTGCGACCGAGCGTGGAGCTGTAGCTGCCCCGGCGGCCGGAATGCATTTTACGGAAGAGCTGGTTGAGAAGATTAAGAAGAAAGGAGTCGAGTTCTTGCCGACCACCCTTCATATTGGTTGGGGAATTTTTCGCAACGTTGAAGTTGAAGATTTGACCAAGCATCGAATGGACTCAGACAATTACTTCATTTCTAAAGACACGTCTGATAAAATCAACGAAACACTGAAAAAGAAAAAGAACCGGGTGATTGCCATTGGTTCAAGTTCTTGCCGTACCATCGAAACAAGCGTGATGGCGAGTGGAATGTCAAAACCGGGTACAGGTTGGACCGATAAGTTCATATACCCTCCTTACGATTTTAAAATTACAGAAGGGTTGGTCATTAACTTCCATCAGCCGGAATCAACACGCTTGATGCTGGCAGCCGCTTTTGCCGGTTACGACTTCCTGATGGAGGCTTACGAAGAAGCCAAGAAAAACGATTACCGTATGTTTGCATTCGGTGATGCAATGCTGATTCTTTAAACATGTCTAAACTGTCGGTCATAATACCGGCGGCAGGGTCGGGGGAGAGAATGGGTTCCGATATCCCCAAGCCTTTTATAAAGGTGGGGGATAAAGCCATTCTTGAACATACCATTTCCAGGTTTCTGGAAGTTCCGGATGTAGCCCAAATCATTATCGCTACATCAAAAAGCTATATCCCGGCTATAAAGTCCATGTTTGAGCAGCTTTCGACAGACATACAATTGGATGTAGTTGAAGGCGGTACTGAGCGTCAGTTCTCAATATATAATGCACTTAAACTTGTGTTTGCTGAATGTGAGCTGGTTGCCGTGCATGACGCAGTTCGTCCCTTTGTTCGCAAGCAACTTATTGAAGAGTGTTGCGAGGTTGCTTCAAATATAGGTGGAGCTGTTCTTGGGGTGCCCGCCAAAGATACCATCAAAAAAGTGGATGCAGTTAAGTTGATCGAATCTACCCCTGATCGGTCGGTTTTGTGGCAGGCTCAAACCCCCCAGGTTTTTCAAAAAGAATTGCTCGTCAAGGCATATGAGTCAGCTTTAGATGAGAACTTCATCGGTACCGATGACGCGTCCTTAGTAGAAAGAATTGGCGGAGCCATTCAAATGGTTGAAGGAGACCGCGAAAATTTGAAGATTACCTACCCTGTTGACCTTAAGGTTGCAGAATTAATTCTTGGAGAGGAAAAGTGAAAGGTATGCGAATTGGATATGGATACGATGTGCATCGGTTTAGCGAAGGGCGTAAGCTCATGCTCGGTGGGGTTGAAATACCTCATGATAAAGGACTTCTTGGTCACTCCGATGCAGATGTATTGCTTCACGCTATAACCGATGCGCTGCTTGGGTCACTTGCTCTCGGGGATATAGGTGCACACTTTCCAGATACAGATCCTGAATTCAAAAATGCCGACAGCCGGGTGTTGCTCCGAAAAAGTTATGAGCTGATAAAGAAGAAGGGCTATCAGTTAGGAAATCTGGATGCCACGATAATAGCTGAGCAGCCAAAACTCCGTCCATATATAGATGACATTCGTAAAACCATAGCTGAAGACCTTGGTTGTTCCATCGACGATATATCCGTTAAGGCAACAACTTCCGAGAAAATGGGATTTGCCGGTCGTGAGGAAGGTATAATCGCACAGGCTGTAGTTCTTATTCAGGTTTCCGGGTGATGGCTGATCAGATTGTACAAAGTATTGTCGATTGGATAAGTGTAGTGCCGCCTATTGGTGTGTATCTCATCTTTTTTGGAATAGCCTATATCGAGAACCTTATCCCGCCCATGCCCGGAGATGTGATTGTGGCTTTCGGCGGATATTTAGCTGCGGAAGGTTTGATTGGATTGTTTCCCGTATGGAGTCTCACCGTTGTTGCTTCCGTGGCAGGATTTATGACGATGTATTGGTTGGGCCATCGGTGGGGTGCTCAAATAGAAGAAAACAGAGATAGTCATTTTTTACTCCGCTTTATCGATTACAAGTATTTTGCCAGGGGTAAAAAATGGATGAGCCGATGGGGGCAGGGAGTGGTTGTTGCGAATCGTTTTTTGGCCGGAACCCGATCAGTGATCTCGCTCACAGCCGGGATGTCTCATCTCAAAATTACACCCACAATTCTGAGTTCATTGGTGAGTTCGGTTTTATGGAATACCCTGCTATTGGCGATGGGCTGGGTCATTCGGGATAACTGGCAAATTATCGGGGAGTATCTATCCAACTATGGAAAGGTCATTTTAGCGTTGATAGCGCTGTTTGTAGGGCTTAAAGCCTACTTTTTCTATCGCAGAAGGAAGCAAGTCGTAAAAGATGAAAAAGAGTGAAATTTTTTCACAAAACATTATTGACAATCAAAGCTATCATACTTAATTTTGAAGTCTTTCGCGAAAAGCCAGTGTAGCTCAGTTGGTAGAGCAACGGTTTTGTAAACCGTCGGTCATCGGTTCGAATCCGGTCACTGGCTCAGCGATCTTTAATTTATTGATTTTATCTGGGGAGATACCAAAGCGGCCAACTGGGGCAGACTGTAAATCTGTTGTCGTGAGACTTCGTAGGTTCGAATCCTACTCTCCCCACGCGTAAGCGAGCGTAGCTCAATTGGTAGAGCGTCACCCTTCCAAGGTGAATGTTGCCGGTTCGATTCCGGTCGCTCGCTCAACGACGCCGATATAGCTCAGGGGTAGAGCACTTCCATGGTAAGGAAGGGGTCGTCGGTTCAAATCCGACTATCGGCTCAGGTCGAAATTTTTTTTGATGAATTTTTAAACAATACTTAACAAAACAGCTTAATCATGGCAAAAGAGACCTTTGAACGGAATAAGCCCCATGTGAACGTGGGAACAATTGGACACGTAGATCATGGTAA